>DASQZD010000024.1:0-192741 GCA_035638855.1 Nodularia sp. (in: cyanobacteria) | reverse complement strand
GTCCCCAGTCCCCATTACCCAACGGCTAGTTCTAGCAACCCAGGGGGAGGAGTAATTTCAATGCGACGAGATTGGATGTCTACCACGGGAGCGATCGCCTTAACAAATGGTATCAAAAGATGCTTTGGTGATTTGGGCGGTAATTTTTCTGACTCCACAGCTTGATCTTGCTGATGCAGTTTGACTTCCAATAAAAAATTACCAGCAGGAATGACATCTACCACCTCGCCCACAAGTTCCCCAGATTCTTGCATGAATACCAACATCCCGATCAAATCGGTGACATGATATTCATCTTCACCTAATTGGGGGCGATCGCTTGCGGGAACCATCAACTTATAATCGCGTAACGCCTCAGCATCATTGCGATTTTTCACCCCAGCCAAAGAAATCACACACAAATTTTTACCTTCCACATAACGTCCTGACAACAACTCCACAGGTTGGGGTTCCTTGTCACCAGGATGCCATAACCAACGCGTTCCCGGAACCTCAAACCGTTCGGGAAAATCCGATTCCGGATAAACCCGCAACTCCCCAGACAACCCTTGAGGGGCGACAATCTTACCAATTTCTAACCATTCATCGGGACTGGGGGAAGAGGCAGGGGGGCAGGGGGCAGGGTGCAGGGGGGAAGACTTTGGGCTAGTACCACCATTGTTGTTCTGCTTTTTCCCTATCTTTCCTTTTTTCTCCATCTCTTTCTTGGCGACCTTTGCGCCTTGGCGGTTCGTTTCCATGACTTATGCGCTCACAACAGCACGCTGATAAACTTGTTCAGCAACTTTTGCCAAACGTTGCATACCCGTAACAATTTCCGCATCAGTACCAGTCAGACTAATCCGTAAACATTGGTGCTTGTGCAGCCATTCTTCCCGCAAACCAGGGAAAAACCCACTTCCAGGGACAACAATCACACCCACCTGTTTCAGTTCCTGGTAAAATTCCCAATCAGTCATGGGTAAATCCTGTAGCCACAACCAAGCAAAAATAGCTCCTTCACCGCGATGGAGGAACCAAGGTAAATCCTTGGGCATTGCTGTATCTAAAGTATCTTCTAGCACAGTAAACTTCTTCTGGTAGAAGGGACGAATCACTTCTTCAGCGATTTTAGCTAAAGCACCAGAGTTGATGGCAGTAGCGGCGATCGCTTGACCATAGCGTGAGGGATGAATACACAAATTTGTCTGAAAGCATTCCAAAGCTTGGATGATGCCTTCATCACCAATAGCGACACCGATGCGTTCTCCAGGTAATCCCACCTTTGATAAACTCATGCAGTGCAAAATATTTTCACCAAATACAGGTGTCATTTCTGTAAAATTCAACGCCGGGAAAGGAGGCGCATAAGCCGAATCAATCAACACAGGTACATTGTAAGGTGCAGCTAAAGCCGCAATTTTTTTCACTTCATCGTCGCTGAGAACATTACCAGTGGGGTTACAGGGACGAGAGAAAATGACGCAACCGGTGCTTTCTGTAATTGATAGTTGGCTGAAATCTGGACGATATTTAAACCTGTGAGCCGCAGCATCAATATCCAAAGTTGGTTTATAGGCTTTTAGGGATTCTTGTACCAAACAAACACCGCCATAACCCGTATAGTCGGGACTGAGGGGTAAAACAATTTCCTTGAGGTCGCCGTTATTTGTGTACCCGCCGAAGGCATTGGCAGCGTAGAAGTAGAGGCTTTGACTGCCTGGTGTAATTAAAATATTGCGATCGCTTAACTTTAAACCATAGCGCTTGTTGAAGTCATTGGCGATCGCCTCAATCAACGGAGCATAACCCTGACTCGAACCGTAACGACAAACCACCTCGCCGTATTCCGAACCAGCCAATAATTGAGCCGTGCAGTCTCGCCACAACTGTTCTACCTCTGGCAAAATCAACGGGTTCCCAGCACTCAAATTGATAAATTCTTGCCCCGCCCCAGCTTTTAAAGTTTCGATAATGTCCTTCATAATCGCTCTTACGCCAGTCAGGTTAGACATTTGAGCGCCAATTTTAGTTAGGGCAGGGTTCATAAGCTTTGTAAAAATAATAAGGTCGGAGTTAACAAAATTATCAGTCTATTATGACGGATCGATATCATCGTCGAGGATTGCCGCCTTTGACACTCCTCGTCCTAAAGGCGCGAGGATTCTTGGTTCAACGAGACCACTTAAACTAGATACCTTGCCGTGTCTAACTCAGAGGTGGGACTCTCCCCAAGCTACTTTGGGTATGCCCTACCCTAGTTGGATTTCTCCAAATTCTTTTTTAGATTTGAAACATATCGTTTCAAAAAACTGTTTGTCTAGCTCCTCTAAATCTTTTACCTACTGCGAGGTGGAGTCTAGAAAAATGCAGTAGAACCGCATAGATGAGGCAGTGCGGTCTTGGGGTTTCCCCAATTAAAGCAACTGCCGTTCAATTTTCAAGGTTCAGCGTTGTACCTTTCGGCAACTGGGTTTTTTAAGTGGTTGATTACCCTTCCCACCGACTAAATCTTACCATAAAAGCCGTGCTAGATGGTTACTGAGCAGTTCGACAGGCTCACTGTATCACCTGTCGAAGTAAGCACGGGGCTTTAGACCCAAACTTTTGGTAACTAATGTACCAATATCATCAGCAAAAGCAATTTTGCAATTTTATAGTTAATTTATAAAAAAGTAACAAAAAATTTCTCTAACCACTTGTCGATATAAACTCATATCAGCCCATTGATACAACTTTTATACAGGAAGGCTAATTTTGGAAGTTAAAGCAGCAGTCGCTTACGGCGCGGGTAAGCCGTTGACTATTGAAACCGTGGAATTATCACCACCACGAGCCGGGGAAGTTTTAATTGAGATTAAAGCCTCTGGGGTTTGTCATACAGATGCTTACACCCTGTCCGGTAATGACCCCGAAGGTTTATTTCCCGCCATTTTAGGACATGAAGGCGCTGGTGTAGTAGTAGAAGTTGGTGCTGGTGTGACTAGCCTCAAACCAGGAGATCATGTTATTCCTCTATATACCCCAGAATGCCGACAGTGTGACTATTGCCTGATCATGAAAACCAATCTTTGTCAAGCAATTCGCGTAACTCAGGGGCGGGGTGTCATGCCCGATGGTACGAGTCGCTTTAGTATTGGTGGAGAAATGCTGCATCATTACATGGGGACATCTACCTTTGCTAATTACACAGTCTTACCAGAAATTGCCGTCGCGAAAATTCGCCCAGATGCCCCCTTTGATAAAGTTTGTTATATTGGCTGTGGTGTAACTACTGGTGTGGGTGCAGTTATTAATACAGCCAAAGTAGAACCAGGCGCAAATGTTGTGGTTTTTGGCTTAGGCGGTATTGGCTTGAACGTCATCCAAGGGGCGCGGCTGGTAGGAGCGAATATAATTATTGGGGTAGATATTAATCCCAGTAAACGCGCTTTAGCAGAAAAGTTTGGTATGACTCACTTTGTTAATCCCCAAGAAATTGAGGGTGATTTAGTTGCTTATTTGGTAGACTTAACCAAAGGCGGCGCTGATTATACTTTTGAATGTATTGGTAATGTGAATATCATGCGTCAAGCCTTAGAATGCTGTCATAAAGGTTGGGGCGTAAGTGTAGTGATTGGTGTGGCTGGTGCTGGACAAGAAATCAGAACTCGTCCGTTTCAATTAGTAACTGGACGCGTTTGGAAAGGTTCAGCATTTGGTGGGGCTAGGGGGCGTACAGATGTGCCGAAAATTGTTGATTGGTATATGGATGGAAAAATAAATATAGATGATTTAATTACTCATGTCATGCCGATTGAGGAAATTAATACAGCTTTTGATTTAATGCACAAAGGCGAATCAATTCGTAGCGTAGTTACATTCTAATTCAGGAAAATTGGTCAAGATTCACCTTAGAGAAACGCTATAAATCGGTTATTATAACAATGCATACACCACAAACCGGAGAAACAGCACCAAACCTAAAAGCCAACCTTTATGAAACTGACTTTTACGCTTGGACACGGCAACAATCTCATCTGCTACGTCATCAGCAATGGAACCAGCTTGACATACCCAATTTAATCGAGGAAATTGAATCATTGGGGCGAATGGAACGTCAAGAATTGCGAAATCGCCTCAGCATATTAATTGGGAATTTACTCAAGTGGGAATTTCAATCAGCAAAACGCAGTCGTAATTGGTTGGTAACTATTCGAGTCCAACGGCGGGAGATTCTCAAGTTACTCAGCGAAAATTCTCGTCTGAAGCCTTACCTAGAAGAAGCACTTCCAGAAGCCTATAAAAATGCTAAAGATTTAGCATCAGGTGAAACAAAATTGCCATTCTCGACTTTTCCCCAGCAATGCTTGTATTCTTTGGTAGAAGTTATGAGCGATCGCTTTTATCCAGGCAAAGGTGCAAATGATGATTTGATGGAATCATCATCATGACCAATCTTAATCTGATCTCAGAATATCAAAGCTTTGGCGGCAAAGTCTGCTTTTACTCTCATCTTTCCTCTACCTGTCACGGTGAAATGCGCTTCGCCGTCTATCAACCACCACAAGCCACTCAAAAGCCAGTACCCGTCCTCTATTTCCTTTCTGGTCTGACTTGTAATGAAGAAAATTTTATGGCTAAGGCTGGGGCGCAGCGTTATGCAGCTGAGTACGGCTTGATGTTAGTCGCACCAGACACTAGCCCCCGCAACACAGGTATTGCAGGTGAAGATGACGATTGGGATTTTGGTACAGGGGCGGGCTTTTATGTGGATGCTACTGAAGAACCTTGGCATCAGCATTACCAAATGTATAGTTATATAGTCCAGGAATTACCTGCGATAATTGCCGCAAATTTCCCCATACAACCTGATAAACAAGGTATTTTTGGTCATTCAATGGGAGGACATGGGGCGCTAGTATGTGCCTTACGAAACCCGCAACTATATAAATCAGTTTCAGCTTTTGCACCTATTGCTGCATCGATGCTTTCTCCTTGGGGTCAAAAGACTTTGAGTCGTTATCTAGGTAATAATCAAGAAACGTGGCGTAATTATGATGCTAGTGAATTAGTCAAACAACTAGGATATCACAGCCCGATTTTGATTGACCAAGGAACTGCGGATCAATATTTAGCTGTACAATTACTACCAGAACTGTTTGAGCAAGCTTGTAACTCTGTGGATCAGCCTCTCAACTTACGTTACCAAACAGGCTACGACCACAGTTATTATTTCATCGCTAGTTTTATTGAAGACCATATCCGCCATCATGCCACACAGCTAACGCTATTTTAAAGCAAGCAGGGCTACCAAAATAATTTGGACTTCACATTAATAAATACCCTGATGCACAATCACATCTCAGACATTTTTAATCCTGTCTGGGGTGTCTTATTCGTAAATAATCGCTTGGCAAAAATAACATTAAAAATACCCCGTTCATATCATGGTTGAACGAGGTAAGGATAGGAGTAAATCAACAAGGACTTATGATTCTACTTGTCCCTTTTGCGAGAAGAAGGGATAGGTTGAGATCACTACAGAAAATCTCATAGCAATCTTCAATTCATAGAGCAAAATTAGCAGGACTATTGCAATTAGTACCGCAGTCAATGCTCTTGAAGTGTAGTAAAACTTGGACTACAAAGCCCACAAGTCTTTTACAACCAATACTCTAACAAAAATAATTCTATAAATCTCGCCAAATTGGCGTTTTTTTTATTTATTTCTTTATACAAGTAATATTATCTTGTAATTTTTACCCAATTAATGTAGCAAAATATAAATATTGCAGTTTTTTATAAGTACAAAACTGCACAAGTAAGTGGGCGGAAATAAAGTTAACTGGTGGGGGTCGTCATTTGTCCTTTGTCATTAATCCTTAGTAAGGATTTCCAGCGTGTTTACCTTTTATAAGGTAGTTTGTTTTTTTTTGCTTACCTACCTAAATTCACAACAACAAACCTATAAATTGAAGTAACTCAAGAAACTTTCATGATTACTCAAGCTGTTTTAGCTTACCAACAAACTCAAAAAGCCCAGTTACGAGAAATACAAGCTTTAAATTCTTTGTCAGACAACTTTCTGCTTTCCCATAAGCAGTTAGAAGCATTACTAACTAGCCTCAAAGCAGGGAGGGAAGTACAAAAAATTACTCCCGGTATCCCTAGTAATATCCAATCTCAAACTGCAACTATCCTCCAAAAGGCAGTTTATGGCACTCAAGAACGCCACCGTTTAACTCATAATTCTTGGGTAAGCAGTGTCAGTTTTTCACCGGATGGTCAAATATTGGCTTCTGCTAGTAGTGACAATACTATTAAACTCTGGAGTCGTGACGGTAAGTTACTGGCAAATTTTATCGATCATAGCCGTAGTATAAATAGTGTTAGTTTCTCACCAGAAGGTGATACTATTGCCTCAGCTAGTGATGATGGCACGGTTAAGCTTTGGAGTCTAGACGGTCGTTTGTTATCAACCTTGCCAGTAAGTATGAGAGAGGTTTTGGATGTCACTTTTAGTCCTGATGGACAGACAATGGCTTCCGCTAGTGCTGATGGGAGAGTTAAACTCTGGAGTCGTGAGGGTAATTTGCTCAGAAATATCCAAGTTAGTTTCAGTCCTGATGGTAAAATGCTAGTCTCTGGGGGTGAGGATGCCACTATTAAAGTGTGGAAGCTGGAGGAGATAGAACTGCAAACATTAAATCTGGATCAGCTGCTAGACCATGCTTGCGATCGCCTGGGTGATTATCTCAAAACTAGCCCTGATATTACTACAGAAGAGTATCAACTGTGTTTTGGTGACTAATGGATCTGTAACGGTTTTGTTGCCAAAATTAGTTAACGATAAGATATAGATCATGAACAGACGCTATTTTTTAAATTGTAGTGCAGTCATCGGCACGACATTCTTAGCAAGCAATATCAACCGGGGTTCCGAGAACATGACAACTTCTAAAAGCCAGTTTGCAATTACTAAACCTGAAGAAGAGTGGCGGACAATTTTAACGCCGGAACAGTTTCGCGTCTTACGCAAACACGGTACTGAACCGGCTTTCACCAGTCCACTGGATAAGCAATATGATGAGGGGACTTTTGTCTGTGGTGGCTGTGGACAAGCACTGTTTACATCTGACACCAAGTTTAACAGTGGTACTGGCTGGCCGAGCTTTTATCAACCAATTGAAGGTGCGATCGCTGTGACTGTAGATCGGTCATTTTTTATGACTAGAACTGAAGTGCATTGCAGCAACTGTGGCGGACATCTGGGCCATGTATTTAATGATGGTCCTGCACCCACTGGTAAGCGCTACTGTATGAACGGTGTGGCGATGAATTTTGAACCTGCTTAATTGTAGGGAGTAGGGACTGGGGACTGGGGACTCAAGGGATTTGAAATTACTCTGCACTTATTCACTTTATTCTGCCTCTTTTCCCCTGTCCCCTTTCCTCTTCTTAGCCTGCTGAATTTTCCTGAGAAAATTTCTTACCAATAGTTGCACTGTCTTCCCCATTAGCAGCAATTGCTGTGATTAGATAGTTCATTGAGTCATCTGGGAAAGGAATCCGCAGGTGGAAAGTACCATCTGATTTGAGTTTGATGGGTTTACCACCAATATTTACTGTTGCACCTGGTTGTGTTGATCCGTGGATAATTAATTCAACATCTGCGAGAAACCAAAAATCTGCTTGGGGAGGACTGACGACACTAATCCTTTGGGAACGGACGATCAACTCCCAATGATTACCTGGGGTCAGATAACCTATCTCTGCGATATAATCATGATCTGTTGCCGGAATGGCGACATAGCGATCGCTAGTGATGTCGTCGCATTCATACTGTTGTACCAGATGGGAAGTCTGATCACTCAAGTCCAAATCTGTGACATCATACAGGCGGAGATATAATTGAGAGACGTTGTTATTTTCCAGTGTTTGTTTCTGACTTGGAGAAATATACCAACTAGCATAAGCCCATTTGGGAGTCCGGGATTTTAGGAGAATACTACTCTCACTATTATTAGGCAAATCTACAAATTTTGCCTGTTGCCCATCTAGATCAAACAAGATATCTGCTATAGTAGCATTCAGCACTTCAATAGCAACATCTGGATTACCTTGATTGTCAGTCGATTCTTCCTCACCTGTTCCTAGAAAAGTGCCAATTTCTGCAAACACGTCTGTATCCTCTGGCAAATCAGAGACAGGTTCATTCTCTATAGGTTCAGCTGCATCAGCTACTATATTCAATATATCTTCAGTAATATCTGGGAGTAAAGAATGTGGATTTATTACCTCATCTGCAGCAATATCTGAGAGTAAAGGCTGTGAATTTATTACCTCATCTTCAGCAATATCTAAGAGTAAAGGCTGTGAATTTATTACCTCATCTTCAGCAATATCTGAGGGTAAAGGATGTGAATTTATTACCTCATCTGATATCTGTTCACTCGATGCAGGTAAGATGCTTTCATCATAATTAGTATCATTAGTTGCTTCTATATCAGACCAGATGCTGGCTTCCAGATCCAAATCGCCAGATGAGTCTCTACTGTCATTGGAGAAAGTATCCTCAATTAAATGTGGTTCTACCTGGGACTGTTCTGCTGCTGACTCACTCAAGTCGTTGAACTCCCCATTTTCGCCATCAAATACCACATCCGCAACCTCTGGCTGTTCAGAGATTGTGCTGATCTCAGTGCTGGAGGCGATCGCCACAGATCCAATTGGTAATTGAGGGTATAGCGTATTTACCACATATGCTGGTGCTTCTATATCCCAGGGGGATAGTTGCTCATCAAATTCTATTTCAGAATAATTACTTATATTATTAGTTGCAAACGATTCCACATTATCGACTTCTTCCCCCAAAATCATAGACCCGATAGGACTATCATCGAAGAGCATATTTTCCGTATTTTCACTCATAGTTTCATTTAGATTTGTATTATTTGTTATCATGTCGTTCTCCTCAGAATCATGAGGATTGTCATCTGGCGTGTTATTTTTAGCCCCAGCTGACCACAGGCGCGATCGGAAAACCCACAATAGTAAGCCAAGAAGCACAGCCGTAGGTAACAAAATCCACCACAGAGGTATTTTCTCCCGACTAACAGGAGGTTCTGAAGGCTGCTGTTGAGCTGATATCGTTCCCGGATCTGGAGTCGGTGTGACAACTGTTGGGGCTGCACTCTGGGCTATGGCTGCGGCCGCTGCGACTCTTGCTGCTTCTATAGTTTGCTGTTGTGATGATGCGAGGATAAAGCCAAGGAAACTGGCTACATTGGGGCTGGGATTTTGCCTGTAAGCATAAACAAGGGGTTGGGAATAGGGATAATTAGGATTATCTGGCAAAGTTTCATTTAACGGAATCACACGCACATTTGGCAGTTGGGATACATGATGAACCATTGCATAGCTGATACCGTCAGTGCCTAGTTGTTTAACAATTTCGGCAGTATTATCCTCATCTATTTGGGTAGCATTAGAGCCTGTGGTAAATACAACACCTTTGAAAAAGGGATAAGTGCGAAACGTATTACGGGTATCGCTGGTTTCAGGGCGATCAATGAATCGAATAGCACCTTCAGTTCCTCCCAGTTGTGACCAATTTGTAATCTTTCCCCGGAAGATGTCGGCGAATTGTTTATCAGTCAAACTACCCTGAAAAGGATTATCTGTACTAACTATGATGGCAATCTTTTCTCGGTAAAACTGTGCTTGCGCTAGACCTTGTGCTTGTTCATCTGGAGTCAAACCACGAGCGATCGCTACTAGATCAACAGTACCATCTAACAAACCTGACATTGCCACATCAGTCCCATTAGCAGCAATTTCTACATTTGTGCCAGAAAACTGTTGCTCAAAACCTTGTTTTAAACTTTGGTTAATTGCAGCCAAACTCGTAGAACCATCAATCCGCACCTTAGTCCCATTTTCCACAGTTTCCGGTAGTGGAAAAGAGTCAGCGTCAGTGGCAGATTGTGCCAGCACTGGTGTCGGCACGAACAAAGGTGCTGCCATAGGGGTAGTAGCTAAGGACAGCAATAACGCCAGACTGAGTATTGCACGCTCTTTTTTTTCTTGTTGCCACATAGTGCTGTTTATCTAAGTACAGAAAGTTGGACAGTCTTAATTTTATCTTTTGATCAAAGAGGAGACGCGCTAATTATACATCTGGTATTAAATTTCTTCTAATTTTCTATTTACTAAGACTCGGTAAATTAACGAAAATAGGATGTATACACCCTATTGAGTATAATAAATTTATAAAAATTAATTATTTATTCCGAAAATACTACTATATCCAACCACACCCGATTTAAATTCATACTTGGTTTCAGCAACGCCTTTAAAAAGGTCTACCACACGCGATCGCCAGCCAGTGATATCTGCAATCAATTGTTCTAAAACTGGTGCAGTACCTTTGCGGTTAAGAGGTTGTTTAAAAAGTATTATTTCTAACATTTAAGCCTCGGAAACCTAACTCCCCTAGCCCCCCTTCCCTACAAGGGAATGGGGATTTCAAAGCCTCTCTCCCTGTGGGGGAGAGGTTTGGAGAGGGGTTTTTAGTGTACTTTGCGACTTTACAAATATCCTCTAAGATTATTATGTATGCTTTAAAAATTCTCCATGCTATTTGATCCGTTTAAAAGCCGTAAATCTTCTCAACACTCATTCATGAAAACTAATCCGACTTGGCGTGTAGCTTGGGGAGAAGTTGATGCAAGTTATGAAGATACAGCTTGGCGAGATGAAAAATTTGTGGTGATTTTACCACGCACAGCTTCTGGATTTCTGAGCGAGAAATTAGCAATCAGTCCGGGAAAACAATTTGTGATTGTTGGTGATATTTGGTTAACTAACCAAGTGCAGTTGCTACAACAGTTGGGAATTGAACCAGATAGCTTTAGAGGAAATTATCTCCAACTATTTGCCAATCTTTGGGAAAGATGGGGTTTTGAATGTCTGAAGCAACTTGTGGGAATGTTCGCACTAGTGGTTTGGGATCGGGAAAAACAGGTGTTGCAGTTGATTCGCGATCGCATCGGTAGCCGGACTCTCTATTACACTACCACTGGTGGGGTGCGTTGGATTGCGCCTCAATTGAGAACTTTATCACCTTATCGTTCCTCTGATTTGGATTTGGTGGCTTTGCGTGATTACCTTTGTTGTGCCTTTGTCCCCGGAGAAAGAACCCTTTGGCAAGACGTGCGAGAACTGCGACCTGGAACTGTTTTACAATTTCCTCACGAGAAAGTCCAAGCTTATTGGCAGCTGCAAGAACAGATTACAGCCATAGATCAACCTTTAGTATGGCATGGCGATCGCTTGCGAGAACTCCTAGACCAAGTTATTCAAGAATATTTACCACCACAAAACGAACCTGTAGGGGTTTTTCTTTCAGGTGGTTTAGACTCTAGCGCCATCACTGCTTTAGCGGCAAAATTTCATCATTCCCCAGTCCACACTTTCTCGATTCATTTTGGCTCGGAATCTCCCAATGAGTTAGAATTTTCTAATCTCGTCGCTACTCATTGCCAAACGCAGCACCACATTTTAGAAATTACTTTTGCGGATATGTGGGAACGTTTACCCGAAACAATGGCCTATTTAGATGACCCCATTGGCGACCCATTAACTATTCCTAATCTTTTGCTGGGACGACTAGCGCGAGAAAGCGTACAAGTAGTTTTAAATGGTGAGGGTGGCGACCCCTGTTTTGGCGGACCAAAAAACCAGCCAATGCTGATTAATAGTTTATATAATTCTGTCACCAATCAAGATTCATTACAAGCTTATTTAATTTCTTTTCAAAAGTGCGTTGCTGACTTACCACAACTTTTAAAACCAGAAGTTTTGACAGCAATAGAAACAGCACCTTGGGTTTTTGAGGAAGATTTATATTCCCAAACCAGCTATCTGAATCGTTTGATGGCAATGAACATTAAATTTAAAGGTGCTGATCAAATTCTCACTAAAGTTAGCAACTTGACTCAAGCTGCTGATTTGCAAGGACGTTCTCCTTTATTTGATCAACGAGTCGTAGACTTAAGTATGAACATTCCTCCAGAGTATAAGCTTTCGGGAGTGGAAGAAAAAGCAGTTTTAAAACAAGCGATCGCAGATATTTTACCAGAGTCAATTATTAATCGCCCTAAAAGTGGGATGATGGTTCCCGTACAGTTAGGATTTCGTAAATATTGGCAAAAACAAGCTAAAAAATTATTGCTTAATCGTAATGCAGCCATCGCTCCTTATTTTGACCAATTACTAATTCGCAATTGGTTAAACTATGAAGGAGATACTTGGAGTCGTTATGGTGTAAAGTTGTGGTTACTTGTGAGTTTAGAAATTTGGTTGCAAGTAAATCGAAAATGATAAATTAACCAAAGCTTTCCACAACATACATAGAATTTGCGGAATCACCAACTAAAATCAAA
Source organism: Nodularia sp. (in: cyanobacteria) (assembly GCA_035638855.1). Taxonomy (GTDB): domain Bacteria; phylum Cyanobacteriota; class Cyanobacteriia; order Cyanobacteriales; family Nostocaceae; genus Nodularia. Next base: position 180,334 of record DASQZD010000024.1, on the reverse strand, counting down.
CTGCTGTCATCGTTATCTAAAGTTTCACCATTAACGATACCGCGATGCAAAATTTGAATCAATTTTTGCGGACTAAAGGATTCTAATTCCACAAAATTACCAGCTTCCAGCCATGCTAATTCTTCCGCCGATAAACTCTGACGAATTTCCCCAGGTAAGTCTTTAGCTTTTTGCGCCGAATCACGAGAAGATTGAATAAACATTCCCCGCTTCGCAGCCATAATCTGACGTGGTAATAATCCCAAATCAATAATTCTCACGTTGTTCTCCTGGAACCAATTAGGACTAGTACCGAGATGGTGAACCAAACCAACGCCTTGGGGACTACAATCATGGAAGCTATAAACTTTCAATTCTGGATTACGGCGCAGCATTTGCATCGTGGTGTCAAAAATGCTTTCAGGATATCCAGTAATGCTGAGAATGGCACAGTTATTTTCAAAGTGGAAATTATTAGCAATTAATAGTTGAGCAATAGCTGCACTATCGCAAACTACTAACCTATCAAAACTGTAAGCTGTGACATCAGAATTAATTGCTACAGGTGCAATTTGGTGACGTGGGGAAGGAAGAATTTTGAGAATTGAGCCATTTATTTTTTCCCAACGATTTAACCAATCTTGAAATTGAGATTGAGACAAGAAAAATTCCTCTGTTACTAATCTAATTCTACCTAACTGTCGAGTCCCCAAATATATAGATGCCATTCCCAGAATAACGACACTGGCAAATAGAGGAAATGACTTAGATACAAACAGACTTACTAAAATTCCTATGACTAGAATCAAAACTCCTAGTTTTTGTAAAGCGTTAGCACTTCCCTGACGACTAGCATTGTTGACTTTACCAGATTTACTGTTGTTAAACAAATAAAGTATTACACATAATTGATAGAGCAAATTTACAATAATGAAAGAATTATCTCCAAAGATAATTCCAGAAAATGAACCAAAGAACAATGTACACCAGATATTTCCAAAAAGATATGCAAAAACAAAACTGATTGGATGAGATGGCTTAGGTTTCAGACGATTATCTAATAAATACAACAACTGTTTAGGAGTAAAAAACAAAGTGTTATTCGCGGAAATGTCAGCAATGGCCTTACCAAAAAAGGGGTCAGTAATCTTAACATTACCCATGCTCGTCGGTTCAAAGACAAAGGGATGCTGACATTTAATACACCGTCCTTGATTAGCTGTTCTATCCTTCAGCTTATTATCAGTTCCGCAGTTAATACATTTCATGGTGGTAATTTCTCCTTGTTGTTAAGAGGATGTCTAAGAAGTTAAATATGATTCTCTCCCGGCGATTAGAAATCGCGTCTACACAGACAAAACCCAGCGACTTGGGTTTGAAAGACCTAATTTGTGGTTAGTCCGAGCAGGACGTTCGGCGAAGCTCAGTCGAGCTGCGGAGTTTGCTTGTGTAGTAGCTATATTCGCCAAAAAGTCTGAAATAAAACTTTTTTTACGAACCGCAGAGGCGCAGAGGACACAGAGAGAGAAGAAAAAATTGCTTAATTTAACTGTGTTGGGGGTGGGGGCATATTGACTTTTTATTCTTTCTGATTTGTGTAACCATAAACTCTGATGAATAACACATGAGTAACCTATTTAAACTCCTGATTTGCTAATAAAATACTGTAATCTTCCCGCCGACGAATTAAGCGATGTTTACCGTTTTGTAATAACACCTCCGCAGGTTTAGTCCGATGTAAAAAATGAGATGACATTGCATAGCCATAAGCGCCTACATCTAAAATTGCAATGATGTCACCAATTTCTAAGGCTGGTAATTGGCAATTTTTCCCTAAAAAATCTCGTGAATAAGTTGTATTACCACACACATCTGTCAGATGAATTTTTGATTCTGATTCTTTCCACGCAACAATTTCTCGATAACCGCCATGTACTGCGGGAACAGACATATTCGCAACAGTTGTATCTACTCCAATAAGTTGTTTTTCTGATTGCCATTTTACGGAAACTACTTTAGCCAGTAGAGTACCACATCCCGCGATTGCAGCTCGTCCAGGTTCAATGACTAGCTCAATATCTCTGTCTAAACGACTGATTTTATCGCTCAAATCTGCACCAAAATTTTCCCAGTTAAAGGCTGCACCATCATGATGATATGGATAGCCAAAACCACCGCCAAAATCTATATATTCCCAATCAGGTAAAAGTTTTGCTGTGGCTATTACCTGATCAATTACATTACTAAAGGCTGCTGTGGCATTAGTACCTGTACCTCGATAAAAATGCAAACCACTCAGTTTTAATCCTACTTGACGAGTTAGACCGATGATCGCATCAGCAAATTCTTTTGGACGTACACCAATTCGGCTATCACCAGTAATCTCCGGTAAGTTCAGACGTAAGCCTAGACGAGGAGTAAATGAGTTACTCAAAGATTTATAGACTTCGCAACAAAGTTGCAATTGCGAAATACTATCCAAATTGAGAGTTCCTACACCCCAATTTAAAACTTGTTCCATCTCAATCCGATTTAAATTACTTCCACTGTAGACAATTGCTTCTGGTGAAAAACCTGCTTGTAATCCTAGATAAATATCTCCAGGAGTATTAGCATGAAGTCCCCAACCTGCGGCACGAAAAATTTGCAGCAGTGAAATATTACCATTGGTAACACTAGCAAAGCGAAATTGAGTCTGAGGATAATCAAAAGCCTCAGTAATGCGTTTTATGGTTTGATTTAAGATGTCAGCTTGGTAAACGTAGAGAGGTGAATCGTAAGTATTTAGTAACTCTTGAGCCAGTTCTTGGGAGAACGGAAGATAACCAGATGAAAAGTTTAATTCGTGACTTGCAAATCTCATTTCTAATCTTGCCATTTTTTCTGAAATCTCCATATTTTTTGTGGTAGCCAAAATGGATGATCAAAAGATTCTTTACCCGCTTTTTCACCAAAAACATAGACTCGCCAAATTTGCCACATCATCAGCAGCCATAAAATTTCACCAATCCGACGACCTTGAATATTAGCGCCCAATTTTCCACCTGCAATTTGTGCAGCTAGATGAGGAGAAAAGCGATTTTCTAGACGCAGTTTACCAGGATTTAACCACTTGCCAATGTGATGCCAAAACTCATGCAAACACCAAGAGGTTAAAGGAACTCCCATACCACGTTTTTGTCGCCAAACAATTTCTGAAGGTAATAAGTTTTCTACGGCTCGTTTGAGGATGTATTTTTCACAAGATCCCTGCAAACACAGTTCTCCAGATACCTGAAAAGTCCACTCAGCCAATGGTATATCGCAGAAAGGCGATCGCACAAACAACCCATGAGCAAACCCTAAAGCCGTCGCACGGGGATGTATATTTTGTGACCCTTTCAGCATCAAACCTGCACGACGCAACCGATGCAAAACGGCCGTACTATATTTAGGATCAAGTGCTTCTGCAATCCAATCTTCTGGATGTAAATTTTGGATCTGCTCATAAATATGTGGCTGGTAAATTTGAGCCTCGTAACCCCAAAGACGGTGAAAAGTGCGGAGATATTGTTGGCTAAAATTTTCGGGAATCAAGGGATTTTCGCTTTGGTAAACCCCTGCTGCTATTAAAGGTTTATTCGTCCAACCTGCAAACAATTGGTCGCCTCCTTCGCCGTTAAAAATTACCCTAGTATCTTGACTAGCCCTTTGTCCTAAAAGGAATAATGGAACTGTCACGCCATCGCCAAACGGCAAATCTAGCGCCTGTACAGTGGAAATTAGAGCCTTCTGGATTTGCTCAGGGTTTGCATCAACTTTTACTAAAGGAATTTGCAGATGTTGGGTGACAATTTCGGCATAGACAGATTCGGAAATTCCGGCATTTCCAAAATCCAAGGTATAGCCAATCACCTTTATCCCCGCTTGCACGAGCAAGGCGGCGACAACAGCAGAATCTAATCCCCCAGAGAGAAAAACGCCGACAGGCTCATCTGTTAAGTCGGAAATTTGCCGTTGAATAGCTTGTTGCAGCAGAGTTTGTAGTTGTTTGACAGCAGTTGTTTCATCTTTTATTTGCACAGCTGCTTCACACCATTGTGATAAAGGTTGAGAAATTGGTGCTGAAAGCTTTTGTGACTCAGGTTGACTTTGCCAAATTAATTCTTCTCCTGCGGTCACTGCAAATATTTGATTCACTGGTGTGAGGGGATTGGGAACATAAGAAAAACAAGAATAACCATATAAAGCCGGAATATTAACTTCAGGATTTTCAACAACTTTCAATAGTAGTTGTAGACGAGATGCAAACCATATCACTTGTCCTTGTTGCATCCAGTATAGGGGAACTTTTCCAAAAGGTTCTCGTCCTAAAATTAAGCGATTGCCTGCGGCACGCGAAGCGCGATCGCCAAAGGCGGGGCTTTGCCCATCGCTTTGATGTAATTTCACCCAAACATCCGGTAAAAATGATCCATCAGAGTCTAAGTAAGTAAATATTCCCGATGCAGATATTCCAGCTACTCGTTGTGAATGATGAATTGGCAAAATGGAATCTTGTGAACAACCAATATAAGCAACATTCCAAATAGGGTAGTTATTCTCGGATAGATCGAAATGAGATAAGTCAGAGGTGATACTTAGCCTCGTTTCTAACTCGCGTCGATCACCATAACCCCAATATCCAATCAATTGCTGGGGCTGATTTATGTTTTCACCTGGCGGAATATTTTCCATACTATTTTACTTCAAATTCTGTTTGACTCAGTTGGCGACCCTGAAGAAATATTTCCACCTTCCACTTACCTGGAGTCGATGCAGAACCTATGATGTAACGACAGTGAGTATCCCAGATAGATTTGTCAATTTCACGGGTTTGATAGCGGTTTTGCTTGACAATTTCACCATTGGGATTAATCCAATTGCACGTTAAATCTAGCTTTTCACCCACGGGTGTATCTTTTAAGGTCACACGGTAAAAGATTTCTGGGCTGTTCTGGCGGGTAATATTTCTCAGGTCAGCGCCGTTATCTTGGGTAAGAGTGATGCGATCGCTTTGGGTAGAAACTCGCTCCAGAGTAGAATTATGCTGTTGAATGGAAAATAAAGTCCCCATAATGGCGATCGCCACCGCAGCAATCATCCCAATAGCAATTGTCTGATGACGTTTTTGCTGTATTTTCAAAACTTGCCGACGCTGCACTTGAACGAGGGCTTCATCTAGCAAATCTGGTGCTAAACCTAATTCCTGTAAAATTTCCTTGACTTGTTCGGGTGCAATTTCTGCTTCTCGACCTGCTTGCAGGTTTCCTACTTCAGCGATAATCTGCGTTAGTTCTTCTGTCGTTAGTCTCTGAGTCATGATCAAGCGCCACTCCTACATCAAAAAGCGGTTAATTTTCTACAAAAATAGCTTTGTTTATCGCCAACTCGCCTTTTTGGGATCAGAAAAATTTTTGCTTCTAGTTTGGCTACAATAGCTACTTGTCAATTTCCGGTTTTTTCAAAAAAAAGTTTTTACCAAAAATTTGGGTCTAAAGCCCCATCGTAGAACGACGGCTTTTTTTCATCTTCAGACTTTATTTAGAAATGCTTTAGCAGGTCCTTTTGTATTAGGAATTAGCTCTGGTGGAAGTTTAGGAGGTAAGATGGCAATGGCAGTCGGGTTTGTTGATTAAGGTTTCTACTAGGGAATTTAGGGCTGTGGCGGCTAGTAGTCCTCCGCCGAGGGTTCCTTCGATGGTTATATAGGGTACGGGTTGTTGCATAAGTCTGCGTTTGGCTGCGGGGGCGTGGCTGAAGCCTATGGGTAAGCCGATGATGAGGGCGGGTTGGATTTTGTTCTGGTTGATGGCTTCGCAGATTTCTAGCAGCACTGATGGGGCGTAGCCTATGACTAATATGCTGTTTTTGCTGATTTGTGCGACTTTGTTTCGCCATTTCTGCTGTTCCCAAAATTCTGTTTCGGCTTCTGTGGCGGTGGTTATATGAGGGTTGTCTATTAAGGTGAGGGTTTCACAGCCTATGTGGGTTAGTCTGGTTTGATCTAAGGCTGCGGCGACTGTGGGTATATCTACGACGATTTTACACCCTGATTTGAGGGTTTCTCGACTGGCTGCGATCGCACCTTGACTGATTTTCACAAAGGACACTAAACTAACGTCACCGCAGGCTAAAACTAATTGGGCTATTAAATGTTGTTCGATTTCAGAACGCTGGGATAAGTCGGGTAAAATTCGTTGTAATGACTCGGTAAATGCTTCTGGATGATGATGCACTTCTGCATCTAAATTACTCCACAATTGATTGAGTTCTCCTAGTCCTATTTGGGTTTCTACTTCTAGGTGTTTGAGTTGCGATAATACCTCGGCTTGCATGATTTGACAATGGCGATCGCGTCCTAGTAAATTCTCTAATGCTGAAGCTGTTTGTCGCAGTTGGGTTATTTGCTGCATCACAGCCCGATATTGCTGCTGGAGTTGTCCCATCAGGTTGACTGTAGTTTGTGTCTCTGGTTCAACTTCTAAAATGTTGCGAATATGGTTGAGTTGAAAGCCTTGGTTTTTCAGGGCAACGATGCGCTGCAATCTGATGATATCTTTATCTGTGTACAGGCGGTAGTTGCTAGGCGATCGCACTGCTTGTGGTAGTAGTCCTAATTGATGGTAATGTCTCACCATGCGGGGAGTTATGCCGGAGCCTACTGCATCGGTAAGTTCTTTGATTGTTAAGCAACCAGTATTCATCGGCAATAAATTAGCCTTATCAGTGCTTTTTTACTGTAGCTATTTTGCCTAAAATAGGAGCATATTTAAGGAGTGTTTTTCGGGAAATTCTTCACAAATTTCGGACTATTTTCCGGAATACTAGTATAATTTTGATGTTGATTGTATTTTTCTGTGGGAATACTACGGTTGTCTATTTAGGAAGGTAAACTACTTTATCAAGCAGTACTATACATGAAACTACTTAAAAAAAAGCATAATTATCTCAGAGTTAAGGCTTTACCATTACAGCTAGTGCTGATTGTTCCTTTTTTATTACAAATTTTTGGCACAGTAGGTTTAGTTGGTTACCTATCTTATAAAAATGGACAGCAAGCGGTGAACGACCTGGCCGAACAAATAATGGATCGAACCAGCAGTCAGGTAACTCTGCACTTAAATTCTTATTTATCTATTCCGCACAAAATTAACCAGCTAAATGCTGAGGCGATCGCAATGGGATTATTAGATGTAGGCGATCGTCAAACCATCAGTAAGTATTTCTGGAAACAAATGCAGGTGTATGATTTGTCTTACATCGGCTTAGGATTGACCACTGGTGAAGGCGGAGGAGCAGCCCGCTATGATGGCAAAACTGTGACAATTGATGATTGGAGCAGCGCCCAGTCGCCGAAAAATGGTTCTAATTACGCCACAGATGACGAAGGTAACCGCACTCGTGTAACTGATACTTATAATTGGGACAACCTCCAAGAAAGCTGGTACACGGAACCAGTCAAAGCAGGTAAACCGATTTGGTCAAGAATTTATACTTGGAATGATGCTGATACTCCCTTTATTATTGCCTCTGCTGGTCGTCCTATTTATGACAGCAAAAAGCGTTTACTGGGGATGGTTGGTGCAGATATCCATCTTTTAAAGTTGAGCGAGTATTTACAGCGATTAAATATAGGTTCCAGTGGTAAAGTCTTTATTTTAGAGCGCAATGGATTACTAATTGCCAATTCTGGCACTGAAAAACCTTTTACTATCGTCAAGAATGAAGTTCAGAGGTTACCAGCTATAAATAGCCCTGATGTCGCTATTCAAGCTATTGCTAAAAATATCCAGCGCACTTTTAATAATTTCCAGTCAATAACCGAACCGCAAAAACTGCGACTAAATTGGCAAGGAGGAACTCAATATGTACAGATACTTCCTTGGCGTGATGAATATGGACTTGATTGGTTGGTGGTAATTAGTTTGCCAGAACAAGCTTTTATGTCGCAAATCAACGCCAATACCCAAACAACAATTTTACTGTGTTTAGGAGCATTGGCGATCGCCGCTCTCATGGGTTACTTCACCTCTCGCCGGATTACTCTGCCAATTTTGCGAATTAACCAAGCCAGTCAGGCAATGGCATCTGGTAATTTAGACCAAGCGGTAGACTTAACAAATATTTGGGAACTCAACACACTTGCTGATTCTTTTAATTACATGGCAGGGCAATTGCGCGCATATTTTTTCGTTTTAGAAAACAGTAAAGCAGAATTAGAAGACCGCGTAGAAGAACGCACCACTGAACTCAAAAATGCTTTTGCTCAATTGCAGCGTAGCCAAGCACAAGTAATTCAAAGTGAAAAAATGTCTAGCCTGGGTCAATTAGTTGCAGGCGTAGCTCACGAAATCAATAATCCGGTCAACTTTATCCACGGCAATATTACTCCTTTGAGTGAATATATAGAAGATTTATTGCGGATGATTCAGCTTTACCAGGAACGTCATCCCAGCGATGACCTGGAAGTGCAAGAACTGGCAGAAGAAATTGATTTAGAATTCTTAATTCAAGACTTACAAAAAATCCTATCTTCCATGAAAATGGGAACAGAGCGCATTCGTAATATTGTCCTATCACTGCGAAATTTTTCGCGGATGGATGAATCTGAATTCAAAGCAGTCAATATTCATGAGGGAATTGAAAGTACGCTGCTGATTTTGCAACATCGGTTGAAAGGCAGTCCAGAATCTTCAGGAATTGAAGTAATACGTGAATATGGCAATTTGCCCGAAATAGAATGCTATCCTGGGCAACTAAATCAAGTATTGATGAATATTTTAGTCAATGCTATAGATGTCTTAGACCAAGTAAATCCTACAGAACAACATTCCCAGGTGATTACCATTCGCACTTCCATAATCCAATCACAATTGGTAGAAATAGCCATCACTGATAATGGCATGGGAATGCCAGAAAATGTGAAAAATCGGATTTTTGATCCTTTCTTTACCACTAAACCTATAGGTAAAGGTACAGGTATGGGTATGGCAATTAGTTATCAAATTATCACAGAAAAACACAGAGGCAAATTGGAGTGTTCTTCCATTGTTGGTAAAGGAACAAAGTTTGTAATTCAAGTACCTGTCAAACAGCAGGTTTCAGTCTGATTTTATCCTACTCCCCCGGTTACTGAGCGTAGTCGAAGTAACTCCCCACTTTATTTACCCAATAAAGATAATATCGTTCATCGTCCACCCAAGCATTCTCGAAACTTTTGAGCGGCACAATCTGTAAATCCTGGTCATTTACATTCAGTTTTTTATTTAAAATCAGTAAAATTTTACTATTGTCAGATTGCTTTGTTAAAAGAGAAGTAATTTGTTCTAAGATTTCAGTTTGTTCCACATCTTTCCTCCCTCCTTTAAACAGAGTAAAACTCCCCAGCTTTTGCAGTTCAGGATAATATAATTTTCGGTTGAGATAACCAGACAATGCAGCCATATTAGCATCTCGACTGGCAACAATAAATTCATTATTTAGCTCAGATTTTTGCAGATAATTAGCCGTTTCGCGACTAGCTGAATAGGGAATAATTAAATCTTTTGTAAAACTGCCAATTCCGCCAAATAACTGCACATAAAGGATGAGCATGAAGGCTATATGATGCCATTTTTCACCAAAATTAATGGTTTCTGGTTTCACAGAAAATTTATTGATTAAAAGCCTAGACTCTTGATAGTAACTACCCAGCCATAACGCGGCTATGAGAATTAAATAAAAATGTCCAAAATGTCGAGGCATACCTAAAAATCTCAAGTATGTAAATGCTATAATTACAGAATTACCGATCATGTAGAAAAACAACGCCAAGGGCTTTTTAGATAATTTAATTACAGTTAAAGCTACAATAAATAAAATAATGCCAGCACAGACAATTAAATCTACCCATCTTTTGTGGGTGGGAATTATTAATAAATAACTACCAAATAATCTACCTAGACTTCGGAATAAATTCCGCAAATCGAATTGATTCACCCATCCATTGTCTAACCCACCATGAAGATAACTATCTGCTGGCGGAGTAATAATATAAAGCGATAAAATCAAAGAAAAAAGGATAATTCCTACACTTAAAAATAAATCATATTTCTGGCTCTGACTAAAATACTGATTTCGATGCTCAATATCAAAACAAAATTCTACTAGCAAAGTCAACAACAAAGAAAATGAAACAAATAACGCATAAGCACTACTATTAGCCAGCAACCCTAATAAAATTGCTAAGTAAACATAGATTTTTTTCCTGGATGGAAAGAACTTACAAAACCCAAAAACGAACAACATACTAAAAGCATAGTTTCGCGATATCAGCAGATATTCATAAAAAGGAAAGTACCCAAAGGAAAACAGAAATTTCTGTTGATAATTAAAGGGGCTATATAAGCAAAAAATAGCAACGGCGACAATTGCTATGGCTAAATGAAAAATTTGCATAATCACGGGATTTTCAACAATTCTGCTCAGAACTGCTAGACAAAAATACCACAGCACTGGATGTCCTTCATAATGGATATTGGCAATTAAATCTTTAAAGGTTTCACTGTCTCTGACAATTAGCCAGGGATTTAGTTCATCTCGCCACATTGCATGATTGAGAATACCTATTAAACCCAGCGTCGAAAAAACAATTATAATCAACCAAGGTGATTGAGAAGATAATCTCGAAATCCGTGTGCTTGCTTTTTTTACTACCATTGTTATTCTAGAGTGTTTGGTTAAGGTTAATTATCTGACAAAAATACTTTTTTTTAACGCTGAGGTACGCTGAGGTACGCTGAGGTACGCAAAGAGGTTTTTGTGGTGGGCTTGACATTGACAGTGATGTTAAGGTTTAGGGTGAGGGGGTTGTTGTTTAGGCAATTCTCATGGTTTATTCTCAGGGTTTGAGGCGGTTTACTCAGGAACATTCGGATTCTTTGGCGGCTTTGTTTTGTGGAGTGCTGTTGTTTCTGGGTTGGTTGGCTTTAGATATTGGTTGGTTGGGATGGGCTTTGCTGTTGTTACCTGCTGCTTATGTGATTGGTGGTTATGACAGCGCCCGTGAGGGTTTGACTACTCTGATTCAGGAAAAAGAGTTAGATGTCGATTTGCTGATGATTGTGGCGGCGCTTGGTGCTGCTAGTCTGGGTTTATGGCGTAGGGAATATTATCTGATTATTGATGGGGCGATTTTGATTCTCATCTTTGCTATTAGTGGGGCGCTGGAAGGTTACGCGATGCGGCGAACTGAACGCAGTATCCGGGGTTTGATGAGTTTGACTCCAGATACAGCTAGGGTTTTACTTGGGGGAGAGGAAGAAATGCTTCCCATTACTCAGCTGAAGGTGGGTGATGAAATTATTGTGAAGCCAGGTGAGTTGATTCCTACTGATGGAATTATTGTTTCTGGTTATAGTACTCTCAATCAAGCGGCGATTACGGGCGAATCTTTACCGATTGAGAAGTCGGTAGGGGCTGAGGTTTTTGCGGGGACGCTGAATGGTTTTGGGGCTTTGCAGGTTCAGGTACACAAACCACCTTCTAGTAGTTTAATTCAGCGCGTGATTCGGTTGGTGGAACAAGCACAGACGGAAGCACCCCCTTCTCAACAGTTTATTGAACGATTTGAACGGATATATGCGCGGGTAATTGTGGTGGCTGGTTTATTGTTAGTATTTTTACCACCGTTTATTTGGGGTTGGAGTTGGGAAGTTACGATTTATCGGGCTTTGACTTTTTTGGTAGTGGCTTCTCCCTGTGCGCTGATGGCGGCGATTATGCCTACACTGTTATCAGGAATTGCTAATGGTGCGAGACAGGGGATTTTGTTTAAAAATGGGGCGCAGTTGGAAAAGATTGGTAAAGTTCGGGCGATCGCCTTTGATAAAACTGGTACTTTAACTACAGGCAATGTGCAAGTATTTCAAATTATTTCTGCTAGTGAATATTCTGAGAATGAGGTATTAAAAGCCGCAGCAGCTTTGGAATCTTGCTCAGAACATCCCATTGGTAAAGCCATTGTCCAGACGGCTGGTACAGATTGGGTGCGTGGGGTTGATGTCCAAGCTATACCCGGACAGGGAATTGTCGGCTTTGTCAATCACGAACAGGTGTATGTGGGGAATGCAGCTTTTGTTCAGCAATATGTTACCCAGTTCCCAGAGGAATTGCTCAAATCGGTAAAATCTCTGGAAAATGAGGGTAAAACTGTAATTTGGGTAGCAAAGAACCCGGAAGCGGAGAGGGGAACAGTTGTTATGGGTGCGATCGCTATTGCTGATATGGTTAGAACAGAAGCACAAGCCATGATTAGCCGGTTGCGAAAATTGGGAGTTGAGCAAATTGTCATGATTACTGGAGATAATCAACGCACGGCTGACAGTGTAGCGCAAACGGTGGGCATTGATCGAGTCTATGCCGAACTCCTCCCGGAAGATAAGCTGGAAGTGATTCGTAAGCTCCAACAAGAGTATGAAACCGTGGCGATGGTGGGGGATGGAATTAATGATGCTCCAGCCCTAGCTCAGGCTTCTGTAGGCATTGCTATGGGCATCGCCGGCAGTGATGTCGCCTTGGAAACCGCAGACATAGTTTTAATGGCGGATAAGTTAGACAAACTAGCCACAGCTATCGAATTGGGCAGGCGATCGCACTCTGTAGTCAAACAGAATATAGTTGTAGCTCTAGGGTTTATTCTCTTGTTGTTAATCAGTAACTTTTTAGGCAACATTAACCTCCCCATCGGCGTAATTGGTCATGAAGGTTCAACAGTCTTAGTTACACTCAGTGGTCTGAGACTACTGAAAAATTAAATTGAGTAGGATTCCGGGTTTGATTAGCAATCACGCGGACATGATATAAGCTATTAAAATTAGCTAAAAATTTTCTTTGCTACGAAAATTAATGGCATTGATATTCAGGAGGAATAAAATGGGATTGAGTGAGCAGCTATTAAGTCCAAACAACAAGGCTATGGTTGTAGATGATTGCTGCAACATGATCGACCAGCAGCTGGCTTCCAAGTCAGGTATGAGTGGTATAGCCTTGAAAACCGCCTTCTCAGCCTTGAAGGGAGTTAAACCAGGCTATATCCCCTACGTTGTCGAACAGCTTTTACCGCAATTCTTGACAGCCCTTGATCCTCTCTGGAGTGAAGGTATAGAAAAGGGTAATCCCGCCGCACACCTCGTCGCCAGTCGTTCTGACACAGCAGATGCCATGCTGGGCATTACCGATGCTAGGGTGAAGAACACACAGCGACAAATCATCAAAGGAACCTATGAAAGATTCCGTGGTTCCGCGAAAAAACACGTAGAAGAAGCCGTTCCAGACTTAGCCAAAATAGTCGATAAATATACTAAAGTCTAATCGCAATTAAATTTTGTAGCAACATCCTCCATTTTCGGTGCGTTAGGACTAACCTCCATAACGCACCCTACTCAACTGATATCGTCTCTGCTCAAACTAGAAGCTACGCTAAGGTAGTTGTAAAGTTACCAATTCCCAAAGTGCCGGTTAATCCTGTCACCTCAATAATGGCATCGCTATTGGCATTAAACCCGGCTGTAGCATCATTGATAGCGACAAAGGTTTGGCTACCAAAGGAGAATTGAGCCGCAAAGTTAGAACCAAAATTAGCCGTGGTTAATTTGGCTGCAATTCCAGTTGTATCAAGTGTTGCAACAACCCCCACATTATTCGAGAATCCGGCTCGTGCAGTGGAAACAAGGAATAAATCATTACCAGCATTAGCATTGAAGTCAGTAATCAGATCAAAGTTACTGAAGACAGAATCACTTAAGGTGCGGTAGTCAAAACGATCTACTCCCAACCCTCCAGTCAGAGTATCTTTTCCAGTCCGCCCGGTGAGTAAGTCATTGCCACCTCCACCAATCAAGGTATCATTACCCGCACCACCATTCAAGGCATCGTTACCATCGTTACCAGTAAGAATGTTATTCCCACTGTTACCTGTGATGACGTTATTACCTGCGTTACCAGTACCGTTAATCGCGGCTGTTCCTGTCAGGGTGAGATATTCAATGTTTGCCAGATTAGCGAGGCTAAAGGTGACACTCGATTGAATGGTATCTGTACCTTGCCCGGAAAGTTCGGTAATGGTGTCAGTGGTAGTATCAACAATATAGATATCATTGCCACCTCCACCAATCAAGGTGTCATTACCCGCACCACCATTCAAGGTATCATTACCATCGTTACCCGTAAGAGTGTTATTACCACTGTTACCTGTAATGACGTTATTACCTGCGTTACCAGTACCGTTAATCGCGGCTGTTCCTGTCAGGGTGAGATATTCAATGTTTGCTAGGTTAGCGAGGCTAAAGGTGACACTCGATTGAATGGTATCTGTACCTTGCCCGGAAAGTTCGGTAATGGTGTCAGTGGTAGTATCAACAATATAGATATCATTGCCACCTCCACCAATCAAGGTATCAATACCCGCACCACCATTCAAGATATCATTGCCTAAACCACCATTGAGGGTATCATTACCCACACCACCATTGAGAGTATCATTACCATCGCCACCACTGATGATGTTTGAATCAATTTCAGCTACATAGGTTCCGGGATTAGGATCTCCAGCACCAAAGGTTTGAACCCAATAGTGATTATAATTCGTTGTCCCCGTGTCATTGGCTAGGTATGCGTATCCCAGTCCCATGTGAGTAAAATTGGCATTTAAAATATTAGCGCGATGGCCTGGACTGTCGATCCAAGCTTGAACCACCTGTTCTGCGGTTGATTGCCCAGCTGCTATATTTTCCCCAGCTGCGGTGTAATTATAGCCCTCTGCGGTTATTCTTGTAAAAGCAGTCGAGCCATTTGGATCATTATGAGCAAAAAAGTCTCCAGTCGCCATGCGATTGGCGTATTTATCGGCCCCTTGGTCTAATTTCTGAGATAATGTCAGGGATTGGCGATTATTTTGCGCTCGATATTGATTAACAAGGTCGAGAACTGTCTGATCAAACTGGTCTTTTCCTAAAATAGCCATAAACTCACTCCTTCGCTGGTTATACGCATCTTAGCCACTCAAAAATAAACGTCAAAACTAAGTTTTTAGGAGTGACAACTTCGTGAATATGTTGACGCGGATTAAAGGGTTAGTATCCCATTTGAAATTAGATATTACTCTTTGATTTATAAAAATCTCAAACTCCTCATTCTCTGTGCGCGTGGTGCGTGACAAAAATCATTTCATTCAGCAGCAACGCTAAATAACTGCTACCCTAACTCTTCAGTCAGGCTGCTGGCAAGGTAAACTGTGGGAATTGACTGATAAAGTTGAGCTACGCTAAGTTAAAACATTGTCCTATGCCTGCGTTTTTAGTAGAAGTTGGTACAGAAGAACTACCCGCCAGTTTTCTGGGTGATGCGATATTACAATGGCGATCGCGCATTCCCCAAAGTTTAGAAAACAATAGTCTCACCACCGCCTCCGTGGAAGTTTACGGAACTCCCCGGCGGTTGGCGGTTCTGATTCAAGGTCTCCCGTCCCAGCAACCAGACCGGGAAGAGGAAATTAAGGGACCTCCCGCCCAAGCTGCTTTTAAGGATGGTCAGCCTACACCAGCAGCCACAGGTTTTGCCAAAAAGCAAGGTGTGAATATCACTACTTTGGAAATTCGCCCCACAGAGAAAGGGGATTTTGTCTTTGTCAAGAAAAGTATTCCCGGTCGTCCCGTGGCGGAAATTCTCACAGAACTGGTGACGCAGTGGATTTCTGGTTTGGAAGGAAAGCGGTTAATGCGCTGGGGTGATGGGGATATGCGGTTTTCTCGCCCTATTCGCTGGCTGGTGGCTTTGTTAGATGATACGGTTTTACCCATTCAATTGGTGAATGGATCTGAGATAATTACAAGCGATCGCATTTCCTATGGTCATCGGGTTTTACATCCCGCAACTGTGACTATTTCTGAAGCGACAGATTACGTCAACACTCTAGCCGATGCTTTTGTGATAGTTGACCCGGAAGCACGGGCGAATATTATCCAAACCGAAGTCCAAGCAGCAGCCGAGAAAGCCGGCGGATTTACTGTATTTTACCCCGATTTGTTAGCTGAAGTTACCAATCTGGTAGAATATCCTTCTGCCGTCGTCGGTAAATTTGAACCAGAATTTTTGCAGTTACCCACTGAGGTAATTACAGAAGTGATGGTGACACACCAACGTTATTTTCCCGTATTTAAAGCTGCCCAAAGCAAAGAATTATTGCCTAATTTTATCACAGTTTCTAATGGCAACCCCACGAAAGCAGATATTATTGCTGTTGGAAATGAAAGGGTAATTCGGGCTAGATTAGCTGATGGCAGATTTTTCTACAAAGCTGATTCGGCGAAATCTTTAGAAAGCTATTTACCGCAGTTAGAAAAAGTCACGTTCCAGGAAGAATTGGGTTCAGTTCGTGCCAAGGTAGATAGAATAGTCACAATTGCCGATTACATTAGCAGCCAATTACAATTAGAGACAAATCAACGCCAAAAAATCCAACGGGCGGCTTTATTATGTAAAGCTGATTTGGTTTCCCAGATGGTCTATGAGTTCCCTGAATTGCAAGGCATTATGGGCGAAAAATATGCCTTAGCTAGTGGGGAAGATGCAGAAGTCGCCAGCGCCATTGTCCAACATTATTTACCCACAGGTGCTGGTGATATTTTACCGGAAACTCTCACAGGTCAAATTGTCGGTTTAGCCGATAGATTAGATACTTTAGTCAGTATCTTTGGCTTGGGTTTAATTCCCACAGGTTCCTCAGATCCTTTTGCTTTACGTCGGGCTGCAAATGCGGTAATTAATATTACTTGGTTTGCGAATTTGTCGATTAATTTAGAAAAGTTATTAACGCAAATAGCCACAGATTTTGCCGCGAAATACCACAAAGAACAAGATAAATTAATTGCAGCTTTGCAAGAGTTTTTCTTACAACGTATTCGCACCCTGCTACAAGACGAAAAGCAAATTGACTATGACCTAGTAAACGCCGTTTTGGGAGAAAATGACCGAGAATATACAGAACGGGCGTTACAGGACTTGCTAGATGTGCGCGATCGCGCCTTATATCTGCAACAAATCCGCAAAGATGGTACTCTAGATAAAATCTACGAAACCGTCAACCGTTCCACCAGACTAGCAGCCCAAGGTGATTTAGACAAACAGCAGCTAGAACCAACAAGTTTAATCGGCCCAGAACTCTTCCAAAAGTCTTCGGAATCGGCATTTTACAACGCCCTAGTAGAATTAGTACCACAAACTCAAGCAGCAATGCGATCGCGCAATTATCAATTGTTGATAGCAGCGCTAGAAAAAATCGCTCCCACCGTGGCTAGCTTCTTTGATGGTGAAGACAGCGTTTTAGTCATGGACCCCAATCCAGACATCAAACGCAACCGGCTACACTTGTTAGGATTACTCCGAAATCATGCCCGTGTGTTAGCTGACTTTGGTGCTATTGTCAAAAATCTGTAGTTTCAAACCTAACCCCTCAACCCCCTTCCCTACCACGGAAGCTACGGTGTACACACATCCTGATTCTAAAATGGTTTCCAGTCCTAAAAACAGAATTTAACCGGAAATCCAGTTCCCCTCCTCGCTTGCGGGGAGGGGTTAGGGGTGGGGTCTTATAAATCTGTAGCCTTACATAACAAAAAAGTGGTGTAATTGTTGCCAATAAGCGTTAATATAATGAGTGCTTAACCAGGGAACTCTGCTACAGTCTATGCCTAGAGCTTCAGTAATTGGATTGGGAAAGTCCGGTGTTGCTACGGCGAGATTGTTGAAACGGGAAGGTTGGGAGGTAGTGCTAAGTGATAGTCACACCTCCCCTAGCCTCCTGAAACAACAACAAGAACTCGCTACCGAGCAAATCACTGTAAAATTAGGGCATTCTCTCGACTTAAATGGCAATGATTTATCTGATTTAATTGTCGTCAGTCCTGGTGTACCTTGGGATATTCCCCTGTTAATCAAGGCGCGAGAATTAGGCATTGAAACCATCGGCGAAATGGAACTCGCTTGGCGACACTTGCAAGCTTCCCCTTGGGTAGGCATTACTGGCACTAATGGCAAAACTACCACTACCGCTTTAATTGCCGCAATATTTCAAGCAGCCGGATTGAATGCTCCCGCCTGTGGTAATATTGGTTATGCTGCCTGTGAAGTTGCCTTATCTGAAAAACTTCCAGATTGGGTAATTGCAGAAATTAGCAGTTATCAAATAGAATCTTCGGTTACTCTCGCTCCCCACATCGGCATTTGGACGACTTTTACACCAGACCATCTCGCCCGCCATAAGACTTTAGAAAATTACTACAATATCAAAGCGCAGTTATTAAGTCAGTCCCATTTTCAAGTATTTAATGGTGATGACTCCTATTTGAATAAGATGGGTATTATTCATTGGCCGGATGCTTATTGGACAAGTGTTAAAGGTAAAAATTTTTTAGTTAGTGAACAAGGCTTTTATATTGAAGATGGTTGGGTTGTAGAAAAGTTAAAACCAATCTCTAAACCCGAAAGAGTAATCTCCGCCTCGGCTTTGCGAATGGTAGGAGAACATAACTTGCAAAATTTGTTAATGGCTGTTGCTGCGGCGCGGTTAGCAGGAATTAAACCCGATGCTATTGATACTGCAATTCGTAATTTTTCTGGTGTTCCCCATCGTTTAGAACATATTTGTACTTGGGAAGGTATTGATTTTATTAATGACAGCAAAGCCACTAATTATGATGCGGCTGAAGTTGGGTTATTATCTGTGAACAGTCCGGCAATTTTGATTGCTGGTGGTGAAGCTAAACCGGGTGATGATACGGCTTGGTTAACTCAAATTCAAGCTAAAGCGGCGGCGGTTTTGTTAATTGGTAGTGCCGCGCCAGCCTTTGCTCAACGTCTGCAATCGGTGGGTTATAGTAATTATGAAATCGTGGAAACAATGGAAAAGGCTGTTTCTCGGTCAGCAGAATTAGCTCAAAAATATCACGCTTCTGTGGTGCTTTTATCTCCGGCTTGTGCGAGTTTTGACCAGTACCCCAATTTTGAGGTGCGGGGTGATGATTTTCGGAATTTGTGTTTGGCTTGGGTGGGGTGAAATTAAGAGAGGTTCACGCAAAGGCGCAGAGGCGCAAAGGAAGAAATGAAGAGTAAAATGTAAGCAGCAAGAAATTTATCTGTTTTTATGACTGTAAAATTTGATGGCGAAAAGGATAAGTTACAGGAAGAGTCTAATATTAAGATAAATCAAGGCTCTGAGGCTGAAAGGGTTGTATGTGATCATTGTCGGCGCACCGCTACTAATGGTATTAAATGTAAGGGAATTTGTGTGGCTGACAATGATTATTAAATAATTTCGATTACGCACCAGGCGCTGTTAGCTGAAAGCTTTCCCGCAGGGTGGCGCGGAGAGCTAAAGAAGTAAAACTCTTTTGATTATACTGTTAATGTGCGCTTTTGTAATTGCAGTTCTAGGCGATCGCCTGGTTTGGGGTCTATCACTCTTGTAGTCAGATTGTTCTGATTTAATAAGGCATTAAACTCTTCTACCGTTCCTTCAGCTTTTAAGAATTTCGTCAGCAAACCTTCAAAGATTACGTCTCCACCCGCAGCCGTGGGAAGCATAATTTGTGGTTTTAACCACTGTGCAACTTCCAACGCACTCTTGCGACCTTTAATAATTGGCAAACCTAAAGGTAATGTCACATCAACAATTGGTGTAATCACCACATCAACCGGCGCAAACTGTTTTATTTCTAGGGAATGTGAGCCATGAGGTTCATAGTAAAGTGTCAAACCACTGGTTAATTCTGTGAGCAGATAACCATTTTCTACCAGGTTATAACCTACGGTAGACCCAGGAACAGCTGTGATTTCCACTTGCTCATTCAATTTGAAAGTTTCGCCATGACTTAACGATGTTACGGAAGTATAACCCAAACCCTGTAATAATTTTGCCGCATTGGGAGAAGCCACAGATGGAATTTGGTGGTCAAGCTGCTTTAGGGTTGGTGGATGAGCATGGTCTTCCAAACCTTGAGACAGCAGAAGTAAATCAATATTCTCTGGTATGGGGCGTTCTTGTGTACGGGAACCTCTGAAAAACCAATCCAAATTGCCAAAAGTTAAGGAATCAACCAGCCAAGGGTCAAGTAATATACGTTGGTTGCCGATTTCTAGTAGCCAACTATTGCTGTCTAACCAAGTTAAGTACATAACCAAATTAAAAATAACACCTGCCTTTATTATGGATGGGTTTAAGGGAGTATGGGAAACAAAGCCTGATATTTAAGACCGTAGTTGCGCTACCATATTTGCGGGATTCCAGTAAGCGCGAGTTGTTTTAATCTTACCGACTGCGTTAATTTCAAAAATCGTAATTCCTTCAAAGATAACTGACTTACCTTTCTTACTCACACCGTGCATCGTCCACTTCACCGCCGCCTGATTACCACCAACGAAGATATGCTCAGTTGTTGGTTCTAATTTATCAAAAAATGCTTGTAACTGCCCCATAAATTCTCTATATCCCTCATGTACTTTTGCTGGTGGTTCACCAACCGGGTCATGACTAATAGCATCTTCAGCAAAATTATTCACCCAGCCTTCTGGATTCATGGCTGCAATGTTAGCAAAATAAGCGGATACAATTGTTTCAATGGGTTCGTGTGGCATGATGGGATTTTTTTTGTAATAGGTCACAAACAGTTATTAACTATACAGGTAATTAACGCATTTAGATAAATTGTCTGGATGAGACAGAGACTGGAACCTCACAAGGAAACTCCTGTGAGTAAGTCAAGTCTTAGAAAGAAGAAGCCCTAGAAGTAATTCTGGGTATCTCATGCCTTCAAGGGGTGAGAGAATGTCAAAATGTCACAGGTAGTGTAGGAGAAAAACGTGAAAAAAGCAGTTTTTGCCAAAATACTCATTTCATCACTCAGTTGCTTAACTGTATTTGTCCCCACTCTAGCTTCTGCTCAGTTTTTACCTCAACCTTGGGTTTCTGTGGGTGAAAAAGATGGTGATGTTACCTATGCTGTAGGAGTTAGAGCTTTAGATTTTGGGGTTGAGTTAGGAAGAGGCCCTGACGGTGCTACTGGAGCCGATATTTTGAAATTTCTGAGTTTACCAGTGATTTCACCTTATGTCGGAGTTGGCTGGTATTCAGAAGATCAGGGCGTGGCTTTCTCTGGTGGTGTTCAGGCTGGTGCTACGGATAATGTTTTTATCGGTGCTGGTTACAATTCTGTGCGCGGGTTAAACGGCCAACTAGGAATCAAATTTTAACTGCAAGAAGGTAATTGCTTAGGTTTATGGAAGCCCCATCCTCACAACTTTATAACCCTGGGGTAACTGTTTAGGGTGGGGCATTTGACAGTTACTTCATTAAAAGCTGAACTAATTTTTGAGTGATGGGGAAACCTGTTTGTTTCTCAAAGTGCAAAAACATCGGACTAGGGTTAGCTTCGAGAAAAACATATTCTCCATTTGGTTTTAAACGCCAATCGATGGCAGTCCATTCTAACATCAATATCTTAGTAATATTTAAACATTGTTGCTCAACTGAAGCAGGTAATTCTATTGGTATTAACTCAGCTTGACTATCTTCACGAAAATCTAATTGACTAGACCGGATTTCGGCACTATAGATCGAATCGCCAATTACATAACTACGAATATTAGTACCAGGGATATATTCCTGTATTGTCACTGGAGAAATACTCAAGACTAATTCTAATCGTTTCGGTTCTAAATGTTCTGGTGTCACAGTCTTGGTATATGCGCCGCCATAGACTGGCTTAAAGATAGCTTTCCCTACAGATTTAGTAAATTGAATAATTTGCTCTTGATCATTACTAATAAGTGTTTTGGGAATGGTAACTTCTAGATTGTTAACCATGTTTAATTGTAGGGGTTTCTCTTTATGAAGTTGGTATGCTTCCCAGGAGTTTACCCAGTGAGCCGGACAAGCTTGCATTAGAGAACGCAGAGCGCTCATTGAATCATTAGTAGCAATTCTCTGCTGATCTTGATCTTGTAAAGATGGCACACCCACGCCAAAAAAAGTCCGCCAATAGACGCTATGTATATCTGTAATTTTTAATAAACGTCCTGAAGATAATATCAAAGAACCTGTTTGTGTTCCTGGCTCCCAAGATAATTTTAAATGTGTAGGAAAAAGTGATGTATCTAAATAATCGGCTGTTGCACCTGATTCTGTAATCGCCTTGTTTATAGCAACTGCATGAGCATCTTTAGAATTGCCTAAAATTAAAATATTCATTGACGAAAAAGACTTTTGGATAAGTTTTTAATACACAAAATTTCTATTTTGGCTGTCCTTTATAGCGTTTCCTAATGTGCCGAGGTAGGTATTTATCTGTATTTATCTCTGTAGCCTACGGCAAGCCGCTAACGCGTCTATATCTGTGGTCAATTAATTCTTGTACTACCTATTGAAGTGGGAATAGAAATATGAAATAGTGTGGGGTTTAGAAATAGAATTTTCACTAAAATCCCCACTCTATTTTGGCTTATTTGTTTGTTCTAGAACACATCAGATCCGCCTTCTTCACCTACAGCTTGGGTGGTGACTTCTCCGCCTTCTTCGCCTACTGCTAGGGTAGTGGCGTTTCCACCTTCTTCGCCTACAGCTAGAGTAGTGGCGCTTCCACCTTCTTCGCCTACAGCTAGAGTAGTGGCGTTTCCACCTTCTTCGCCTATAGATAGGGTAGGGAAGTTAACATTGAAGCCTAGAGATGGAATAGGGAATCCGAATTGCAGTCCACCTGTAACTTTAGCCGCTTCTTCATCGGTTAGGTCTTGAGCCGTCAGATTCAGAGACTCTATCTCAGTGGTTCCTAAATCAAAAGGATGTTTCATATTTGATTTTTTCCTATTTTCAACAATTAAGTTGCTTCCGTGTTTGATTATCTCACACAAGAGTTGATCTCGACTTTATCCAAAATTAAGAACTTGGTTGCTTTATCTGGCAAAAATCCTGGTTTTTTGGCAAATACTTTTTCTACGTCACAGAGTATCGATGAAGTTAAATGAGTAAAACCACTGTCCTACTTAGGTTGGAGCGATACAAATTGCGTTGCCAAAAAAATGGATGAAATCGAGCTAAATGCACATTCACAGACAAAACCCGCTTATGCGGGTTGGAGTCCCTTGATTTATAGCAACCGCCAAGGAAGTTAAGACATAAACGGATAATCAAACTTAGACACACACCAAGAGGGTTTTAACCCACTCCCCACTCCCTACTCCCCAGCTATATAGCTAAATTTTTTGTTAACCCAGCAGTGAGCCGCAAGGTATATTCATTCAAAACCTTGAAAATACCGCTTAAAAATCATTTAATTTCACGATTTTCCAGCAAGATTACAGGAATTGAACTCGCTTCCAAAACTGCTTGTGATACTGAGCCAATCAGCACTTGCTCCCAAGGTTGATGTCCGCGTTTTCCCATCACTATTGCAGTGACATGATACTCTTGAGCAATGCGAATAATCTCTTCTGGAACAGTTCCTGTTGTTGTCAAAAACTCATATCTAATATCCGATAGCAAGTTTTTGGCTCGTTTTTCTAATTGTTTGAAAGCTTGATCATTGGAGATATTAACTACGTGGAGAACGATCGCATTTCCATGACTGCGGCGTGCTAAATCTGCGACCTTTGTCAATACTTCAGTTGATAAATCAGAGGTATCTACGGCTGCCAGTAACAGGGTATGAGTAGCAATTGTGACTTTTGTGGGGTCAACTTCTCCCCTGGTTAATAATTTAGGTGCAAAAGCCATAGTAGCCCAAGCGCCTATGGGTGCAGTAGTTATAATAGAAAGGGCTGCGATCGCTAAAATTATCTCTCCTCCCTCTATTCCTTGAGCCAGGGGAATTGCCCCAACAGCGGCTTGTACAGTGGCTTTAGCAGAGTTTCCTGGTAGTAAAAATAGTCTTTCGCGCCAATTCCAATTACTACCCAAAGTCGATAAATACCAGCCGATCATGCGACCGATAAATAAACCAATTGCCAAAATTAAAAGGCCGGGTAACAGTATTTTGCCCATTACTTGCAGTTGAATAGTTGCACCCAACAAAACAAATAGGAAAATTTCCGCTACTACCCATAAGCTATCAAACCCACCCCGCAAGCTTCGTGCTAAAGGTGCATCTAACTTAATTAAGAAAAATCCTAACGCAATTATCGCCAAATAACCAGAAAAGTAAGGTAAAATTTGAGCGACAATTACCAAAAATAAAGCTATTCCTGCCGCAATAATAGTATCTTGGACAGCATTTTGAGTCCAGTTTTGTGTGGTTAATAAGGAAATTAACAATCGTGCGGCTAAGTAACCTAACAAAACTCCTAAGCATATCTGCATGATAATTTGCAGAGGAAGTAATTGCAGAGCATTTAAAGTTAAACCGCCAAACAAGGTTATTTGCTCAACTCCTCCTTTACCTAAAAAACCCAGTAAGAGGCTGAAAATTAATAACAGCAGGACATTAGATAAGGCGCTACCAGTTAAAATTGCATCGGGAATGCCTTTAGTCACACCCCAACCTAAACTTTTCAGCCTCAGCATTCCCGGAACGATTACGGCGGGAGATTCTGCACCAATTACACAACCCAAAAGCAACCCGGTAGGAAAGTCGAATTTAAAAATTACCATAGAGGCGATCGCAATTGCGATCGCTTCCGTAGTCGCAGGTAAAAATCCCAAACGCAGCGCCACAGTCCCCTGTTGAGCCAGCTTTTCTCTATCTAACCCTAGCCCAGCTTTCATCAAAATAATCATCACTGCCACAGTTCTTAATTCATCGGCAGTATTTAACACATCTGCACTGATGACGTTTCCTACCTGTGAGCCTAGTAGAATTCCAACCAAAATCATCCCAATTAAAGGCGGAGCGCCTAACCGACGGGCAATTTGTCCGCTAAAATAGCCCATCAACAAAATCCAAATTATACTGAATAACATCCCTAAATCCTGAAAGTGCGATTTGTAGACAGATACTATCTATTCTCATATTTTGCACCTGGAAATATGGATGTCATATCGTGTCCGGTCAAAGACTTATCATTAAGGCCGCAGGGGAGCAGGGGGAAAGAGGATTTTGCACAGATGCGGGAATTATAACTAATTAGGCGGCGTTGCTGATTTGAAGTGATGATGTCAAAACCCCTGTAGAGACGTTCCATGGAACGTCTCTACATTTAAATTCATACTTGATTTCAGCCACGCCAATTAGGCAAACATGATATCAAAATTACAACCACGTCTAAATGCTGAGTGCTACTCAAGAAGGGCGGGAAGAATTATTCTTTGCGTTCTGGATAATCATCAGAAGACATGGGATCTAATTCCCAGCGAGAATCATCACGCTGCTCTAAAATATCGTTGGTGTGGAGAAAATCTCCGTCTTTCATCGGTAATCCTACTGCGTTTCCTAATTCATCAGTCACATTTTGATCAGGAGTCAAAGCAGTACCGCCCACAGCTTCATCTCCTACTGCGTCCTCTACTTGCCAATAAGCATCAACATCACCACCAGTAATTTCAGGACTGGTATGTGTATATTGGCGGTTTCTTTGCCTGAGCGATCGCCCACCAATATTATACCCCGGCATCTCCTTGACACCAGTACCGTAAGATTCGGTAATTTCCGGCGCTAAATCATCAGGATTAATTTCTTCATTAGAAATATTTTCTAGCATATCATATTCAATTTATTTACCTATTCATCATACCCTTGGTACATCAAAACCCACTCTCACCAAAGATGTATTACTTTAGTCATAAAAAATATATCCCCTGCGAACGAAGATGAAAGAGTTATTAGCTCTTAATCTGGTAAGTATAAATTCAAAGTCAAGCCACTTGTAGTAGTTGAGTATATATAGTTATGAGTTAAAAGTAATTGAGCCACAGAAATTTTACATGAGTAACTTCTGCTCATAACTATTTTTTAAACTCAAAATTTAAACACTCTACTTTTTGGCAATTGCATTCATCAAAACCAAGCATAAATTTGAATTAGCGGAGGTCTAAAATGGAATATAACGAATTTATTACCCATGTACAAAGCCTAGCTCAATCAAATGCTCGTGAAGATGCAGAACGTGCTACCCGTGCGACTTTAGAAACCCTCAAAGAGCGTGTTCCAGGCGATGAAGCCAAGGAGTTAGCAGCACAATTACCACAAGAACTAGGCCAATGTTTGCAAGGGGGAGAAGGAGAAACTAGTGAATCTTTCAACCTGCAAGAATTTATCACCCGTGTGAGTCAAAGAGAAAATATAGAACCGACAACAACCGCAATTCATGTCCGGGCTGTATTTGCAGTTCTACAGAACGCCATCAATCCTGAGAAATTCGCCAAATTTCATACTTATTTTTCTCATGATTACGAAGAATTGTTTGCGACATCACCAACGAGTTAAATTCCAGCCATGTAAGCAGCAATTAATGTATTTGGTTAAGTTCTAACAATTAGGAAAATTCATGACAAGTTCTCATAATCATTCCGGTAAGAAAAAAGTGGCTATCCTCATTGAAAATGACGTTGAGGATATAGAATTTACGATTCCTTTTAATGCATTAAAACAAGCGGGAATTGAGGTGGTTGTCCTCGGTTCACGTATGAATGAAAAATATAAGGGTAAACGAGGTAAACTTTCGGTACAACCCGACGCTACCACCACAGAAGCCATAGCTGCGGAATTTGATGCAGTGGTAATTCCCGGCGGTATGGCTCCCGACAAAATGCGGCGCAACCCCAACACAGTCCGCTTTGTACAAGAGGCTATGCAACAAGGAAAATGGATAGCTGCCGTTTGTCACGGACCACAACTTTTAATTGAGGGTGATTTGCTCAAAGGTAGAAAAGCCACTGGCTTTAGTGCTATCCGCAAAGACATGATCAATGCTGGTGCAAATTATCTCGATGAGCCGTTGGTGGTAGACAAGAATTTAATTACCTCTCGTGAACCAGGAGACTTGGCGATTTTTAGCACAGCGTTGCTGAGTCGTTTGGGTTACGGTGGTAAAGATGCTGCACTTCCAGAGGAGAAAGACACCAGCGCCCAGTGGTGGAAACTGGCTGATGCGTGGGGTGGTTCTACCAAAGGTGACATCGCTAAAGGCGTGAATACAGCGCTGAGTGGGGAGCGTTATTCAATAGAAGCCTTGGAACAGTACGCCAAAAAAGAATCAGATAGCCAAGTGCTAGCGCTCTTTCAAGAGATGATTAATCATAGACAGCGCCATATTCAGAAATTGGAAACCTATCTCGATAGACTCGGTGAAAAACCTTCTATCGTGGCAAATATCGCCAATCACTACGCCAAAGTCAAAACTGCCTTCACTGGTAGCGATGACATATATCAGTTACGTTGCGCCTTGGGGGATGTACAAACAGGTATAGGAGATATTGGTAATTTGTGTGCTATGTACACCGACCCAGCAGCCACCGCGATTTTAAAAGAAATTTACCACGATTTGCTCCAATACGAACAACGATTAGCACAGCTATATCAGGAACGCGTAGGAACTGAACTTCAGCCTCCCAAGCCGACCACAGGGGCGGCTGTGTAGATATCTAGGGATTGGGGATTGGGGACTAGAATTTTTCTTTCTTTGTGTCCTTCTCCCAAAGGGAGACACTCCGCAAATGCGAACGTTCCTCAAACACAATTGTATCAGCACTTGATTTATGAACCAACCGATTAAAGTTGAAAAGACGGTAACAATCAATAAACCAGCAGATGAACTGTACCAGTTTTGGCACAACTTTGAGAATCTGCCCACATTTATGAAGCATCTCAAATCTGTGAAAGTGTACAACGAACAACGTTCTCACTGGGTTGCGAACGCTCCCTTGGGGCAGAGCGTTGAATGGGATGCAGACATTCTAGAAGACCGAGAAAACGAGTTGATTTCTTGGGCTTCTGTAACTGGTGCAGATGTTGATAATTCTGGTTTTGTCAGTTTTCAACCAGCGCCAGGCGATCGCGGCACGGAAGTCAAAGTTGTCCTCAAATATAACCCTCCTGGTGGAGCTTTAGCTGTTGTCATTGCCAAATTATTTGGTGAAGAACCAAAACAGCAAATTGGTGATGATTTACGCCGTTTCAAGATGTTGATGGAAACAGGCGAAATTGCCACAACCGCAGGACAACCAACCGGACAAAAATAGTTATCCAATTACAAGTGAGGATTTTTATGAAACGTGTATTTTCTTGGTTACAAAATATGCTTCTCCGCCAAATTATTATAGTTTTTCTGATAGGTGTTGCCTTTTTCTCATTTCAGCTTTTTAACTACGGTAATGATCTGATGTTCGCGCAAGCTGACACCGTGAAAACTCCCGAAGGCATTTATTACAAAGGTACGCCTGATAATAACGCCCTCAAGAGAAATGACTCACAGGTTGATAAGGCTCAGAAGAACCTCAAAGAAACTGCTGAAAATGTTAGAGAAAAGCTCAATTTGGATGAACCAACTCCTAAAGCTACAAAAGAGTTTTTAGATTCAGTCCAAACCCAAGTTGAAGATAGTGTAGAGCCAATTACAGGGACTCGACATGGATATTATCAAGAAAATAGACCAGAAGCCCACAAGAAATAAAACAAAATCTTTTCTCTCTGTGTTCTCTGCGTCCTCTGTGGTTGAAAAATATTCAAACTCCAATTAAACCACGAGAAGATACTAATAAATAAGGATAAATCACCATGAAAGCAGTTTGCTGGCAAGGAGCAAACAATGTGCGGGTAGAAACAGTACCTGATCCGAAAATTATCAACCCGCGTGATGCCATTGTCAAAATTACTTCCACCGCCATTTGTGGTTCAGATTTGCATCTTTATAACGGCTATATTCCCACAATGGAAAAAGGCGATATCCTGGGTCATGAATTCATGGGAGAAGTCGTTGAACTAGGGAATAAAGTCAAAAATGTGCAAGTAGGCGATCGCGTCGTAGTTCCCTTTACTATTTCTTGCGGAGGTTGTCTATTTTGTCAAAGGCAATTATCGTCATTGTGCGACAACTCCAACCCGAATGCGTGGATGGCAGAAAAGCTCATGGGCTACTCACCATCAGGTATATTTGGCTATTCTCACTTATTGGGTGGTTACGCTGGTGGTCAAGCAGAATATGCACGAGTACCCTTTGCCGATGTCGGCTTGTTCAAAGTACCCGATAATTTAACTGATGAACAAGTATTGTTTTTAACAGACATTTATCCCACAGGCTACATGGCCGCTGAGAACTGCGACATCAAACCCGGTGATACGGTGGCTGTGTGGGGTTGCGGCCCTGTGGGACAATTTGCCATCCTCAGCGCTTATCTACTGGGTGCAGAACGAGTTATAGCGTGCGATCGCATTCCCGAACGCCTAAAAATGGCTCAAGAATACGGCAAAGCCGAAGTTCTCAACTACGAAGACGTGGATGTTGGGGAAGCACTCAAAGAAATGACCGGTGGACGTGGCCCCGATGCTTGCATTGATGCAGTGGGTATGGAAGCACACGGTACAGACTTTATGGCTTTATACGACCAAGTAAAACAAACAGTACGCCTAGAAACAGACCGCCCCACCGCGCTGCGTCAAGTAATTTTGACTTGTAGTAAAGCTGGTAAAGTATCAATCCCAGGAGTTTACGGTGGCTTTATCGACAAAATGCCAATGGGTGCAGCCATGAACAAAGGACTCACCTTCAAAATGGGACAAACACACGTCCATAAATATCTACAACCGTTACTAGAACATATTCAAAAAGGTGAAATCGATCCATCATTTGTAATCACCCACAGCCTACCCCTAGAACAAGCACCCCACGCCTACGAAATTTTTAAGCACAAAAAAGATAACTGCATCAAAGTTGTACTCAAACCATAAGGCAATTAATTAATTATGGCTGACACAAGTGTTAAAAAAGTAGACTCTAGCCATTCCCCCAAAGGTCAACTCGGTCAGAAATATCTAGCCTCTGGGAAATCAATTTCTATGCGTCTTTGGGAAGACGAACAACCAAGCGCAGATAAACAACCTACCTCCCGTGAATACGAAACAGTTGGTTATGTAATTAAAGGCCGGGCGGAACTGCACATAGAAGGACAAATGATTTTATTAGAACCTGGAAGTTCCTGGGTAGTCCCAAAAGGGGCAAATCATACTTACAAAATCCTCGAACCATTTACCGCAGTTGAAGCCACAAGTCCACCTGCTCAAATTCATGGACGAGATGAGAATTAAAACATACAGCTGCAAATAAATGTAGTACACATTTTAATACTATAAATTTTGTGGGGTGGGCATCTTGCCCGCCCTTGTTTAGCTGCTCAGATCCAATATGCTGGAGATATAACGATCTGTGTTTTGTGTACATCTGTAGTTAGAAATTCTGCCATATTTTTATATACCACAAGCATGATGTACACATGAGAATTGGGTAGTTACCTA
The DNA here is from genome assembly GCA_035638855.1 of Nodularia sp. (in: cyanobacteria). Lineage (GTDB taxonomy): Bacteria > Cyanobacteriota > Cyanobacteriia > Cyanobacteriales > Nostocaceae > Nodularia. The sequence continues at coordinate 149,867 of DASQZD010000024.1, read as the reverse complement.
GAAAGCATCAGCAACACAAAACTTACATTTAATTTGTGTATTGCCAGATGCCATTAATTAAGTAGGAACCCCAATGTTTTATCACCAGAAAAAGTTACAGTACTTCAAGCCACCACAAAAGCCAGATGCAGTCTACGCGATGAAAATTCAAGAACTCATCGGTGGGACATTTGGCGAAATGACCGTGATGATGCAGTACCTATTTCAAGGTTGGAACTGCCGAGGTCCAGCTAAATACAGAGATATGCTGCTAGATATCGGCACTGAAGAAATCGGTCACATTGAGATGCTAGCGACAATGATTGCTCATCTCCTCGATAAAGCCCCAGTTAAAGTCCAAGAAGAAGGGGCTAAAGATGCCGTAGTGGGTGCGGTCATGGGTGGTACTAATCCACGAGACATGATTATGGCAGCAGCCATGAACCCCCAACACGCCATTGTTTCCGGTTTAGGTGCATTGCCGGCTGACAGCGTGGGTTTCCCTTGGAATGGTCGCTTTATCGTCGCTAGCGGCAACCTGATGGCAGATTTTCGCTCTAATCTCCATGCCGAAACTCAGGGACGTTTGCAAGCAGTGCGAATGTATGAGATGTCCGACGATCCTGGGGTGAAAGATACCTTAAGCTTTATGATTGCTCGTGACACCATGCATCAAAATCTGTGGGAAGCAGCCATTGAGGATCTACAAGATTCTGGACTAGAAAGTACTCCCGTTCCCAGTTCCTTCCCTCTGGAATTAGAAAAACGCGAAGTTGCTTATCAGTTCTGGAATCACTCAGACGGAAATGAAAGCGCCGAAGGTCGTTGGGCAAAAGGGCGTTCAATGGATGGTAAAGGAGAATTTCAGTATATTGAACATCCCCAACCCCTGGGACCCGAACCGCAACCACCACAGCCAGATCCGAAATTACACGGTACGCCCCAAAATCGGCAAACAGACGGTAATGGTTCTAGCGCTTCTCCTTTAGTTGAGCGCATCCACATCAGTAGCTAATCGGAAAAAACCTGACAAACGCCGATATCCCTCTCCTTATCTTCCCATAGCATCTCCCTTGGGGAGAAGGAGAGGGAAATATTTTGCATAAGCTTTACCAAAGTGAGGTTTTTTTGGCTATTCGCTCAACGGTAAATTTCATCTTAACTGGACTTGATTTGATACTTGTATTCTCTTCTGTTGCGTCCTCCGCACTTAGTGCGTTTCAAAATATTCTTAGCAATAATTTAACAATTAACATAATCAAGAAAAAATCATCAAAATATTTGTCCAATCATTAAGAGTTATTTAATTAAACAACAAAAATATTGTTAAATACAGAGGCTCAATCCTAATCAGTCACTCGGTTTGAGCGATTAATTACCAACAAAATCAGCAAAAACTCCTCTTTCATCCTGACTCCAACTTTTGAGACAATCAGAAGCGATTTCATAATCATGCACTTATAGTTATTTCAGTTGCAAAGGGAGAACACATTCATGAAATTAGCTTACTGGATGTATGCAGGGCCAGCCCACATCGGCACACTGCGGGTCGCGAGTTCATTTAAAAACGTCCATGCGATTATGCACGCCCCATTAGGCGATGACTACTTTAACGTCATGCGCTCTATGTTATCACGGGAGAAAAACTTCACCCCTGTCACCACCAGTGTAGTTGACCGCAACGTTTTAGCCAGGGGTTCTCAAGAAAAGGTCGTAGATAACATCATCCGCAAAGATGGAGAAGAACACCCAGATTTAATTGTGTTAACTCCCACTTGTACATCTAGCATTCTCCAAGAAGATTTACACAACTTTGTGGAACGGGCGCAGCTAGAAGCGAAAGGGGATGTCATGTTAGCGGATGTCAACCACTACCGCTTCAATGAATTCCAAGCCGCCGATCGCACTCTGCATCAAATCGTGCAGTATTACATCGAAAAAGCCAGGAAACGAGGCGAATTACCAGAAGGCAAAACCGCAAAACCTTCTGTTAATATTATTGGTAATTCTACACTTGGTTTTCATAATAACCACGACTGCACCGAACTCAAACGGCTGATGGCTGATTTGGGAATTGAAATCAATACGATGATTCCTGAAGGTGCTTCGGTACATGAGTTGAAAAAATTACCCCAAGCCTGGTTTAACTTGGTTCCTTACCGAGAACTGGGTTTAGCCACTGCTGCTTACTTAGAAGAACAATTCGGTACACCTTGTGTAGATATTACCCCAATGGGTGTAGTAGAAACTGCAAGATGTATCCGTAAAATTCAGCAGGTAATTAACGCCCAAGGCGCTGAAGCTAACTATGAAGAATTTATCACCGAACAAACCCTGAATGTGTCTCAGGCTGTGTGGTTCTCCCGTTCTATCGACTGTCAAAACTTGACTGGTAAAAAAGCCGTGGTCTTTGGTGACAATACCCACGCTGCGGCCATGACCAAGATTTTGGCGAGAGAAATGGGGATACACGTTGTTTGGGCGGGAACCTACTGTAAATATGATGCAGACTGGTTCCGCGAACAGGTGAGCGAATATTGCGACGAAGTGCTGATTACCGACGATCACGGAGAAATTGGAGATGCGATCGCCCGCGTGGAACCCTCAGCCATATTCGGTACACAAATGGAACGCCACGTTGGTAAACGCTTAGATATTCCTTGTGGAGTCATAGCTTCACCCATACACGTCCAGAACTTCCCCATTGGATACAAACCATTTTTAGGTTACGAAGGGACAAATCAGATCACAGACTTGATATACAACTCCTTCACCTTGGGAATGGAAGATCACTTGTTGGAAATCTTCGGTGGACACGACACCAAAGAAGTAATCACCAAAGGAATATCAGCCGACTCAGACCTCAACTGGTCTAAAGATGGACAAGCCGAATTAAACAAAATTCCCGGATTTGTCCGAGGTAAAGTCAAGCGCAACACCGAGAAATTTGCTCGTGAGAGAGGCTTCAAAGAGATTAACGCCGAAGTGCTTTATGCAGCCAAAGAATCTGTAGGCGCTTAGTTAAAATCTGCGTAAAACACCACCTTCAATCTTGTAGGGTGGGCATTTTAACTTTTCAATGTATCACCGAAAACCTCTCTCCTACAAAGAGAGAGGTTTTGAACTCCATACAGTAGGGATGTCCGCGTTTGAGGAGTTCCCACAAATAAATTAATCACAAAAAATCCAGAGTGTATGGTATTTTTTAATAATGAAAATTTCACTTAAAAGTAATTTTACTTGGTTGCTAGTGCGCCGCTATTGGGAATTGCTGCACGTTTTGGTATTGCGGAATTTAAAAGTCCGCTATAGAGGCTCGTTTTTGGGGGTTTATTGGTCGCTATTGAATCCACTATTAATGACAGCATTGTACTCGGCGATTTTTGGGACAGCATTTGCATCCTATTACGACGATTCCATCCTCAATTATATATTGGCAGCCTTTACGGGACTGGTTGTGATCAATTTTTTCTCGTCTTCCACCTCTCAGGCATTAAATAGTATAGTGAATAACGGCTCACTATTAAATAAAATTTCTCTGCCATCAAGTGTTTTTCCAGTATCTATTATTACTTCAAATGTATTTCAATTTTCAGTAGGAGTACTGCCTGTGTTGGCAGTGATTACTTTTATTTATTCCCAGAGTTTAGTCAATGTGCTGGCGCTGTTCTTCCCGTTTTTAGCTTTAGTGTTAGTTTCTACAGGGGTGGGATTTTTTGTTAGTGGATTATATGTATTTTTTAGAGACTTACCTTACTTTTATGAGTTAGTTGTATTTGTGATTTGGCTGAGTAGTCCTATATTTTACCCAGCCGCTATTGTTCCCCCACACATCAAGCAGTTTTTGGTGTTGAATCCATTATCACCGATTATTGAAAGTTTGCGTCAGATTACATTATCAGGAACATCAGCAGATTTGGGTTTAATTTGGGGTGCTTTACTCAGTGGTATGATCATTTTGTCTCTGGGTTGGGCTTGTTTTCATCTCTGGCGAGATCAATTTATGGATTTGCTGTAAAGTTTTGCTGACTTGACATGACTGAAGATTTTTCCCAAATAAATTACCGTTGCTATATCACATATAATATATATGACTATTTTTCCTAATCCATTAGTCTGGATGCCTTTGTCTGAAGAGATCAGTCGTTTTCGTAAATACTGCTATGGTATTGTTCTCAATGCTGGGTCTGGACAAAGAAGCATTCAATTAGGTGAAAAAGATTTAAATATTGATATTACTGAATGGAATAAACCAGATATACTTGCAGATTTACATCATATTCCTTTGCTAGATGAATCTGTGGATACAATAGTTTCTATTGCTGTCCTAGAACATACTCGATATCCCTGGCAAATTGCTGAGGAATTTTATCGAGTTCTCAGACCAATGGGATATGGAATTATTGCTGTTCCTTTTTTACAACCACAACATGACTTTCCTGGAGATTACATTCGGTTTACTGAAAATGGCTTGATGGAAATCGTTAAGTATGCAGGTTTTGAAGTCATTGAAACCAGTTATGTCCATCATTTTGGTCAAACTTTAGCATGGTTGTTATGGGAGTATTTACAGTTTCATCCCCCCAAAAAATTTACTTGGTTTTTTTGGCAAAATCTGATTCGTCAACTTTCTTTAGGAAATTTGCTCAAAGGAGATAGTCCCAATACTCACAATACTCATTATATTGTTGTGCGGAAGCCTGGGGATATTAATATTAAACCTCACTATATCCAAGCTTTGACACAGAAGAATGATCAAGATTGGTTTTTTCCACTTCTAGCTTGTCCCATCACGAAGCAACCATTGCATCTGCAAGATAATTCTTTGGTTTCTGAAAATGGTGAATTTATCTATGGCTTTCAAGAAGGTATTCCCTATTTAGAAGCTTCACACAATAAAATTGATTCTCCTGAAATCAATTCTGATGAATTAGTTTCCCCATCAGCAGAATCTGAGTCTCTTCTCATATCTCAATTAAGCGCAGAATTATCTCATTTGAGATTGCATATCAAAAATCTGGAGTCTGAGGTTGAGGTATCTAAAAATACAGTTAGTCATCTGCAATCTAGTAAGTTTTGGCAATTCAGACAAAGCTGGTTGAAATTAATGGAGCCTTTGGGTTGGATGAAACATTAGAGCTTTCTGATATATCGGTGAGTCAGAGCAAAACTCAACGGGAGTATTGCACTTTGGCAAAATTTAGCGCCTTGAGCCAAAAAAAATTTGGGGAAAAATCTTTTATTTCACTCTTATTTGCGGTTTTTTTTCTTGATTATTTTATTTCTCTCTCCACGCAGCATGAGAGTGAAATTCAAAATTTGCGATAGTGCCAAATTTAACAAAGCCGGAAATATGTAGTCATACCAAATTATTTTTTTTATTTTGCTAGAGAAAATACTGGTATTTTTTGTGTGAACTATTTATTTAGGTTATACACAAATATTTAAATAGAGATTAAGATCATGTTGCAGTGAATACTGAGCTACTTAGTTATGACTTATTTTGACCAAAATAGTACTATTGCAGAGGCATACTACGGCTATAATCCACCCTTTCCCGCAACAAATATTCTAGGGGTCATTGGTGGTGATAGTGATTTTGAGACTGGAGAATTCTTTGAAGTAGGCGATCTTGATGTCGATTTTTTCAAAATCAATTCTCCTACCGCCGGGATTTTAGAGATTGATATCAAATCCTATGATGATCCTACGAATTTTGCTCCCTTTGATGCTGTTCTCTTCATCTACGACATAGAAGGCAATCTTTTAGATTTTAACGATGATAGAGATATATCTTTTGTAGATCCACTTTTACGCTATCAAATTACCGCAAATACAGATTACTTTGTAGCTGTAGCTGGTTATGGTAATGAATATTTTGATCCTTTTCAACTATACAGTGGTTCATCAGGGGAGACAGGAGAGTATTTATTTAATAGCAGACTGTTACCACTGTCGCAAATACCAGATTTTAATGGCGATGGTCAAACGGACATTCTCTTAACCAATCCCAGTCAGGGATTGAATACAGCATGGTTAATGAATGGGACAACCTACACAGGATTTAGTAATCTCTTTGGTTCTCCTGGTTATCGACCAGTAGCAACGGCTGACTTTGACAATGATGGTAAAACCGATTTAATTGTTAGCAATCCCACTAATAATTTTAATGCTGTCTGGTTTATGGATGGCGCTAACTACTTAGATGGTGTGGGATTACCCACAGCACCAGGTTGGGAGATTAAAGGAGCCGCAGACTTCAACAATGATGGTAATGTTGATATTCTGCTCAATAATACTACGACCAATTGGAACACAGTCTGGTTTTTAGGCGGTGCGAATGGTGCTACTTACACAGGTTATGGTAACTTACCTGTAGCTAATGGCTGGGATATTACTGGTGTTGCAGACTTTAACGCCGATGGTAACGCGGATATTCTCTTGAATAATCCCACCCAAGGATGGAATTCCGTCTGGTTCTTAGATGGCACAGATTACATTGGCTATACTAATTTACCCAGCGCACCTGGTTGGCAATCTTTGGGAACCGGAGACTTTAATAGCGATGGAAACCCTGACATTATTATGAATAATATCACCCAAAGATGGAATTCAATTTGGTTGATGGATGGCACAGATTACATTGGCTCTGCTAATTTGCCTACTGCGCCTGCTGGTTGGGAAATTGCTGGTATGGCTTAGTTTGAATAGTTTGGTGCGATCGCATGACAAGCGATCGCTCAATCCACCATAAAATTTATATCTAAAGATAGATGTTATTCCCTTAAAATATTCTTATTTACTTTTTTGATACATAGCGGTAATACCAGCGTAGCTAAAATTACCTGTTTACAGTAATTACTTGTATAATCGAATTTAGATGTTTGCATAACACGTGGTCAACACCGTATCAAATTAACAATTAACTAAAAAAATGTCAGACAATACATTAACTACTCCCTACAATATTAGCAATCTCAGGACTACTAACACTTTCAATCAAATTGCAGGCGGTGTAGGTCAAGTCGATTACTATGAATTTTCAGTTTTAAACACCAGTACAATTAATTTGCTCTTAAGTGGAATAACTGTAAATTCTGTTGAAGCTAGTATTATCTACGACAGAAATAATAATAGATTACTTGATAGCGGAGAACGGCTTTACAGTGACACTGGTTTTCCCAGTAATAATGGGACGATTAATACTACCTTGGGTGCTGGTAATTATTTTATTGAAGTTAAACCTTCTACTTCACCTAATAATAATAGCTATTCTGGCTATTCTTTAGAGGTAGGAGCTGTACCTACTCCAGCTTCTATTCTTTCAGATCCGGGAAATACACTCAATAGCGCCTACAATGTTGGAAATTTCAATGGGACTAGGACTTACAAGGAGTTTGTCGGTGTTGTAGATCCACTCGATTACTATAAATTTTCCCTTGCAGGTACAAGTCAAATTAGTGTGCTATTGAGTGGAGTAACTGAAAGTGGTCTGAAAACCAGTATCATTTCCGACGCAAATAATAATGGAATAATTGATGGTGGTGAAAGGCTTTTCACTGACACTACTGAGGTGAATAACAATGGGACGATTAATGCTACCTTGGCGGCTGGTAATTACTTGATCTCAGTTGAACCGGATAGCGCTAATATCAATTCTAACTATTCGTTAAGTTTATCAAACTTAACAATTGCCACACCCAACGCAGCAAAAGACTTCAATAAAGATCGTCAAACGGATATCCTCTTAACTAATCCCAGTCAAGGATTGAATCAAGCATGGTTAATGGATGGGACAAACTATGCAGGAGTTATTAATATTGTTGGTTCTCCGGGTTATCGACCAGTAGCAACGGCTGACTTTAACAAAGATGGTAAAACCGATTTAATTGCCAGCAATCCTACTAACAATTTTAATGTTGTCTGGTTTCTAGATGGCGCTAACTACTTAGATGGTGTAGGTTTACCAATAGCAGCAGGTTGGGAGATTAAAGGAGCCGCAGACTTCAACAATGATGGTAATGTTGATATCCTGCTCAATAATACTACGACCAATTGGAACACAGTCTGGTTTTTAGGTGGTGCTAATGGTGCTACTTACACAGGTTATGGTAACTTACCTGTAGCTAATGGCTGGGATATTACTGGTGTTGCAGACTTTAACGCCGATGGTAAAGCAGATATTCTCTTGAATAATCCTACCCAAGGATGGAATTCCGTCTGGTTCTTAAATGGCACAGATTACATTGGCTTTGCTAATTTACCTAGCGCACCTGGTTGGCAATCTTTGGGAACCGGAGACTTTAATAGCGATGGTAAACCTGACATTATTATGAATAATATCACCCAAGGATGGAATTCAATTTGGTTAATGGATGGGACTAATTATACAGGTTTTGCTAATTTGCCTAATGCGCCTGCTGGTTCGGAAATTGCAGGTATGGCGTAGAGGATGCTTGATTTCCCCTAACTATCCTTGAAAAGGCTAAGATGTACACACAAGTATTCTCAAGTCGCCTGATCACGTTTTGATCCCCCCTAGCCCTGGTTGAGAAAGTGGCTTTAGGGGGATCTAGAATGTTTTGCTACCGACAATTGGAGTTTGAAAGCATCCTCTAAGGTTCTAGCTGAGATTTTAATTTCTCCAACTCTAGATGCATCTCCCACTTGACGGCAGCGATCGCACTCAGGTAAATTTTGGGATGAACCATCCCTAAGTTATGCTCACCTTGGTGGAATTCTTTTTCTAATAAAGGATATTCAGCTAGGCAAGTTTCCTTAACAAAAATCAGGAGATTCTGAGCATACCAAGGTTCTACTTTTTCGTGATTCCATATTTTCTGGCGTAAGCAATCAATCGCCACATAGCCATACTTGGCAAAAATTTCTCCCCAATATTCCAGCCACTGTTCATTCAGATGATTAAGACCACCTTGAAAAGGAATTGCTGCGGAAAACAGTACAATATTTCCCAAGTTAGTTAATGAATGAATAAAGATTTCCGCGGACTCCACAGGAAGATGTTCCGCAACTTCCAAAGACATAACCAAATCAAACTTTCTCCCAATTTCTAGAGGTTGCTTTAAATCAAAGCAGAGAAATTTGCTGCTTTCAATTTCCAGCATATTTCTATCTACGTAATCTCCATCTATCCCCAGATAGTCTTCTATACCAAGCTCTTTAAATACTGAGAGCCAAGTTCCCAAGCCGCAACCAACATCTACTAGGCTTTTTGCTGGGATTAGTTCCATGACTAAGGGGACAACTGCTTGAGCAGAAAGTCGTGAACCTTCTCGAATCGATTGATAAAAGTTTTGTGTATATGGTTGATTATTCACCGGACTTTATTGTATCCTTTATATCATTGAATTTATAGCAAAGTCAAAATAAACTTTTTCAAACAGAAGAGCTTTACTAATGAAAATAGCTTATGTTTCCCGTGAGTTTGGCCCCATTACAGGAGGAGGAATTGGTACTTATATAGCTAACATTAGCAAATATATGGCAAAAAGAGGCCATGATGTGTATCTGATTACTGACTGCTTTTGTGAGTCTAATCTACATTATTTACCCCCAAACGTCACACTGATTCGGACAGAGCCACCACTAAGCGATCGCCATTTTTTTACATATAATCAAAATTATTCTGATCGAGTTTATCAGACTCTCAAATTGCTCACTCCTTTCGATGTCATTGAATTTGCTGAATATAACGCCGAAGGATTCACCACAATTAGAGCCAAAAAACTTTTAAATGAATTTGCTAATACTCAACTAGTTGTAAAATTACATACACCACGCTCGCTTTTAGTCGAAATCGATGAAGAAAAGCATACAACTACTCAAACGCCAATAGATATATATTTAGAAGACTACTGCGTTAAAAGTGCCGATATCGTCACATCACCTTCGGCATCTCTGGCGGAATATTTTAGTAAAAGACTTAATTTAAACTGTATTACTAGAAGTCCTTATCCCTTATTATTATCTACTATCAAGCCTACACGTAAATTTGTCAAGTCACAAATTGAAAAAATTACATTTATTGGCAGCATTCAAGTCAGAAAAGGCGTAGATACTTTCATTGAAGCCGCTAAAATAATTCTGGCTAAAGAACCCAACTTTATCTTTGAAATGTATGGAAGAGACACATACTCTGCTCCATTCTTTCGTTCTTATACTGAATATTTACAAAAACGTATCCCCTATGATTTAAAAGACAACATTATTTTTAAAGGAGCCGCACCCTATGAAGAAATCCCCGAAATTTTATTAAACACTTGTTTTTGTGTATTTCCTTCACGCTGGGAGAATTGGGCTAATGTTTGTTTAGAAGCCATGTCCTTGGGTTGTGTGGTGATTGGTAGTCAAGAAGGTGGGATGTCAGAAATGATTGAACACAGAAATTCCGGCTTTTTAATTAATCCATCCCATCCTGAAGAAATTGCCCATACAATTTTAGATAATTACAGGAATATTGCTTATTTACACGAAATTTCCGAAAACGCTCAATCAAGCATTCAGGAATGGTGTGATCCAGACTTAGCCTCTGAGCAAGTGGAAAAATCTTATAAAATTGATATTTCTCCCAAACATTGGCTAGTTAATCAAGAAGCTAAAGTTTCTGTAGTTATTCCTCTTTACAACCAAGGAAAGTATATTGAAGAAACGATTGAATCAATTCAAAAATCAACTTATAAAAATGTAGAAATTATCGTTGTCAATGATGGCTCTACTGACTCAGAAACAAATAAAGTTTTTCAAAATTTGTCTGGTGTAATTAAAGTCTTTAAACCCAATGGAGGCTTAAGTTCTGCTCGTAACGCCGGGATAAAAATTAGTTCAGGTGAATTTATGATGCTTCTAGATTCAGATGACAAAATTCATCCTGAATATATTGAAAAAGCAGTCATAGCCCTGTTAAACAATCATGAACTAAGTTATATAGGTTGTTATACACGCAACTTTGAAGCTTATGAATATACTCAAGCTCCTGTAGGCTTCATTCCGGAATTGATGCTGTTTAATAATACCAACGTGGTAAATAGTACAAATTTATACCGCAGATCAGCTATTCAAAAAGTAGGAAATTTTGATGAAGAGTTAATTTCTTATGAAGATTGGGATTATTTTATTAGCTTATATGAAAATGACTGTGCAGGCGATATTTTACCAATAGAATTATTTCTTTATCGTCGCCACTACGATTCAATGGTATGGACAGTAGCACAGCCTCGGCGGACGCAATTAATTCAGTATATGTTGAGGAAACACCAAAAAACCGTAGCTTCATATGCTGATGTCATGGTGCTATATCTGACTCAATTATGGAAAGATAAAGAAATAGAATACGAAGTAGCTATGTTAGCAAATCATAGTTATGAAATAGACGAATTGAAAAAAAGAATTTGGGCGATGGAATCATCTAAATTTTGGCAGTTACGCAAGCTGTGGTTTAAAGTTAAATACAAATTGGGGTTATCGAAAGAACTGGATTAGTAATTTCCTGTCATCAACAAACTGCTAATACCAATTTTATGTAAGACTGCACAGAATCATGAAATCCATTAATTCATCCGTCTTTATCTGCGTTTATCTGCGTTCAATGATTATTGAAATCTTATTCTATGCAGCTTCATCTTAATTTGGTATAAGACTTAAGTACTCTTCTCTGTAACTCACTGAGGCGACCACTGCTTTAATTTCCAGAGTTGAAGCACCTACCAATTGCGAACAGAACAGGAATGTTTTAAAAAGTATGGAAGTAATTCGCCTAAACCAAGTTTTTCTATGGCGACGAACACAAGAAGAATTTTCTTATGATATGAAGAAAACCTTTTTCTCGTTATTAGCAGGTAAATATCGTCAACCGGCAAAGAGGTTAGTGCTAGATGAAATTGAATTGGTGATTGAACAAGGTGAAAAAATTGGCATTATTGGCGCAAATGGTTCTGGTAAATCCACTATTTTGAAGATAATTTCTGGCATTTTGCAACCTACCAGTGGTACAGTCAGAGTACGCGGTAAAATTGCTCCTTTGATTGAACTAGGCGCAGGTTTTGATCCAGATATTTCTGTAATTGATAATATTTTTCTTTATGGCGTTCTCTTGGGTTTTACACGAGCCGAAATCAAAAAAAGAGCGCAGTCTATTTTGGAGTTTGCCGAATTGGAGGAATATGTATTAGTACCAGTCAAGGGTTTATCTTCAGGGATGGTAGCACGTTTGGGTTTTGCTATTGCTACGGATGTACAGCCAGATATCTTGATATTAGATGAAATATTGTCCGTTGGTGATGAAAGTTTTAAGAATAAGTGTAAGCGACGAATTGAAAATTTTTGGCATGAAAAAACTACGGTTTTGGTAGTATCCCATGATTTGGATTTTGTGCAACAATCTTGTGAGCGTGTGCTGTGGATAGATAAAGGCAAAATTAGGTTTATTGGGGAAACTAAACAAGGCATTAATTGTTATTTACAAAAAATTTCAGATGGAAGAAACTAAGTATAGATGATGATGGAAAACAAATTATCTAGCCAAGAGTGCGATCATCGCCTAATTAAAGAAAAATCCGAACTAGCGCAACAATGTCAATCCCTGATTGCAGAAATAGAGCAATTAAATTTATCTAATCATGATTTATTAGCAGAAATTTCCGACATAAAAAACTCTCGTACATGGTTATTTCTGACCAAAATCAAGAAAAACTTGATTTTCCGCACCATCGGCAGATTCTTACTAGACATATGGCACTATATTAATCTAGTGTTGCGCTTTGGGAAAAATAGCTTTTTATCAAATCAGCATAAATCAATCCTGCAAACTTCCATAACAACAGAAACCCATGATCATACTTATGAATTTACCCAGCCAATTATCTTACATAAATATCAAGTAAATACACCAATTTCTCTGATCATTATCTGTTATAATAAATCGCAGGAATTACCTTTTGTGATTTCTGCCATAGCCAAAAATACCCTGCAACCAGACTTAATTATTCTGTGTGATGATGGATCAACAGATAATTCCTTGCAAGTATTTATTGAACATTGCAACATATACAATCTCAATTACAAAATTATTCAAGAACCAACAATTAAAAATGCCTTTCGACTGAATACCCTGCGGAACAAAGGTGTTGCAGCTGCTCTAGATGGTTTAGTAATCATACTAGATGCAGATCATGTACCATCTCGTACACATATTGAAGCTCATGTAAATCTGCACTTATCACATCCTCATGCTGTGCTGTCCACCGGACCACGACTCGAATATGCAAATTCAGATTGTAGTGGTGCTGTGAATTTTCTTTGGGGACATGAACCAGTCAGTATGATGCAACCTGCTGCTAATCAGCCCATAGCTAATTGGACAGGAGTGCTAGTTTCAAATATGGGAATGTGTAAGCAGGCGATGATCAATTTAGGTGGTTTTGATCCGATTTACGATGGTAATTATGGCTTTGATGATGTTGATTTTACTTATCGAGCTTGGTTAGCTGGTTATTTTTTTGCGAGTTGCTTTGAGTCTTACATCATACATATTCCCCATCCACCTTCTTTGGGTAACAGAAATAATGACATCAATCGACGCAAGTTTGAAGATAAGTATAAAATCAATCCGAAATATCCTCATGTTGTGGAGCGCCTAACAAGGACATCTTGGCATAGTTATCTTGACTATCTTAATAACGAGAATATTTAAATAATTTGAAAATCTAATTTTATGTACATAGTTTTTCCCACCCTAGAGATTGCGCCATTTATTAGTGGAGGAATAGGGCAATACATATCACAACTTATTCAATATTTACAAACTTCAGAATATACACCGTTAATTTTATTGTATGGCATTCCTGAGATTGAGGCTATCAAAGCCAGAGAATATTTTGATTCATGCAAATTAAAATGTGAAATATATCATATTAATGAATTGGCTGATATTCAGCTAAATTCCGAAGATATTTATAATATCGAAAAAACTTCCCTAGCTTTAGCAGAGGGTTTAAAAAAAATCATTGCTGACAAAAATATAGTTGGGGTGGAATGGTGTGAACATGGAGGTATGGGATTTCATACCCTGCGAGACAAACATTCTCATCCTGATTCAGTGTTCAAAAATGTCCCAATGTGGGTTCATTTACATGGTTCTAGAGAAATTTGGGATTTAACAGACCGTTATCCTGTGGCTTTGGATGTCGGTAATGACTATATATTGTCTAATTATGCGGAAAGATTTTGCTTAGAATTAGCAGATGCTTGGAAAAGTCCTTCTCAGTCTGTAGCAGACTGGTACACCAGCTATTTTGGTATTAATAATCAAGTGTTTGTCTCTCCTTTACCTTATCGTAAGCTGGCAGAACAAAATAGCCACTGTGCAATTAACCATGCTTTATTTCCTTTAAAAATTCTCTGTCCAGGAAGAATAGTACATTTGAAGGGTACGGACATTATAGCTCGTGCTTGTGAAGAAATTTGTCAGACGTTGACTGAGCAGATTCATGTCACTTTTGCCGGATACAATTTAGCTACGACAAACTCTAAATATAAGTCTTATTTAGATGAAGTTAAAAGTTTTATTTCTCCAAAATTCCTCAAACATTTTTCATTTTCTGGGCAATATTTAGCAGAGGAATATTTGAAAATATCTCAAGAGTCACATTTGGCAATTTTTGCCTCTCGTGTGGAAACTTTTTGTCTGGCGGCCCATGAGCTTAACTGGATGGGAGTACCTCTAATTTTAGCGGATATTCCGGCATTTAAAGAGCATTTTCAGCATGGGGTTAATTGTTATAAGTTTGATGGTTCTGTGGAGGGATTAACTGCACTTTTAACTCAAATTATCCAAAATCCAGCAATGCTAAATCAAATTAAACCACAACCAATTTTAGATTTTGATGTTGATGTCTTCACGCAATTGTTGAAAGTCCCGCAAAGATCAAAGATCAGTTCCAATTATTTTTTATTTACCAGACTCCAAGAACTTTATGTACAACCAGGGAAAATATATGCAAATAATTTCAAACATTTATCAGGTTCAAATCTGAGAAGTTTAATTTTAGCAATCGTTTGGAAAATCACCAAACGTCTTGCAGACAAACTATCTTTATCTACACCAATTAGGATTTACATAAAAGGAGTTTTAAAACAAAAGAATGCGTTGCAGTAGTTTATTAGAAGCGGAAGTAAACCAAAATCAAACAATCTTGATATCTATTGTTATCTGTACGGCTGACCGTCAGATTTCTTTAGAGAAGACACTGATAGCAATCAACGAAATTACTTATTCATTGTGTGAAGTTATTGTCGTTGATGCTTCATCAAGTCCTGAAACTATGGAAATGTTAACTATCATGTCCAGTAGTTTCAACAGAAACCTCAAAGTAGCCAGTGTTGAAGAAAGAAATATTAGTGTATCTCGCAATGTGGGTATAAAGTTGGCATCAGGTGCGATTATTGCTTTTATTGATGATGATGCAATTCCACCCCCTGACTGGATAGAAAAACTTTTATCTACATACTCTTTATATGGTGATAAATGTGCCGGGGTTGGTGGTACTGTGCGTGATATGACTGCTCCTGGCTATCCTTTACAATATCATCGTGGGATCACAAATCTGATTAGTAATACAAGTCCAATTTGTTTGGCTGGTGTGATTAACTACAATCAACCGCAAGGTTTTTGGTATAATGGTTTAATGGGTACGAACTCATCTTACCGCAAAGAATTTTTAGAAAAGATTAACGGATATGATGAGTTTTTTGACTATTTTTTAGATGAAACTGATGTTTGTTTGCGTCTGATTCAAGCTGGCTATGAAATTCACCATTGTGATGTAGTTGTAGATCATTACCCCCAACCTAGTCACAATCGCTTAGACCAAAAACATCTGACTTGTTGGTATTCTCTGGCTAAAAATACCACCTATTTTGCTTTAAAACACGCTTTTAATAAAGTGCCTTTTCCTGTCTTAATCATCCGCTTGACTCTACTACTGATTTATCGCTGTTTATTAAGAATAATTCGCCTGAAGTTTACTCACAATCTCTCGTATAAAATGCTGTGGAAATATATCGAGCAGTGTCTGAAGGGGATTCAGGTTGGTTGGAGTAAGGGAATTGCTTTACATAAATTCAATGCTGGCTGATGATCTTTCCAGAAATATAGGGAGTGGGGAAGAAACCGTTGCTTTCATATTTTAAGGTAACGAAAACCGCGCCCGTGGGAGGCTGATATGTTGGATGATTAAAATTTCCAACTCGGAATGAATTTATACAAGTTGAAATGAGGCGCACCTGTTTTTTTTGGGTAGTCATAGCGCATTTACTCTGAGAAAGAATGTATAATTTTTACGGAAACTCTCTACAAGATTAGCGATCGCACTAAGGACCACATGAAACATCTATCTCTACTATCTGCTACAGCCCTCGCCGTCACATCGGGATTGATGTTCGGGACAATGCAAGCCGCATCTGCTGCTTTAACATGGCAGTGGAATTATTCTGGTACTGGTATATCGGCGATTGGTACTTTCACCACCAATGATACCCCTGACGATTTGGGTTTTTACCAAATATTGGGAATTACTGGTGTACGCAATAATGAAACAATTACTGCTCTGGAACCCGCAGGGATTCCAATACCCGGAAATGAACCTTTTAATCTTGACAATTTAATTAGTCTTAATAGTCAGCAGTTAACGGGTGACGGTTTTGGGTATTCTACATCGGGGGGAAACTATTCTAGTCCGTTTTTCGCTAGTTTCTTGCCGACACCAGGTTATTTAGAAATTTTTTCTGCACCGCCATTCGTACCAAATTTTGAAAATTTCGGGCCGGAAGATAGTGAGTTACCCATTAGTTTTTCTGCAACCATAATCACCGTCCCTGAACCCTCATCCATCTTTAGCTTACTTGCCCTCGGCACTCTCAGCGCATCTTTTGTACTCAAGCGTAATACCAATTCTTTATGAGGATGCGCCAAATTATAGGAGAAACGTTCGCGTAGCGCATACCGCATTCGCCTCGCTTTTCCCCTTCTCCTTTTGGGCTACGGTGTACACACAAATTGGTAAATTCTCGTTTGTGTCATAAGACCCCACTCGGTAACTAAAACTGCGCCCGTGGGAGGCTGATATCTTGGATGATTAAAATTTCGGACTTGGGACGAATTTATACAAGTTGAAATGAGGCGCATCTGTTTTTTGGGTAGTCATAGCGCATTTACTCTGAGAAAGAATGTATAATTTTTACGGAAACTCTCTACAAGATTAGCGATCGCACTAAGGACCACATGAAACATCTATTTCTACTATCTGCTACAGCCCTCGCCGTCACATCGGGATTGATGTTCGGGACAATGCAAACAGCATCTGCTCTTTGCACTGCTGGTACAGTAGTTTGCAATGATACTTTGTTCCCGCCGAATGATCCTCAACTTTCTCCAACCACCGTCCCTGAACCCTCGTCCATCTTTAGCTTACTTGCCCTCGGCACTCTCAGCGCATCTTTTGTACTCAAGCGTAATACCAATTCTTTATAAGGATGCGCGGAATTATAGGAGAAACAAACCGCATTCGCGTAGCTTCTCCCCTTCTCCTTTTGGAAGAAGTAGACAAAGAAAGAAAGAAAGACTGAAGAATTTAGACAACATTCTTCAGCCTTTATAGTTAAAAATACTCTACTCTATGAGCTGCTTTTAGACAGTTGTAATGTCTTTTTCTTTTTCTGTCAGTAAGTCATCTATTCTGGAAGTGTACTTGTTTGTGAGTTTTTGCAGTTGATCTTGTTGGTCTTTGGATTCATCTTTAGAGATTTCGCTAGCTTTTTCCTCTTTGCGAATCGAGTCTTGGACATCACGACGGATGTTGCGAATGGCTACGCGACCTTCTTCAGCATACTTGGCAGCAATTTTGACAAATTCTTTCCGGCGATCGCTTGTCAATGGTGGTATATTTAGCCGAATCACAGAACCGTCGTTACTGGGTGTTAAACCGATGTCAGACAGGGAAATTGCTTTTTCGACTATGTTTAAGCTGCCTTTATCGTAAGGCTGAATCAAGATGGTTGTGGCATCTGGCGTGCTAATGTTTGCCAGTGATTTCAACGATGTCGGTGTACCGTGGTAGTCCACCAAGACTTTATCTAGTAAACTCGCATTGGCGCGGCCAGTGCGAATGCTGTTAAAAGCTCGTTGAGTTGCCTCAACGGTTTTTTCCATCGTACTCTTAGCTTCAGATAATTTCACATGAACCTCCCACAAGGGTGCCGATTTTTTCTCCCAAGACGGCTCGGCGGACGTTACCTCGCACCGTTAAATCAAAAACCAGAATTGGGATATTATTGTCTTTACACAAGGCGATCGCTGTACTATCCATGACGCGCAAATCTTTGGCTAAAACGTGCGCGTAGGTGAGACTGGTGTAACGCTTGGCCTCTGGATAAATATGGGGGTCAGCATCGTATATGCCGTCTACCTTGGTGGCTTTAAAAATCACCTCGGCATCAATTTCTGCGGCTCTTAAGGCTGCGGTGGTGTCAGTCGTAAAGAAGGGGTTTCCTGAACCAGCACCAAAAATTACTACCCGACCTTTTTCTAAATGGCGGATAGCGCGACGACGGATATACGGTTCCGCTAATTCTTGCATAGCGATCGCGGTTTGTACCCGCGTCTGTACCCCAATTCGCTCTAAGCAATCTTGTAGCGTCATGGCATTCATTACCGTGGCAATCATCCCTATGTAGTCAGCAGCTGCCCTGTCCATCCCCGCCGACGCAGCTTTAACGCCACGAAAAATATTCCCGCCGCCCACGACGATGGCGATTTGAACGCCGGTGGCTACCACCTCTGCTACTTCCTCGGCTATTTCCTTGACCACTTCTGGATCAATCCCATAGCCCATGTTGCCCATTAAGGCTTCACCGCTTAGTTTAAGTAAAACCCGTCGGTAATTCGTTCCCATGAAGTTACGCTTTATCAAAAAAGTTGCAATTGCCTCCAATTTAAGATAGCAGTACCGTGACTACATATGTCTAGTTCCGCCAAATCAATGAAGTCCCTGCTGCGGTGGTTTCTGGTATGTTAATCGCTTGACCCTTGAACAAACAAGCGATCGCATCTCGGAAATAATCTTCTCCCACAGATGATGGTTCTTGGGGATGATTGTCAATTTGTCCTTTGTACTGGACTATACCATTCTGATCGATCAGAAAAGCCATTGGTGTTGTACTAGCGCCAAAACTCCGAGTCACATCTTGGGTAGAATCCCATAGATAAGGAAAATTCAACTCGTGACTTTGGGCAAAAACTTTCATCTGCTCAAAGCTTTCGCTTAGGTTTTGCCTAGTACTGCTACCATTCATCCCAATCAGAGTAAAACCATCTTGAGCAAATTCCGCCTGAATATTTTTTAACCTGTCTACATACAAGCTGACATAAGGACAGTGGTTGCACATCGCAATCACACCAACTGCATGAAACTTTTCTAAATAACGGCTGAGATGGTGTACTTGATCGTCAATTCCTGGAAGCTCAAAATCTGGTGCATAGCTACCAACAGGGGTGTTAATTGTTTCGAGTATATTCATCTTCTCCAGCCGCAAAGAACTAATAAAAAAAAGTTTATGTGAAATTTACACTGACTTTTCTGCGTACAAATCAATTTAAAGGCAATCGTTGATATTTCATGATCTTACAGACCAATTTGGCGATCGCAAATTGTGAAACTACTGAATTTACTAAAAATGTTAATTCTATTACATCACACATAATCCCATTGTAACATTTTTTCACACAAATGCTGACATTCCCTCTTCCTCTCCAAGCAAGGAACCCGCAAGATTACGAAATGTGAACTATGATAGAGATCATCTCAAAATCCCCAAGAAACATCACACGAATCAACAGTGTGGTGGCTATTCCTGGTTAACACTCAACAGTCCATAGGTGAGATTTTACAAATCATTTAGGACTGCTATTTCTCAGCAATATAAATTTTTTCTTGGTACTCATACTCATATATTCATAAATTTCTGATGACAACTTCCACAAATACATTTACCTCCACCAAAACTTGGATTTGGCAAGGTTTCCCCATCTGCTATCAGACTCAAGGAACTCATGGCCCCGCAGTTGTTCTCGTGCATGGCTTTGGAGCCTCATGGTGGCACTGGCGGAAAAATATTCCCGTGCTGGCAGAAAATTGTCGTGTTTATGCCATTGATTTAATTGGCTTTGGCGGTTCCGCGAAACCTCAACCAGGGGAAGAAATTAACTACACCCTGGAAACCTGGGGAGAGCAGTTAGCCGACTTTTGTCGGGAAGTAGTGGGTGAACCTGCTTTTTTAGTCGGAAATTCCATCGGCTGTATTGTGTTATTACAAGCAGCAGTCAGCAACCCGGATATAGCTTTAGGAGTAGCCTTACTCAACTGTTCCTTACGATTGTTGCACGATCGCAAACGGGAAACACTACCTTGGTCTCGTCGTTTCGGCGCACCGATTCTCCAACGCATATTATCTATCAAATCAGTTGGTAAGTTTTTTTTCAATCAAGTTGCTCAACCGAAAACAGTCCGCAAGATTTTGCTTCAAGCCTACGCTAATGCAGAGATAGTCACAGAGGAGTTGGTTGATATTCTCACCGCACCAGCCAAAGACCCAGGCGCTGTAGCGGTGTTTCTGGCTTTTACTTCCTATTCTACAGGCCCTCTACCAGAAGACCTTTTACCTTTACTACCTTGTCCTGCCATTATTCTTTGGGGAACAGCCGACCCCTGGGAACCGATAGATTTAGGTAGAGAACTAGCCAGCTATCCGCAAGTGCTAAAATTTATCCCCTTGGAAGGAGTCGGACATTGCCCCCAAGATGAAGCACCAGAGTTAGTCAATCCGATTTTACTCGATTGGATCAGCGAACCGCAAAGCCGTGCCGGAGGCGAACAGCAAAGCCGCGCCAAAGGCGAACGCTATTCCTCTAATTAGCAATTCATTCATTGCTTTAAACCCTGTAGTAGACAAAAACGAAGCCCGTGGAGGCTTCGTTTCGTAAAAGCTGCGCGGGCAGGCTTTTTAATGCTGTCAACTGCCTACACCTAGCTGTCAGGTAAGTGTAGGCTTCAGGCTCATTATTAGAACCAGCCACCGTGACCGTAGCCACCTCGACCGTAGCCACCGTGACCGTAGCCACGATGACCGTAGCCACGATGACCGTAGCCACCGAAACCGTAGCCACGATGACCGTAGCCACCGAAACCGTAGCCACCGAAACCGTAGCCACCAGAAAGAAGCTGCTGTTCTTCTGTAGATAAATCCATCAACAAATCAGATTGGAGGTCTTGAACTGACATAATTTTTACCTCAAACTCGTTTGTATGTGGTACACACCTAAGTAAAAAAGATGGGAGTGTTGCACCTATGCTTTTATTTCTAAACGTATTTTCTAGTGATTAAATTGCCCCATAGTTATAAATAAATACTCTCCCACATACATCTTTTGAGTCATGAAAAATTTAGGTTTAATTAAAATATAATTTTTTCTGAACATTACCAAAAAATTATGATCAGGAATTTCAATTAATTTGATCTTATTTTTGCCTTTTATCCTTGATTTTTAGTAGTATCTTTGATTTGATCTGAGAAAATATTCAGATCAAAATAGACTGAATATTTACATCTTCAGACAGAGGCGAACAATAAATCTGATCGTCTGTTTTATCAAATACCAAACATCCTAAAAAACCTCTCTCGTATAAGGAGAGAGGTTATGAATATCTCATTTCTTTTCTAGAAGTCGGGACAGTTTAGTTAGATTTCGAGGGATTTGATGTTTAGCACTAAGAAACTTCTTCACCAGTGCTGTTAGAAACCACCTCCGCCGCCTCCGAAAGGTTGTCCAGCAACAAAGCCAAAAATCCGAACGGGGACACGTTGACCGCTAGAATCAATGAGAGTACCAATAACGGTAATATCAGGTCTAGTTTGTCCACCTAATTGTAATTGTTGACCCCCAGATAGAAGTTCTTGTGACTCTGCGGATAACTCCACAAATAAATCAGGTTTAATGATTTGTTCTGACATAATCTGTTACCTCAATTTAGGACATAAATGTTAGGTAGGTTAGGTAGCACCCATACCAGAAAATTTTCTGGATGGGTGCAAAATGACAGATCCTTTTTTCGGTTAAAACGGAAAAAATCTGTTAATTAGACAAGAATATAGGCGAAGTTGAAATCATGGTAATACTTAGTCTTTATTTTCTGATTTCAAGAACACCTGTTAAGCGGATGGGAATACGGCGAACACGGCTTTGAGAATCGCCATTATCACTACCGCCAAATGGAGGTGCTTCTTCTTCGCCAAATGGAGGTGCTTCTTCTTCGCCAACTGAAGGCTCTTTTTCTTCGGAACTGGCACATCCGCCAGCTAACAGCTCTTGTTGCTCTGCGGATAACTCTTCAAACAAATCAGTTTTGATGATTTGGAATGACATGGATTTTTGCCTCACTTACTTAGTTTAGGTGTGGAATCACCTATGCTTTTATTATTAACTATTAGCGAATTATTTAAACTGTTCTTAGGTTAGAAAATTATCAAGTAATTTTACTTCTTTAGATTCATGTAAATAAGTTCATTTTTGTTTGTATTTTATCTATAAATAACAATCCTAAAGAGGAACAGAAAAATACCCGAATTCTTTAAAAAATCGAGTATCTCAGCCAGGATTTTTTACCCTGCAATCAGAGAGAATTTAATTTTTCGTACAGATGATTTTTAAAAGTGAAAAGTTAACTTTTCTTACTGATTATAAAAATCAAGAAAACTAGACGAATTTTCATAAAGATTATTCAAGAAATTAATCCACTGAGAACTTTAGCTATAAAATTATTTATGCTATTACTATTAGAATTAAAATCAGGTAATCTAAATGTTAGAGATGATGCCATGGTAATCTGGGATAAATTGTATTTAGTAGTTTGAGAAACCGATTCATCGGCAAGATTTACATTATTATTTGCCTCAGATTGAATGTCGGTTTTCTGAAAGAAAAAATTACTGGTTCCTAGTATACCTTCCCCTTGCCCACCAGCTATGCTTTCTTGCTCTGCTTCGGTCAGACACTGGAAAAGAAATGAATTGTTTAATTTATTATTTTCTAACATGATATTACTTGCTCACACTAGGGTAAATTGTCATAATGATAAAAACTTTTGATGCTCTCCTTTTTCTGCCATAAAAGTCTCTGGAGTTCCTTGTAAATGCACTTCACCTTTTTCTAACATTACAATCCAATCGGCTCGCTTGATAACGCTGGGACGATGGGTAATTAAAACTGTTGTTTTGCCTTTTCGGGATTCTAAAATTGCATCTAAAACACTGGCTTCACTAACTGGATCAAGTCCGGCTGTAGCTTCATCTAAAATTAGCACAGGTGGATTAGTCATAATTCCTCTAGCGATCGCTAATCTTTGTCTTTGTCCACCAGAGAGATTCGCCCCAAATTCACCCAACACAGTTTGATACTTACTGGGAAGTT
The DNA here is from genome assembly GCA_035638855.1 of Nodularia sp. (in: cyanobacteria). Lineage (GTDB taxonomy): Bacteria > Cyanobacteriota > Cyanobacteriia > Cyanobacteriales > Nostocaceae > Nodularia. The sequence continues at coordinate 126,352 of DASQZD010000024.1, read as the reverse complement.
GACTAATAAAGCTATCTGCATCAGCTATCTCGCAAGCTTTGACAATTTCTTCAAAAGAAATGTAGGGCGTTCCTAAACGGAAATTCTCTAAAATCGTGCGACTCCAAAAATGAGGTTCTTGGGGGACATAAACAATTTGTTGTCGGAGACAATCCAGGGCGATGTCATCAAGGTTAAACGAACCAATGCGGATATTACCAGAATTTGGCTGATATAAACCTGCTAAAAGTTTGGCGAAGGTACTTTTACCACAACCAGATTTACCAATCAAAGCGATCGCTTGTCCACCGGGTAACTTGAGAGAAAAATCTTCTAACAAGTCAACTCTCCCAGGGTGGTGAAATGTCAGATGAGAACAATGAATATCTGCACGTCCAGAAATTTGCGCCACAGGCTTTTGACTACCTCCCACCACCTCTGGTGTCGCATCAATCACTTCTAAAAGCCGAGAAATTGCTGTTTGAGAGCGAAAATATTCATCTACTAAACCCACTAAGGAATTAATTAGACTCAGAACATTCACCTGTAGTACATTAAAAGCCAGCATTTGCCCGATACTTAATTCTCCCTGAATCACCAACATACTTCCTAACCCCAGTAAAGCTATACCACCAATAGTGGAAAGCAGTCGAGAAAGAGTATTGTTGATAATTCCGATTTGCACAGTGCTAAACGTCAGATTAGCCAGACGACCAAAACGACTTTGAAATTCTTCCCAAAATTGGGGCGCAGCATTTGTGGTTTTCAATACCTGTGCGCCCTTAAATGTTTCTACCAACACCCCTTGATTTTCCGCCCCCAAAACTAAAAGACTGCGCGTTTTTTGTTGGAGGATAGGTAAAAAAGGCAGAGTAGATAAAGTCATTAAAACACTAATAGCCAGAACTGCTAATGTTAGTTTCCAACTATAAAACAGCATTAAGCAGAAAGAAATTACTGCAATGAAAAATTTACTCGGTAAAAGCACGACTATCTGTGATACCAACTGGTTAATATCATTGATATCTCGTAATCGGCTAGTGATTTCACCACTCCGGCGGGCTTCGTAGTAATTTAAAGGTAACTGGAGCATTTTACGCCCAAATTCCAAAACTAGCCCTAATTGCAGCCGTTGACCAAAGTGAGCAATCATTGTTGATTGCAATAATTGTAAAGTGCTGCTGAATAAAGTCATTACTACAACTGCTGCGACGACAACAGTTAGTAACTGCACATCTCCGCGCACTAAAACATCATCTGTGAGGATTTGGATCAGTACAGGAGAACCCAAAGCCAGTACACCCAAAGCAATATTCAGCATTAAAACCTGAGTTAGCAAACCACGATAAGGCAAAATCCGCTTCAGAAAGCGTCCAAAGCCACCCATTGGTTTGTCTTGGGGCTGATCAAAAAAGCGGTCGGGATCTGGTTCTAGTAAGAGCATCACCCCATTCCAAGCGTCTGTTAACTCTTTTCGGTCAACATAACGAATACCCACAGATGGATCAGCAATTACATACTTTTTGCCCTGTTGGTTATATAAAACCACCCAGTGATAACCGTGCCAATGGATAATGGCTGGTAACTGCACTTCTTTGATTCTGTCGATAATTTCGGGCGAGGCTTTAACTGCTCTAGCGTTAAAACCCAAATTCTCAGATCCGCGTTTTAGACCTAGTAAGGTAGTTCCTAGTTGTCCAGTTCCTACGGATTCTCGACTGCGATTTATGCTTAAAAACCGACCGTAATGTTTGCTAATTGTCGCCAGACAAGCTGCTCCACAGTCTTCTTCGCTTAACTGTGAAACGTATTGATAGTTTTTTTGAAGTTTGATTAAACCAAACATAATTTAATTCGTAGTTCGTAATTTGTAATTCGTAATTAACTTTTCTTATTAATACAAAATTAGCAACCTCCAAAAATACCACAACAGATATTTATCAGCGTACATCTGCGTTCATCCTCTTCTATCGGCATTTAACTCTTGCTCAGAAATCTGTGATTAATCGGGCTTTGCGGAGAATGAAATTAAGTATTGTTTCCTGACGGGAAATAATATCAGCTCGACCTGTCATACCGGGTTGGAGATGACATTGATAATTTTCTGTACCTACATAAGTGGTTTTGGCTTCTATGGTGGTTTCATAGGCGACTGTCTGAGCAGCCCCTTGTACACCTGGCTCGGTGCTGTTATTTCCCATTGGTAGGGCATCTGGGGCAACATTTTTCACTGTCCCGTTGAGAGTACCGTAGTTGGGATAAGGACAAGCTGAAACCTGCATCTGCACTTTTTGACCAGGTTTTACTTTGTCGATGTCTTGAGGCTGGACGAATGCTTTAATTAGTATGGGACTATTGATGGGTGCAATTTGAGCAATAGCTTGACCTGGTTGTACTACCTGTCCAGGATGACGCAGATTTAATTGCAGCAGTGTACCTGTAATTGGCGCTCGGATTACAGTTTCATTCAGGTCAATTTCTACCTGTTGTAGTTCTTTGCTTGTCCGAATAGTTTGTTTTTCCAGTTCTAGACGCTGTTGCAATAGGGTTTCTCGTTCTCTGTTCAAAGCAGCTAAGGTAGATTTACCAGTGGCTTGTTCTTGTTTAATCCGTTCAGAGGCTATGGTTATAGCTGCATTATTAGGATTGAGACTGGTTTGAGCTTTTTGGAGTTTGATTTGGGCAATTTTTAATGCTTGTTCTTTTTCTGACATCAAGTCATTAGCGCTAGCTTTGGCTTGTTCTAGCTTGGCTAGGGCTGATTTTACCTGCTGTTCTTTTTCTTCAAATAAATTTTGAGAAACTGCTCCAGATGCGACTACTGACTGTAATCGGTCGCGTTGCAGTTCTGCTAAATTCAAAGCTACTTCGGCTTCTTGTACGGTTGCAGTTAATAAGTTATTCTTTTGTAGGCGATCGCGTTGTATTCTCGCTAAATTCCAAGTAACTTCGGCTTCTGTCAAATCAGCTATAGTCGTCTTTTGCTGGTCTTCATAGTTGCGCTGAGTCGCGCTGAGTTCGGCTTGTGCAGCGATTACTGTCCGGTTAACTAAGGTTCTTTGAGCCGCAATTTGAGTGGCAATGTCAGCCATTTGAGCATCAATTTGGCGCAGTTGTAATTGACTCTGTTCAATAGTATTTTCTAGTTGACTTTTTTGATTTTGCAGGCGGGAATCATCAACGTAAGCAATGGGTTCTCCTTGTTTGACTACCTGATTTTCCTGCACATCTATTTTCTGCACTGTTCCAATTACGGCAGATTGAACTATCCCCAGTTCTCCTTCTGGTCGAATAGTCGCCGGAACTTTGACTGTGACATTGTAACTAAAAACAGATGTGAGTCCAGCCGCCGCCATAAATGTAATGAACAAAACTCCTGCGCCGATGCTTGTCCATTTACTGATGCGGGGAAGAAACTCGTGAGGTTCAACTAAACTGAGTTCTTCTGGTGTCGGTTCGTTAAACCGATTCCAAAAATGGTTGTCTTGTTGGGGAAAGGAGTTCACTGTAATCTACCTTGGGTTTGATTTGGATAATAGTTTTCTAGCAAAAGTCTAAAACTTAATAATTAACCGCCGATGAAATTGACAGTTGTTAAATATTATTGGCTGAAAAATTTGGAGAAAAATTGAAACTGTAACATAAGATGCTAACCGAAGCTAACATCTGGTTTATGATGTTGTATAATTAGGGATGGGGATAGAGAAAGGAGTACAATATGTACGGCAATAACCTTTCTCATGGATCTTACGTGGATAACGCGTAGAAACAACAGAGGAGAATGCTCAAACTTTCTCAAAGTCCTCACTTACGTTGAGCGAGTGATAACTATCTCCTCTTCCCCCTTTTCTTCTCATATTTAGCAGGTTTGCGTTGCAAAGCAGAGTAAAAGTTTTATATTCTGGCAAAATCAATCCTAACTTTTAACCTTTACATAGGGGCAAGAAACTTTAAATCTCGATGTGGTGAAATTTTCTAATCAGTGTTGAATTGATTCAGTTTTTCAAAGTTGGCAAGAGCGGGAAATTTGGTAGGCTCACTAGACAAAAAACTTGTGGCATTAGAATTTACATCACCAAGCTGAGTATTTGATTCAGAAGCGTTTCCTTCTGGATTATTATCACTTGACTTTCTCGTTATTGCAGCTCCTTGAGCGAAATTGTTGTTTTGGCGTTGATAGTTAACACCACCAACCAGCAACTCCTGCTGTCTATCGGATAATTCTAACTCTGCAAACCAATTTGATGTGGCGATGCGATGTGACATGATGATTAGCTTCACTGACAATCAACTCCAATGTGATTTGCCATGATTGTTAGTCTCCTTGACATAATTCTCAAAGAAAGGATTCTAGAAACTGACTTGTGGATGCAGTTTATCCTGAGTATTCGGCTCAATAATCAAGTTCTGCAAACATAAATCACACAGAAAGCTCTAGAATCCTTTTTGGTGGCAATGTATGAGTCACAGATGACTCAGTGCTAACTAGAGATTATCAACACAGTTATCTGTGTCATCATCAATTAGTCAAGCTAGCGATCGCAGATGTCTCTAGTACTTTGTCAAAGTAGTTTTGAGAGTCTGCTTACCCATCCATTTAACCTCCAGCAGGAGGAGGAGGAGGAGCAGTACCAGTACCACCGCCTCCACCGTTAAGAACTGGTGCAGCGCCCAAACCTTCAACTGTAGGAACTTGCGCCGCACCTAATCCCAACAAGTCTTGTGCCGCAGTATTAATAGCCGTCAACTGACCTGTGGAGTTGGCAGTGCTACCACCTGGGCCAGAAGTGGCTGTTCCTGCTAAATTTGCGATTCTGTTAGCGAAATTGCTCCCAGCTAGCTCAAAGTCAGCACCTCCGGCTACGAGTTCTTGTTGCGCGTCGGATAACGCCACACACAACTCTGATAGAATATGCTCTGTCATAATTGTTAGCCTCACTTACGTAATTGTTAAACAGAAGATCCCAGATACTAACTTGTTGATGCAGTTTTGCTGACGTATTCAGCCAAAATGAACTGGCAAGAAAATTCTGGAATTAAAGCCTACTTTCCAAGTTTGAGAAAAGGAAACCCAGAGTGCTTACTGGAGAAACTCCCCAAGGTGACCTCTGCAATAGTTCAGTTATTGGAGATCACAATTGCAGTTTTTGAGTATGGTCAGGAATAGACAATTGCACTGCTGATTCGGAGAATAACTTCATTCACCATTTCCTACCCAGATGGGTGAAATACTTGAATGTGAGAGATAAACTTTCTGGGTTAACTGTAGGAATGATTTAATGGTTTGACTGGTTTAGTTGATTAACCTTCAGCAGCACCACCAGTACCACCGCCTCCACCGTTAAGAACTGGTGCAGCACCCAAGGCCTCAATTTGAGGAACTTCTGCTGCACCCAATCCCAACAAGTCTTGTGCCGCAGTATTAATAGCTGTAACATCACCTGTGGAGTTGGCAGTACTGCCCTCTGGCCCGGCATTACTTGTTCCTTGTAAGTTTGCCACTCTGTTGGCGAAGTTGCTACCAGCCAGTTCAAAGTCTTGACCGCCAGCGACAAGTTCCTGTTGATCATCAGATAAAGTAACAAACAATTCTGAAGTAAATATTGGATATGACATGATTGTTAGCCTCACTTACGTACATAGGTTTCTGTCCACCTAAGAACTTAACTATAAGCACTGTTTGTGAGGAATTCATAAATCCATAGGTAGAAATCAATGTTGTATATTTACTCCTCAAAGTAGATATAAAGTCTGATTTTTTTGGGGTAAAACTCATACTTTGAGAAAATAAATAGACAATATTGCGGGTTTTGCGGCTATGTCATCTAATAATCGAGTTTTCAATTATTTGACTAGGGGAGCGCTTGACAGTAACTTATAAGAATTAACGTTATTAAAAATACAAATTATTTTAATCATTTGTTATGTAGACACTTTTGAGACTGGGAGAAATCCCTAGTGTTTAGAGAGAGTGGTGCAGGAAAATATTAATTAACAAAAATGCCAGACCTGCGCTCCCTAAAGGAACTGTTAAATTATCAATACCCAGAAATGAAATAGCTTCTAAACTAGTAGCTGCTAAGGCGATCGCTAGGGATATTACCCAAGTTTGCCAAAGGTTGCCTTCAACACTCAGTAAAATAATACTACTGATGATAAAACTGACTAAAGCCATTGTCAAGGAGCCTTCCCAGCTTTTTTGCGCTCCCCAGAGTTGATACTTATGTTTACCAAAACGCTGTCCAATCAATGCTGCTAACCCATCGCCCCAAGCCATGACCATGATGCCGATAGCTGCGTATTGGGGCTGTTGTATGTGCCAGAAGCAAGCGACTAAAATGCCCATACTCAGAGCATAAAAGAAGGTTCCCAAACTTTGCCTACCCACGCTATTAATACCGGGAAGGATGGGAAATCGGTATGATAATAAGGTGATGGCACTGGCGACAATGGAAGCTGTAATGCCTAAACTGGCGGGAACATCCAGCCACCAAGCTAGCATGATCACATTCCCAGTCCCAATGTGAACTATTTTCCTGACTATTTCTGGTTCGCCCTTCGCAAAGCGATGTACTACCCAAGCGATAAGGAGGATGAGTGACACCCAAATTGCAACTACGGTAATTTGTAGCCACAAAGGTGGAGCTGAGGTGAAATTGATAGCTGGAGATAACAAGGAAAGTACAAGATAGGAATTTTTGACATTTATTACTAATTTATAAGATTTAGGCGATCGCGATGAAACTATTATTGATTTGGTTGATTAAAGGTTACAGAATGTTTATTTCGCCACTGTTTCCCCCGACTTGTCGCTTTCAACCAACTTGTTCAATGTACTCTATGGAAGCCATTGAGCGATTTGGGATCTGGCGCGGTGGGTGGATGGCGACTCGGCGGATTTTGCGTTGTCATCCCTTCCATCCCGGTGGATATGATCCAGTCCCGGAGGCGACAAAGCATTGTTGTGACCATAATCTGTCGGATTCTGGGAAATAGACAACAGAAGAGCATCACAAAGGTTTGTAGTCAGGACTTTAGTCCTCTCTATATTGGTAGAGTATATTTAGAGGCTTGTGCTATGCCTTATTTCTAGGTAAAATAATTTTAAATTCTCCTTTGTTGAGAGTCGCAAAATAAAGTTCGACCTCAAGATTGGGATAGCGATCGCGAATTGACCAATAAGCGCGATTCAAATAATCTGTATGTACTTGCAATTCTTGATCTGGGTCTTTACTTAAATTAGGGTCAATCATGCTTGCATAAGCCCCACAGTCTTGATGATCAATCACAATCACTTTGTTAATATGATGTAGTCGATAGGATATATCTAGCTGATCCCAAAATGCTTCCGCATCAGATGGGTGAGGGAATCCTGCTACAGCTAGGGAAGCACCTGCTAAAGCTGTCCAATCATACTCGCCATCTACATTTTTTTTCCTTAAAAAGTAGCGCTCTGCTGTCAAAAATCGAAAGTCTATACAACTCAGAACTAAAGCTTTAGCTTGACGAATTTCGGCTTGAGCAGGTGCTGCTGATTGCAGGATAGTAAAAGCTACTGCTCCGGGAAGGAGAGATTTCATAAAATGACGACGATTAGCCAAGGAATGGCAACAAAGACATTCACTATTCTTCGCTTGATTGATAGGTTTGTTCATCTTTTATTAGTATATTTATTGCTTAAAGTCTGACTATAGAATAAGATTTCAAGAATAATTGAACGCAGATAAACACAGATAAACGCAGATAAAGACGGATGAATTAATGGATTTCATGATTGTGTGCAGCTTTATATAAAATATGAGTAATTATTGTGTGGAAATTACACCTTGGGATTCTAACACAGCCGCAACTCTTAAAATTAAAGCTTCATTATAGGGTGCAGCGATGATTTGCACACCCAAAGGTAAGGCGTTGGGACACTGAATTGGTACTGATAAAACGGGTAAGCCAATGAAGGATAATGGTTGGGTGAATAATCCTAAATGAGGACGCACTAGAATTTCTTCACCATCTAAAATCATGGTTTTTTGACCAATTAGCGGTGCGGAAATCGGTGTGGTGGGGGCGAGAATTATATCTACATTTTGCCAGATTTCCTGGAGGCGATCGCCATACCACCTTCTAAACCTTTGTGCTTGTAAGTACCAACTACTCGGTATTAATGCCCCTGCCAAAAAGCGATCGCGTGTCGCCGGGTCAAAATCCTGGGGACGCGACTTTAATTGCTCTAAATGCAGATTTGCTCCTTCACTAGCGGTAATCACAAAGGCTGCTGCACGGGCGCGGTGGGCTTCGGGTAGAGTTACATACTCAGTTACACTTAAAGCATTTGCTACTTTTTGGACTGCGGCTAAGGCTTCTGGTGAAGCAGCTTGAGTAAAATAATCACCTGCGATCGCAATTCTGATCACAGAGATATCTTGATGCAGTTGTGGTAGAGATAATTGGGGAGGACGCTTTGTACAAACAGGATCACGATCATCTTCACCTTGAAGCAGATCAAAAGCTGTAGCAATATCCTCTACAGAATTGGCAAAAGTGCCAACATGGTCAAGACTGCTAGAAAATAAAGCCACCCCAGCACGAGACAAGCGCCTGTATGTGGGTTTAAAGCCCAGCACGCCACACAAAGCCGCCGGAACCCGAATTGAACCATTCGTATCAGAACCCAGTGTCAGGGGGACTAAACCCGCCGCTACAGCCGCAGCCGAACCACCAGAGGAACCACCAGCGACTCGTTCTAAATCGTGGGGGTTGTGGGTAGCACCATAATGGGAGTTTTCTGTCACAAAGCCATAGGCGTATTCATCCATATTTAAAGCGCCAACCAGCACCGCACCCGCTTGTTTTAATTTGGTGACTGCGGTTGCATCTTGGCTAGCTGGGGGATTTTCGGCATTGATTTTCGACCCTGCTAAAGTTGTTAAACCAGCGATATCGTAGAGATTTTTCACCGCAAAAGGGACACCAGCTAACACACCGGGATTTTTACCTTGGGCTATTTCCCTATCAATTTTAGCTGCATCTATCAAAGCAGTTTCCGCAGTTATCGCCGTAAAACAATTAAGTTGAGGATTTTGTGCAGTAATTCTTGCTAAAGCCGCTTTAGTAACTTCCACCGCGCTAACTTCACCTGTACGGACAGCCGCAGCAATTGATACAGAATCATTCATGGTTCAAACACTGGTGCAGGTTCAACTTCCTCCGGTAAAGGAAACTCATTCACAACTTGAGCGATCGCCTTAATTATCTCAAAATTCTGCACCACCCCATCAACATATTCATCCCCAAGCTCTAACCCCAACAACAAAGCCATCTCCTCAACATAACTCCTCATTTCTCCTCCTCTGCGTTCTCTGCGCCTCTGCGGTTCGTTAAATCCTGATCAAAGCCCAAGCGGTAAACCCCAAAAATTCTTGACTTTATGTGCGTAAGTGTCTAGCGCGTACCCGTTCAGCACTACCAGTAGGAATAGAAGCAATTAATTTTTGTGTATATTCTTCCTTCGGTTCTAGGTAAATACTTTCGGCTGTGCCTTGTTCGACAATTTGACCACGATTCATCACTAAAATGCGATCGCTCATAAATTTGACTACACTTAAATCATGAGAGATGAAAATATAAGTCAGTTGAAAATCCTCCTGCAATTCCTTCAGCAGATTTAATACCTGCGCCTGTACAGAAACATCCAACGCCGAAACCGACTCATCGCAGATAATAAACTTAGGATTTAAAGCCAAAGTCCGCGCAATACAAATTCGTTGGCGTTGACCACCAGAAAACTGATGCGGATACCGGTGTATTGCATCTGCACTTAAACCCACCCGTTCTAAAAGTTCAACGACACGGTCTCTGCGTTGTTTCTTTGTCTTCCCCACAGAGTGAATTAACAACGGTTCCATCACCGCATCCCCAATTTTCATCCGGGGGTCGAGAGAACTAAAAGGATTTTGGAAGACAATTTGCATTTCTCGCCGCAACTTCTGTAAAGCTTCGCCTTTGAGGGTAGTGATATTTTGACCCTCAAAGATAATTTCCCCACCCATCGGTTCAATTAAGCGCAGCAAACTTCGACCCAGAGTAGTTTTACCACAACCAGATTCTCCCACCAAACCCAGTGTTTCCCCTGGCTTAACATCAAAAGAAACATGATTAACCGCCATATTGTAGCGTGTTGTCCTCCCAAATAAACCCCGTACAGGAAAACCCACCTGGAGGTCGCGAATTTCCAACAAAGGTGATTTATCCTTAAGCTTGTCCCACCTTTGAGAAATTTCTTCAAGGCTGAGTTCTGGGGGATGAGGGGGTTCTTTCGCCTGAATTATCTCCTTACCATTGGGCGTTAACTCCACACTCATATAGTCGGAAACGGTCAGCAGTTTATGAGGGCGGCGGTTGAGTGTAGGGCGACAAGCTATTAAACCCTTAGTATATGGATGTTGGGGACTGTTAAAAATTTGTTCGGCTACACCGTATTCGACAATTTGACCTTTATACATCACCGCTACTTGGTCAGCAATTTCCGAAATTAGTCCCAAATCGTGGGTAACAAAAATCATCGCCATATCACGGCTTTGCTGCAATTCTGCCAACAACTCAATAATAGTTGCTTGCACAGTCACATCTAAAGCCGTAGTTGGTTCATCAGCAATCAACAGCAAAGGATTACAAGAAATAGCCATTGCAATCATCACCCGTTGTAACTGACCTCCAGAAAGTTGATGCGGGTAACGTTCGAGGATAGCTTCTTTGTGCTGCTGGACTAATTTAGCTAAATTCTGGCTATCTGCTTTAGCTGAATTTTCCCGACACTGCTGTTGTATAATTTCATCATTAGGCAAAAGTTTGACTTCTTGCAAAAGAGCGATCGCAATGCGTTTGGCTTCAGATTCCGAGACATTCTGATGTTGCATAATCGCTTCAGACATCTGAAACCCAATAGTAAAAACCGGATTGAGCGAACTCATGGGTTCTTGAAAAATCATAGCGATATCACCACCACGGTGTCGCTGCATTTGTGCAGGAGGTAACTCTACCAAATTAATCGGTTTACTATGGGACTGGGGACGAAACCAAACCTCACCACCGCTAATCTTACCCGGACTCTGCAACAAACCCATCACAGCCAATGATGTCACGGATTTACCACTACCCGATTCACCCACTATTCCTAGAGTTTCACCGCGATTAATCTCAAAGGATATATCATCCACAGCTTTGACACAGCTACCATCGCTGGAAAATTCAACTTGTAGATTACGAACCTCTAGGACAGTTTCTCTCATAGGAATCAGGTTATCAAGATTTAGGGAAAATTACTTGGATTTTAGCAATAGTTGTGATGTGCGATCGCCAAAAGCGGGGCTGAGTCCATCGCCAAAGTGAGAATTTGTACCCAATCTTATCCCAATTTCATCAAATCACCTTAAGTAAGGTGAAGAAATATAAATTAAGCGTAGGGTGGGTTAGCGATCGCGTACTTTAGTAACCGTAGCACGAGTTCTTGTTGTCCCCGCTCGTAGCCGATGCGCTCACCTGTGGTAATGTAGCTCATAGTTCGCTCCTGCTCGAATTGTTTTAACTCTTGCCAAAACTCTTACTCCCTCTCCTTAGTAAGGAGAGGGTTGGGGTGAGGTTCTCTAAGAATGATGCGGAATCACTCTACCGCAAGGATAAGTAGCTACCTCTTGGGATACCATATCAGCCACAGCAGCCGGGACTTTCTCCGATGGCTGTGCTAAAGCTGCTAAATAGTCCTTTTGTAATTTATCAAACATTGCTTCTCGTCTGTCGTATAACCGCTTCAGAGGTCGAGGCGGACACTGATTGAGAACATAAGCTGTCACTAACGGTAGAGCAATTGTGCTATCTGTGTAACAAACAATTGTGTTAGGTAACTCATCTGGGTCAATTTTACCCCAGCTGACAGCTTCCGAGGGAGTTGCACCGGACAAACCACCGGTATCCGGTCGCGCATCCGTAAACTGGACAAAGTAATCATGTCCTCTTTCTTCCAGTCCTAATACCTCGTGAATCTGCGGTTGCGTTTGTAGCAAAAAGTTTTTTGGACTGCCACCACCGAGAATTACAGCCGCACTTTTTCCTTCTGATTCTCTCGCAGAATAGGCGATCGCCGCCGTCTCATTCACATCAATTGAAGGATCTAAAACTAACTTAGAACCCTCCAAAGCTAAAGCCGCCACATTCATCCCAATAGAACTATCGCCAGGAGAAGACGTATAAATAGGTACGCCGCACTCATAAGCCGTCGATAACAAACAAGAATGCTTGATTCCCAACTGCTTTTCAACTTCCCAAACACACTTACCTAAAAGATAGTGAAACTCAGCCGTTCCCATGCGTTTTTGAAACGGTTCAGCTTGGAGAATCTTGCGGATAAAAGCATCAGTTTCCAGCAGGACATCATAGCCAAAGATAATGTCATAAATTCTGATAGTACCGTCTTCGCGCAGCTTGACATCATCCAAAAACGGATTACCTGCAAAAAGTTCAAAACCCAACCCATAGTGCATATCATGGTAAAGATTTGCACCTGTACTAATCATCCAGTCAATAAAACCGTTGCGGATTAAAGGTGCGAGTGCAGAAACCCCAAAGCCGGCTGGTGTCATCGCGCCGGAAAGGCTCACTCCTACGGTAACCCCATCTTTTAAGACATCGTGAGTCATCAGTTTGCAGATTTCCCGCAAACGAGCTGAGTTGTACGCAGTGAAGTAATTATCAATCAAATCCACCACCCCGATATCAGTTGACATCGGTATAGGTGAGATTTTTTGACCCAGTTGTTTAGACATTTTGGCACTCTGTGAATGATAAACACGCCGAATCTAATGTTATCTAGATTTCAGGCAATTCTGACATTACCCGTAGGGTTTTCTCCAGGACATAAATTACCCATACATTCTTGACAAACTGTAGATCATATTCTTGAAGATTGACAAACCATAAGACCACATTTACACTATTATTAGCAGCATATTTGATAGATTATAAAATGCTGCTAGCAACCTCAATAGGAAACTACACTTTGTTATCAAGAGCAAAAATAATACATATGTTAAATAACTTTTTACACAATCAAACCACCACAGTGGTCTTTATTGATGACTCTATTTCTGACTATCAAACCCTACAGACGGGAGTTGTTGAAGGAGTAGAAGCAGTTATTCTTTCACCCAATCAAAATGGAATTGCGGAAATTACCGAATTTATCCAAGAACATCCCCAAATTACCACCATTCACATTGTTTCTCACGGTTCACCGGGATGTTTGTATTTAGGTAATAGTCAACTGAATTTAGACAACATCAGTAAATATGCTGATTGGTTGCAGCATTGGCAAAGCAAAAGCATTTTACTCTATGGTTGTAATGTTGCTGCGGGGGATGGTGGAGAAGAATTTATTCGCAAGTTGCATGAAATTACAAACGCAACCATTAGCGCCTCAGCAACAAAAACCGGAAATGCAGCATTAGGCGGAAATTGGGAGTTAGAAGTTAATATTCCCGTTACAGATGTAGAGACGTTCCATGGAACGTCTCTACCTTATTTGTCGGATATTGTTTTTCGTGCAGACACCCTCAACACCTATCAGGGAGTATTTACACTCACATCAATTTTATCAGATTTGTCTCAGACATTCTTCCTCAGCAGCTTACCAACAGCTAAACATACAATTTATTTAGACTTCAACGGACATATCACCAGTAATACTGCCTGGAATAGAGACGAGACAGGTGGGGCTGATATTGTTACCCCAGCTTTCGATTTTGACAACAATACAGCATCTTTTAGTAATGCCGAACTGGAAAGAATTCAGTACATTTGGCAACGCGTAGTTGAGGATTTTATCCCGTTTAATGTTAATGTCACAACCCAAGAACCAACAGATATCAACGATCTAATTAATAGTGGATCTGGTGATACTCGTTGGGGTATCCGTGTTGTTATTGGGGGTAACAGTGACTGGTTATCTCGTACAATTAACGGAATCGCATATTACTCTTCTTTCAACTGGAATACTGATACTCCCACTTTTCTCTTTAGTGATAACCTGTCTGAAAGCGAACAAGCTACGGCTAACATTATCTCTCATGAAGTAGGACATACTCTGGGACTAAAACATGATGGCAGAATAGATCCTGTCGAAGAATACTACTCAGGACATGGTACTGGGGAAACTGGCTGGGGATCGATCATGGGAGGGTCCAGCAAGAACCTAAGAGGATGGAGCAAAGGCGAGTATGCTTCTGCTGATAATCAACAAGATGATCTGCACATTATTACAACCCGAAACGGTTTCGGCTACCGAGACGATGATACTGGTAATACAATTGCTACCGCCAAACCACTCACCACCACTAGTACATCTCTAAGTGGTAACGGCATCATCGAGCGCAATACAGATATTGATTTCTATAGTTTTTATACTGGTGCTGGTGCAATTAGCTTAACAGTGAATCCCTTTACGCGCGCACCAAATCTAGACATATTAGCACAACTATACAATGCTACTGGTAATTTAATTGGATCATCCAATCCCACCGACCTACTATCCGCTACGATTACAACCAATGTCGCTGCGGGAACGTATTATTTAGCCATTGATGGTGTTGGGAAAGGAGATCCTCTTGGTACTGGCTACACCGATTATGGCAGTTTAGGACAGTATTTTATCAACGGTACGATTCTCCCCAATGGCACTCACTTAGGAACAGCAAATAACGAAAACTTCACCACCACAGCCCAACAAGATATCATGGACGCTAAAGGTGGAAACGACAGCATCACTAGCACCTTTGCCAATTTACAACAAAACGATACTTTGAATGGTGGTACAGAAATTGATACTCTGATTATTAGCGGAGGAATTAGTACCAATGCCATTACTATTAATCTCAATAATGCTAATCAATTTAATATTCCTGGTACAACCATCATCGGATTTGAACGCTCTGATTTAAGTGGATTTAATGGCAAAATCAGCTTTGTCGGTACTAGCGGTGATGATTGGATTAAAGCAGGTGCAGGAAACGATGATTTAACCGGTGATGCTGGTAATGATTACCTCAACGGAGGAACAGGTGCAGATACCATGATTGGTGGTGCTGGTAATGATGCCTACTATGTTGATAATGTCGGAGATACCATCACAGAAATTGCTGGTGAAGGAACTGATGCAGTTTTCAGCACCATCACTTACACATTAGGAAATAACTTAGAAAACCTGACTTTAGAAGGCACATCTGCCATTAGTGGTACGGGTAATAGTTTAAATAATACCCTCACTGGTAACAGTGGTAATAATGTCTTCAATGGTAAAGAAGGTGCAGATACCATGATTGGTGGTGCTGGTAATGATTCCTACTATCTTGATAATGTCGGAGATAAAATCACGGAAAATGCGGATCAGGGAACTGATTCAGTTTTCAGCACCATCACTTATACATTAGGAAATAACCTAGAAAACCTGATGTTAGAAGGCACAGCCGCCATTAACGGTTTTGGTAATATTTTAAATAATACCCTCACTGGTAACAGTGGTGATAATGTCCTCAATGGTAGAGCAGGTGTAGATAGCATGATTGGTGGTGCGGGTAATGATGCCTACTCTGTGGATAATTTAGGAGATACCATTACAGAAATTGCTGATCAGGGAACTGATGCAGTTTTCACCACCATCACTTATACATTGGGTAATAACTTAGAAAACCTGATGTTAGAAGGCACATCTGCTATCAATGGTACTGGTAACGCTCTGAATAATCGCATCAGAGGAAACGCAGCTGCTAATACTCTGAATGGTGGTGCTGGAAATGACTTCCTTGATGGTAAAGAAGGTGCAGATACCCTAATTGGTGGTGTGGGTGATGATGCTTACTCTGTGGATAATGTCGGAGATAGCATTACCGAAAATGCTGATCAGGGAATTGATATTGTTTACAGCACTATCACTTATACATTAGGAAATAACGTAGAAAACCTGACTTTAGAAGGCACATCCGGTATCAATGGTACTGGTAACGACCTGAATAATCGCATCAGAGGAAACGCAGCTGCTAATACTCTGAATGGTGGTGCTGGAAATGACATTCTTGATGGTAAAGCAGGTGCAGATACCATGATTGGTGGGACTGGTAATGATGCCTACTATGTGGATGCAGAAGATACCATTACAGAAAATGTTGGTGAAGGAACCGATCTTGTTTGGAGCAGCATCACTTATACATTGGGTAATCACTTAGAAAACCTGATTTTAGAAGGCACATCTGCTATCAATGGTACTGGTAATGACCTCAATAATCGCATCACAGGAAACGCAGTTGCTAATACTCTGAATGGTGGTGCTGGAAATGACTTCCTTGATGGTAAAGAAGGTGCAGATACCATGATTGGTGGTGCGGGTGATGATGGCTACTCTGTGGATAATGTAGGAGATACCATTACAGAAATTGCTGGTGAAGGAATTGATGTTGTTTGGAACACCGTCACTTATACATTGGGTAATCACTTAGAAAACCTGATGTTAGAAGGCACATCTGCTATCAATGGTACTGGTAATGACCTGAATAATAGCATCAGAGGAAACTCAGCAGCTAATACTCTGACAGGTGGTGGAGGTAATGACATCCTTAATGGTCAAGCAGGTGCAGATAACATGATTGGTGGTGCGGGTGATGATGCCTACTCTGTGGATAATGTAGGAGATACCATTACAGAAAATGTTGGTGAAGGAAATGATGTTGTTTTCACCACCATCACTTATACATTGGGTAATAACTTAGAAAACCTGGCTTTAGAAGGCACATCTGCTATCAATGGTACTGGTAATACTTTAAATAATCGCATCCGAGGAAACGCAGCTGCTAATACTCTTAATGGTGGTCTAGGTGATGACATCCTTGATGGTCAAGCAGGTGTAGATACCCTAATTGGTAGTACTGGTAACGATAAACTCTATTTGGGTTTAAATGATGGTGCGGTAGATATTGTCAATTATGCTTTGAATGATGGTGCGGATATTGTTTATGAGTTTGTGCGTGGTGGCGGTGGTGATAAAATCCAATTTACAGGCGTTACGAATATTGATGTGGTGACATCAGGTAGTAATACTTTACTGCGTTTGGGTGATGGTATTGCTGGTAATACTGGTTTTGGAACTGGGGACTTATTCGTGACATTATCCGCTACTTCTGGCTTGATTGCTGCTGATGTGAATGTGAATCTGTTTGGTGCTAATTTCTTGTTTGGGTAAGTTCGACGCATATTGTTTGAGGACGAAACCCCTCTCTAAACTATAGCTACCGTGTACACACAAGTCTAAAACCCTTGATTTGGGTAGGGTGCGTTATGGACTAAAGTCCTAACGCACCGAGAATCTAGGATGGTGCGTTGCGCTATGCGACAACACACCCTACATAAATGGAGTAATTCAATTATTTGTGTGTACACCGTAGCCAAATTATAGCGAGAGCAAAGACATCATGTGGAAATGTTGGGTTACGCCTTCGGCAAACTACGTTAACGTTCCTCTACCCAACCTACGGAGACTCAAAACTTAAATTAAGTGAGGTTCTCGAAACATCCAATTAAGAAAAACCTCCTAAAATGTAGACAATCAACATTTTTAGTAATTTCAAAGCCCTATTATTGTAATACCAATTATTTGTGAGGCTGCATATTATTTCAACCCCACCCCTAACCCCTCCCCGCCAGCGAGGAGGGGAACTGGATTTCTGGTTAAATTGTATATATGCATCTTTATCTTAAATTGGTATAAGTTAACATAGCATTCCTAAATTATTGGTCATAAATGAGAAGCTTGGTATTTTGCAGATACCGAAAGTTTGATATTTTTGCCAGTAAATAGAATTTGTCTAGTTACAGCTAACTTAGAAAACGATGAGTTTTTTGTATATTCAGGAAGCGAAATAAAATGAAAACAAACTTGGTAACCTACCTGAATAAATTCAGTATTCTCAATCTTAACTCTCCGCGCCTCTGCGCCTCTGCGTGATATAGCTCCATATTTTACTGATTGCAGCAGTTATTTTTCAGGTAAGGTTGATGAAAAGTGATACACCATTCGGGTTAGACTCAGATAGAGAAATTGAACGCTTAATAGATGAAGTTATGTCCTCAACCCTAACTGACTTAACTGATGAACAGTACCGCAAAAAGATGCAACGGCGTAAAGAAGTACAGGATCGCCGGATAGCTGAGGCTGTGCCTGAAAAAGGGTTAATTATAGTCAATACTGGTAACGGTAAAGGTAAAACCACTGCGGCTTTGGGAATGGTGTTGCGATCGCTCGGTCATGGTTATAAAGTCGCCATTATCCAATTCATCAAAGGTTCTTGGGAACCATCAGAAAAACAAGTTTTCAGCCTTTGGGAAGACCAGATCGAATTTCACGCTATGGGCGAAGGTTTTACCTGGGAAACTCAAGACCGCGATCGCGACCTCGATAAAGCCAGCGCCGCTTGGCAAAAATCATTAGAATATATCCGCAATCCAGATTTCCAACTAGTGCTGTTGGATGAAATCAATATCGCCCTGAAAATGGCCTATTTACAAATAGACGAAGTTTTGGCAGGTTTGGCGGAAAAACCACCGACTAAGCACGTAATTCTCACAGGTAGGGGCGCGCCAGCCGCTTTAATTGAGCGAGCAGATTTAGTCACCGAAATGACTTTAGTCAAACATCCTTTCCGAGATCAAGGTGTGAAGGCGCAAGCAGGGATTGAGTTTTAATTAGCATCCGTATAAATTTCTTTACACATTTGCAAAATGCGTTGGTCATTAGTGCTGATGGAGTTCAACTGATGATAGTCTTGCAGTGCGACAGAGTAAGGATAGCTAATCATCTGGTCATCATTGTAGTCAGGTATTTGGAATTGATTCGCTGTAGCTACTTGATTAACACCGACTTCACCTGGAGAACCAGTAACTGTCATCGCCAATTCTCCCGATTGGTCGATAGCACCTTGAAAGCAACTAAATTCTGATTGAGGCATATACAACGCACCCCTTATTTTACCTTGGCGGTTCTCAAATAAAACATAAGCTTGCCCAATCTGGTTAGCTTCTGGCGATTGACCATAGAGATAAGTCCCATCTTTGGTCGGGAAATTTGCTCTTACAGATCCTGGAATGCTGCTAACTAGGAAGGTCGCTTCAGGTGCTGTTTGTATTTGGTGACTCAATACTGGTTTAGTTTGTTCGCCCATAACGCCTAGTGTGAGAAGTAAGCTCAGAATAGGAAGTTTCAACTGAGGCGCAGTCATAAATTTAGTCATGTTGTTAAGCACCTGATTTCTCCTGTCAAAAAATGAACTGTTTCCTCTGCAACTTACTTAAACCATAACCAAATACTGACTGTTCAAGGCTCTGTCAAAGGTATAATCTATATTTATATTTTTTAGAAAAATAACGGCGTCAAATTGAAATTTTTCGGTAATTTTCAACTGTGATTGCCCAATAATCCAATTTAAGCAGTTGAAACTTCACCCAAGAGATTCATCCTTTTGGAAGATGAAAATACATGATGCAGATTTTTAGTAATTTTGTCATTTGAGATTTTCAGCTATAGCAGGGGAGTGGGGAGTGGGTTAAAAACCTTTTGGTGTATCCGTTTATGTCTTAACCTCCTTGGCGGTTGCTATATGAACATAATCAGCTACAACAGCATTTGTCTCAATTCCGAATCAGTGCAGATATTTTGGAAAATTGCCATAAAAAATCGCCCCCTGAGTTCAGGAGGCGGGTCAGAGAAAGCCATCTGCATTTAGCTAGCAACGTACTCTTTGACATGGGCGCGACGACGACGCAAATGAGCAAGAGCTTGATGTTCTAACTGGCGGACGCGCTCACGGCTAAGATTTAAGCGTTCACCTACTTTGGCTAAAGACATTTCGTTACCATCTTCTAAACCAAAGCGGAGGGCTAAAACTTGTCGCTGTTGCGGGGTGAGTTCTGCTAGCAAGTTATTCAGGTCTTGACGCAAGAATTCTTGGGTGGTGTAATACTCTGGAGATGGGCCTTCATCTTCGAGCATTTCTTGCAATTCCGTATCCTGGTTATCGCCGACTTTCACATCTAAGGAAACTGGTTGACGAGCCATGTTAAGATACTCGCGAATCTGCATCGGCTCTAGTTCCAACTCTTGAGCAATTTCTCCAGGAGTTGGCGATCGCCCAAATTTTTGAGCCAGTTCTCGCTGCACTTTTTTGATTTTGTTCAGTTTCTCGGTGATATGAATCGGTAAACGAATGGTGCGTCCTTGTTGCGCGATCGCGCGAGTAATCGCTTGGCGAATCCACCAGTAAGCATAGGTGGAAAACTTATAACCCCTTGTGGGATCAAACTTCTCTACACCCCTTTCTAAACCTAGAGTTCCTTCTTGGATCAAATCCAAAAACTCCATGTTGCGCTTTTGGTATTTTTTGGCGATCGCCACCACCAAGCGCAGGTTCGCTTCAATCATCTTTTGCTTGGCTCGTTTACCTTGAGCTACAGTCTGTGTCACCTCTGCTTCCTGTTGGTTAACATGGGTAGCCCATTCTGCTAAACTTACTTCATGATCTAGCTGCTTGGCTAAAACCTGTTTAGCATCAAGAAGCGTCATCATCTGTTGTACCTGCTTCCCAAAAATAATCTCTTCATCTCGAGTTAGCAAGGGTACACGACCAATTTCCCGCAGATAGGTTCTTACCATATCAGCCGTGAACTTGGTATTGTGGTTTTCTGTTTTGGTATTAACTATAGCCATTGGTGCGTTGTCCTCTATTCCGTAAACACGACGGATCTTTAATAACTAAATCTGGTCTAGAAAGGTAGTACACATATCACGGAACATAGGTCGCTACCAAAAGAACTCAATTCATACACCGCGTATGCAAGATGAAGATTCATCCCTGATATAGGTTCCTTTACCTTCCCTAAATTTTTGAATCTCTTAGAAGCACACTTAGTTATTTGCGAAAATTCTGTTTATCCTCAGTTGCGATCTGCAACTGTAAAATATGAAGTCGATATGAGTTCTACTTAATCTATTTTAAGACAAATCAAGGGGATAGTAAAGTATCCTAGACAAATCTCCCAATTATAATTCAAAATAGCTTGGGTTAAAAAAAATAAATTTCCCCAACTTCATTAACTATATCTATGGTGACGCGAAAACCCCTTCCTCAGTTACTTACAAGTAGCCGGATAACCGAACTGTGTCAGCTGTCAACATGGGGGGATGTTACGAAACCTGGGAACTTGAGGTCTGAAAAGCAACTTTTTGTGCAGACGCGATTAATCGCGTCTTTGCAGTCTTAAGGCACAATCAGTACTGGGCAAGGTGAAAGATTAATTACACGGGTTGTAACACTATCACTTGCGCCCTCTTCCGTCAAACCTAAGCCTCTACAGCCCATGATAATTAAATCCGCCCCAATGTCATCTGCCACATCACAGATAGTAAAGGCTGCTTTACCCTGTCTTTCGATAATTTCGGCGGTAATTCCTTGCTCAGAAAACAGAGATTGGGCATTTTCCAGCAGTTTGGCGACAACTTCTGGCGACATCATGGGATCGGGACTCGGTGCATCTGCGGGGGGTTCCTCCACCACAGACAGCAGTACCAAGCGACTACCGTACTTCTGCACAACGTTGGTAACAACGTCAGCAGCTTCCCGCGCTTCCCGGCTTTGATCAATTGGAAATAGCACTGTTTTGAACATCTTGCTCTCCTAGCACCCCTGACTCCGGTAAAATCTTGATGGTTCTACTTTTCAAACAATAACAAAAAGCCAATCGGGAGAGTCTATCTATGTCCAAAAAAACTTTAGCAAATTTATCTGCTGCTGATATCTCAGGTAAACGTGCCTTAGTCCGGGTTGATTTTAACGTCCCTCTGGATGATCAAGGAAACATCACAGACGATACTCGTATTCGCGCTGCACTGCCCACCATCAAATCTTTGATGGAAAAAGGAGCTAAAGTAATTTTAGTCAGCCATTTTGGTCGTCCCAAGGGTGTAGATGATAAGTTGCGTTTGACCCCAGTTGCTAAACGTCTCTCGGAATTGCTTGGTCAAGAAGTCGTTAAAACTGATGACTGTATCGGCGATGCAGTTGCTGCCCAAGTTGGGGCTTTACAAAATGGACAAGTTCTGCTGTTAGAAAATGTCCGTTTTTACAAAGAAGAAGAGCAAAACGACCCAGAATTTGCGAAGAAACTGGCAGCCAATGCTGATTTTTATGTAAATGATGCCTTTGGAACTGCACACCGCGCCCATGCTTCTACCGAAGGTGTGACTCACTACTTGAGTCCTTCCGTGGGTGGATATTTGATCGAGAAGGAATTGGAGTATCTGCAAAACGCCATCGAAAATCCCCAGCGTCCTTTGGTAGCGATTATCGGCGGTTCTAAAGTTTCCAGCAAAATTGGTGTAATTGAAACTCTGCTAGAGAAGTGCGACAAGCTAATCATTGGCGGTGGAATGATTTTCACATTCTACAAAGCCCGTGGTTTGAGTGTTGGTAAGTCTTTGGTGGAAGAAGACAAACTAGAACTAGCCAAGACTTTGGAAGCTAAAGCAAAGGAACGTGGTGTGGCTTTACTGCTACCCACAGACATCGTTTCGGCTGATAAGTTCGCCCCCGATGCTAATGCTACAACTGTCAGCATTGACAATATTCCTGCTGATGGTATGGGTTTGGATATTGGCCCTGATTCGATCAAAGTCTTCCAAGCAGCTTTGGCTGATTGCAAAACTGTGATTTGGAACGGGCCAATGGGTGTGTTTGAGTTTGATAAATTTGCCGCAGGTACAGAGGCGATCGCCCATACTCTGGCTGAAATTAGCAAAACTGGTACAACTACGATTATCGGTGGTGGTGACTCGGTGGCGGCTGTGGAAAAGGTTGGTTTAGCTGACCAAATGAGCCATATCTCTACTGGTGGTGGCGCTAGTTTGGAGTTGCTCGAAGGTAAGATATTACCTGGAATTGCGGCTTTAGACGAAGCGTAAATAGTTAACAGTTAGGTAGGGTGGGTTAGGACGAGTCCGTAACCCACCTTAAATTTAAGCATAGCAGTTTCAAACTTTGATGGCTGATCATTGTTAGCTTTCATACAAAGTTCCGTCTTGGTGTATGAATATGGTATGTCCATCAGCACCGCGTTGAGCAATTAGGTCATTGTCTGGATAATAAACTTGATCGTCGGGAGTGCGATCGCCTATTTCTAAATAAACCACCACTGCATTGGAACGATTCACTAATTGGTGTCCATCTTCTTCACCTCCTGGGAAACCTGCCATCATTCCCGGTGAGAGGATTTGCGCTCCCGCGTCGGTAACGAGTGTCACTTCACCTTCTATGATGTAAATAAACTCGTCTTGTCGGGTGTGCCAATGTCGGAGAGCAGAACAACTTCCCGGTGCTAGGGTTACTAAATTAACCCCAAAATTTTTTAATCCGGCGGCATTTCCTAACGCCTGTTTTACTCTCCCGAACACCATAGGTTTAAATTTATCGGGATAAATTGAAGTTGTCCGACTGGGGACATTTTCAGGATTAATAATCATTTGTCGCTTTTCCAGACAATTGGTTGTAGCCGAACATCAATCGCAGTTCACCTATGTCACTTTTGAAGCCCCACCGTTCATAAAACGGGATCATCTCTGGTAAACAATAAAGAGCAATACTTTCTACCGTGCTTAACTGAGGATGATTAATAACTGCATCCATTAATTCAGCACCAAGCCCCACATTTCTATGGGTAGGTTTGATGATGACATCATAAATAGTTGCCCGATAAACAAAATCAGTGAGAACGCGAGTAAAACCAATTAATTTTTCGCTGTCATCAACCAGACCAATCACAATATCAGATGCAGCCAGCATTTTGGCAACATTCTGATATGTACGTTTTTTGCTCCAAAATTCGTTTTTGTATAAATCAACGAGTTCGGAAATCTGATGTTCTGTCAATTGGGTAATAACTTGGTAATTCATAAAATAGAATAGTGCGATGCCTGCGGCGGGCGCTTGCGCCATCGCTTGCCCAAAAAACACATTTACGATGATCAGGCAACTTGAAGCATCCTCTAGAGGTAATATTGTCTTGTCAGTTTACTCGTTACTTGTTCTATTTTGTTAGGTCTTTTAAAATTGGGAATTAAGGAGCATGGAAGGTAGTGAAAGTTCAATAATGAAGAAAATTGATACAGCCGTTTTTAGGTTCCTAATCAAATAAACTTGCTCCTGCGAGGTCAATTCCATGCAAAATCTCACGAGAATTACCCGAAATCCTGAAGTCATGGGCGGTAAACCCTGCATCAGGGGAATGCGTATCACCGTTGGTACTATCGTCGGCTTAATGGCATCTGGACACAGTAATAGCGACATCCTTAATGCATACCCCTACTTGGAAGAAGCCGACATTTATGATGCGCTCGCCTATGCTGCATGGCGATCTGAAGAGATTGAGGTCCCTCTCAAAATCGCATGAAAATTTTGCTAGATATGAATCTGTCCCCTGATTGGGTGGCAGTTTTTGAGCGGTACAATATCTCTGCTGTCCACTGGTCTACTGTTGGCGACCCCCGTGAGAAAGATGCGGTAATTATGCAGTGGGCAAGAACAAATGGTTATATCGTCTTTACCCATGATTTAGACTTCGGCTCACTGTTAGCTGCAACAGGTGCTGATACTCCAAGTGTGATTCAGGTTCGCACTCAGGATATTTTACCGAACAGTATGGAACAAATAGTCATTTCAGCTCTGAACCAGTTTGAGTTTTTACTAGAGTCAGGCGCGTTGGTCACTATTGACCAAGCCCAATCTAGGGTGCGTATTTTACCAATTAGACGTGGATAGCTGGGTGCTTTCAATCTGGTGCTTATACAACAATGAATAAACAAAATTAGTTGGACTCAGTAACAGTAGGTGTCGGCGTGGGTGTAGGTGTAGGTGTTGGATCTGGTGTCGGTGTCGGTGTCAGATCTGGCGTGGGAGTTTCCGCCGCAATGCTGAGTTGATAACTGAGTGGTTCTGATCCTGTGGAGGTAATCACAAACTCATACAATCCCGATTCTGGTAATTTAGCTGATAAATTCCGTTCTTTAGAATCTTCTAAAAATTTGACTTTGCCAGAAGGAGAATAAACTGAGAGCAAAACTTGAGAGCTTGCTTTTAGCTTCACTGACATTAATTGATTCTCAGCAAGGCTGGCAATGAAAACTTTGCCACCAGCCGGGTGAACAGCAGGTTGCAGATTACCGCGCACTGTTCTGCTAGTAGCACCTGAATCAAATGTAATTCTTTCAAAAGCTGTGCGAGAAACAATAGCATTGAGTTTATCGCTGATAAATCCGTGCCAAACTTGCCCAATGGGTTGATTAAGAAATTCTTTACCACGCTGTTCCGCAAATGTATTGAAAAAAGCAGCATCTCCTAAATCATATAAAGCAGTACTACTAACATTGATTTGGTTAACTTCAACTCGCCAGCGATCGCGTTCTGCGGCTGTGTAAGTTCCTAATTGCTGACGCGTCTTACTACTCAATGGAGCCAGTTTTTCTAGTAGTTCGGCGGCTGTTTTATCCCATTCAGATCGCATACTTTCATCTTCAGGTTCATCGCTGAGAGTGCTTCCGCGTAAATTTGGGTTATTGTCCCAAAAGACTTGATTTACCAAGTTGACGTAAAATCTGGAGTCAATACCCAATTGTTCCCGACGAGCTTGTAATCTGCTTTTGCGCTGTCGTTCTTCTGAGGAAAATTGATTTGAAGATTCTGTCGGCTGTTCCACTGTGGGGGTGGTGGGTTCAACTGTTGGGCGATCGCCACTACCGACTCCCCACCAAATTCCTCCCACTGTACCAACAACTAATAGCACTGCGATCAAGCCTGTGACTGGTGTCAACCAGGATGATGGTTGCAAAGATGGTTCGGGGGATGAGGGATACGAGGAAGATGGGCGCGCTGGAGGCGGTGCAGAGACAGCAACTGTAGCTGATGTTGTGGGTGGTGGGCTGCTGAAATATTGAGTTGGGGGATAACTGACTGGTGGCGAGTTGAGGGCTTGCAATACCTGACGCGCTGATTGATAGCGATCGCCTGGTCGAGAAGATAGCATTTTATCTAATATCTGTCCCAAAGCCGGATTCAGACTAACTTCCCTTCGCCATTCCCAAGTCAGATTATAATTATCAATCAGTTCTTGCGGTTGTTTGCCTGTCAATAAAACTAACATTGTCACAGCCAAGGCATACAAATCACTGTGAGTAGACACCAAACCAGTTTGCATCTGTTCTGGAGGTGCGAAACCAACTTTACCCAATAGCGTCGGTGATGGGCGCGATGCATATTGTTCCGGTTGGTAATATTCCGAAGCCACGGTTGCTGCTACCTGTTTCACACCGCCAAAATCAATTAATATTGGTAATTGGTCAATGGTGCGAAGCATTAAATTATCTGGCGAGATATCCCGATGAATTACCCCCATTGAGTGGATATATTCCAACACTGGCAGAATTTGGAGTAACAATTGCCGGATTTCAGACTCTGTAAAACGTAACCCTTGCTGTTGTCGAGCATTTAATAAAGAACTGTAAGTTTGCCCTTCCACAAAATCCTGCACCAAAAACAGATATTTTTTACCTGCTAAGTTAATTCGCAGCAGTTCACGAAAGCGGGGAATTTGGGGATGTTGCAGCTTGTAGAGAACACTCGCTTCTCGCTCAAATAATTCTTCGGCTTTCTGCACAACATACTCGGTTTGAACTTGAGGGGAAAATTCCTTTAAAACACAAAGTTCACGAAAGCGGTTCAGGTCTTCAGCTAAATAAGTCCGTCCAAAACCACCCTGACCAATTTGACGAACAATTACATAGCGATCGCTTAAAGTTAGACCTGGTTGAATACTATTATTTATATACATAAGTCATAAGTTATTGGTCATTAGTCATCAGATTTTTACTTTACTGACTTGATCACCTGCGATCGCATACCAAAGTTGACCGAAAGTTTGCTGATTCAGTTTCCCACGCTCCTGTCCTGGAAACAACTGATCAAATTTTTCATTTGTATCTTGGGTCAGTTGATCAATTGTATAATTCCCCCATTCTCCCGCTCTGGCTTGTTCTCTCCAAATTTTCTCATTTTCTGGACTATAACCTCCCAGTTGCCGACGTGCTGCTGTACTGAGATTAGCCCGTTCTATTTGAGTCAATAAATTTCCAGCAATACCAGCCCATTCATTCCTTAATTTTGCATCTTCTTGTCCATTCGTGAGGCTGCGTCCCTTTAAATCAGGCTTTTTAGCATAAAATAAATTATCAACAAACGGGGTAAAAAATATCTCTGGTATTTCTAGCTGTTGGCGGCGATTTAAAATTTTGGTAATTTCATTAGAACCTCTTTCACCCCCTGGACTCCCCAGAGGATTCGGTAAACTAGGAAAGGAAGGCAGCGAAATCCTGGGTAAAGTAATGGAAGATACGCTACGAATAACTGAATTTACCACTGCCCAAGTACCAGCACCAGTTAAAACCACTAAAGCTGTTCCTCCCAGACTCACAGCAAAAGGACGCACCCAAATCGGTAGAGTGATATTTTTACTAATTAATTGTGTTTTATTGTGTAATTTACTGATAAGAGCATTGGCCTGTTTTCGTCCAGGAGCAACCACCATTGTTTTCAGCTTAGTAACGTATGTATTATCTGGTTGGGGGGTAATTGTAGAGGGTAAATCTTGCAATACTTGGTCTGCTCTTTCATAGCGATCGCTCGGCTTATAAGCAAGCATCTTTTTTAACACAGATTCCAATTGACTGCTGACCTTAATTTCCTTTCCCCAGTACCAAATCCCCTGATAGCTGTCGTAGAGTTTTTGTGGTTCCTTCCCAGTCAGCAACACTAAAACTGTAACCGCCAAAGAATATAAATCGCTATTAAAAAATACTTTACCCTGCCGTAACTGTTCCTCTGGCGCATAGCCCTTTTTGCCCAACAAAGTGTTATTAACACCCAAATGAGTCAACCAAAAACCTTGAGAAGCCGGCAATTGCTTCACACCACCAAAATCAATCAGCATCGTCAGATGATCAGAACGCCGCCAAATCAAATTATCAGGAGAAATATCACGGTGAACCACATCTCGTGAGTGGATGTAGGACAACACAGGTAAAATCTCTTGCAAAATCTTGACTACTTCCTCTTCACTAAAAGCTCTTCCTTGACTTAACTTCTGCTCTAATAATTGGTCGTAATTAATACCATCTATATAATCTTGCACCAAAAAGAAAAAATCTTTACTACCTATCTGCACTTGTAACGAAGCGTGAAAACGTGGAATTTGGGGATGTTGGAGTGTTTTCAGAACACTAGCTTCGCGCTCAAATAATTCTTTCGCTTTTTGTAAATCCTGCTGTCTTTGGACTTGGGGCGCAAATTCCTTCAGCACACAAGTTTGCCGAGATTTATGGTGATCTTCCGCCAAATAAGTGCGCCCAAAACCGCCTTGACCTAACTGACGAATAATGTGATAACGATGATCTACAACCTGCCCAAAAGCCAGAGGTAATGGCTCACCACAGTGGATACAAAAACGGCTACCACCGTTGCTTCCGTGTTGTTTACTGCAATATACCTGCATGATGCTGAAGGCTCAACTAAAGTTTTATTAACTTACTACAACTAATACAGTTCCAGTTACGGTGAACATCCCGAAACTTTCCCGCTCAAAAGTTTGAGTAAAGGATTTCCCAAAAATAAATTCCCAATTTGTAGTCGGGGTTAGCGACAGCGTAACCCACCATTATCCTCAAATACTGGTAAAAACTAACGATAAACTTCATGAACGACAAAACACAAGCAACGCGAGCCATTAAGGCATTTGAAGAATTTTTATCTACTCCCTTAGAAACACTACTCCAACAACATCTCAATATTTCCACCCAATCAACAGCCTTAAACTTATTTTACGATGTAGCTGCCAATGTACCTGCTTACACAGCCTTTTTAGCAACAGAAAAAATTGATCCTACAGCTATCAAAACATTTGCGGATTTTCAGCAACTACCCATAATTAACAAAGAAAATTATATCTCCCGTTATCCTTTAGCCCAATTGTGCCGCCATGGAAAATTAGCAGCCTGCGATATGATAGCTGCTTCCTCCGGTTCCACAGGTAAACCCACATTTTGGCCGCGGTTCTTCACGGATGAACTGCAAATTGCTACAAGATTTGAACAAATTTTTCATGATAGTTTTTATGCAAATACTAGACGTACCCTAGCTGTAATTTGTTTCTCATTAGGCACTTGGGTAGGTGGAATGTTCACCACCAATTGCTGTCGCTATCTTGCTAGTAAAGGCTATCCCCTCACCGTAATTACCCCCGGAAACAATAAAGCAGAAATTTTGCGTATTGTCCAGGAACTCGGCGGAGCATTTGATCAAGTAGTATTACTCGGATATCCGCCATTTCTCAAAGATGTGATTGACACTGGCATTGCTCATGGTGTGGAGTGGCAGCAATATCAGATTAAATTAGTCATGGCGGGAGAAGTATTCAGCGAAGAATGGCGGACTTTGGTGGGTGAGAGAGTGGGCGCGCAAAATCCCTGTTACGACTCTGCATCACTCTACGGTACTGCGGACGCAGGTGTGTTGGGCAATGAAACACCCTTGAGTATCTGCATTCGTCGTTTCCTTGCAGAACATCCAGATGCAGCCAAAGCTTTATTTGGGGAATCTCGTTTACCCACATTGCTACAATACGACCCAAGCAGTCGCTTATTTGAAGTTGAGGATAGCACATTGCTATTTTCTGGAGATAATGGCATTCCTTTGATCCGCTATAACATCATGGATACTGGCGGGATCATTAGTTATGATGCCATGCTTGAGTTCTTAGCTGAGTGGGGATTTGATCCTGTGGAAAATCTGCGTTCTCAGACTCAGGAGTTAGCCAGAGGAATTCATCAATTACCTTTCGTCTATGTTTTCGGACGCTCTAACTTTACAGTTTCCTTCTTTGGCGCGAATATTTATCCCGAAAATGTGACAGTGGGATTAGAACAAGCCGGAATTACAGAATGGGTGACAGGAAAGTTCGTGTTACAGGTGAAAGAAGATGCAGACAAGAACCGATTTTTATCAATAGTTGTGGAATTAGCGCCAGGAGTAGAGGGTAGTGAAGACAAGAGACAAGCCATAACATCCTCGATTCTTTCGCAACTATTGCGCCTCAACAGCGAATTTGCCAACTATGTTTCCCCAGAATATCAAACACCACAAATCACATTAGCCCCAATGGGTGATTCCGAATATTTCCCCATCGGCGTGAAACATCGTTATACGCGCGCCTAGTTCGCTAAAACTGGCGAGCATATACGCTAATTACCTCAATTCAATGCTGAGTTTTGTATTGCATTTTCCTAAATATCTGTTACATTAGTTCACATGGCAGCGTAATTCTTGCCAGATAAAAACTAGGAATACTAATTATGCCAGATATTAAAAATGCAGCTTCAAACGATCCTAACGCTTTACGTTGGGGATTCACTCCTCAAAGTGAAAACTGGAACGGTCGTTTTGCGATGATTGGTTTCTTATCCGCTATTCTATTGGAAGTGTTCTCTGGTCAAGGTTTTCTCCACTTTTGGGGTATTCTATAAACTGAATATAGGCTTTTCAACTTTTACTTAATCCATAAAGTCAAAAACTCCGAACCAGGAATCAGCCTCGTTCGGAGTTTTTGTTTTAATTCCCAGTTGGAAAAACTGGGAGGATGGATTTAGTTAGTAGCGGTTACGCCAGTTACCAGCGACCGCCGCCGCCACCGCCGCCGCCACCGCCGCGGTTACCACCACCACCACCACCACCAAAGGAACCTCTGTCCTCTTTAGGCTTTGCTTTATTGACTTTCAGATCGCGTCCCATCCATTCAGCACCATCTAAAGCCTCAATGGCTGCTGTTTCTTCAGCGTCTGAACCCATTTCCACAAAAGCAAAACCACGTACACGACCGGTTTCACGGTCAGTAGGTATTTGAACTCTTCTTACAGAACCGTACTCTGCAAACACACCAGATAGAGCGTCTTGGGTAACGTCGTAAGAGAGATTGCCTACATAAATTGACATTGATTGTCTCCAAAATCGGAAAGATGTAGAGATTTAGATTTCGGAGAGAAGTCTGTAAATACCACAAGTAAAAAGCCTGTCAATACTAAAAACAAACGCTGTCGCCGAATTAATTCTCATCCTGATTGTGACACATAATTTTCACTATCAGGGAAGAGCTAAAAAAACTGTTATAAAAAGTTATGTAAAGCTCAGTTTTATTGAGCGTGCGTAATATCCTGTCTGGTGAAAGACTTATCATTAAGGGCGCAGGGGTTCTGGGTGCTGGGGGAAAGAGGATTTTGCGATTTTTGCACAAATGCGGGAATTATAACGATTTAGGCGAACATGATATGAAACCCCACCCACAGTTTGGCAAGCTCAGTTACCGCAAGGGGATGGGGTTTTAAGCAAAAATCGTTGTCAGATCGAAGAAAAAGAGACTCGCTCCTCTTGTACCTCTAACCTACAAGTCAGGAGGCAAAATCACTTGATCAATCGCGTGGATCACACCATTACTACCTTTAATATCTGCCTGAACTACGTTGGCATCATTTACCATCACGCCATTAGAACCAACTGTGACTTTGATTTTACCGCCTTCAAGGCTTTGCACTTCGCCAGATTTCAAATCAGTCGATAAAACTGTACCACGGACAACATGGTAAGTTAATAGCTGTAGCAAAATTTCTTTATTCTCTGGTTTCAACAAATCTTTCACAGCATCTTGCGGTAATTTGGCAAATGCAGCATCAGTGGGAGCAAAAACTGTTAAGTTATCTTTACCTTGCAAAGTTTCTGTCAATCCGGCTGCTTTTAAAGCCGCAGTTAGGGTTTTGAAGTTAGGGCTAGACTCTGCCAATGCTAACAAGGTTTTCTTTTGAGTTGTCCCTGCTTCGGGAGGAGTTGTAGGAGTTGTAGGAGTTGTAGGAGTTTTAGGAGGTGTAACTCTTGGTGTGGGTGTCGCCGGAGTGGTAGTCCGAGGACCACGGTTATAGGGAGGTTCATTGAAAATACTGGGTTTAGGATTTAGGACTCCACCACCAGCTTGTGCTACTAAATTATTGCTTGCCTGATTGGCTTGAGATGGTAAAGCGATCAGGAGGCTAAGACCCGTTAAACTGACTACGCCTGCTAATTTTGTCAACAATTTGCTGTAATTTGCCTTCATAAATTTTGTTTGTTTTTGAGTTTATACAGGTCACATAAAGATTTATAACACTTCGCTACGCCAAATATCTAAATCCAGGATGAAGGTTGTTGGTGAACAGGATGATTTACTGTGAGGATTTAGATTTTTGAACACCGGAATCTCAAAATTATGTAATTTGAGTATATTTATCCATGAACTTTGTTTATTCGATATTTAATCAATTAAACAATAGTTTTTGCATGAAAATCAGTTAATTGCCTCGAATTAGCCAAAAAGGGGCTGTTTGTCCGAGAGAATTTGAGCTAAATTGCTGAATTGATCAGGAAAATTACTTGAACTAAAGATACAATAAGAGCATTGTTCAATTAATCTCTTGAAGTTATAGATTATGCTAGAATTATACCAATGGGAATTATCTCACTACTCAGAAAAAGTGCGGTTAATCTTAGACTATAAAGGATTAGATTACCGCAAGATAGAAGTTACACCGGGAATGGGACAGGTAGATTTATTCCGGCTGACTGGTCAAAAGCAAGTGCCAGTTTTAAAAGACGGGAGTAGATATATTGTTGATTCTACGGAAATTGCTAAATATTTAGACTTAGAATATCCTGAGCGCCCACTCATACCTCAAAATTCTAAACAACGGGGTTTATGCTTGTTGCTCGAAGAATGGGCTGATGAGTCACTAGGTGTCAAAGGGCGGAAGGCGCTGTTTTCGGCTATTAGTCAAGACCAAAATTTTCGCAAGTCTTTATTGCCGAATTCTACACCGGATATATTCAAAACTTTCGTGGCTGGTGTACCCAGTGATGTGTTGACTGTTTTGGGTTTTGGGGTGGGTTATAGTCCAGATGTGATCAAATCAGCGATCGCTGACTTGAAACAAGACTTAGAATCGTTAACACTATTATTAGCAGATAGTCCATATTTAACCGGAGATGAACCAACTTTAGCTGACTTGACAGTGGCTAGTTTATCTATATTGCTGAAGTTCCCCGAAGCCCCTTATCTCGATTTACCCGCAGGTCTGCGCGGTAAAGGTGTGCCAGGATTGGCAGATAATCCTAATTATGAAGCCTTCTTTACTTGGCGCGATCGCTTGTATGCTCAATTCCGTAAACCATTAATTAGTTTACCTACCACCGGATCAGCACCGACTTCTATTCAAATTGATTGAGTGATGGGCTGAGGGAATTTTCCAGAAGTTAGCAACCACAGATGTAGACGCGAAATTCAGCTTGCCGTAGGCTACACAGATAAATACAGAGAACTCTGTCACTAATTTAAATGAATTCGTCACAACCATTAGGTTCAGTAATAGAAGGTTCTCTGACTGGGGGATTAGAAGTACGACTACACCCGGATATTTCTGTTGAGGATATGCGGGTGGGTAAATTTTTAGTTGTGCATGGACTGCGATCGCGCTTTTTCTGTATGCTGACAGATGTAGCATTGGGAACAGCCAATGATCGCATTATCGCTAGTCCCCCCAATTGGGAAGACACTTTTTTACGAGAAGTTTTAGCCGGTAGTGGTACATACGGTACGATCAACCTCTCACCGATGTTGATGTTCACACCCGAATCGGATGAATCTTTATCCTCAATGAATGGTAAATCGGCTCATGCTTTTGTACCATCGGCCAATGGTTTAGCCTCATTTCAGCCTCAAACCAGCACCACGATGGAATTACTACCGGTTAAAACTATTCCTAGTCATTTTAGCCAAGTTTACGAAGCAAGTGAAGAGGATTTTCGCCGCGTATTTGGTTGGGAAGATGACCCCCAAAGGCGAAATTTTTCTATCGGTAAACCCTTAGATATGGATGTGCCAATTTGTATCGATTTAAACCGCTTTGTTGAACGCAGTAATGGCGTATTTGGTAAATCTGGGACAGGTAAATCTTTTCTCACCCGCTTACTTTTAGCTGGGGTAATTCGCAAAAATGCGGCAGTCAACTTGATATTTGATATGCACTCGGAGTATGGCTGGGAAGCGGTAGCCGAAGGTAAAAACGTTAATACTGTTAAAGGCTTAAAACAACTATTTCCTGGTAAAGTAGAAGTTTACACCCTTGATCCCGAATCTACAAAGCGTCGGGGTGTGCGTGATGCTCAAGAACTGTATCTGAGTTACGAGCAAATCGAAGTTGAAGATATCAAGTTATGCAGTCGAGATTTAGGACTGTCGGATGCGGCTTTAGATAACGCGAATATTTTGGATAGCGAGTTGGGTAAAACTTGGATTGTCCAGTTGCTGAATATGACTAACGAAGATATCGAAATGTTCTGCAACGAAAAGCGGGGAAATAAGTCTTCTATTATGGCATTGCAGCGTAAACTGATGCGTATGGATAGCTTAAAGTATATGCGAGCTACTTGCCCCCATAATTATATTAGTAAAATTGTCCAGTCTTTGGAAGCTGGGAAAAACGTAGTTATAGAATTTGGTTCCCAAGCAAATATGCTTTCTTATATGTTGGTGACTAACATGATTACCAGACGTATTCATGCACATTATGTCAAGAAAGCCGAGAAATTTTTACAAAGCAAAAATCCATGCGATCGCCCCACACCATTAATGATTACCATTGAAGAGGCGCATCGTTTCCTTGACCCCGCCATTGTACAAAGTACCATTTTTGGAACTATAGCCCGTGAACTGCGAAAATATTTCGTAACTTTGCTAGTAGTAGATCAACGTCCATCCGGGATTGATAATGAAGTCATGTCTCAAATTGGGACACGCATCACCGCTTTGCTCAATGATGATAAAGACATTGATGCCATTTTTACAGGTGTATCTGGTGCGGGTGGTTTGCGGTCAGTATTGTCAAAATTAGACTCAAAGCAACAAGCCTTAATTTTAGGTCATGCTGTCCCCATGCCGGTGGTTGTGAAAACTCGTCCTTATGACGCAACTTTCTATGCAGAAATCGGAGACCCTGCTTGGGAAGAAAAACCAGATGCAGAAGTATTCGCTGCTGCTGAACTAGCAAAAGCTGACTTGGGTTTTTAGCTGTTTGTATCTATATTGCGAAATAGTAATTAACCACAGATAAATTTCATGTCTTTTTTGTTAATAAATCAATTTATTGTTATTGCGAAAATTCAAATGCTTAATTATTCAAATTCTAATTGATATAGACGCAACCCTTTTTTAGCACTCAAGTCAAACTGTAAACCAACTTCCATCCCAGTAGTTGTTTGTAAATTATTCACTGAATTACCATCAATTTGAATACTGTTGATAGTAACCACATAGCAACAAGATGTCTCTTCACTGACTAAGAAAAGGTTGTTTCCAACGGATAGCTTAATTTCTTCAACTCTTGCAACGTAAGCATTCTGCTTCTTATACCACTCAGTAATTTTGCCAATTTCTCTAATCTGCCCTATTACTTCCTTGCGTTTAATCACCTGATAAGTTACTAATTCAGCGAGTGCTTGGGACAAAGCATCTACCAATTCACATAATTCTAATAATGCACTAGCCCCTAGAACTTCATCAGGGAAACCGTGTGCTGCATCATTACGATAGCTAATAAATTCATTAAGTTCTCCTTCCGCACTATTCTGATTTCCTCTAATTTCTTCTAAAAAATATTTGATAGACCTATGTTTTTCAACCCATCCCCAAGCGTTTGATATACCAGCATTTGCACATAATCTTTCCAAAGTTTCTCGGCGTAAGTTCTGTTCATGAATGAGAAACGCATCTGGCAGTAATTCGTACTCTTTTTCACCAGTAGTCCCATAAAACAAACCTTGCATAACTTTCTCAGAAGTGAGGTGTTCATATCTGTTTTTATTCAGTTCAGTAAGTAATTTTCCTACTCCCAACCGATGATTATTTTTGATTGTTTCCTCCAAATCTGAATAGCAGGGATATAATTCTGGTAAAAGTATTAACCAATCACTAATTAATTCTTCTACAAAACGCTCATAAATTGCATATAAGCGTGTTACTACAGCACAGTGATCGTAAATCCTCCATTCTCTGGCTTTCGGTATATCTTGCAAAAGTTTATTGAGGACTAATTCTGTTTCTTCGCATATTTCTGTCCTAATTAAAGCACCCGAAGCAAAGGAAATCTCCATCAGCCTACCATTAGTTTTAATAATGGAACGAACAGTATTAATATTAACTTTTGCTGTCATTAAAATTTCCTCAAACATCGCTCTTTAACCTGCGATGACTTGGGATAACATTTCGTCGAATAATTTGATTCTTTCTTGAATATCAAACTTGGTTCGACCTCCACCTGTAAATAGCTTTGATGTATCTCTTCTAAAAAGTTTTTTTGTCTCTTCAATTACTATTAACTTTTTTTCTACTAAAATATTTGCATTTGCTAAATTTCTACTGAATCCAACCATAACTGCATCATAATAAGCTTTATAAGCATTTTCCTTCCATGTATCAGTACTGGGTTCAAAGGGCTTAAATAAATTATTTGAATAGATTTGGTGTGCTACATTTACAGTCTCTAGAAAAATATTTTTGAGAATACCTATATCTTCATCAGAAAAATTGAGACTTTTAATCATATATAGATCCATAAATCCTTCCATTCCCCTGCGGAAATCTTCTGCATGGCGTAAAGCAAAAAAACGAAGAACCAATTCGGCATCTTGCATCTTCTTATATAGATTGTTCTCATTCAGTTGTTTCTCTTTATCAATTGGAATTCCCCAAGCATCCGCAAATATAGAATTATTTGCTAGTTCAAGTAAGAGTTGATTAAACTTGCCATAATACAGACAGTTACGTATTTCCTGACGACTTAAAGCGACACCACCTGTATTTAGTCTTTCAAAGGCAAGTTGCTTTAATAGCAACGCTTCTTCAGTATTTGATGCTGACTCTGTCATTAAAACTATGGATGATATGGAGCGACGATCAATACCTGCTCTAATTTTGGCAGGAAGATTAGCATATGTTCTTCCGTTGAGTTCTGGCCAAAGTTCGAGTCCTGTCAATTTTAAACGGTTATCATAAAAATCACGAAGAGCAGTAATTCTTTGTTGACCATCCATGACTTCATAACAGTTGAACTCTTTCTCATAAAGAACAATTGGGGGAACAGGAATATTAATCAAGAATGACTCGATTAGTCTTGATTGCATCTTTGCATCCCACCGAGTTCTTCTTTGGTAGAAAGGACGCACATCCATATATCCAGGTTTCTTTAAGGTTTCAACAAAGCTTGGTAGCTTTTCCCGATTCATTTCAGTCAGTATTCTTTGTTCCCCAGACTCATACTTTTCGTTGATCTCAGCATCAGACATTCTGATGTGATTTCTAGCAGGTGATTTTTCCCACATTTTTTGTTCTGTTGGTACAAAATTCATTCTCTTTAATTCATATAAATATACATAATCCGTATCTGATACCGTAGCACGGCTTTAGCCATCAAACCTGTAATAAATAATTGCTTAACTATAGTTTTTTATCATCTGTTAACTTCCTCTCAGCATATTTAGTATGATTGTACTATACCATTAAATAAAATTGATGTTGGCTAGAAAATTTCTGACTGTTTTGTTGTCCTTAGAATCTTCCCCGACCAACAGCATATAATGCTTGTGCCGATTTTTTCCCTCTCTTTCTTTGTTTCCTTTGCGTCCTACCCTGCGGGTTCCGCTTGCGGTATGCGGTTCGTTTTAACCCAACTTTTCAAATAAATCAGCCAACACGACGTTAGAAAACAGAAACCCTTGGGGATCAGATAAACGCAACCTTCCTTCCACAACTTCCACCCAACCCTTTTTTAAATAAGGTTGTAAACATTGGTGTATCTTTTTTACTTTCTCCTCCCCAAACTTCTGGGACAACATTACCAAACTCACACCCTCAGCCAAACGCAACCCCAACATTAAAGTTTCTAATAATACCTCTTCTGGTGGAGTCACCTCGCAATCAATCACACCTCCAGCCTTGACCCACTGGTAATACTCCTGAGTTTTGCGCGGACGAGTAAAGCGCTTTCCCTCGATATAACTCGCCGCACCCATGCCGAATGCATAATAAGGGCGGTTTTCCCAATAAACTCGATTATGCTGACATTGATGCCCGGAACGCGCATAATTAGAAATTTCGTAATGTTCATAATCAGCACTTGTCAAAACTTGCTGTGCTGTTTCGTACATTTTGACTGTGGTTTCATCCGTTGGTAATGGCTTGTCCCCCGGTTTGTAATAACGACCAAAAGCTGTACCTGCTTCTATGGTAAGGTCATAGATAGATATGTGAGTCGGCATCACCGTTATTGCCTGATTTAAAGAATCCTGCCATTGTGCTAAAGACTGATGCGGCAAACCTGAGATTAGGTCTAAGCTAAATTCGGCTATTTCTACTTGGTGAATTAAGTCCACAGATGTGAGAATATCTACAACAGAATGCGATCGCCCCGCAAGCTGCAATAATTCCTGTTGAAACGCTTGTACACCCAAACTTACCCGATTTACGCCAAGGCTACAGTAGCCAGATAGATGTGCTAAATCAAACGTACCTGGGTCTACTTCCATAGAAATTTCTGCCCCAGCAGCAATACCCAAATGTTTTTCTAGGGTTGCCAATATCCGTTGTAACTGTTCTATTGATAGTAAAGAAGGAGTACCACCACCAAAAAAAATCGTTTTCAGAGGTTCAGCAGATGTAGCTGTCATGGCAATTTCTTGGCATAGCACCTCTACATATTGAGAGATAGTACCAGATGTTTCACCCCGTAGGCGATCGCCCACCACAGAAACCGGGAAATCACAATAAAAACACCGCCGTCGGCAAAAGGGAATGTGGACATAAGCAGAACTAGGAATGCCCGAAAAATTAACTTTTTGACTCATTATGACAAATAATTAATTAATTTAACTGAAAATTAAAACCAACGAAAATCAGCAGTTTTTTGACAAAATTTTATGGCTCTAGCACAAAATTATGAAAAATATTCAGAGAAAAGACTTTGGTTATAATATTTGCAGATATTCCCTGCTGCAACGCCTAGTGTAAGTCAATATTGATCAATCTCTCTGAGCGATGAAAAATACTTGACTTGATAGGATCACACAATCGCAGGAAAACAACAAAACTATGCTTGATGCCATTATCATTATCTCATTCATCCTAGCTGCGGCGGGAATAGGGTTCTATAGCATTGAACTACTACCCGATGGCTCCCTAGACGCGGTAACAAATTTAGAAGCTTTACGCTTAGTTGTAGCCGTCTTTGCCGCCATTATTGGCGGTGCAATCGGACTGAGTTTCCAAACGTCATATCGGCGCTTAGAAGCACAAGTCCGAGAAATGCCTCTAGAAATGATTTTAACTCGTGCCATTGGCTTGGTAATTGGGCTATTGCTAGCTAACTTAATGCTAGCCCCATTATTTTTGCTGCCGATCCCCACGGATTTTGGCTTTATTAAGCCACTGGTGGCAGTTGTCGGCAGTATTTTACTCGCTGTCACCGGGATGAATTTAGCCGATACCCACGGGCGGGGTTTATTGCGGTTCATAAATCCCAACACCGTAGAGACAATGGTAGTGGAAGGAACGCTAAAACCTGCCAATACGAAAGTCTTAGACACCAGTTGCATTATTGATGGTCGCATTGAAACCCTACTAGAAACCGGATTTCTGGAAGGACAAATTCTAGTACCACAGTTTGTCTTGCAGGAATTGCAACAAGTAGCCGATGCTAGTAAAGACCAAAAGCGGGTACGGGGAAGGCGCGGATTAGAAATTCTCACCCGCATTAAAAAAAGTTACCCAGACCGCATTTTGATTAACCCCGTTGATTACGAAGATACTGCTACAGTCGATGCTAAGTTAGTCCGCTTTGCCCAAGAAATCAACGGTACACTGCTCACGAATGATTACAACTTATCGAAAGTAGCCAGCGTGCAGAAAGTGCCTGTTTTGAATGTCAATGATTTAGTCAATGCTGTGCGTTCTACTTACTTACCCGGTGATAATCTTGACTTGAAGATTCTCAAGGAAGGCAAAGAACCTAGTCAAGGTGTTGGTTACTTAGATGATGGCACAATGGTTGTGGTTGAGGAAGGTAGTAATTATGTTGGTGGTGAACTCAGAGTGGTAGTCACCAGTGCTTTGCAAACCTCAGCCGGACGGATGATTTTTGCTAAACCCCAAGCTTCAGCTTTGGCGTGAGGTAAATGTCAGGTGCTATGAGAGTGAAATTGTGCAATCGGTGTAGTCAATCTGCACCGATTTTGTTTAGGGTGAAGTTTGAAAAAGCAGGTAATTGGATTTTTGTTTGTCGTGAATGCTGGCCGAGTGTGAGTGAAAATAACCCATTTTATGTTTACGGTGGGACTTGGAAAGCTCACAAAAAATAGTACAGCTGGGGAGTGGGGAGTGGGTTATGGCGTTTCCTAGTCTACTGAGGTAATATATTAACCAAATAGTTTGGTGTCTTGTCAGATAAATTCACATTTAGAGTAGACAGCAGCTTGACCACAATACTGATGTTGCTGATCTAAAAGATTCCAGAGAATACCGTCTTCGATTTGAAAGCGTTTACCTGTGCTGGTGATTCGCACACCGGAAAAATAGCTGAAGCCTTTAGTTGCTGCTTCTGCTAACAAGCGATCGCGTTCTTCCTGTACTACCGCTTCAGCCGTTTTTCGTGAAGGTGTACGGGTAAATTCCTCCCAAGACATTTCCCATTGTTCTAAAGCTTTGCGGTTTCCATAATTAAAAATTGGATTTGCTTCTGTACCGTGAGCAGCTAAAATAAAAGGTGCTTCAAACAACGCTTGGGCTATTTCTGCGGGTGAACCACTCACATCCAATAAAGAATATCCTAGCCAATGCTGAAAACTGTTGAGAATGCGTTGGCTGTGAATGATTAGAGTCTCTTGCTGCCAAGGAAATTTAATTATGCCAGTCATGGTTAAGGAAAAATATCATACGTTATGAGTGAGAATAACCCATTTTATGTTTACGGTGGGACTTGGAAAGCTCGAAAAAAATAAATAGATCCCTATGACAGACTCTCATTTTCACAACATTTCTGAATTACTCTCCATAAGTGAAACTGCCCAATTACTTGGTGTCTGATGAGAGCAAACGCAGAAATATGTCTGAGCAAGCTAATGTTTGGTCAGAGCGAGTATTAGGTATATCAGGTTTGTTGTCCGAATCGATTTAAAACTTTTGCACAAGGCGTTAGATACTAAAATAAGTCAACCGTTAATTTACCTTTCCTGGCAATTCCCCAAACTTTGGACTCCACCATCCTTTTGCTGTATTAAAGTAAGCCACATCTTTATGTTTTTTATCCTGACGAGATTTAGGATCTGAACATCGCAGCATCGTTTTTGGTTGTCCATCCTTGGTATAACTGTACTCCTCCAAAGGCTTTTGGCATACAGGACAGGTATGTGAAGTTATTTTAGCTGGGGGTTTGGGTTCGCTTTCTTGAGTGCGCGGTGCTGACCAAGATTTAGAGCGATCGCTCCAAAACAACACCATATTTTCACAACCACTGGTACATTTAAGGAAATACTTTTTCTTGACTTTGGTGCTAGGGATTTTGGACATCCAACTATTGCAGTCAGGACAGTGAGTTTTAGATATTTCAAACTGTCGTAGTGCAGCAGGAGTTACACCATTGGACCCACCTGGGACTAAATTCTTAGCTTTAGAAAGTGCAGGTACAAAGTAGTCCTGATTCCAGCCGCTTAGATATTGCTGCCAGCCCTGTTTCCCTTCGGCGATCGCATCCAGAGCATCTTCCATCTTGGCTGTAAACTCAGCTTCCAATAAATCGGGTAAAGCCTTCTGCAAAAACTCATCAACCTCTAAACCTAAAGTTGTGGGTTGCAGATTATCTTTTTTCAACTCTACATAAGCCCGTTTTTTGAGAGTGGCTACAGTGGGAGCATAGGTACTGGGGCGGCCAATGCCTTTGCGTTCCATTACTTGTACCAGTTTTGGTTCACTGTAGCGTGGTGGCGGTTGGGTCTGCTTCTGCTCATGTCCCGCATTTTCCAAGGTCAGCGCTTGTCCTTGTTTTAAAGCAGGTAAATCTGAATCTTTGCTGAGATTGTTCCAATACCGCGCATAACCGTAGAACTCAATTACTTGTCCTCTAGCCTGCCATAACAGGTGTCCTGACTCGGTGATTATTTGAGTTTTGCGGAGTTGGGCGGCTTTACACTGAGATGCGATCGCACGTTTCCAAATCAATACGTACAGGTTAAACTCATCAGCTGGTAATTCCTCCCGTAACTCTGCTGAAGGACGAAATACATCTGTAGGACGGATAGCCTCATGTGCTT
The DNA here is from genome assembly GCA_035638855.1 of Nodularia sp. (in: cyanobacteria). Classification (GTDB taxonomy): domain Bacteria; phylum Cyanobacteriota; class Cyanobacteriia; order Cyanobacteriales; family Nostocaceae; genus Nodularia. The sequence goes on along the minus strand of DASQZD010000024.1, from coordinate 83,768 downwards.
CTTGTGCTGACTTGCTGCTACGGTGTTTAGCTACTTGCTGGGGTACATTTGTTGGGTCGTTTTGCTCCAACCATTGACGAGCGCTGGCACAAAACTCAGTACTCAGCATCACCGAGTCTGTTCGCATATATGTGATTAACCCAGCTTCATACAGTTTTTGAGCCACCTGCATAGTTTTGTCTGGAGAAAACCTCAGCTTAGAACCGGCGGCTTGTTGGAGCGTGGAAGTGGTGAATGGTGGTGGTGGTTGGCGATTGACAGTTTTTCCTTCGATTTGGATAATTTTGTGAGGATGTTGCCTTGCTTGTTCAACTAACCGTGTCGCCTCAGCTTCAGATAAAACACGTTTAGACTCGGATGATTTTGTAGCATTTGGGTTGGCATCATCATTTGTATCAGTTTCTTCCTGCTGTGCTGAGGGGCGAGAATCAGTTGTCCCGTTGTAGAAAGCCCGAAATCCTTCAGCGTAATCTACAAAAACATTCCAGTAGTCCTGGGGGACAAAAGCTTGAATTTCCCTTTCTCGCTGACAAATCAAATGTAGCGTTGCACTTTGGACTCTACCAACACTTTTTGCACCGTTGTTCAATGCCCACACCAAGGGACTGCCTTTGTAGCCTACCAACTTGTCCAGACAATCCCGGCACAGTCCAGCACCCACTAAGTTAAAATCGAGTTTTCGGGAGTTAGCGATCGCATTCCTAACCGCCGATGCCGTAATTTCCGTATAAACCACTCGCTTCGGTTCTTTCAATCCCAATACTTCCTTGAGATGCCAAGCGATAGTTTCACCTTCCCGGTCTGGGTCTGTGGCCAAAATCACTTCATCAACTTGTTTGACTGCGGCTTTGAGTTTCTGGATGGTTTCTTTGGCTCGTTGATCACGAGGAATGTAGTGACATTTGATATTACTTCCATCAATGCTGAATCCGAGTGAATCATCACCATCGTTACTCAGTTCTCGGATATGACCACAACTGGCGCGGACGATCCAATCTGTACCCAGGATTTGACTGAGTTTTTTGACTTTACCGGGGGATTCGACTACAAGCAGACGTTTCGGCATGGCAGATGCGGTGTGATTACTTTATATTGAGTGTTTTGTACTGATCAGTAATTATTTTTCTATAATTTAGTATATTTGTACCATAATGCTATTTCCAATAGTTATACAGCGTATTGCTGGCATTTTTTAGTTCTCCATCGATTAACTCGTAGCGTACAGCCTTCAGATAGGCAGCTACAAATGCCTAAAAGGTAGTTTATCATCTCAAATCCTGACACTGCGGTTAATACGTTAAAAATCCCTTGTTTAAAACCTGAAAGTAATTTCAACGTAACTACTCAAAGCCAGAATAATTATTCCGGTATTTGCTCTATAATCTTAGATTCGTCTAAATTATCAAAAAACGGCTTTGTTGTATGTCCAGCCTGAGTCCAGACATGGTTCGTATCTATTTGCAGGAGATTGGTCGTTACCCAATGCTGGCCGCAGACCAAGAAATTGCTTATGGTAGGCAGGTACAGCAGATGATGGCAATTGAGCAAAAAAGAAATGAACTCACCCAACAACTAGACCGAGAACCAACAATGCTCGAATTAGCTGTTGATGTTGAAAAAAGTGAAGCTGAGGTAGCTCAAATTCAAAAACTTGGTCAACGAGCCAAACAAAAGATGGTGACAGCAAATCTGCGCCTGGTGGTTTCCATTGCCAAAAAGTATCAGAAGCGCAATCTAGAATTTTTGGATTTACTGCAAGAAGGGGCAATAGGTTTACAAAGAGGGGTGGAAAAATTTGACCCCAATCGTGGCTACAAGTTATCAACTTATGTCTATTGGTGGATTACGCAGTCAATCACACGGGCGATCGCGGAAAAGTCCCGTACTGTTCGCTTGCCAATTCATGTCACCGAACAACTCAACAAAATCAAAAAAGTACAGCGAGAACTGTTTCAGAAACTTGGTCGTCCGGCCAGTATTACAGAAATTGCTGAAATTTTAAACTTACAACCCAACCAAATCAGGGATTTTCTCAGCACCTCTCGTCAGCCAATTTCTTTAGATGTCAAGGTTGGAGATAATCAAGACACAGAACTTAATGCACTTTTGCCAGATGGAGGCATATCTCCCAACGAGCATATCACCCAAGAACTTCTGCGCCAAGATTTGAATAATTTATTAGCATCCCTCAAACCAACACAGCGTGAAGTATTAATTTTGCGCTTTGGATTAGAGAACGATCAAGAACTGACCTTGGCTCAAATTGGCGAGAAAATGAATGTCAGTCGAGAACGAGTTCGTCAAATCCAACAGCAAGCAATCACTGTTCTACGTCGTCAAAAACCTGAAATTGAACAATATTTATTTTCTTGAACAAGAGGGATAATTCAGATGGGGATTCGTCCCCACCTGAACAAGAACTGGTTTATTACTATTCGGTTGTGTAATATCTTTTAAAAACTATCATCTGCAAAGGTATCTATAGATGGACTAAAGATTTGAAGTGATGGGTGGAAATTTAATCTTGCTGGGTAATTATCTGTTTGTGATACTTCAATTATAATTGTCTGCTGTTTTTTTTCATCAAAAAGCAACTGGGTTTGATAATTTGTCCAGAACTCTTCTCCTAGTTCATCTTCTAAATCAAAAAGCTGTTCTTCATCACCCCAGATATTCGACCAAAAAGTTATCTTATTAGCTCGAAAATGATTTTGACCTTTTGCATCTGCAACTACAAAACATACGTCAATATTTAAATCAAACCCCAACTCATCAACTTCGGTTCCTGCTATCTGACAACTAACCACGATTAAGGTATCTGGATTGACATTCACTACCTGTTCTTGGCGTTTTAATAATTCTTGTAATACAAAATCAGGTAGCAATTTAGAACTTTCTTCAATAGCATATTTTTGAGTTTCGGGGGAATAATGGTTTTTTAATACTTGCGTTATTGAATTCAACAGATATTCAGTTCCTAAATTGATAATTATCTTTTTATTTATGGTATTAATGGAACATCCTTGATTAAAATTAATATGTTTTTTAATTGCCATAATTCTCTAAAATTGTGTTAATGTAAGCAGCTTATCAACGAATTAATTTAATTGCGGTCAAGTTGGACTTAAAATTTTATGGACATTATGATGAATGCCAGAGATTTGCATAATTATTTTTTATTGAAAGGGTAGGCAAGAAAGATGCCCACCCTACGCTTAGGAATCTTGCAAAACTGTCTTTGATACCATTCTAGTTTTTTTGAGGTCTGCTTCCGAAAGTTCTTCCCCAGCTTGCAGACGAGTGGCGGAGGTTTGTAACACTGTGGCTGCGGCTTGATCTCCTATTTGTAAGGCGGTGTTAGCAGCCGTTTGTAACATTGTCGCTGCACCAGTGCGATCGCCTTGTTGCAGTTTTGTTTCGGCTAACTGAGTCTGTCGATACTTAGCTAATGCCAAAATAGACTGCTGCACTGAGGGATTGGGCGCAGGTTGATAGGTCTTGACTACATCTGCATATATCGGTACCATCGTCGAAACTAAATCCTGTTTGTTCTCAGATGGATCATCGTAGCGGATTTGTAAATGTCCGATGACCTGTTTGCCTTCTGGTAATTGTCCCAGATAAATATTCGCCAAAACCATTCGTTCCATATCTTGCATCAAATCACCCAAGCGCACGGCAAAGCCGCCATGAGTTTCTGTTTGCACTGGTAACTCAATGGTGTCTGGGGAAACTTGGGCAATGGGTTTAAATTCTGCTAGGCGGACATGAGGAACCAAAGACAGCAGCAGGTAGGCATTGGTGAGCCTCACAGACTGAATACGCCGCAATAAATGGCGAAACTGATCTAATGCTTGTTCAGGACGCTCAATGTAGGCTAGAGTGCCACCACCGGCATCAGCAATTTTTTCCAATAAATCCTGGTTCCAATCATTACCAAAACCCAGGGTGTTGATAGTCAGGTTGATTTTCGTCGCTTTGTGGGCAAATTCTAGACAGCGCTTATTGTCATCTTTGCCAATTTCAAATTTCCAAATCCGCAAACTGCTTTCACCATGACCATCTGTGAGTAGAAATGCTTGGGAAACTGCTCCTTTTGTTCCTTTCATCAGTTCTGTGATTCCCAGTTGTAAACCCTCGGCAATTGCTGTACCGCCGCTAGCTTTGAGTTTCTTTTTAATCTGGGCTTTAATACCTGCGAGGTCTTGGACTTTTTGGTTGGGGATAATCACTTGTGCAGTCCCAGCAAAGGCTACAACCGAAATGCGGTCGCCGGAGGTGGGGGTTTCACTATCACCTGGCTGTAGCCGATCTAATAATTGCTCGACGGCCTGAATTACTGTGGCGATGGGTTGACCATGCATCGAACCACTCTGATCGAGAATTAAGCACAAGTTGAGTGGCAAATGTTGATCAAATTCATCGGCGAGTGCAGAAATTGAAATAGATAGTTGACGTTGGTTACTCAATTGAGCGGCATCAACATTAGTATCATTTAAGGCACAGAGCAATTGAACTTTCATTGTGGAGGAGTATCTTGCAACACGGTTTTTGAGACAATTCTGGTTTTCTTGCGATCGCTCTCAGATAAGTCACCACCAGATTGAAGTTGCGTAGCATTGGTTTGTAACACTGTCGCCGCACTTTGATCCCCCATTTGCAGAGCAGTTTTAGCAGCAGTTTGAAGCATTGTGGCAGCACCGGCGCGATCGCCCTGTTGTAATTTCGTCTCGGCTAACTGGGTTTGTCGGTACTTGGCTAAGGCCAAAATAGACTGCTGCACACTCGAATCTATCTGTGGTTGGTAAACCCCAGTCACATTGGCATAGACTGGGATATTATCTGTGAATAAACCCATTTTATTTTGGGCAGGGTCATCGTAGCGGACTTGGACATTAGCGATCGCCTGTTTACCTTCTGGCAACTGTCCCAGATAAATATTAGCCAAAATTACCCGCCCTGCATCTTTCATTAAATCTCCCAAGCGCACAGCAAAGCGTCCATCGGCTTCTTGCTGTATGGGTAACTCAATCGTGTCTGGGGCAACTTGGGCAATGGGTTTGAGTTCCGCTAGCCGGATATGAGGCTTGAGGGCAATTAGTAAATGAGCATTGGTTAATCCCACCGTTTGCACCCGGCTAAACAGGCGGTTAAACTCATCTGCGGCTTGTTCCGGTTTTTGAATGTGGGACAAACTACCTAAGCCAGCATCAGCGATTTTTTCTAAAATATCCTGATTCCATTTGTCACCAAATCCTAACGTGTTTAAAGTCAAATTATAGCCAGTCGCCAGTTGAGCCAATTTCAAACAACGTTGATTATCACCGTGTTCATTTTCACCATCAGTTAATAAAAAGGCTTGAGAAACAGTTTCTTTTTTTCCCTTGGCTAATTCCTCTATTCCCAAACGCAAACCTTCATCAATAGCTGTACCACCATCGGCGGATAGACTGTTAATTTGTTTTTTAATTCTTTCTGGGTTGGCAACGGTTTGATTAGGTACTAAAACTGTGGCACGATGATCAAAAGCGACAACACTCAGGCGATCGCCTGGCTTGAGTTTATCCACCAGACCCATAGCGGCTTGCTTCACAGTTTCTAGCGGTCGCCCATACATCGAACCACTATGATCGAGAATTAGACATAAATTGAGTGGAATGTTGCTGTCTTGAATTTCCGCGATCGCTGAAATCGACACTGCCAACTGACGTTGACTGCTCGGTTGATGTGAATCCAAATTACCATCATTCAAGGTAGGCTGCAAATTGACCTTCATAACCAAAATTCCTAGTTAGCATATTTATATAAATAACTTCAAAACGCCACATCAGCACTACGGAAAAATTAGGGACTGGGGATTGGGGACTGGGGAATTGGGGAATTGGGGAATTGGGGAATTGGGAAATGGGGAGTGGGGAGTAAAGAATTTTGGATTTGCGATCTTCGTAGCGTACGCAACGCAGCGAGTATTTTAGATTGCAGTCTAATCCAAAATCTAAAATCTAAAATTGATTGACTAATGACTAATTAGCGAGAAATCCACACTTGATGTAGGCTAGCATCGCGTTAGGATGTATTACAGTTAACGGCATACTTTCAGGCGATCAGTTGCTATGGACAATTCCCCCATCAAGGCTGTTCAAGCCCCTTACCAAGGTGATAGTTTTTACCGGACACCGCCGCCAGATTTACCTTCCTTATTGATCAAGGAACGAATTGTTTATCTGGGAATGCCATTAGTGCCGGCGGTTACGGAATTAATTATTGCCGAATTGCTTTATTTACAGTCCGAAGACCCCGAAAAGCCCATTAAAATCTATATCAACTCAACGGGTACTTCCGGCTATAGTGGCGAACCCATTGGCTTTGAAACCGAAGCCTTCGCCATCTATGACACCATGAAATACATCAAGCCTCCCATCCACACCATTTGTATTGGTTCGGCAATGGGTATGGCAGCGATGCTACTTAGTGCTGGTACAAAAGGTTGCCGCGCCAGTTTGCCCCACTCCTCCATTATCCTGCATCAACCGAAGAGCTACGCCCAAGGTCAAGCAACGGATATTCAAATTCGGGCTAAAGAAGTTCTAACTAATAAAGCGGCGTTGGTTGATATTCTGGCTCGTACCACAGGACAAGCACCTGAGAAAATTACCAAGAACATGGATCGTATGTTATATATGACTCCCTATGAAGCGAAGGAATATGGTTTGATTGACCGAGTTTTTGAGAAAGAAGAACTCGCCAATCCCCCCTTACCTGCCAGTGTTCTCTAAATACTGTGGATAGTCATTATGCTTGGGGAAATTCACCAATGACTAATGACTAATCACCAATGACTAATGACTAAATTACAAGCGGAGTAACGAAGATGCCTATAGGTGTTCCTAAAGTACCTTACCGGATGCCCGGAGGACAATATACAGATTGGATTAGTATCTACGATCGCCTTTACCGGGAAAGAATTATTTTCCTGGGACGAGATGTTGATGATGAAATTGCTAACCAAATTATCGCTGTCATGCTGTATCTGGATTCAGATGATCCAGGTAAGGATATTTATTTATACATAAATTCCCCCGGTGGTATGGTGACATCCGGCATGGCCATTTTTGACACTATGCAACACATCAAATCAGATGTGGTGACAATTTGTGTAGGTTTAGCCGCCTCAATGGGATCATTCCTGCTAGCAGCCGGCACCAAGGGTAAAAGAATGGCATTGCCTCATTCTCGGATTATGATTCACCAGCCCTCTGGTGGTACTCGTGGACAAGCCAGCGATATCGAAATCGAAGCCAGAGAAATTGTGCGGATGCGTCACGAGCTTAACGGTATTTATGCTGAGAAGACTGGTCAGGCGATATCGAAGATTGAAAAAGACATGGATCGTGACTTTTTCATGTCTGCTGCTGAGGCCAAAGAATACGGTTTAATCGACCGTGTAATTGAAGAACGTCCGTAAGACCATGGGAATAAGGAGTAGAGAATCCCAAATTTACTCACTCCCGATTTCCCAGAAAATACCATGAATTAAATGATTTTTGACCTCACCCCGTCTTTGACCTGCGTCAAAGTCTCTCCTCTCCTTACTAAGGAGAGGAGTTGGGGGTGAGGTTCTGTATTTTCTGGATATCTTCCATTAGATAGATCGGTAGATTGATCATGTCGCCTCGTTAGTCAGAGGTGATGCAATGTATAGTTTTCTATGATCAATTCAGAAACAACAGTAAATCTTTTAGTAACAACCACCAGTTGAGCGCTCAAATAAACAGAGAGTAAAAATGCCCGTTAATATATAAAACGTCATTTTGGAGAGCAAACATCAGGAGAATCATACCATGCTATTCAAAAATCGCACAATAGCAGGTCAAGTTTTAGCCGGAGAGTTAGCAGACTATGTTAATCGCTCAGATGTCATTGTATTAGCTTTACCCAGGGGTGGTGTACCAGTTGCCTTTGAAGTTGCCAAAGCCTTAAATGCTGCCTTAGATGTGCTTGTAGTGCGTAAACTGGGTGTGCCTGAACAAGAAGAACTGGCAATGGGTGCGATCGCATCCGGTGGCGTGCGGATTATTAATGAACATATTATCAACTTGGTGAACATCTCCGAGGACACAATTGCCAGAGTAGCGACGCAAGAAGAACGAGAATTAGAACGTCGGGAACGTCTTTATCGAGGCGACTCCCCTTTCCTTGATTTAGAAGGACGCATAGTCATCTTGGTAGATGATGGTTTAGCCACAGGCGCAACCATGTGGGCGGCAGTAGCATCTGTGCGGCGACAGCACCCCGCGAAAATCGTCATTGCTGTACCCGTGGCTGCTAGCGCCACTTGTCACGAGTTGCAAAAAGCAGTGGACGAAATCATCTGTGCAGCCACACCCGACCCCTTTTATAGTGTTGGACTGTGGTACGAAGACTTTCCCCAAACGACAGATAATCAAGTTCGTGATCTGCTGGCAAAAGCCCAAACCAGACATCAACCCTTATCTCTTAGCTAGACAAGTTTTGTGCTTTGGGAATATCAATAGTGATTTTGCCCTATAGCTTATTTGCAATCTAACAAAAATATGAAAATACCACCAGAAATTACTTATCGCAATGTCGAAAAAACAAATGCGATTGATACATTAGTTCATGAAAAAATCGCCAAACTAGAGAATGTTTGCGATCACATTAGTAGCTGCCATATTGCCATTGAAAAGATACATGATCGCCCCAGCAGTGGTTCACCTTATCGCGTGCGGATTGATATAACTGTACCACCCGGTCACGAAGTCGTGGCAGAAAGAAATCCGGCAGAAAGTCACCAATACGATCCTTTGGATGCGGTGATTCGCGATGCTTTTAATGCAGCTCGTCAGCAACTAGTTAAACTCAACCAACGGCAATATGAAAGCAATCGCCCTCACAATCAAGAAGAAGCACAGGAAACAACGGCACTAGTCACCAAACTGTTTAAAGATAGGGGCTATGGCTTCTTGAAAAGTTTAGAAGGTCAGGAAATCTACTTCCACCGCAACAGCGTGATACATCATGACTTTGAACGCTTAGAAATTGGTACAGCTGTACATTTTTCCTTTGTTGAAGGCGAAGAAGGACCCCAAGCTACCACCGTCAAGATTTTTGATAAGCCAGGTACCCCAAGGTGAGTGATGAGGGTAGCAGTGAGCGCATGGAACAGCAATTAATTATTGTAGCCGTGGAGATAGCCCAAAGTTTAAACCAACACATCGAAAATTCTCATTCCTAAGGTGCAGCCCAACTCAACCAAAAAAACTAAGCCAGGCTTTTTTCAGATCCAGAAAATATTATCCCATCCGAAGTTACCGATGCATTTCTCCTGAATTAATTGGAGTTTTTGCTCTAAACTCCAATAGTTTGGGAATGAATGCTGGATTGACTATCCCAATAATCAACTTTGTGAATATTCACTTTCAGCAAAACCAATTCGGGTTCGTCCAGTCCTTTGGGTAACCAAGTCTGAAGTTTTGGTTGCCATTGTTCTTGCATTTTGTTACGGTCTTTAATCAGTTCTCCTGTAGCCGATACAGAAACATATCGCTGCTGATCTGCTGACGTGAAACTAATGTTTACCTGCTGATTGCGTTTAATATCATCTGCTTTTTGAGTATTAGCAGAGGTGAAAAACCAGATAGCCCCATCAGCGCTAATATCGCCGCTTTTATACATGGGACAACTGTGCAAATGGCCATGTTGATCAATAGTGGTTAACATCCCACAGTGAATGTCTGCAATTAGTTCACGTAGGTGCTGAATTTCTTGCTCTCGGTGTGTAGAAGTTGTCATGATTATTTTATGTATCTTATTTTGAACAACTGGTAATCTGTGGAGTTTAAATCACTAAATTAGCAAATTTGGACGAGACAAATTACTAGCCATAATTTCCCAAAAATAGAAATAGCAATTCCTAATTAATAAACTGAGAATTAATCTATGTTTTTGGATTAATTTTGGAGAATTGCTATCAACCCCTTTCTTAGTATCAAGGATCTTTATGATTAATTACGTGACTCTAGAGGTATAATTCTGCTAAATTAGATTTATTCCATCTATACCTAAAGAGGTAAAATATATATGATTAGATGTAATACCAATTTTATGTAAGGCTGCACAGAATGATGAAATCCATTAATTCATCCGTCTTTATCTGCGTTTATCTGCGTTTATCTGCGTTTATCTGCGTTCAATTATTCTTGAAATCTTATTCTATGTAGCTTCATCTTAATTTGGTATAAGCTAACAAAACTCTAGCATATTTAAGTTAGATTAAACTCTTATGGCTAAAGCCTATCGCTAAAGCAAAAGCTCCGCTAACACCTAGCGTCTCCTAGAGAAGTGGGGCGGAGTAATGGTAAATTCATGTTCTGATTCAGCAAAGCCTAAAATTAAGCTGAAATGATCTGGTATTTTGAGATTGCTCATAAATAAGTCAGGATATCATTACTGATTATCCTTGAAACTTAAATGCCTTTCCAGGTTTTCAATTCTTTGGCGCTGATGAGTAATTGTCTCTAAATATTCATTCGATTCATTTTCTAGTTCTACAATTTTTACTTTGTATTTAGAAATACGTGAATTTCGTTGAATTATACTAGGAATTGACACTAGTAAACCTATTAAAATTCCTATACCCAAAGTCAAAATTAGGACAATCGCTAGTGAAGCCTCAAAATTTACATTGAAAAACGTAACGCTGATGGTGACAGCATTTTCAAATGCAAACACTACAGCTAATAAGGCTACCAAGACGGCAATAATGGAAAATATCTGCATTGTAGATGATGACCTCTCGCTCCAGTGAGTAGCCTGGGAATGATTATACTCGCAATTACCAGAAGTTAATACTGACGTGTCTGTATTAAATTGCGAGTATAATGCTATCATAAAACATTAATCATTGGTAAGTATTCTTAATATGTCTACGCCATCTCAAGTTTTAAAGCACAGTGATTTGCTAAAACGTTTAGTGCTTGACCGGGAAACAGTGGCAGAAGTTGGTCGTGTGTCACAACTTTTACTAGATAGTCAAGCACAACGAATTTTGGGCTTCACCTGTAAATCAGGATGGCTGGGTAATCAGCAACAAACCTTTGCCTGGAGAGAAATTGAAGCGATTGGTGCGGATAGCGTTTTAGTCAGACATCGGGATGATCATACGGACCCAATCACCGAATCAGTTAACCCGGTGCTGGGGAGTGAGGTGTGGACGAATAGCGGTAACAAAGTTGGAAAAATTATCGACTTGCTATTTGATAAGGAAACAGGATACGTAGTTAATTATATGTTCTCTGTTAATGGTTGGCAAGGATTAGTTGAAGGTACATATTTACTTGCGCCAATTATGATTTCGAGTGTAGGCGATAAGCGCGTTATTGTCTTAGAGAAAGCTGTGAATAATCCCCAGAAATATACTGAAGGATTGGTTGAGAAAATTAATCAAGCTACTGAATTTATTCAAAGAGACTATGGAGAAACCAAACAGCATATTGAATCTGTAAAACCAAGCTTACAGAAAGCTATTGATCAGGTTAAAGGCAGTGAAAGAATCAGTCAAGCCACTGAATTTATTCAAAAAAACTATGAACAAACCAAACAGGATTTTCAGTCTGCAAAACCAAGCTTCCAGAAAGTTGTTGACAAGGTTAAAGGCGTTGACAAGATTAAAACCGATAAGGTAGAGGAAAATATATCTACCGCCGAGACTAAGTTGCAGTCAGAACCATCGAAATTCAGTCCTGAAACTGGTAATTTCTCAGATGGAATATGAGCTTTATATTTTATAGCAACCGCCAAGGAGGTTAAGACATAAACGGATAATCAAACTTAGACACCAAAAAGTTTTTAACCCACTCCCCACGGACTACTCCCTACTCCCCTGCTATACCTTGAAGTTCCCGTTCCGAAGCTAGGCGATCGCAATATAAAGCCCAGACAACTCCAAACAAACCACTGAGGGAACCTGCGATCGCAGCTGTTATACCCCACCCCAAAGGCCCAGTCCAGTTAGTAATTTCCTTCAAAATTGCCGTAGTGGCTTTGCTAACTATATAAGCTGTCCCGGTAGCACTGACAGTCACTAAGCCTAATTCTCCTAAAATTTCTATCAGACCCTGACTAGATAAATCTTCCTGAAAATAAATTTTCCAAATGCTGATATACATCAGAATATCAGAAGCCGTGAGAATCAACTGTCTGGGAATTTCTCCTCCTGGAGTTGGTACAGATGAAGCCGTACCGCTACCAATAGAATAACTGGCGATCGCTAAAACAGCCTCTAACCTTTTTTTACCGAAATCACTCATAATTTTCTCCCATAACTGATTTAATCATTCTCCCCTCTCCTTACCAAGGAGAGGGTTGGGGTGAGGTTTTCTTTATATATTCTGATGGGGAATCTTAACCGTAAAAGTTGTTCCCACTCCTACGTCACTTTTCATAGTAATTTCACCTTGATGTCGTTCCACACATTTTTTCACCACAGGTAAACCCAAACCAGTACCAACAATATTTTCCACATTTTGACAACGGTATAAAGGCTCATAAATTTTTAATTGTTCCTCTGGCGGAATACCTATACCTTCATCTATTACCTGAAAAATTATAGATTCAGCCGATGAATTTAAAATCAAGTATATATGACCTCCACCACAGGAATATTTAATGGCATTCAATAGTAAATTACTCAGAATAGAGTAAAGCAGTTTTTCATCTAGATTGGCACGAAAACACTGACCATGATTTCTGAATTCTATTACATGAGATGTTCTGCCAAAAAGCTGTAAATCTTCTACTAAATTCAAACAAAAATTTTCTACATTAATCAATTGAGGTTTATAATCTAGTTTACCAGCTTCTGCTCTGGTTAAAATTAAGATGTCTGTTAATAAATGATTCATTAATTTTGCTGAAGACTGAATCCGGTAGAGATTTTTTACCTGTTGCTCATCTATGAATTCTTGAAGAGTTTCACTTAACAACTGCGATGACAGTAAAATAATACTCAAAGGTGTACGAAACTCATGAGAAATCATGGCAAACAAGCGAAATTTCAATTCTCCCAATTCTTTTTCTTGAGCTAAGGAAACTTCTAGTGATTTAATTTTATCACGTTTAATCCATTGACGATTAATTATAATAATTAAACTAGAAATAACTACAATACTTAAAAATATTCCTAGTATTTCTATCCAGATTCTCAAATAAATACTAGCATGAGATTGGTCTATTGAACTTTGCAGATAACTTTGTTCTTCAGCTTTAATATCTGCTATCAATGGCAAAATTTTTTCTCTAAGTTGAATGCTTCGTTTAGTCAGGTCATTTTGTGTTCGTAATGCAGTCTTATCCTTTTGATAAACTTTTATTGATTGTGCCAAAATAGCTAATCTTTGATTTACAAATAAATTCAACTGTGAAAATTGCTGTTTTTGACTCAAACTAGGGTGTAACTGTTTCTGTAATAGCTTGATTTCAGACTGCATATTTGCCACTTCATTGTGATATCGCTTTAAATCTTGACTGCTTCCTAAAAAAATATATCCCCGCCTGGCTGATTCTGCTGCTGTCATCGCCGCATAAAAATTTGTCAACGTATTGAGGGTTTGATAAGTATCCTGTACTCTATTAGCTCCCTGTTGGATTTCAGTTGTGTTTTTCAATGAAGCGAAGGTAACAACACCCATCAGCAACAAAGTTAAACCAAAACCGCCAATAATCCATTTTCCTGGTAAAGACAATTTCATAAATTTCTGTTTCATAAAGTTAGCAAAAAAAACAACTCCTTTAATCGTTATAATTACAATCGCTTACAGTTGAATAAACGGTAATATTTGTGAAGCGCTTAAGCAAAGCCTGGGTAAGTTTTATCAATTGCTAAATAAAGGATATATTATGCGAATTCTTGTAGTTGAAGATGATATACAACTAGCGGAGGTACTAACAGAAGCTTTAAGTAGAAGGCAATATGTAGTAGATGTTGCCAAAGATGGCGAAGTAGCTTGGAACTCAGCAGAATCGATGAAATATGACTTGGTGCTGTTGGATGTAACATTGCCGAAACTAGATGGGATCAGGTTTTGTCAACGCTTACGTACTGCTGGCTCAAGTCATCCAGCACATCGAAACTGCGGCGCACCAGTATTAATGTTAACTGCTCGTGATACTGTAGCTGACAAAATAGCTGGATTGGATGCAGGAGCCGATGATTATGTGGCTAAACCATTTGATTTAGAAGAGTTAATGGCTCGGATACGTGCTTTGCTTAGACGAGGTAGTTCTGCAAGTACAGTCAGTCTATCTTGGGAAAAACTGCACCTTAACCCCAGTACTTATGAGGTTACTTATAACAGTTACCCTTTGACATTAACACCAAAAGAATACGCAATTTTAGAATTATTGGTTGCTAATGGCAGAAGGGTGTTGAGCCGTTCTAGTATCATTGAGCAGGTGTGGCCTGTGGACGATTCCCCTGTAGAGGAAACTGTCAGGTCTCATATTAAATGTCTCCGGCAAAAGCTGAGAGCTTTAGATGCGCCAGAAAATTTTATTGAAACGGTTCATGGCCTGGGTTATCGTCTCAAATAGGAACTATCTTGTTTTATCTAAATTTACTGTTTCAGTTTGTAGTTGATCATATGTATAAACTGTTAACTAATTCTTCTACCCAAATTCTACACAAATTCTGCACAGTGATTGCATATATAGGTTATATGATGTGATTTACATATAAAAATGTCAAGTAAACACCTTAATCACTGAACTAAGAGACGAATTGTGAATGAAATTGCAAGATTCATATCATGGTTGGTTAATTGAATTAATCCCGTTGCCTGAAGGTTATGCATTTAAGTGTTGGATGCCAGATGAGCATATAGGAATTAGCAATAACCATATTTATCCGGAATTATATCAAGCTATTAGGGCAGCCAGGAAAAGGGCAAAACTAGAATCTGCAAGTTTGGCGCTGATCTGTTTTTTAAATGATGCTTATAAAAACTGCCGCTTTAGTGATGAGGAACATATAGCTCTGGTAAATTTAATTTATGACTTTACTACCTCAGGGAGTAAATTTAAAAATCAAAACTTTTAAATTCAACAGATGAATAATATTTTTTTTAGTTTCGGTCAAAACGCAAGTGTTCAAGTTCCCAGTTTCAGTAATTATATAAGCTGGTTAAGATTACACTGGCTTGAGCTAATAAAGTTAGATCGCGGCAGTGGTAGGTAATCTTTGCCGTCTGGTTAATTAGTCAGCAATTTTCAGTTAGAGTCAGCTTGAATTCGGAGAAAAAGACACTTTGTATAAGGTATAAAGCCTGACTACGAAGTGTCTTTTTTTTCAGCTAAATGAAATTATTTAATCTTTCGCAAGGTAGATTTCAAAAGCTCAAATCACTGCGTTCTGCTATTGTGAGGCGATTTTGATCACATTTTCTGACTAGCATAAAAACCGCTCATCTTAAGTGCAGTATGGACACTCCAGCCAATTTGTCATAAATTTTGCGGGAAATATATCTAATTTCTATATTTAGTAACCCAGAGGTATAGAAGCGATAGACACTTAAATGCTGATAATGAACTATATGTATCTCAAGCAGATAGCCTCTTGGTTACTGCTAAGTTACCCTGAGCCAAAATCATTCATTTGAATAAAACTTACAATTGAACATACACGGATACCATTTAATTTGCTTGAATAGCTATATTAATAGGAATCAAATTCACTCTTTTGGATTATGCCTAGTAAGTTAATTGATGTTAGAGAATATACTGTCCGGGCGCATAAAAGACAGATTCATACTCGTGTTTTTCATTTTGTCTGTAAGCAATGCGACCAAACTACACAACGGGAAACTTTCGGCCCGCGGCCATTATATTGCGAGCAATGCCGACCACCGCAAGCACCAAAAAAATCGCATCAGTCATCTCAAAAAGCAAAACCTAGAGCCATGACTTACAAAAGTGATATCGATTTAGGATGATTTAAAACTTTATGAATAATCTCTTACCTTTAGAACCACCTGAAGCTTTTCTCTCTCCACTGTTAGAGTTACGAGACTATTATGCTGGCCTCGTAGAAGAGTATGAAAGCTTATACAGACAGGCGCGATCGCAGCTCGATCATGTTGATGCTTTGTTGTCTAACGGCTCTTGTGCATCTGATGCTAATGCTAATCTAGCAAAAGTGAAGATGCTTCCAGAGGTTTCTTCCTCACCTGCTGGAAAAGATTCATTGTTATCCGTACCTGAGCAAAGTCTTAACTCTACCCAGTCTGAACTTCAAGACTCAGACAACTTGGAGATAGATAAGTCAGCAGCTACAACGACAGAGATTGAAGATAAATCAATCAAAGTGCCAGATATTCCCATGCTACCGGAGTATCAACCTCAAAGTAGGATGGAAGCTATCAAGAGTCTTCTGCACGAACATCTTGGTACTGTTTGTCATATAGATTTTATTGTGCGATCGCTTTATGGAGATTTAGACCCGCCCATCTTCAAAATCGTCAAAGGTAGAGTCCAATCCTCGCTGACACAGGGTAAAGAAAGAAAGGCTTGGGCGGCGATTCCTGACGAACCTGGTTGCTACACTCTCAATTTAAGTTTAGTAACCTCCAATAAAACTAAAGGTTACTCTCAAACTGCCAAATACAAACAGAACAAACCGCTTCCCACCGCAAATACAAATGTCGTTCCCATGTTGGCAGAATTTGAGGGTCAATTTTTGATCAATGCTCTTTCTGATTTCCTAGAAAAACATTCAGGCAGAGTTTTCAGTGTGGCGGACATCATCACCGGTCTTTATGGTGAACTCGATGAGCAGGAAGCGCGAGAAGTAAAAACTAAAGTGCTGAATGAACTATCACGAGGCTATCGCACCGGGCGATTTTCTAGAGTCCCTGAGAAAATTGGCTTCTATACTTGGGATTCAAAGTTGATGTTAGCGGTCGGCCGAGGGAGATAAAAGGGATGAAGGGGAAAATAGTTAATTTTTTCCCTGCTCCCTCATTTCTTCCTACTTCCGTCATCCCACAAGACCATGTACAGCACTTTGACAATAAATCAAGTACACGTTTGAATATGATAAATCTTGACACCTATGGCAAAGATGCCCGCCCTTGTGTACCTACTCAGATCAAATTTGCTGTATCTAATCATAAATTTATTAGTCTTTTAAAAGAATATATTTTTTGGAATCAAAACTAATTAAACCTTCTTGCTGCAATTTTCCCATCAATCGTGTAATTGTCACTCTGGTAGTACAGCAAGCACTAGCGATATCTTCATGAGTCAAGCGCACACTTAAGCGAGTTCCTTCTGGTACAGGCTCACCAATTTGCTGTTTTAAAAGTTGCAATAAATGATAAAGTCTTTCTTCCACCCGCCGCTTACCAGCAATGACTAAAAAAGATTCTGTCTGTTGTAACCGTTGATTCATTTTTGGTAACAGAATATGGCTCAACATTGGGTTAACTGCTATTTCTGCGACGTTAATTGAGGATAATTCCACATCTGACAGAGCTGTAGCTTGATAAATGGGTAGAGAAGTCATGTTAGAGCCAAAAACCATGTCTTGTGTAGCTAATCCTATCAATATTTCTTCACCGGTTTCACAAAAAGTATTGAGCTTAACTAAGCCCTGGCGAACATACCAAACGACTAAAGGATTGAGGAGAATAGTTTCTCCTTTACTATGTTTATGTACAGGGCGATCCTGAATTAGATCACTATCATTGTTGATTAGTTCTGTTTTCTTTTGCTGACGTTCATTAATATTACGCAACTGCCAACGCAGGGAGTTTACTTTACCCTTTTGATTACGCACTACAGCCACTGTAAAAGCTGCGTCAAAATCCTCCCCGTTATTTTGTTGCAGACACACTACTAATTCTCTAACTCTGTCCGTCTGGCATAACTGGCTGAGTTCAGTGCGAAAAAGTTGTCTTTCTTCGAGGCGGACAAAATTAACGATTGGTTTGCCTACCAGTAATTGCCTGGAAACGTTTAGCAATTGCGCTGCGGCTAGATTAGCTTCTTGGATGATTCCTTCGGCATTAGTGACTAAATAGCCGTCTGGGGCAAACTCGAATAAATCTTGGTAGCGTTGGCGTTCAGTTTCTAGCCAAGTGCGTGTTTGAATTAGCTCCTCATTTTGCTGATAAAGTTCCTCTGCTGCTAATTGCACCATTTTGGAGGTACTATAGAGTTCCTTAAAAGCCTGGGGCAGCAGTTCGGGCGGAATCCAAGGTAAGACGCTAGCGGTTTGGTACAAATCTGCTAAACGGCTGTGCAGTGCTTCTGTGCTTTGAATGAATTGTTCTATATTCACCTTAAATTCCCGCTACTTGCTTGCAGAGGTTGAGCAAAAAAGTCCACTAGATCAATACTGGGATCAATTGCGCTACTTTGAAGATGCCCTGTTAAAAATTATATAGTAACGATTGATCATCTTTATTTACATACTTTTAACCCCTGATAAGTTTACATTTTCTCATTAAAACTTACTTCTATCTTTGGTGAGACAATTTTGAAGACTTAGCTAAATAGGAACGTAGAAGTCTTCGACCTAAGAGGTTGCCGAGTTCTGACCAAACCCATGAAGCCACTAAAATATTGACTAGCAAAGATATGAAATAAGCAGGCAGAGTCGGGACATCAAAAATTTCTAAGATAGAAGCAAAAGCGATAAAAACACCAATGTCAGTGCCTATAAAAGGAATTAAAAGTTGTAATTTCGCCCATCTGGGTAGAGTGGTAGGAGAATGATTTTCTATCCAATCTTGCACTCGTTTTTGCAGAGTTATAGCAAATGGTAATCCACAGAAAAGGCTAATTAATAAGCCAGTTAATAGTAAAAAGTATGGTGGTTGAGGAAATTTGAATAATACGAAGTCTTGGAATTGCTGTATATTTTCAGACCAGTCCATAATAAATATGCCCCCGGTTTTGAATGCTTTTACTATCAACGTCTTGATTACTACGAATGCAGCTATTTATTGAGATGCAAATGAATCTAAACCATATTTTTAGGAGATTTTAGGGATTTTTTTCTGAAATTTTGTTTCCCTATCTCTCAGTTTTCAAAACTTTACTCTTTCTTGAACTGCTTTGTATCTAATCTTTGTGATGATTATTGCCTTCATTTACGACAGTAACTACCATTTTTGTCTCTAACGTCCACCGCAGGAGTCAGTCTACTACTAACTTAGGTATAAGGTTAATTTTAAGTTTTATTGTGTTGGCGAATACAATCAATCCACTATGCCGAGTTATTAGCCATTAATTAAACATACCCACTAGGGAAAAGAGGGAAAGGCTACGCAAAGGTAAGGAGAGGGTTGGGGTGAGGTTTTATAGCTCTTTTTCCAAAACTGCAATATTCTAAAATGAGTAGTTTTTGCTACCGTAATTTTCTCGAAAATGTTTAACTAAAAAGATAATTTTGTATAGTTGATCACGTAATATTTTAACAATTATTAGCAACTTTGGTTAGATAAAACTTAGAAATTAATTTGCTGTATTTGTAAATAAGCATAACAGCTTATCAACGCGCGAGGTCAAAGGAGTGATGGCTGCGGAATCAACATGATCGCTGCGGCTCACTCCTCTTTTTTAAAATTTTGACTATAATTGGAACTGGTTACTGTTGATGATTCAGCCCCAAACAAACTTGTTCATAACGTTTTCCAGCTATCTCCCAAGTGAACTCGGTTTCTACTAGTTGTCTACCGTTATGGGATAATTGATTACGCAGTTGGGGACTTCCAAACAGTTGACTAATGGCGGCGACGTAATCGGCTGGTGTATTGGCGCGTAATGCCCGGAGTGGGGTGTCTATAGCTAGTCCTTCTAAACCGCGATCGCTTGCCACTACCGGCACACCAGCAGCCATTGCTTCTAAAGTCTTATTCTTAATCCCAAACCCTGTCCGCATCGGCACAACGCACACTGTTGATTTGTGTAAATAATCGACCATTGAAGGCACTTTTCCAGTGACATTAACTCCTGGTTTTTCTGTGAGTTCTAAAACTTCCGGCGCAGGACGAGAACCGACAATATCAAAAGTTGTTTGGGGATAATGTTTTTGAATTTCTGGTAAAACTTGATTGGTAAAAAAGCAGACGGAATCAATGTTTGCTAAATTATCCATTGCACCAATAAAAACTAATTTATATCCTCCGGGATCAGTTGTACGGTAGGGAAATGTCAGCAAATCAACTCCATTGGGAATAACTGAAATTTCACCGTGAGGATGAAATTTTTTCAGTTGACTTTTATCATCTTCTGTAGTTACCACCAGGGCGGAAAATTTTGCGCCATATCTTTGTTCATAACGACGTAAAAGCGGCAGATTAATTTGATCGCGTAGTTTATTTTCGGAAACGCCTGTTGTTAGCTGGTTAAGACAACTACCATAGACAGAACTATGAATATTGACTATGGTTCTGAGAGATTTCTGAAAATGCGATCGCACATAAATTTCATTCACGCTATGTTCACAGGTAATCACATCACATTTTTGCTCCTGGACAAAATTATCAATCCATGCTTGCATCTGAACAGAGTAGCGGCTAAGTACACTGGGTGGGGTTCCCTGTTGCCAAAACTGACTCAAGCGTTGTATTTTATTCAGTATTCCCGATCCAGTTCCAGAATCCGGCGGACGTTCAAACACAACCAGCTGATCCACACAGTCCCGCAATTCGGCAATTTCTGCTTCTGTAACATCGCCATCCCCTTGAGTCACGAGAGTGATAGCATGACGTTGACTCAAATATTTCAGTAAATTAAACGTCCTCACTTGAGTTCCCCCCCGCGTTGGCGGATAAGGAAAAGTCGCGGACAGCATTAAGATGTGCATATAACCAATTAACCGAAAATTAGACTAAATTAAAATATGACACATATACCATTTCAAAAGTTTTGTAAAATTGTAATTTTATTTGAAAGTAATACCTGTGGCTAAAATTAGTATTTGCATTCCTACATTTAATCGGCAAAATCTCCTACCTTACGCCATAGAGAGCGTACTTCAACAATCTTATCAAGATTTTGAATTAATTATTTGTGATGATGGTTCAACTGATAGCACACCTGAATTGATGTCACAATACACAGATGAGCGGATTAAATATATCCGTCATCCGCAAAATATTGGTAAAAGCAATAATATGCGCTCTGGTTTTGATGCGGCGCAGGGTGAATATTTTATCAAATTTGATGATGATGATCGGTTAACAACTCATTTTTTAGCCCAAACTGTGGCAGTACTTGATCAAGATTCTAGCATTGATTTTGTTGGTACAGATCATTGGATAATTGATATTGAAAATATCCGAAATGAGTCAAAAACTCAGGAAAATTCTCGTCGCTGGGGTCGGGCTAATTTAAAAGCCGGAATAGTAGATAATTTATTAGAGGTTGTTTTTATTAACCAAAGCTTTCAAATTGGAGCGACTTTATTTCGTCGTCAGACATTACAAGAAGTGGGTTTTATGCTTCCCAATATCCAAAATTGTGAAGATAATGATTTATTTATCCGGCTGGCTTTGGCTGATAAAAAAGGTTATTATTTATCTGAGTTATTAATGGAATATCGCTACCATGCAGAACAGCAGGGTATTAATAGAGAAATTCCTTATTTGTTTGATAAAATTCGGTATTTAGAAAATTATAAATTTGAATCAGAGAAATTAGAAAAAG
The DNA here is from genome assembly GCA_035638855.1 of Nodularia sp. (in: cyanobacteria). GTDB lineage: Bacteria > Cyanobacteriota > Cyanobacteriia > Cyanobacteriales > Nostocaceae > Nodularia. The sequence continues at coordinate 62,039 of DASQZD010000024.1, read as the reverse complement.
TTAGACAAAATCGCCTCGCTGAATCTCAATTATTATTGGGTTTGCGTTTAATTGAAAAGGGGGAAACCCACAAGGGGAGAGAACTAGTTTTGGCGGGGAAGTCTTTTTCTACTGCTAAGGCTTTGACTGGGTTGGGTTTATCTTTGTTACCTGTTGGGTTAAGGGGTCAGGCTTTTCAAGCGCTGCGACAAATCAAGGGGTAATGTCTGCATCATAGCTGGCTGTAGCCAAAAGCACTAATTCTCGCTAATATAGAAAATATGTGTAAATTAGTGACATTCAACACTTAATTGGTAGATTATATCAGGAAAAAAAAGTCAAAATTTTCAACCCCAAAGCTATGTTTCAAGACCAATTAATTTGTTTGATTGCTTAAAGTTAATTCTTTGTTAGAAAATATCAGTAAATGCACTACCTGACAACAGCAACAGAAATCCTGGAGTTAATCTCCACATTAACATCTCACAAAACTCTTTGGTTAGATACAGAAATTGCCGATTTTAGGACTGAAAATCGCAGATTATCGCTGATTCAGGTATTGGCTGATTCTACAGATTCCACAGGCGTATCTGCTTACCTTCTCGATGTATTAGATAAACATGATTTAGCAGAATATTTCATGAACCAAATCATGTTTAATCCCAATATTGAAAAGGTTTTTCACAATGCTAGTTTTGACGTAAAGTATTTAGGAGGACATCTCGCCAACAATATTACTTGTACATTAAAACTAGCTAGAAAAGTTACCCGTGAACGCCTGGAAGTTTCTAATTTAAAACTCAAAACTTTAGCATCAGAACTTTGTCATTTTGTCAATGTCGATGCAGATGAAGGAAGCAGCGATTGGGGAAAGCGTCCCCTTAGCCACAAGCAATTAAAGTATGCGGCGATGGATACTGTTTATTTGGCTGCTGTGCATCGGAAGTTATTAGAAATAAAGATTTTAGATTCCAGTTTATCAATGTGAAATTCCAGTTTTAAATAGCTTTAATCAGGTTTAAATACATTAGAGGATGTCTTTTTTACCACGTATCAATAATAGTTAAAATACCATTTTCACCTAAACCTTTTACAGACTTTCTCACCTCACGATAGTCATCAAACTTTTTGTTAGTCTTTTTATGTCTAGCTTCTACTATAGCTTTTGCCAGTTTTTCAGCCCCACTAATTCTAGAGTTATGCAATTTTTTAGATAACTCAAATTTATCCAAAGTATTGAGTAAATTTAGGGGATTAGTCTGTTCAGCTTTTTCAGGGATATGGTTTTCCAGTTGTTTCAATTTATCATCTGTTATTTGCCTTTCTTGCATTAGTTGTGACTTCAACTCATTAAGTTGCTTCTCAAGGCGTAATTCCAGGTTTGTTAAGCGTGATTCTACGTTTGTTGTCCCAGGTTTTCCAGGCGGTAATACATCTATATCTTTGATAGCTGAAACTTGCTTGATAATTATATTTTCTTGTTTTGGTGATATAACACAAGCATTAACCATTTCACCTTGGCGTGGATTTTTTTCTCTAGCCCGGACAGCACCATAATATTCAAAATGTCCGTCAATTACTATATAAGTCTCTATCCCTGTACCTTTTACAACTAGCGGTTTAATAATACCGCCACTCTCTAAAATCATATCTGCAAGGTTTTCTAAATCAGACTCTGCAAAATTTGAACGAGGTACATCAGAAGTAATACTTTTTACATCTAATAAAGAAAATTTAATCATTATGCAACCCCCATTTTTTGAATAACTTCATCAGCTAAAACTTTGAATTCTTCAGCAGAGATTTGAGCCGAAGTTTTCAATTCTGCAAATTTAATAATAGACTTGGGATCAGGATATTCTAAATCTCCGACCTGTATAGTCTGATTCATGCATTCTGATAATGCTGTTCTATCATATATTACTGTTTCCATAAGTGGTATTTGATAACGCTCTGAAATTACTTCTCTCTGTTTTGGAAAAGTATATTGTAAAAATTTAGCATTGGTTGAAATTTTAGAAGCAAGAACTCCGAGTATATTGATAGGCTGTTTACCCATCACTTCTCTAGACTCATTAATTTCGTTCACAAAATTTTTGACCGTGGGTAAACCTTGATTAGCGAAAGGTTTTAAATCTGAAGGAATAATTAAGTAATCAGCAGCAATCAGTGCAACTTGGGCATACAAATCTCTTGAGGGTGGGGTATCAATAATTACAATATCATATTCATTTTCTACTCGTTGTAGTTTAGAAACTAGCCTACTTCTACTAGCCAGGATATTGTTAAGTTTCTCCTGTTCTTGAATTAACGTAATGTGAGAAGGAATAACATCAATTTCTGGATTATTAAAATAGTCTGATTTACGTACTATATCTGAGATTAAATTAAATTCTCCTGATTCTAATAAATGATATACGTTGTGGTCTTTTAAGTCATCATCTTCTTCAAATTGAAATTTGATTAATCCTGTAGCAAAAGTTGTATTCGCCTGAGAATCTATATCAATCAATAATACATTTTTACCTTGTTTTCTCAAAGCAGCCGCAAGGTTAACTGCAATAGTAGTTTTACCAACGCCGCCTTTATTGTGATAAATTGCAATCTTTTTCATTGAATGTTTCCTCTTAATCTCTGATTTTGAATTTTCGTCAAATAATTGAAAATTTAACTGATCTATTAGTGGAATATCTTTCAGACTATATCTACCAATAAGATATTTAATTTTATCTATCTTTCTCTCCACATCCTTCCCAGAACACTGAAAAACTAGCTGAAGATCAGATTTAAATTTTTCATAAATTCTGATCTCCTTCCCATTAGTCAGCAACCCATATCTCACATTCAAACTAGTTAAATAATGCCTGAGTCTATGAACATGATTATTTAACTTTTGATTTGGATGTTTTGCCTCCATGACAACACTCATCGGCGAATTAGCATCTAAAACCAAGGGAATAACTTGTACTGCAAATGCTAAGAAATCCAAACGAATGCTACCCAGTGCAACTTTTTGATGCCACATATCGGGAGTATACCCTAACTGTGGCAGCAAATACTGAACTATGAGTTTGCTTTCAACTTCGCTTTCATTACGACACAGTTCAGGATTAAACGGCAATATAGTTTACCTCAATAAAATTGCTACATTCGCAAAAACCGGATACACCCTGAATTATGACACAGACTGAGTTCTATGTGTTATAAAAATTACTTAATGATATGTATATAAATAAAACTATGTTTAGTATTTTTACAAAAAATGAATATATTATAGTTCTGGTAAATTAAATTGATATTTACAGATGTTTGTATAGATTTCACTCATACTCTCCGCGCCACCCTGCGGGAAAGCTTTCAGCTAACTGCGCCTCTGCGTGAGGTAAAAAAGACAAAAAATTACTGTAAACAAATCAGAAACCCGACTTTCAGGATTTTTCTCTACCAGTATTTCACAACTCAACTGGTACTGCTATAATCTAACTGCCTGAATCGAAACAAAGCTAACCTTTAAGGTTGCGGAAAATATTACATTTAATAGAAGTTTTAATTATTTAGTAGGAGTATACGCTACCTAGATATGGGAATGCGTCAACAGAGGACTTAACCAATGGGATATGTAATTGCTACTGCAAATATGAAAGGCGGCGTTGGTAAAACCACCCTCACCGTCAACATCGCTACTTGTTTAGCCAAAAATCATGGTAAGCGCGTGCTTGTCCTCGATTTAGATAGCCAAATCAGCGCTACACTTAGTTTAATGTCGCCGTTAGATTTTGCCAAGCGTCGCAAACAACGCAAGACTTTTAGATATTTGATAGATGAGGTGATAAATCCTGACCCAGAAGCAAAACTGACAATTCAAGATATTATTCAATCTCAAGTTTGTAATCTAGCTGGACTAGATTTATTACCGGGAGATATCGATTTATATGATGAATTTGTGGTGTCAGAAATGCTGCACCAACAAGCAACTGCTTTGGGTGAACAAGACTTTGAAACTATTTGGAATCGCTTTGAAAGAGTCTTGATTAATAATATTTTAAAACCAGTGCGCGAGGAGTATGATTTCATCCTTCTAGATTGTGCGCCCGGCTATAATTTATTGACTCGGAGTGCTTTGGCTGCAAGTGATTTCTACATTCTTCCTGCTAAACCAGAACCTTTGTCTGTGGTGGGGATTCAGCTATTAGAAAGACGCATCGCTAAATTAAAAGACAGTCACGAACATGAAGCAAAAATAGATATCAAAATGCTGGGTATTGTCTTTAGTATGGCTAGTTCTAATCTGCTTAATGGCAGATATTATAGACAAGTTATGCACCGGGTTGTGGAAGATTTTGGCGTTGATAAAATCTGTAAATCACAAATACCAGTTGATATGAATGTGGCTAAGGCTGTTGATAGTTTTATGCCGGTTGTTTTGACTGCACCTCAATCATCTGGTTCTAAAGCATTTTCTCAGTTGACTCAGGAGTTGTTGCAGAAGTTGTAATATCAAGTCCGATTAATTAGTTACGATTAGCACAATCATTCTACCCCTCCCCCAACCCCTCCCCGCAAGCGAGGAGGGGAGTAGTAAGTATTCACTGCCCTCTCCTTCTCCCAAGGCTACGGTGTACACACAAGTCAGTAAATTCTCGTTTGTGTGATAAGACCCCACCCCTAACCCCTCCCCGCAAGCGAGGAGGGGAACTGGATTTGGGCTTAAACCCTGTTTTTAGGGCGGGAATGTGTGTACACCGTAGTTCTCCCAAGGGGAGACGCTATGCGAAAGTAAGGAGAGGGGTTGGGGGTGAGGTTCTGTATTTGATTAAAACTCTCCGGCTAAGGCTGGAACGCACCGTTCACACAGCAAGGGATGTTCTGCTGATTCTCCCACATGGGTGGAGTAATTCCAACAGCGATCGCATTTTTGACCTTCTGCATCTATTACACCAATTCCCCAGCTATCAGATTGCAAATTATATTTCAATCCTTGCAATGCTTCCGCAGAATCTAATACTTCCACTTGGGAGGTGATAAACAGATACCGCAGTTCGTCGATACCATTACCTATTTTAGGATTTCGGGCTTTTACCGCAGAACGTAATTGCTCATCCTTGACATATAGCAAGATTTTGGCTTCTAGGGAAGAACCAATCATTTTTTCTCCCCTGGCTTGTTCTAAAACCTTATTCACATCATCGCGAATTTTGCGGATTTGTTGCCAAAATTCTGCCAATTCAGGATTAAGCCATTTTTTATCTACCTGCACCCAACCAGCTTCAAATACTGATTTGCATGGTGTTTGGTAAGGGATAAATTGCCAGATATCCTCAGCAGTGTGACACAATACAGGTGCGATCGCACGTGCTAAATTCTCCAAAGCAATTTGCAACACCGTTTGACAACTGCGGCGGCGGAAAGCATCTGGGGAACTGATGTACAATCTATCCTTAGCAACATCTAAATAGAAGTTCGATAAATCCACCACACAGAAATTCAGCACAGTTTGGAAAAAGCGGAAGAATTGGAAACTGTCAAAAGCTGCTGTAACTTCCTGAAACACCTCAGTGATGCGGTGTAGCATATAGCGGTCAAGTTCTGGTAAATCCTCCAGGGGGACTGCATCCTTTACTGGGTCAAAATCATCCAAGCTACCCAACAAAAACCGCGCTGTATTGCGAATTTTGCCTCTGACATCATTCATTTGCTTGATGATGTTACCACCCAGACGCACATCAGAAGAATAATCTACCGACGAAGCCCACAACCGCAGCACATCAGCACCATAAGCCGGTTCTTTTTTCTGGTCTTTCCCGCCATTAATTACCAGTTGGGGGTCAACCACATTCCCGACAGATTTACTCATTTTTCGCCCTTGTTCATCTAAAACAAAGCCGTGAGTTAATACAGTTTTGTAAGGTGCAATGCCATTTACCGCTACACTGGTCAGCAAACTTGACTGAAACCATCCCCGATGTTGGTCGGAACCTTCCAAATACATATCAGCCGGGTAGCGTAACTCTGGACGCTGTTTAGCTACAGATGCCCAAGATGAACCAGAATCAAACCAGACATCCATTGTGTCTGTACCTTTGCGGTAAGACTTGCCATTATGGCGGTAAGACTCTGGTAATAACTCTTCTACCGACATTTCCCACCAAGTATCGGAACCTTTTTCAGCGATAATTGCTTGAACATGGTTGATAGTTTCCTCATTCAGCAATGGTTCTCCGGTGGCTTCATCATAGAAAACCGGAATGGGTACACCCCAAGAACGCTGACGGGAAATACACCAATCAGAACGTTCTGCAACCATTGGTCTGATGCGATTTTCACCTTGGGCTGGAATCCATTCTACATTAGCGATCGCCTTTAAAGCTTCTTCCCTAAATCCAGCCACCGAAGCAAACCATTGTTCAGTCGCCCGGAAAATCGTCGGCTTTTTCGTCCGCCAATCATAAGGATACTTGTGCGCGTAAGCTTCCTCCTTCAACAAAGAACCAGCCGCAGTCAAAGCATCAATTACCGCCTGATTTCCATCACCCAACACATTCAACCCAGCAAACTCGCCCGCCTCCTGAGTAAAATTACCATTGTCATCCACAGGCGCAAGAATCGGCAAACCATAACGCTGACCAACAATGTAATCTTCTTGACCGTGACCCGGTGCAGTATGTACCAACCCCGTACCAGAATCAGTAGTAATATAATCACCACCGACCACAATCGGACTCTCCCGATCAAACAAAGGATGACGATAAGTAGAATGTTCTAAAACCTGGCCTTTAAATGTGGCTTTTACAGTCAACTCAGCATCCAAAATAGCAGACAACCTTTCCACCAAATCAGTAGCCACAATCAGATATTCTCTTTGCGACTTTGCGCCTTTGCGCGACACTTCGACCACAGAATAATTCAAATCACCATTCACCGCCACAGCCAAATTCCCTGGAATCGTCCAAGGAGTAGTAGTCCAGATAGCCACACCCAAATTCGGCAAAAATTCACCCAACACAGGTTTAGCAGCCTCAGACAGCCCGGTAATAGGAAAAGCCGCATAGATACTCCTCGAAGTGTGACCCTCTGGATATTCCAACTCCGCCTCAGCTAAAGCAGTTTTAGAACTAGGACTCCAGTGAACAGGCTTCAAACCGCGATAGATATATCCTTTTAACACCATCTGACCGAACACACCGATTTGCGCCGCCTCATATTCCGGCTTCAAAGTCAGATAAGGATGATCCCAATCACCCCAAACACCATAGCGTTTAAAACATTCCCGTTGCTCATCTACGGCAGCTAGAGCAAATTCTTTGGCTTTTTGCCGTAGTCCTAAAGGAGTTAAATTTTGCCGTTCTGCCGACTTCATGTTTTGCAGAACTTTCAACTCAATTGGTAATCCGTGACAATCCCACCCTGCCACGTATCTAACTTTACGCCCTTGTAGTAATTGGTAGCGGTTAATAATATCTTTGAGAATTTTATTTAAGGCATGACCAATATGCAATGAGCCGTTGGCGTAGGGAGGCCCATCATGAAGTATAAATAATTCGCCGGGGTTTTCTTGCGATAGGCGATCGTAAATGTTATTTTCCGCCCAGAATTTTTGGATTTCAGGTTCGCGCTTGATAGCGTTAGCCCGCATATCGAATTTAGTCTTGGGTAAGTTTACCGTATCTTTGTAGCTTCCAGGTTCTGTCACAGTCTCATGCCTAAGATTATATGTGCAGTTTATCCGATCAATTATAGAAGATGGGCATGATTCTAGGTCGTAGGTGGGGTTGAGGAACGAAACCCGACACCAGTTATCAGTATTTTGGGGTTATAAGAATTTTTTGGGTAAGTGTACTAAAGTTTAAGTTTCGCGCCAAAACCGAAACTAATAATTGTAGGTTGGGTAGAGTTATGACGACTTCATCCCGCAAAATTAAGACCTTGCTGAAACAAAAAATTAAGTTTTACAAACTCGTCATCACTTGGGCTAGTTCATTAGATAAGTTAATTGTAGATTCTTGGGAATTTCTAAAGAGAACTCCAGCTAAAAAGTAATGATTGTCCGAACAAAATGCCATTTTCTTTTCACGTAAGCTATCTATATATTTTTTTACTTTTGGTTCTGAACTATAGTAACCAAACTTTAAAGGTAAAACCATAAAGTTTTGCACGAAGTAATGATTTTTTGCGGCTATTTTAATTGTACTTGTGGGATTAGAAAAACTAGATACTAAAACTAGGACATTTTTATATCCTAGTGATAAAAGATTATTGGTAACTGTGGCTCCATCTACGCCTCCAAATAATAGCGGCATATAAATGTCTGGATCTGGCGCAGGAATATAAGGTGGATTTGCTACAAGATATTCAGCTTTGGGTTGAGAAGAATTAAATAAACATGAATTAGAAATTATATATTTATCAGCGAGATTATATTCATCAATTTTGGAATTTGCCAATTTCCATGCCGAGGTATTTAATTCAAATCCATGTATGACCGCATCAAATTTATTTTTAAGTAATGAATTGATCATGGGGCTGCCATCTCCTGAGCCAAATTCCACGATAGACTCAGAATTCCTACAATTGTTTAGAACAAAGGTTTCTAAGCAGTTTGAGTAAAAATTAGATTCTTCAGGACAAAAAAAGATATCTTTCATGTGAATTAAGTTCAAAAACAGTGTATAATCTGTATAGAAACTAATTAGTTTCTATTTCTAAGTAAGCTAAAATGAATCTAAATATGTAATAGAATGTAAAATACTCGAAAACATTTTATTTAGATCAGGCAGATATGCTTAATTAAAAATCCCAAATAATGACGTGCAGTTTTGGGTAACTTATGCTTTGGATATAGGTGTTGATTCTGCTTGGTGTATTGATTGCAGAATAGCTTTAGCCGCGCGATCGCTCATTAATTTTTCTTGGTCGTAACCCAGTATCAATTCCCAAGCATCATTGGGATATAGTTCGGCTAAAGGCAAAGCCACATCATCCAACATCCACTGTCCGTGGCGTTCATCTTCTCTGATGTGCAGTTCCCAATAACCCATAGCTGCTGCTGAAAATCTTAGTCGTTGGGCTGCTGCCAGATAATTTCTGTAAGCCCCAGGTCCGGCAACTTCAAAATAAGTTAACCCCCCGGCATAACGTAAAAAATCGCGTTTGCGCTCAGTCAATAAAAAGTTATGATTAGCACAAGCTAAAACTTCCCACGGTACTAAATCAAAGTACCCCTCTGGTTCACAATTCATCTCAAACTCAGCCAGCATTTGAGCAAAAAATGTGGAGTGCTTGCGGGATAAGCGACCATTGCCATATTCTTCCAAGAGTACCCGTACAAGGGTACACTGTATTTCATTAGCCGCACCACCTAAAATTCTGGCAAGACGACTACCTTCCACTAAACCGTCAAAAGAAGCAATCTTGAGCAAGTGGCGATAACCAGCTTCAGTCATCTGTTCTCGGATATAGCGACTATCTTCTGAAAGTGACGGGTCTAAATCAGCAGATGCGCGCTCAATTAAAGCTTGTTTAACGTTCAATTGTTGTAATACCACCACATTGATTTGCGCCAGTTCCCAATTTTGCCAAGCAGCTTCAATTTGGTTACGACATGAGCATAAGTAAAGTGAGCGCTCATTGGTGTAATGTCGCAGATCATCATACCAAAATAGCTTGAGCCGATTGATTCGATAAAGTATCCTCTGGAGAAAAAGATGAGCTTGCCAATCATCACATTCGTTTTGATAAGCAGCACGAATCGCTGTCCCGAGTATCTGTTCAAATTCGGTTACTTTTTCCGCTTTTACCCCCAGAATGTTGTCTAAATTCTCTGTAGCTAGCAGTTCGATAAATTGCTGTTCAGCACGGTTATATATGGTAATTTTTCTTTCTTTTCTTGGCGGACTTTTTTCTACAATCCCAGATTTAGAGAACATAAATAAACTGCTTTGTAGGGAATATTAGATGACTTTGACTACAGGTCAGACTAGTTTCATCTTTAATATACAAAGTTACATATTTGTAGCTTTATGTACCTCTTTCTCTGGTTATAAAGAAAAATTAAGTTTAGACATCAATACCTTAGCCAAAATAAGAGTTCCTTATTTTGTGTTGTGAGCTTGTATTACAATGTAATTTGACACATAATACAAGTGAACAGCTCAGTTAATGGTTTCAAGCGTGGCACAACTAAACATTCAAATACCGGATGAACTGGCTGACCGTTTAGAACCTTTGCACAGTTGCTTACCTGAATTGCTTTGGCTATTGTTGGATAATGAACCCCAACAAACAAGGGAGCCATCTCCAATTGATACCGCAACTGGAGAAATTCCCGCAGTTTACCAGGAAGTGCTAGACTTCACCGTTGCGAAAACAAAGCCGAGAAGCTGTAACGGAGTATTTGCGATCGCACCAAGAACTAGGTGAACAATTAAATAGCCTCAGCCCATTAATGATTTCACATCATGCTTCATATCAAGGACAGCGCTTGAGTTATCATGGCATTTACTTTGCTATCGAAAAAATAAGTGAAATTGCTGAAGTTGAGGGTTTGCATCCTATCCGTTATTGGGTGAAGATGCTCAACAGTGGGTTTCTCAGACTAGACGGAAAGCAGATGAGCATTGGGAAGGTTTGTTACCTAACAGAATTAAGAATTTTGGTGGTAAGTGAGTTAGAGGTGGATGAATGCGATCGCCTGCGGCGGGCGCTCCGCGCCATCGCCTGACCTCATTGAGCTAAAATTATCCTAGATGATGCGCGATCGCCTGCGGCGATAGCTCAAAAGCATCATGTGCCAGCACAACTACAACCCGAAAACCCATGTCGTTGAACCCGAAGTCATGCGAGCCAAAGTAGCGATGCGCCGAACGGCAATCCCAGGGAAAGAAGTCCCACGAACCACCTCGCAGCAGACAATTTTGAGAAGCATTATCACCTAACCAAGCACTGCCGTCTGTCGGCGCATTATTATAATTTTTGTGCCACTCATCCTGACACCATTCCCATGTATTACCGTGCATATCAAATAAACCAAAGGGGTTGCCAGGAAATTTCCCCACATCGGTTGTTTGCTCTCGATACTCACCCTTTGGCCCTTGACCATAATTGCCTAGGTACGTAATTCCTTGATAATCCCAGTCAGTTCCTCGGTAATTTGCTAAATCCGTGGTAATTGTGTCACCAAAATAAAACGGCGTAGTTGTTCCCGCCCGACAAGCATATTCCCATTCAGCTTCACTAGGTAAACGATAAGTTTTCCTAGTCTTTTTAGATAATCGGGCGCAAAACTCAACCGCATCGTCCCAAGAAACACATTCAACAGGTCGATTAGCACCTTTAAAATCGGATGGGTCGGGATTTAAATGAATATTATCCCTATCAAAAGTGGCAACGGTTGCCCATTGAGCTTGGGTGACAGGAAATTTCCCCATGAAAAAGGGTTGAATGGTGACGGTGTGCTGGGGACTTTCATCGTCACTTCGTGCTAGCTCATTCTCTGGCGAACCCATAAGAAATTTCCCGCCGGGAATTTCCACCATATCTAGAACAACACCATTAGCAAGGCTTTCTGTAAAATACAAGGTCAATAGTCCCACTATGGTTGGCTGTCAAACCCTTAGCAAAAGCACCACTAAAGCAGGAATTTAAAATTACCACCTTTCGCTTAGACCTGCACTCGTTCATCCAACTATATACACTTATTACTGCTACGGCAGTGCTTGGAATCAATTCAACTGTTAGCTTCTAGATTGAGTTCTCTGCAATCAGGCGTTTTCACCACCATTTTAATTGATTTGTTGTCGAGGCGATCGCCCAAAAATTTCAACAAATTAACTAAAACCCAACGCCATATTAAACAACGCTGGGTTTCATCCAAGTCAACCAGCCTGATTATGCATGCGGTGGTATTTCTTCCGGTGGCGCTTCTGCTGGGGGAGCAAGTACAGCATCCGGTGCAATTTCCTCAACAGGAATCGGTGCTTTTTCTTCCGTCTCAGCCTCAGCTTGGGCTGCTGCAACCAGTTCCGCAGGCGGGGGATTTGGTGGGGTTGCTTCCAACACATCTTCAGTTGGAGATTCAGTTGCTACTGCAACTTTTTTCTCTGGTGTGGGAGTGGTTCTATCGATAATCTCAACAACAGGTTTCTGGGCGGGTACAGGAGTCTTTGCCTCCGTTTTGGGAGTTTCAGGCGTTTTCTTGGTTATCGTCTGTTGCGCCTTATTTTTTGTGCCGCTAAAGATATTACCCAAACTGCCTTGCAGCTGACCCAGCCGTTCCTGGAGGGACAACTTAGCTATTTGCTCCTGAATGCCAATTTTCACCGTCTCAGGACTGGGTACTGGGGTTTGTTCTGTCTGCGGGGTGAGTTGGCGACGTAATGAAAGAGTTTGCCAGCCAAACCAAACCAAAAGAGCCACGCTAGCCACATGACCAAGTAATAAACCTCCAGAAATGCGGGGCGCAAACACCCATAACATTAACGCATAGAAAAGTCCGACACCACTCCAGATAAAGTCATTTTTACGGTGAATTTCTGGAAAAAAGAAAGCTGCGATGTAAATGGCTAAACTACCCAGTCCGACCACAAAAGCTAGAACATATGCCAGCATTTTTTGGTTACTCCTTACTGCATTATTTGACTAGTGATGGGAAATCAGGGATTAAGGATGAGGAATCATTTATATTTCCTTGTCTACCAGTCCCGTGCGGCTACGCTCACGGCAACCTCAGTACCCAGACCCTTAACTAGATATTTCAATTTTGCAACTTTTGCAACTTAATTGCTCATTTAGATACAAACTGCATTACTTCTGTGTGCTTTTTCCTTGCCCAAACACAGCAAAACCGCTAAGTCAGGAATATCACATCAAAATCCTAGCACCTTGAGTTAGTCAGCGATCGCTTTCTCTAAAGCTGCGGCAAATCCAATATCTTCTATTTCATCAGCAGTTGTCACATCAGCAATATCAAACTTTGCACCGGCGTTGGTCAACTCATCGTCTATTGACCGCAGAAACTTAGTAGCCCCTGCATCATCACCAATTTGAAAGAACAGCACTGCTAATTCTTCATCACTATCTATTTTGCGACTGGCTACGATAATCTGCTCATACACAGGCTTACGATCATCTGGCTCACCATCAGTGACAACAATAATTGTCTCACCGTTTGGCGTTAAACCTTGTCCCCGGCGGTTGAAAAAATCATCAAAGGCTGCTTTAAGTACCCCTGCTAAGTTGGTGCTTCCAGCCGGGTGATTCTCTTGGAATATCTGCTGAACTTTACTCGCAGTCACCTCGGAGTAAAATTTGTGTCTGCTAGAAAACAGGTAAACGTTGATACCATCTGGGTCTAACTGGTCACACTTGCGCGCTAACGCTAAGGTGTTTTCTTGCATTGCTTCCCATCTTGTTTTGCCTGGAAGTTCGCTAGGGCTTTCCATGCTGCCGGACTTGTCTATGATTAAAGTGTATTGTCTGCCCATAATTTCTGTCATTCTTGTCCTTTGTATAGTTATCTGGCTTTTTATCAGTTTCTTGATGCCTAGACCCTCGGCAATATACTCAGTAGTCTACGATATAGCAACTAAATTGTCATTGACCTTTGGTTTGTTGGCTGCTCCCGCATTGCAACATCACTCGCATCCTCAAAGTTGCCACAATTAATTCTTTGTGTTACTTATAAATTTTTGCACTTTATTCAAGTCTTAAGGTCTTCTTTAGGAGAGAAGCGAAAATCTCGGTCTACCCTAAAGATAAAAGGATCTGCAAGAGTTAGCCAAACATAATTTATGACACTACAAAGCTTTGGTGTGATTGGATTAGCCGTAATGGGCGAAAATATAGCGCTCAACGTTGAGCGTAATGGCTTCCCAATTGCAGTTTATAACCGCTCCAGAGAAAAAACGGATGCGTTTATGGCGCAGCGCGCCCCAGGAAGGAACGTCAAAGCCGCCTTTACCCTAGAGGAATTTGTCGCATCATTGGAACGTCCCCGCAAAATTCTCGTGATGGTGCAAGCTGGTAAGCCAGTGGATGCGGTGATTGCCCAACTCAAACCTTTACTAGATGAAGGCGATATCATTATTGACGGTGGTAACTCTTGGTTTGAAGATACAGAAAGACGTACTCAGGAATTAGAACCTGCTGGACTGCGGTTTCTGGGTATGGGTGTCAGTGGCGGTGAAGAAGGCGCTCTCAATGGTCCCTCACTTATGCCTGGTGGTACTCCCAGTTCCTATGAGTATCTATCCCCAATTTTCAACAAAATTGCGGCTCAAGTCGATGATGGCGCTTGTGTCACCTATATTGGCCCTGGTGGTTCTGGTCACTATGTGAAAATGGTACACAACGGTATTGAGTATGGCGATATGCAGCTCATTGCAGAAGCCTACGATTTGCTGAAAAATGTGGCTGGATTAAATGCAAATCAGCTACATGAAGTGTTCACTGAATGGAATACTACCGATGAACTCAATTCGTTTTTGATTGAGATTACATCTAATATTTTCCCTTACGTTGACCCCGACACCAAAAAACCCTTGGTGGATTTAATTGTGGATGCAGCCGGTCAAAAGGGAACTGGTCGTTGGACTGTGCAAACTGCTTTGGAATTGGGTGTAGCGATTCCAACAATTACCGCCGCAGTTAATGCTCGGATTATGTCTTCGATTAAAGATGAACGGGTAGCAGCATCTAAGAGTCTCACAGGACCTAGTGCTAAGTTTGATGGCGATGTGAAGGACTTTGTTAATAAGGTTCGTGATGCTCTTTATTGCTCCAAAATCTGTTCTTACGCTCAAGGTATGGCGCTGTTATCTACAGCTTCCAAAACATACAATTGGGATTTGAATCTGAGCGAAATGGCGCGGATTTGGAAGGGTGGTTGTATTATTCGCGCTGGCTTCTTGAATAAGATCAAGAAGGCTTTTAACGAAAATCCAGCTTTGCCTAACTTGCTATTAGCTCCCGAATTTAAGCAGACTATTCTTGACAGACAAAATGCTTGGCGGGAAGTGATTATGACAGCAGCAAAACTGGGAATCCCAGTTCCTGCATTTAGTGCATCTTTGGATTATTTTGACAGCTATCGCCGCGATCGCCTACCCCAAAATCTCACCCAAGCACAACGCGACTACTTCGGCGCACATACTTACAAGCGTCTTGACAAAGAAGGAGCATTCCACACTGAGTGGGTTCCCATCGCTGAAGCTAAGAAGTAAACTTTCCTGCCTGAAAATCGGCAGATTGTGAAGGTTTCCACTGTTTAGGTTAGAAGTTTAAAAGTGACTCTGAAATTCAGAGTCACTCTCTTTTTGACGCTCTCACTGCTACTTGCGGGAGCAATGTAGGGAGAGATTATTCTACATCACACTTGACTCTGTGTGAACTCAACTGTTGCGGCCATTCATCGGTTCGGCTGAAGCTCACAGTCAGTCTCACCGTTCACCTGCGGGTGTAACGGAAGTCCTCTTGCAAAATGATAGATCAGCTTTTGCTCCACATCATTGCATGAAATATGCGCGTACCGAAGGCAGCGAAGCATCGCCTGAGCGATGAAATAGTGCTGATTGTAGCAAATGTACCTTGAATATTTAAGTTTTATATCTCTGCTAGAGAGGCAGTACTTGATTCTGCTTTACTAAACTTACTCAAACTTACCTAAAAATCTGCAATAAGCTGACTCCTTCACTTTAAGAGCGACGGCGCTTACTTAATCCACAGGCTTTAGGATTGGAAAAAGCTTGCCCTAACTTGAAAATTTCAGAGTTTAAGGCGTGGTTATTGTCTATCGGTGATCTTAAATTTATTAATCACCCTCGTCAAGCTATATTTTTGCTCAAGTTTAAGTAAGTTTTGGTAAATTTGAGGATATTTTGGGTTACAGTCGTCAGCCCTGAAAATTAGATAACTGCTGAATCTACAAAAAAAAGACAGGACACAAAGAGATGACCTCAGTTGAGGTTAAGCATTACCGCCAGACTTTTCTATGAAGTGTATGCGTCCACTACCCCGATGTAGTATTGGGCTTTCTGGCTCGCTCAGTTGCGCTTGATATGGAGATGAATCTGATTGTAACTGTTGCGAACCAGAAGAGGATAGCAACATCTGAGATAAGCGATTTACCTTTGCTTGGCAGTTAAAAGCTAAGGAACTGAAGACCAAACTCGAAACTAAAAGTGAAATCGTAGCTCGCATAACAGATGTTTATTTTAGAACTCTCTTATGTACAGCTACTAATTTTCTGTTAGTGTGTCCGGAAAATTGAGCAAAAAGTAGTGTGTTTTACTGAAAAATTTTTACTTTCACGATATGTCAATCTCTTCAGCTAGTAACCAATGACCAGCATGATTGAAGTTACCCCAAATAGTTATCTGTTGTTCATGTACAGCGCTTTGTAGTTGCTCTTGTGTGTGCGATCGCAAAGTCACAATCTGCCAAGTTTGACCATCATAGGCCTGTGGTGCAGTGATAGTCAAACAGTAATCTTGCTGATTTATCCGCCGGAAAATGCCTGTAAAACACCCGCTTATACCTGTTAATACTTGATTATTTTTCAAGTGATTATACGTATACAGCGAAGACCCAG
The DNA here is from genome assembly GCA_035638855.1 of Nodularia sp. (in: cyanobacteria). Lineage (GTDB taxonomy): Bacteria > Cyanobacteriota > Cyanobacteriia > Cyanobacteriales > Nostocaceae > Nodularia. The sequence goes on along the minus strand of DASQZD010000024.1, from coordinate 45,478 downwards.
GATAATTGCCATTTAATGGATAAACTTGCGGTTCCTTTAAGTAATACACTTGCCAATTCAGCCATTCCGGATTTTTGGGGGATATATCTAAGTTAAATAAAGGTACTATCATTGCAGGATATGGTAAAGATTTTAACAAAGCATTTTGTAATTCCCTCACAGGTAAATCCCTCGGCTGACAGTTTAACTCAACGCACATAGCCGCAGCCATTCCCGCCGCTTGACCGATCCCCATAACCACAGGTTGTAATCTGGTTGCACCATTAGCAATATGAGATACAGAAATATTCTTTTCACAAACTAAGAAACCATCTGTTGCGGCAGGAATTAGGGAACGGTAGGGAATAGTAAAGGGTGTACCAGTCCAACGTCCTCCCCAACGCATCGATTTCGGTTGCAATGGCAAGTTGAACCCAGGATAATGATGGTCGTTGGCATAGTTCCCCACAGCGATTGCATCCGGGAACAGAGATGCTACCTTACCCTCAGCCATTGGCAAAATATCCTGTTCTCGCACAGTAGTTAGTCCCACCAAGCGGCGACTTTCCCGGTAGTAAGGATGCAATGCGAAAGCACTCGATTTACAGGGAAAAACTGACTCAGCCAAGCCATAGCGTCTACCCAAGTTATTTTGGATAAAATGGGCAAAATTTTGGCTATGCCAGCGCGATTCTTGCAAAAATTCCTTTTTGGGGGCTTCTGACTCGATTAATCGCCCTACACCTTCGCCATAGTCATTACCACAAATCGGCCAATTGATCATAAATCGATTTTCTGGCCAGCGTCCATAATTCAAGAAGTTCTCTGCTCCATAGTTATCCCACGCACCTGCAAACAGGGAAGGATCATAATTAGGCGCAGGCGGAATTTCCGGAGCAACATCTTCACCAAAATCTTGCATCACCACGACCCAAGTCGGGGATTGCACCGGATAACTTTGTGTGAGATGATTAAACTCTGCTGGCGCGCTTATTTCTCCCCACTCAGATTGCAACTCCCAGCCCCAACGGTGAGGTATTTCCCCCAAAGCCAATAAATCCCCCAATTCTGTACCGTCGAGAATAATCTTGGCTGTCACGGTGAAGTCTGCAAACCGCACACCAGTTACACAATTTCCCTGCTGCAACACTTCCAAAGGCACTTGTCCAGAAATCCAATGCAGATTTGATAATTCCTGCACCCAATCTGCAAAAATCTCGGCTCCAATACGGGGATCGTAACTAAAAAAGCTCACCCAGCTATTATCTAAGCCGAATGGCTGACGTTGCCGTAATTCTTGTAAAAATGCTCCCCATAATCCAGTTTGAAATGCCATTAATTCATTACCATCCGGTGCAGATACTCCAGCAGAGGTGAGCATTCCCCCCAACCAAGGAAATTCGCTGACCAAGATAGTGTTTGCACCTCGTCGCGCCGCTTGGATGGCTGCTGCTGTTCCTCCGGTTCCTCCGCCAACTACTAAGATATCTGCTGTATATGTCTGATTAACCATAAATAGGGCTTTGTGTGTTTTTGTAATGATTGTTTGTCAACAGCGACAAGCAAGGGGATAAGTTTCTTAACTCGTCCCCTCTTTTGATCCTGCTGTACAAGCATTCTATGCTGGTGTAACCGTTTGCAAATACCTAATTAAACACTATGTGATTGTGAATGGAGCGCTTGCCATGAAGAAGGTCTGTATTTTACCCTGAGTCTTAGAAATTACATTTTCATTTGAGCATAGTTTCGTTTCTTACGTTTAGAGAATATAAAAGAAATTAGGGCGTAGCTAAAAACTACTTTATTCGGCATAGTTTCGTTTATTGCGTTTAGAGAATATAAAAGATATACTTTTATATATAATTACAGTAATGACAAAAAATGAAGACCATCATATCTGGGCAAAATCTGCCTGTAGAGTCAGTGATGGCTCAGGAACAGGAAAAGCAATCCATTAAGCACCTTGAAAGTATCCTTCAGCTTGAAGGCTCCCAGGCGAAATTAGTAGGAGCAAATGGAGAAGAAATTCCCATTCCGGATTCAGTGTATCAGGTGTTGCATCAAGCTGTTCATGCGATGGCATCGGGGAAAGTGGTGTCTGTAGTTATTCAGGATAGAGAACTGACAACTCAAAAAGCAGCAGACTTTCTTAAAGTTTCACGTCCTCATTTAATTAAGTTATTAGAACAGGGGGAAATTTCTTACATTATGGTGGGAACACATCGGCGTGTTCGTTTTGAAGATTTGGTGAAATATAAACAACAGCGCGATAGTCACCGTCGAGAAGGACTTAAGCAACTTACTCAGTTTTTGGAAGATGAGGGCTTCTATGATGATGAGAGTAGCGAATTAGATCAGTAAAATGGTACTCTCTGTTATTTTAGATTCCTGTGTCATCTACCCTATGCCTTTGTGTGATACCCTCATGCGTGCTGCGGAGGCAGAATTATACGAACTTCATTTTTCACAAGAAATTTTGGATGGCGCTACTCGTAATCTTGTTAAGAAGGGGAGGATGACCAATGCCAAGGAATTATACTTTCAAGAACAAATCAAGACCAATTTTCCTGATGCGATGGTAGAAGTACCAGAGTTTCTCATTGCAGCGATGACAAATGATCCAGGCGATCGCCATGTTGTCGCTGCTGCTATAGTTGCTAAAGCAGAAGTTATTGTTACTGCTAACCTCAAAGACTTTTCTGTACAAGCTTTAGCTGATTATGGGATTGAGGCTTGGCATCCAGACGATTTTTTGGTTTACCTTGATGAAGAAAATCCAGGAACCATGATTCAAGTTATTTTGCAGCAGTCTCAGGACTTGAAACCTCCAGTGACTATTGTTGACTCGCTTGACAAGTTAGAAAAAAATAATAGAGTACCAAAATTTGCTCGTAGTATCCGTTGCCAATTTTATGCTGATGAAATTGTACAAATTGCCAAAAAAGCCTTGGATAAACTAGGTATACCAGCACCAGAGGGTGGTAGATACTTTGAGGGTAAACGGTATCGACTCTGGCAGCAAGGGGAAATTTTAACAATTACGGCTAAAGACAACCGGGGTGAAATTGTTAGGCTTGAGAATGGAGGAATTGGAGGATATCTTTCATCCGCAGATGTTGAGGCGTTCCAATTTTTTGCACAAAGCTTAGAACAACAATTAGAACAAGCGAATATACAGAAATCTCCAACTTCATAACCGAACCTGACCCACTAAATGTTACATCTAATAACAATGAGCGGGGAAAAACCAAAGTGAAAGCACAGGTATTTAGAGGCGTTAATCAATTATCCTACGAAGATATCCCAGTCCCGACGCTGGAAGCAGATGAAGTGCTGGTACAAGTGGGAGTTGTGGGATTATGTCAGTCAGATATTAAAAAAATTCGTTATCCTCTGTATGAACCACCACGCATATTTGGACATGAAACTGCGGGAACGATCGCAGCCATAGGTTCTCAAGTAAAATCTTGGCAAGTAGGACAACGGGTGGCGGTGATGCACCACATTCCTTGTATGCGTTGCGCCTACTGCTTAAATGATAATTTTTCTATGTGCGATGTCTATAAAAATATTTCTACCACAGCCGGATTTAACGCTAGTGGTGGCGGTTTTGCGGAGTATGTCAAGGTTCCCGGACATATTGTCCAGAATGGCGGGTTAATTCCCATTCCTGATTACATCAGCTTTGAAGAGGCGAGTTTTGTCGAACCAACGAACTGCTGTCTCAAAGCCGTGAAAAAAGCCCAAATTGCCCCAGGACAAACTGTTTTGGTGACTGGTGCTGGTCCAATTGGGTTAATGTTTGTGATGTTGGTGAAGTATTTTGGAGCGAAAGCGATCGCCACTGATTTATTACCATCGAGAGTAGAGAAAGCCTTGGATGTGGGTGCAGATGCGGCTTTTGAGGCGCGTGATCTCGATTTACCTGCGAAAATTCATGCCTTGACTGGGGGAATGGGAGTTGATGTGACGCTGCTAGCTGTTCCCAGTGACAAAGCTTTTTTTCAAGCCCTGGAATGTACCCGCAAAGGTGGTAAAATTCTGTTTTTCGCAGAATTCCCCGATGAAGTGGAAATTCCCATTAACCCGAATATTCTTTACCGTCGGGAAATTGACTTGATGGGTAGTTATAGTTCATCCTATCGGCTTCAGGCTCTCTCGGCGGAGATTGTGTTTAATCGTAGTATCGATGTCCAGGCCTTGATTAGCGATCGCTATCCATTACAAAACTTATCAGCAGCTGTAGCACAAGCGATCGCACCAAATCCCGCAACATACAAAATTTTAATTTATCCGTAATCCGGGCAAACAAGATAACAGTAGAAAATATTTATAGCGCTTCTCGATATTTTGCGATAAGCCCTTGCTTTTGATTCATCTGAGAATCGCTATCTTCTTTCCATCTACCCCCACGCTAAATGTCCATTACGTTAATTTTAGTCGCCCTACTAGCGTTCTACGTTGCCTGGAATCTTGGCGCTAACGATGTCGCCAACTCAATGGGAACCTCTGTCGGTTCCAAAGCCATCACCCTAAAACAGGCAATAATTATTGCTGGAATTTTAGAGTTTACGGGCGCGGTATTATTTGGGCAGGAAGTATCCCAAACCTTAGCTACAAAAATTGCCAATCCTATTTTATTCGCTGCTACACCAGAAATTTACGTAACTGGGATGATAGCAGTGTTAATTACCTGTGGATTGTGGCTGCAAATTGCCACCTCACGGGGTTTACCTGTAGCCTCATCTCATGCAGTTGTAGGTGCGATCGCTGGATTTAGTTGGGTCGCTGTGGGAGTAGATGCAATTAATTGGTCATCAATTGGCTTAGTCACCATTGGCTGGATTTTCACCCCGATTATCAGTAGTGCGATCGCCGCTTTATTCTACAGTCAAATCAAGCACTGGATTTTAGATCAACCAAATCAAGTAGCACAGCTACAACAATGGATTCCCTGGCTGAGTGTAACTCTGCTAGGAATATTTGGTGTCATAGTCTTACCTTCCTTAATGCAACCCCTAACCAATTACTTGAATCAGCACATTGGTTTAAACCTACCTAATTACGACATTCCCTTATTCACAGGTGCAGTTACAGCCATTGCACTCACAGTCACTAGTTGGCGACAGTTAGAACCAGTTGAGGATACAGCAGACAAAGAGCAAATACTCCCCAATCCCGTAGAACGCCTATTCGGTCGGTTTCAAGTTATCAGTGCTTGCTTTGTCGCCTTCGCTCATGGTTCTAATGATGTTGGCAATGCGATCGCTCCTTTAGCCGCGATCATCCATACTAATCGCACTGGTAGCGTACCGATCAATGGCATCACCATCCCCATCTGGATTTTAATCCTTGGTGGAGCAGGTATTGTCGCTGGTTTAGCCATATGGGGTAAAAACGTGATTGCCACAATTGGCGAAAACATCATTACTTTGCAACCTAGTAGTGGATTTTGTGCCGAACTTGCAACCGCCACCACCATCCTCCTAGCCTCGCGCTTCGGTTTACCCGTCTCCACCTCCCATGCTCTTGTTGGTGGTGTCGTCGGTATTGGATTGGTGCAAAATATCAAATCAATTAAATTTCCAACTTTACAACGTATTGCCCTGGCATGGATCATTACACTTCCCGTGAGTGCAATCCTCAGCGCTACCATCTTTAGCACAGCCAGAATTTTCTTCCTCTAAATATTTATTCCTTATGTAACCGGATGAATTGATAATTTTCTAGCTTTGATCTGAAAAACCAGAGTGTATTTTTGCAGAATAGCAGTTAATTCATTAAAATATTGTATAGGGGATAATAATACTTTAAATTTCTGCGGATAAATAGCCTAATACCTATTAAGAATGTAAACTGTCACACAAGCTACATTCTGCATAAATTGACATACAACTCCATAATTTTAATCATTCTGTTGTGACAATACAGGAATTGATCAGCTTTTGATCATGACTCTGGCTACTAAAAAAACCAATATTTAGATTGGGAATGTTGTTTTTTCCTACTAAACTCTCACATGGCAGGCATCTCTGTGATGCCCAACCAAAGAAAATATAGTAGGGCAGTGACGCAAATAAATTGGATACTTTGCCAACCTTGTACTCAGCATGACAAAATTACATTTATGTACGCAATTCCGGCAAAACTTGTGAATTTACCTGACAAAACACAGGAAATCAGCATGAGTGTCAAGCAAATTTACGGAAAGCAGCTTTATCTTCAAGGTGTTAGAGGTTAGAAGCTAATGGGGCGATTTGAGAAGCGACCAGACAACCCGCGAGTCAGAGGCGAGCTATCCAGAGCAGCAGAGACAGCTTTATGGGCTGTAGTGGAGGATTTAGAAAAACTCCAGCAAAATGTCCTCAGATCGTTACAAGAAGAAATAAAACGGCTTCAGGCAGATAAAACTCGTTTATCTGACGAAATTCAACAATTACTAGAGGAAAAGGAACACCTACAACAAGTACGACAAATCACTGAACAGCAAGTGTTGATTCGTCAGTTATCAGAAGCCTTGGCCAAGCATATATCTTCGCAGCTGCAATCATCACTGGCAAGTTTAGCCAGCAAATCAGCAGAAGCTAATTCCCAGGAACGATCTGCTATGAAGTCAGCCAACAATGAGAATGCTGAACAAATGCTTGGTACTTTGGATGATACCCTCACCATTACCTTTAACTCCTTACAACAGGAACTGAAGAATTATCAAAATAATCTTTCCCAACAGTTGTCTCGGATGCAGAGCCAACAGCAGCAGGGAGAAGCGATTGTCGAAGACTTTATTAAGCATCTGCGCGGTGAACTAGAAAAAACTACAAAAGAAATTTCACCAGCCACAGTCAAAGCATCACCGCCTACTACTTTGGAAACCACGGAGCAACAACCGCCCCGTTCCTCTCCCACACATTTACAAACAGGAGTCATTCAGACCAGCGCCACCAAGTCAAGTTCTACAAGCAGTGGAGACTTATCTGAAAACAACAATACTGCTCCTTCTACACTACCTTCATCGTCAACCAAAATACTGTCGCTAGCGAGTGAACCCAGTTCAGTCCTCAGTGGAGAATTGTCTACATCCCCACCAGAACAGGAAAAGGTCAGCGAACCAATTTCAGTCCTCAGTGGAGAATTGTCCTCACCCCAGACTACATCCCCATCAGAACAGGAAAAGGTCAGCGAACCCAGTTCATTATCCACTAGAGAATCCGGGGAACGCGATCCCAAATCCTCGGAGTCAGCAAAGGCTAGCGAACCTAGTTCAGTACTGAGCCAGAACTTGTCCCAAAGCGCTACCAAATCCTCGGAGTCAGCAAAGGCTAGCGAACCCAGTTCAGTACTGAGTCGGGATTCCTTTGAACGCCAGAATAAACCCCTAACTTCTGACCCAGGAACCAAGCAACAAGCAAAACCTGCATCATCACAGTCACCTAGCTCCCAAACTTTTTCGCCGATCCAGATTGGTTTTTTGCTGGTTGTGTTGTCAACGGTGGTTTCGTCGCTGTATAACATCACCATCAAGTGGATGTTTTTTAAACCTTTCGACAATTTGGGAGCTTTAGAGATCCAGGGGATTATTTCGCCAACACTGGGAAATGTACTGTTAATTTTAATGCTCCGGCTGATGGTAGTTGTGCCACTGATGTTACTCTTGGCTCCCATGATGCACGCACAAGTATGGCAAGATATGCAAAATCTTGTGGGATCATTACGTGGCAATTCCAGTGCCAATAGTACTGTTAAGAAACAGAGAACTTTACAATTGTCGATCGCCAGTGGTAGCTTTTTGTTTTTATCTCAGGTGCTGATCTACCTTGCTATTGGTCAGGTAGCAACTGGAATGGCGATCGCATTGTTCTTTGTCTATCCCATGATTAGCGGCCTGCTCTCGTGGCTACTGTTTAGCGATCGCCCTAGTGGATTCCACTCTGCCGCTATGGGCGCTATCTTCTGCGGTGAATTGCTGGTTTTAGGCGGTTCTGCAAGCCTGGGTATGGCTAATTTCTCCCTGGGAAGCAGCACCGCCATCTTCGCTGGACTAGCTTTTGCCTGCTACGTGATTTTGACAAGGGTATGTGCTACTAAACTGCATCCAGTCTCTTTTACTTTAATTAACTTTACCACCATGTTGGTATTGAGCTTTATCTGTTTGATGCTGCCTTTACCAAGCAATTTGAGTTTAGTGATTGAGCAGTCAAATTTGCTTGAACTGATTTTGAGTGCTTTTATTTTGGGTGTTCTCACTCTCCTAGGCTATGTACTCCAAAATATTGGTATTCGCAAATTAGGTGCGTTACGGTCAGCTATTATCGGAGCCGGAGTCCCCATCTTAACCGTAGTTTTTGCCGGGTTGATACTTCAAGAAACCTTGGAAGTTGTCCAAATTATGGGAGTGGTATTCGTCAGTTTTGGCGTAGCAGCTTACAGCTTTGAGAAAATGCGAACTCTGGTTAAACCTTCTAGTCCGCAAAATTAAATGACTCCTAGCAGCCAAACTATCATGAACAAAGATAAAAGACTGATCTTTTCAGACTTATATTTTATTTTTGCTGGCGTAGCCTGCGCTATGTACTGAGTATTGTCAGTACATACATATCCCAGATTTCTGGTTCCCCATTCCCTGTGAAGATTTTCCGGAACAATCCAGTCAATTCACTGCATCCCATCCCATTGCTTAAGTCTTGCTAAACATCAATAATTCAGTAAAAATATTATATATAAAATATACCCATAAACGGTATGATCTGAACGTGAAGTGAGTTGATAAGCATCAGAAATTTCTCTGCCATCCTCCCAACACCAAAAAACTAAATAAACTCAAATTCATAGTCTTTGGTGAAATATCAGAAAATCTTAATAAACAGTTGCATATTAAGCATTTACATGATCATGATGGAAGTATTGCTAATAGATTACTTTATACAAAATTAATAAAAAAATGCACAAAAATAGAATATGATGTTGTAAGAAAATAAAAGGTAGCTTGAACTTGGAATTATCCGCCTGATTGAAGGTAGATGATTGTCCCTCCAGTCAACTGCCAATACTGCCAAGAAAGTCCCGGAAGTTGTAAGTAAAGTATTGGTTTACAAATTCTGGATAAACCCGCCAGAGTTCCTTAAGCCAGTAGGTTACCTAGTCCGAAATAACTCCCAATCATGGAGGGAAATCTGTATCCAAACCAACAGTTCTTCAAAGCCTAATAAAAAGTAATTCTTTGGGAAAGATATACGAATTATTAAAGCTATCAGAAAGTTGTTGCAGTCAGACTTCCCCGCTCAAGAGTAATGGTCATGTTTGACTCTTAATCACCTCGGAGCTAAAACATAATCAGGTAGGGATTGAACAAATTGGCTTCAATTGGGTGTATACTACTTATTTCTGTGTGACTAATAAATCTGTAAACGTGCTATTCAACTGTCTGTAATATGAGTAACGACATAGATCTGATCAAGCGTCTTAGCCCCAGTGCGATGGATCAGATCATGCTTTATCTGGCTTTTAGTGCCATGCGGACGAGTGGGCATAGGCATGGAGCATTCTTAGATGCAGCCGCAACCGCAGCTAAGTGTGCGATATACATGACCTATCTAGAGCAAGGGCAAAATCTGCGGATGACGGGTCACTTGCATCACCTAGAGCCAAAACGGGTAAAAATCATTGTAGAGGAAGTCAGACAGGCGCTGACAGAAGGCAAATTGTTGAAGATGCTAGGTTCTCAAGAACCCCGCTATCTGATTCAGTTACCTTATGTCTGGATGGAAAAGTTTCCTTGGCAACCTGGAAGATCCCGTGTTCCTGGTACAAATTTGACCAGTGAAGAAAAAAGACAAATCGAGCAGAAACTCCCCAGTAATCTGCCTGATGCTCAATTGACCAGTTCTTTTGAGTTTCTAGATTTGATTGAATTTCTGCACAAGCGATCGCAAGAAGTATTGCCACCTGAGCATCAAATGCCTTTGAGCGAAGCTCTAGCAGAGCATATCAAGCGGCGGCTACTCTACTCCGGTACAGTAACGCGGATTGATTCCCCTTGGGGAATGCCCTTCTACGCTCTTACCCGTCCTTTCTATGCCCCAGCCGACGATCAAGAGCGGACATACATCATGGTAGAAGATACCGCCCGGTATTTCCGGATGATGAAAGATTGGGCAGAACGGCGACCAAATACCATGCGAGCCTTAGAAGAGCTTGATATCCCCGCAGAAAAATGGGAGCAAGCTATGGCAGAATTAGATGAAATAATTCGGGCTTGGGGCGATAGATATCACCAAACCGGTGGTATTCCCATGATTTTGCAGATGGTGTTTGGGAGAAAAGAAGACTGATAGTTCAGGTGTTATACCATTAACACCTTCGACTACTACAGCGTTTCTATGCCTTGCCTGACATAGTGGCATTTGTCTTTTGCCATGGTCTGAATTGATCTTTATTGGTTCGTAAGGTGAGGTAAGTTTAAGTGTTTAAGCCACCAAATCTAGCTCTTATGCTGCCTATCAGCTGTTTTTTTCACACAAAAGAATAGGCGGGCTATAAGCCCAGCCTAAAAAAAACTCGTCAATTTGAAGACGTGTAATTTTATTTACTTCCTGGATTCCCTGGAATTGGAGTCACCTCAAAAGAGGGACTAAATTCAGTGGGGACTCTATTTTGTGGTGCAGGTGTAGGCGAAAAGCCACTAACACGGTCACTGGCATCGATACAAGTATCCATTGCCTGGGTAGGTGGAAGATCAATCTCACTACGTAAGCCCACCACACACTCAGCGAAACGCTCAGGTAACAAACTCCGGCCACAGTACTTTAAAACTGCTGTGTCAACTGCTCCAGGAGCATACTTAGTAATACCAACCACACAAGTAGATAAGTCCTTAGTTCGCCGGGCTTGCTCACAGGAAGAGAGAGCATCGACGGCAGTAATTTCCGTTTGCTGATTAATTTTCACTACGCAAGCAGACAAATCTCTCGGACGCAGTGATTTTGCACATCCTTGTGATACTGCTTGTGTCGTTATGCCCAAATTCTTGAGTTGAGCTGTACAGACACGGTAATCGTTGGCGTACGAGGCAGTCACAGCCATACTTGGAGCCATCATCGCCAACCATCCAGCCATAGCCAAAACTGGCGTTGTCAACCGAATCGTTTTGCTTTTAAATATTTCGACAACGAAACTGCCTTGTTGGTTCCCAGTTTTACTCAAATTTTTTTTGCTCATCGCCTTTCTCCAAACACCCACAGTTATGCTAACTCAAATGTACGGCAACTCTTGGTGCAAACCAAGAAATTTAGTAGGTGTAGATATAATGTCTTATTTATCAACATAGACCTATCTGATTTGACTATAAGTTGCTGTATCCTTGATTTAATCAGCGTTTGAGGCTAGTTTGTCACAAATGAAAATGCAAATGTTGTTAAGCCTTACCTATTCTATTTCTCTGTTAGGTTCCTTCACATTGCCAGCTAGCGCGCAACCTCTTCCTACTCAGCCTACTGGGCAATCTCAAACCCAAGCAGTCAGTGAAAAGATCACAATCCCTCAAGATACCGCAATTATTGTCAAATTTCCAGCATCTGTAACTATTGATGTTGGACAAAACAAGGCTTATCCTCTAACAGTTGCTTTAAATGATGCTATTGCAGATGCTCAAGGTAACATTATAGTGCCTCAAAATACCCCCGTAACTATTAACCTCAAACCTACAGACGGCGGTGCGAAAATTATCGCTCAATCCTTGGTCATTAATGGTCGAATTGTTCCTATTCAAGCATCAAGTCAGACAATTCCTGGTACTACTATTACCTACAAACGCACTAATGACAAAGCTGTGGAAAATAGTGCGATTTGGGGTCAATTTGCTGGGGATACTTTGGGCTTTTTCAGCCAAGGTGATCCCAAACAGTTTGACCGGGGTGCAATGCTGGGAAGTATTGTCGGGTTCCTAACTGGCTTAGGTTCCGCAGAAAATATCCGTGTTGTACAGATTCCCCAAAGCAGCACTTATGTCTTATCACTGGAGGCTCCCATCAGCTTGTCTACTCGCCGCTAAGATGATTGTTTAAGAAATAGCTATTGGTATGGGGTTGAGTATTGTTAAATGAAAACTGTGTCGGTGTTGAGGTTGCAAATAGCGCTCTTGTAAAGGTTGCCATTGCTGCCACAATTGATCACGATTTTCCTTTAATAAAGTAGTAAGTGTTGGCAAATGAGCATCAATTTCTGACTTGAATATATCCGCCAGGCACTCACGCATAACTACACTATCTTGCATATTTCCTAATATGTCTTGGATGCTTTTGACTTCGGCGACATAATTGGCGTAAGACTCACTATATAAGTCGCTAAATAACTCCATTTGGTAACGCACTCGTTTGGCTTGTTTCCGTAAATCATGAATGCTTTCGCCTTGAGTTGTCAATTCTGTTTCTATGTTTTTTGCTTGCCAGTTTGTACAAATTTTTATCTCTGAATCTACAATATTAGTTCCCACTAGCCACGCCGGATGTAGGAAAAAATTACTGACTTCAGGTAACAGTAAATCCGGTAGCACTTCTTGAATTGGTAGATATGCCAAAGGCTGATAAATGGGTTGCTCTAACCAATCTGCCAATGCTTGTTTAAGAGATTTGTAACTTTCACTTTCTAATGTGGTCTGCGTCTTCGATAATGCCTTTTGGCGTTGTTTATCTAAAGCATCAAAAGCTGTTTGCAGAACTTTTTGTTCTTTATGAGGTAAATGTGGTTGGTAATGGGTTTCTAAGGTTTCCTTGAGTACATCTATGTCTCTGAGATTGCCAAGACGACGACCAATTTTACCAATTTTTTTATCACTGGCTGACTGCGGTAAATTTAGGATTAAATCAAACCTACTGATTGCAGTGCGTAGGCGACGCATCCCGACTCGCATTTGATGCAATGCTTCGGGGTCTTCATCTTTCTTAACTTGTTTCTCCCATTTGAACGTTTTCTTTAGATGTCGTTGAATTGCCTGGTAAGCGTAGTCTTTGATACTTTTGACTGGGGGTTTTATTGCCAATGTCATACTCGAAAAATTAAATACTTACTTGAATGATTTTATGTTAGCATTAGTCAAAAAAATTATATTTGTTGGCGTATATAGTAGCAATGCTCAAGAAGTTATGAACATCAATATCCACGCATTTTAGCAGAAGTTGGGAATCTGAAGTTTATTGATGAATAAAATAGGATTGCTATCTATATCTTTATGAAGAGAAATAACTATTACTTTTGGCAGTTAATAGTATTGATCAAAAAAGTTTGTTAATAAATAATATATTATATTAAATAATATTAAGCAGCTAAAAATAGTTTAAATAAGTTGTTAGCAAGGGGTTTGAGCCGAATTTTCAGGGCTAGAGTCGTCCACATATGAAGAAGATTTATCCTAAAAAAATAATGGGTATCACACCTCATGTCAAAAATGGTATACTCTGCTAAGTAGATGCACCCTGATGATCTGGAGAGCTACTCATGTGGCTCTCCTTATTTCATGATCGGCGAATATCTGGCAGTTGTGAGTGAAGACTTGGTATAATCGCCAGTCAAGCAGCTAACAGTTGTGGGGAGAAGAAAATGGCAGATTGGCAAGAAATCAGTGGTGGTATTACAGCACCAAGGGGTTATCAGGCGGCGGGAATCACCGCAGGACTGAAGCCTTCGGGGTTGCCTGATTTAGCTTTGATATGGTCAGATGTAGAGGCGATCGCAGCTGGTGTATTCACCACTAGTCAAGTCAAAGCCGCCTGTGTAGATTATTGTCGTCAACGCTTGCAAGCTAAACACAGCGCCCGTGCAATTCTCTGCAATGCTGGTCAAGCAAATGCTTCCACAGGGATACAAGGTGTACGGGATGCGGAAGAAACTGCCGAAATATTAGCGCGGGAGTTGAATATTTCGCCGGAATCGATTTTGCTGGCTTCTACGGGTGTGATTGGTCAACGGATCAAGATGGATGCTTTACGCAGTGGGATTCCCAAGGTAGTAGCCGCACTTTCAGAAACTGGTTCAGATGCAGCCGCCGGGGCAATTATTACCACAGATTTGGTCACAAAATCCATTGCTTTAGAAACAACTATAGGCGATCGCCCCGTCAGAATTGGTGGTATTTCTAAAGGTTCGGGGATGATTCATCCCAACATGGCGACGATGTTGGCATTTGTGACTTGTGATGCAGCAGTTTCATCTCATCTGTGGCAACAAATGTTAAGTAGGGCTGCTGATCAAAGTTTTAATGCCATTACCGTAGATGGTGATACCAGCACTAACGATAGCTTAATTGCACTGGCTAATGGTCAATCTCGCACCCCAGCAATTACCGAAATGGGTGCAGAAGCCGAGAAATTAGAAGCGATGTTAACAGCAGTATGTCAGCATTTAGCAAAAGCGATCGCTCGTGATGGCGAAGGTGCAACCTGCTTAATTGAAGTGCAAGTGACTGGCGCTTATGATCAACTTTCCGCCCGTCAAATCGCTAAAACCGTTGCTGGATCATCTCTAGTTAAATCTGCAATTTTTGGACGCGACCCGAATTGGGGACGTATCGCCGCCGCCGCCGGACGTGCAGGTGTAAATTTTGAACAAGACAACTTGCAAATAAAATTAGGGAATTTCTTATTATTAGAAAATGGTCAACCAGTACCATTCGACCGTGCAGCAGCGAGTGCATATTTAAAACAAATTGCGGCTGATTCTTCTTTACCTCAAGACTTTATTGCTACTAACAATCTCAAAACCCAACGAGTAGATAATCCTGTGATTATTGCCGTTAACGTTGGTAATGGTCATGGTTCCGGTAAAGCCTGGGGGTGTGATTTAAGTTATGACTACGTAAAAATTAACGCCGAGTACACGACTTGAACTACCCCACCGTGCCTTAGTCTGAGGGTGTGGCTTCCCTACTCACAGGCGAATGCCTCAAGTGTGGGGAAGCAGTTAAATCTGTTTTGAGTAATAAATTATACTAATGATGAAAGCGATCGCCTACGGTAATGGAGGAGGCGATCGCCTTTCCAACTTCTCCTGAGTAAGCCTGAGTGATGCGCGAATAGCTAAAAACAAAGTGAGAATCACCGATTTTACGGATTAAAGGATTTCACTGATTTTGGTTATCTTAGCAAATCAAAAAATCTGTGTAATCAGCGTAATCCATATAATCCGCGATATGGATTTCACGGATTTTAGCATCTGTTGCTATCACAAATAATCTAATCCGCGTAATCTGTGTAATCCTTATAATCCGCGATTCTCACCTTTTATTATCTCCATCTCCTCATCACTCAACCCATACAGCCGCGCGACTCCCTCATCTATTTCTTGTTCTGTTGGCAGTTTTGACCCTTCGCTTCTAGACATTTATGAATCAACCATTTATTAGCAGTTTCAATTACTTCATACCTGCTTATATCAGAATTTTTAAACGACAATACAATTGCCGTACTACTATGCCAATATACTTATACTTTAGTGGAGGCTAATTAGTACATTTGCCCATGTGATTTCCGTTACTCATTCATATTCCGATAAGTAGCCACTGCGGAAGGCGATATGCGGTTTAAATAACGGAAAATCCAGTATTTAAAGATAGTATCCAAAATCACGGGAAAGGTAGCAATAAATAAGAAGATGAAATCACGATTGGCTGGTAAGCCCCAGTGACGTGATACACCTTCTAAAATTACTTCCCAGCCATGGGGAGAGTGAAACCCAACAAATACATCAGTAAACAAAATAATAATAAATGCTTTAGCGCTGTCACTAAGACCATAGACAAGATGATCAAAGAAATCTTTTACCACCATGATAGAAGGCTTGCTGATAATCAATAGAAAAATAAAAGCACCAACTGAGAAAATATCTGAAAAAACATTTTTAATGGCGTTGGCGCTTTGGCGACGAAATTGTTCAGCAATTTCACGAGCTTTATCCGCTATCTCAATTTCTATCTCTTCCGCAGATAGTGGCGGAGCGCTACGAATTAGGTTTTTAAATTTGATTTTTTCTTCAAATCTTTGCAGTTCTACTAATGCTTCTTCCTCCATTTCTAGATTGAGAAATATTTCTGCTGTTTCGGGACTTCTAAAATGGTTGATGACGGGACCGACTATTAATACCTTTGATATTTGATGAGTTAACAGAGGTACTATAATTAGTAGTAAAATAAATCTAATAGATATTATGGTTCTTCTTTGAGTCTGACGGAAGTTTTGAACAACATCTTGTTCAGCATTGGGATCTAATTCAACTTGCAAACGGCCGATGGTAGTTAAAATCGACCGTGGCAATATTCCCATTGTATCAGCCTTACCTCGCTTTTTTTTCTTCGGTTCTTGATTTGCACTTGGTAAGTTTTGTGGTGATAATTGAGAGGTAGGCGCATCAACTTTCACAATTTGAGGTGGATTTGCTAAAATCGTGGAATTAATCCCGTTATCCAAGTTATTGTACTTTGAAATAACTTGATCAATAAATTGTAATTTCTCTAAAATTAAGGCAGGACTAGGGTATTCTATCCCTGTTTTATGAGATGCTTTTAGATGAGATTCATTAGAAAACAAACGACTGGCTCGAAATTCTGTCAGTCGCATCTGAGCAATTTTTAATTGTCGCTTTAAATCTGACTCAAAATAATCCATTACACTGTTACTGTAGATGGCTGAGGTTAAGTCTATTGGATTACCATTGAAATGCTCGTCTTCGATGGCTTTAATCTGTAATGCGGCTTGATAAGCTGATTCCAATGAACGCTCTGGGGTAAGTAAGTACCATCGGTAAGTAGATAGTAAAAAAGGGTAAACTTTTTGGCTAAAAATAGGTATTTTCATCGTCGGTAATTATTCAGCATTTACTAGTGCTTCTGATCATTAAGTTAACGCACGAAGTATACTAGCAAATCTATAAGGGGAGGATTTGTGATTTCTCATTCTATCTGGATTGTTGGTACTAGCCGCAGTGGTAAAACAGCTCGTTTGGTAGAAATTTTTTGTGATTGGTTAGACAGAGAAAAATATACTTATTATGCCTCAATTTACACTAAAAAGCCCAGTGAGCCAAACAGCATGGGAACATCACAAGTCTCATCTCTCCCCAAGACAGAGCCAGGAGTTTTGGTTTTAGCTGCTAATAGTGAAAATCGCCGAGCTTTGGCTGATAAAATTGTGACAGCAACTCAGGGAAAATATCCAGTTCGTACCAAGACGCTGCTCGGTTTTTTTCAAGATGAAGTTATTTTATTTTGGCCTTTATTGATTCAGTCGTTAAATCTTAAAGCACATTTTCCGATAAGATTACGCCCTGAAACTGAACAGGAATTAGCGACGAAACTTTGGCGTTCCCAATTAGATGCAGCCATTTTGCGGCGTGCCGGTGTGAATGAGTCCCGTTTGGTACGTCGGATTCTGGATTTATTCCAATTGGCGGCTTATAGTGGTAAAGTCTGTGAAGATATTAGCCAGATTTTGCAAACAGGTTTACCAGAAAATACCATAGATTTAGAACCGGAGTTTTTGGCATCTTTGTTACTCGATTGGCGTAACTGGTGTTTAGAAAGGGGATTACTTAGCTATGGGATTATTACTGAACTTTATAGTCAGAAGTTATTAAGCGATCGCCATTATCAACAACACTTAACTCAACGCTATCAAGCTGTACTCGCAGATGATGTCGACGATTATCCTGGGGTAGCGCGTCAACTGTTTGATTTGTTGTTGAATCAAGGTGTAGTAGGGGCTTTTAGCTATAACCATGAGGGTGCTGTGCGTCTAGGGTTGGGAGCAGATCCCAAGTATTTGGAGGGTTTAGCAGGGCGTTGTCAAATCGAAACATTAACGACATCAGCCTTACCTGGTCTAGCAGATCAACTTTTGACTCCAATGGTGGAGTTAGTCTCAGAATCAATGATTTTGTCTAGTTTACCGAACTCAGTGCAGTTAATTCAAACTACCTCCCGCGCCGAATTGTTACGGAAAACAGCATCAGAAATTGTTCAAGCTGTCAATTCGGGACAAGTCCAAGCAGAAGATGTAGCAATTATTGCACCGGGTTTAGATGCGATCGCTCGTTATACTTTAGTAGAAATCCTGGATAAGCAAAACATCCCCGTCGAATCACTCAACGAGCAACGCCCCTTAATTAGTTCACCTGTGATTCGAGCATTACTCACCATGCTGGCTCTAGTCTATCCCGGTTTAGGTCGCCTCGTAGATCGAGATGCCGTAGCCGAGATGTTAGTCGTCTTGAGTAGAAAACCAGAAGGATCAGAAAACTCTTCTTTACTCACCACTCGCATCGACCCAGTGCGCGCCGGATTAATTGCAGATTACTGTTTTAAACCTCATCCCGACCATCCCCACTTGCTACCAGTGTCAGCATTCGAGCGCTGGGATAGAATTGGCTATGCAGCAACTACAGCTTATAGTGAAATTTTGCAGTGGTTAGAAAAACAACAAGCAAATAATTTGATTCTCACTCCCATTTCCCTGTTATATCTAGCAATGCAGGACTTTATCTGTAAAGATCGCAATCTTCCCTACGACCAAATGGCAGCATTGCGGGAATTACTGGAAACTGCCCAACATTATTGGGAAATTGACACCCGTTTACGACAAACAACCCCCAGCACAGCAGGGTCAGAACCCAGCGCCACCTGTGCCGAATTTATACACTTACTCCGACGTGGTACTATTACTGCCAATCCTTATCCCTTGCGTCCCATCGGCGCAGCGAGAAAAGCTGTCACTTTAGCAACTATTTTCCAATATCGCTCTAGTAGAAAATTTCACCGTTGGCATTTCTGGTTAGATGCTGGTTCACCTCTCTGGACCAAAGGTGGAGCAGCGACGCTATTTGCAGCGCCATTATTCTTGCGAGACAGGTTAGGCGAATTGTGGACAGCAGAAGATGAAGATTTGCTAGCAGAAGCAAGATTGCGAAACATTATAGCAGATTTACTGTCTCGTGCAGATGAAAAAGTTTATTTATGTCACAGCGACTTAGCTGTAAACGGTCAAGAACAAATAGGTCGGCTGTTGCCTTTAGTACAATCATTTGTGTGAAATTACTTTGAGTTATGATCTGGGGAATGATCAATGAGTTATTCCCAAAACTCCCCAATCTGTACAAGATTCTTTACAATATTAAGTAAGGTAAAGAAATTTATGAGAAATCAGAGTTAAAAGTTATGGGATTATTTGGATTTGGTAAAAAGCTGGCTATCCCCACTCCAGAGGAAGCTTTACCAGGAAGAGCAAAATCAATGCCAGTACCAAATGAACACTATGTCAATAAGAATACTTTAAAAGCTCCTTTTCCTGAAGGCTTAGAGAAAGCAGTATTTGGCTTAGGTTGCTTTTGGGGTGCAGAACGCAAATTCTGGCAACTGGAAGGAGTTTATACCACTGCGGTGGGTTATGCTGCTGGTAGCACCCCAAACCCCAGTTATGATGAAGTATGTAGCGGAATGACTGGTCATAACGAGGTAGTCTTAGTTGTCTTTGACCCCAAAATAATTAGTTTCTCTCAACTTTTGAAAGTTTTTTGGGAAAGCCATAACCCCACCCAAGGAATGCGCCAAGGTAATGATGCTGGTACGCAATACCGTTCCGGAATTTATGTTTATTCCCCACAGCAGAAGCAGCTAGCACAAGCATCACGGGACGCTTATCAGGAACCACTCAACAAAGCAGGCTATGGGAAAATTACCACAGAAATTTTAGATGCGCCTGAATTTTACTACGCAGAAGCTTATCATCAGCAGTATCTGGCTAAAAACCCCAATGGCTATTGTGGGTTAGGAGGGACAAAGGTTGCTTGTCCTATCGGTGTAGTCGAATCTCAAGTCAGTGGTTAATCTATAAAAAATCCTTGTGGAGACGTTGTATACAACGTCTCTAGATTCTTTGGTAATTATTTACTTAAACCGCCTTGATAACCAGTCACAATTCTGCTACCATCTTTAAGGATATGGATTTCTATCTGGTCGCTCGCCCAAGTCATTTGGTCTGCTAAATCTGGGTTAAAAACATTAACTCCTTGATTGCTAGAAGAAACCAAAGAAGTGGGAGAATTAATTGCTAGAGAGTCCACAAAGGGACCATCAATCAAGATATCTAATTCTGCTAATAATGCAGCCGCATCTGGTGGTGCTGATGCAGACTGTAGTTGCTTGAGGGTGAACCCACTAAAAGACATTATATTTAATCCCGCCGCTTTGAGCTTGCGAGCCAAAGAAGCGAGTTCAGTTGCTTGCCAAAAAGGTTCCCCACCGGAAAACGTTACACCTGTATTCTGAGGTTTGCTGAGAATATTCTGGGCTAGAGTATCAACAGAAATTAATTGGTTAATCCCAAAAGACCAAGACTCAGGATTAAAGCAGCCAGAACATTCACGCGGACAACCTTGAACCCAGACAACAGCACGAGTTCCAGGACCATTAACTTCTGACTCATCCACATAACCCATGATATTCAGATACCCAGCCGGAATTTCTGTGAGTGCTGGTGATGGTTCCGTTGGTTGAGTTTCCATCTGTTTCCTCTGTTTGCATAGTAAAATAGTCCAGATATTTCTGTCAATATCCAGTAAATTAATTCTTACTGTAGACTGCTAAACTCGCTGCTATTAATTTAACTCTTCTTCTTCTTCTTCTTTGCGTCTTTGCGCCTTTGCGTGAAACTAACTCTTAAAGGCAGCAAAACTTGAGAAAGAAAAGCATCTCCACAATTAACCGTAATTGTGATCACCTGAGCATCCATCAATTCCCCACTACTCCTTACTGTACCACTTCCAGAATTCATCGCATAGGCGGGAAAACAGGCAGCACTCAAACTCAAACGCAGTGCATTACCTTTGGCAATTCGCGCACAAGTAGGTTGGAGTTGAATTTTTGTCGGCGCTTGTTCTGACCCTGGGGGACAATGGACGTAACCTTGAGTTAAGTTATACACGCAGCCATCGGGATGGACTTCTGACAACACTGCACACAAATCATAACTGGGTTGATCGGCAGTACAGAAGATTTCCACGGCGACATTCCCAGCCAAATGGCAGTTTTCTGTTAAGGGTTCGCTGGTGTAAGTTAAGACATCAGCACGACAATCCAGATGCGATGATCGCTCAAATACACCCGCAGGCATTGCTGCATGACCACCCACAGCCGGAACCGGTCGCCAAGGGTCATGAACTAATACATCAAAGGAATTTGGGATTTTAGATTTTGGATTTGGGATGAGGCTTCCTGAATCTTCTCGAATATTAGCTAGTCCGGTAGTTGACAGAAAATAAGATTTCTGATTTACTATAGGAATAGTTGGATAACTATGCCAAATATTACTTCCCATCTCAAATAGGCAAACAGGTTGTTCTTCCAGTAAGCCTGTGTCAATACCTTTAAGAAACTGGTCAAACCAGCGAACTTGCATTTGGTCTACAGGACTGGAGGCATTTTCACCAAAATCAACTCCACCGACTTTGCGACCCCAAGGCAAATGCGCCCAAGGACCGATGATTAAATGTTGGGGTGTGCTGCTACGGGCGATCATATCTTGATATAAATGCCAAGTTCCTCGCAGGTAAGTATCAAACCATCCTCCAATATGGAACATGGGCAAATCAACATTTTGTAAGTGGTTTTTAGGCGAAAGTTTTTCCCAGTATGTATGAGGTTGAGAATGTGCCAGCCACTGATGATAAAATGATTCTGGGGCGAGTTGCTGGAGAATTTCGGGATTAGTTACAGGTAAATTGCGAGATACAGCAAATAATGCTTCATAAGCTGTTTGATCTTTTCGTACACGGGCGGTTTCTGTAGCTAATTGAATTGCCCAAGCGAGGTTAGTTTGTAAACAAAATGCGCCGCCTTCATACGCCCAATCTGTATATAAATCATAGCCAATCATGGCTGGGCAAATTGTTTTTAATGCTGGTGGTTTCGCAGCTGCGGCATATAGTTGAGTCATTCCCTGATAAGAAAAGCCATACATCCCGACTTTGCCGTTACTACCAGGGAGTTTCGCAGCCCAGTTTACGCTGTCTTCTCCATCGGCGATTTCGTGAGTAAATAGCTGAAATTCGCCTTCTGAAGTGCCTCGTCCTCGGACATCTTGAATGACTACGATATAGCCTTGGGTAGCATACCACAGAGGATGGGCATAGACTACTGTAGATGCGATCGCTCTTCCATAAGGTTGACGCATTAATAAAACGGGAAATTCTTCCTCTGCTTCGGGGCGATAAATATCTGCATCGAGGCGGATACCATCGCGGGTGTGCATGGAAACGGTTTGTTTGGGAAGGACTTTGAACATGACGGAAGCTTTCTTATATTTGTGTAGGGTGGGTTAGCGACAGGGTAACCCACCATCAATATTGATAGACTTCAGTAATCTTAATTTTCACTTCTTCTTATGTCACGAAAACCAAGAACCTTGATATTAGGATATTCTTAGCACGTCGCAATTAGATTTAATAAAATATAGAACCTCACCCCCAGATCCTCTCCTTAGTAAGGAGAGGGGAGAATTTGTAGAAATTCAAAGGCTGGGTGAGTTGAAAAACTGTTATGCGAAATATGAAAAAATAAACTACAAATTTCACAGGTTTCTAACAAGGTATCAACGCATTTGATCTTCCTAATACTTCCATATCCTCTGCATCTAACTCCACCGGAATTCCACTGCGAATTAATTCCGAAAAATCTTCATTGGGAACCATCACTGTTAAAGTGTACAAACGACTATTACCTGTATTTTTAATCAAATGAGTTCCAGTTGGAGGTACCAACAAACTATCTCCGGCTTGAATTTGCACACTCTTACCATCACACATGGCTACCCCTTTCCCTTTGAGAACAAAAAACATTTCTACCGCCCATTGATGACGGTTTGGTGGTGTTTGTCCACCCACATCAAAAATTTCGATGCAGCAAGTTAAAGAAGTATTCGCATTGATGGAATCAAAAATAATCGCCAGTCGATTAGAGTCATCTGGACTAATGCGATATGTTTGATAGTCTTTCGGAGACTTGATAATAGGAATTACACATCTAGTAGCGTGCATTGATTCATCCCCTTACAATTGATAACTGTAAACACTCTCTACTCAGCAGTCATACCATTTCCTTCCTTCTTTCCTTTCTTTGTGTACTTTGCGTACTTTGCGGTTCGTTCCTCATAATATTAGTCACGCCACGCAAGATATCAGGATTGGTATGAAGAAGAAAGCACTTTTAAAATCGCGTCTGAGTCAGTCACAAAACCGAAACATTGCTTAACGTTATATAAAGTCGCCAGCCAACAATACTCAGGAGAAGTCGTAGCTGTGCAGTCTTTAACTAAAATGCAGTCATATCCTAAAAAGTTGGCATCACATAGTGTAGACATGACACATTGATCAGCATTGATACCCCCAAATAATAGTGTCGTTCTTCCCAAGTTCCGCAGAATAGTATCTAAAGGGGTATCCCAGAACCCACTCATCCGGTATTTATCCACACAGATGTCTTCTGGTAGCTGTTGCAGTCCATCAACCACCGCCGCCGCCCAACTACCAGCCATGAGGACTTTAGCACCGTTGCTGGGCAGAGGATCGCCCAATCCTACGCCTTCCCCTGTGGGGTTGTAGACGTGCAGTAAACCGGCACTAATATTTAATAAGTCGGGACGATTTCCCCAGTTAAGCCAAATTACCGGCACACCCGCCGCACGCAGTTCTGGAAGTAAGGTATTTAAAGGTTCTATGGGTTGACTTGCTGGTGTGACATCTACGCCGATATACGCTAACCAACCATCAGGGTGACAAAAGTCGTTTTGCATATCAATGATGATAATCGCGGTTTTTGCCAAATCCAGGTGGAGAGTTTTGGTTTCTGTTGATAAAATAACGGGTTGTGGGGTCTTTTGTAGACGAGTAATATCTGCGATCGCCTGATTCACAGTCCACGCATTTGGTTCAACTCCCAATGTCCGTAAAGGCAGATTCATAAATTACAACATCCAACACAGTTCTTAAATTTGTAACCTGAATTGCTACTAAAAGTTTGATTACTTCATTAAGGTTAAATAAAATGAATTTTACGATTCAAAACGTTTTAATTGCTGTCGAGGATACTTATCTGACTGTAGACGTACAGGTTGTGGATGGTAAAATAGCCTCTATAGCACCCAATTTAGATGTCATCGGTACTGTCTTTGATGGTAGCAATAAGCTATTACTACCTGGTTTCGTTAACGCCCACACTCATTCATCCGAAATGTGGCAACGGGGAATTATTTCACTTTTTCCTTTAGAATTATGGCTAGCCGAATTATATGACTTTGCGCCCCTCGATTTAGAAAAAGTTTATCTGAGTGCTTTGGGAACAGCTGTAGAAACTTTACTTTCCGGTGGAACGAGTGTAGTAGATCATTTGGTCTTAACTCCGGGGCTAGAATTAGAAACCATCGCTACTGCTGTGCGTGCTTATCGAGAAGTGGGGATTCGTGCTTTTATTGCGCCACTAATTCAAGATGAATCCCTCAGCGCCGGGATACCGTCAGGGAATTCAGTCCAAAACCATGAGCCTTATTTTCGCTCAACTGCGTCAACTCTACAAATTATAGAAGCAGCGGTGAAACAATTTCATCGTCCAGATGAGGGTGTGAGTATTTTAGTTGCACCTACGGGGATACAATTGTGTACTGATGCCTTATTTGAGGGATGTATTGAGTTAAGCGATCGCTATCATCTTTGTCGTCACTCCCACTTATTAGAAACCAAAGCCCAAGAAAAACTCGCCCAAGAAAAATACGGTTGTACTGCTGTTGAACATTTGCAACAAATTGGATATTTAGGCGATCGCACATCCTTAGCTCATTGTGTCTGGTTAAATGATCATGATATCACCATCCTCGCCCAAACCCAATCGACAGTTGTGCATAACCCCTTGAGTAACCTTCGTTTAGGCAGTGGTATCGCCCCAATTTTAAAATATCTCCAAGCAGGTGTAAACGTTTCCTTTGGCTGTGATGGCGCTTCCAGTAACGACTCCCAAGACTTGCTAGAAGCCATCAAAATCGGTTCTATTTTACACAACATTACAGACTTAGAATATCAAAACTGGATCACACCCAAAAAATCCGTAGAAATGGCATCATTAGGAGGAGCAAAAGGACTAAATGTAGCTGACAAAATCGGTTCCCTCACCATAGGAAAACAAGCCGACTTAGTACTTTACGACCTCAGAAATTTATCATTACTTCCCCGCACAGATCCCATTGGTTTATTAGTATTAGGTCGTCCTACAAACGTTGTCCATAGTGCTTGGGTAAACGGTCGACAAATTGTTACCAATAATCACGTTAATACAATTAACATAGATAACTTACGACAAGAATTATTTAATCGTAGTCAATGGGAAACAAAACGCAAATCTCCCACCGTCGCCCAAATAGAAACTCATTATCGCCAAATCATGGATTTATGATCCGCAGAAACAGAAACCTCCTCTGCGTACCTCTGCGCTTCTTTGCGTTAAAATATTAACTTTGCAGCTAACGCTTGAAGTAACCTAACTTCCAATTTTGTGCTTCCTTTAACTGACTTAACTTACCTTGAGCAATTAACTTCAAAGCAATGCGAGTGTTTAAAAATCCCCTCATCTTGGTATTGTACTTTGGCTGATCAACTCCAGATAAAACCTTGCCAATATTCTGAAATCGTCCGCAATAAGTTTGACTTCCAGGTATTGATACGGTGAATAAACCATCACTTTTGTATTCAGTAGGAATGACAAATATAGCGTAGACATTATGTTGTCCAAGCCAAGGTTGAACTACTAACTTATCAGGATGCGCGTAGTATTTTTCACCTTGTGTCCGATTAAATCCCCATTGCTGACAGCTAACTATAGGACGTTTTTCGGAGATGTAAGCAGAAATTTCCGAAAATCCCAGAACGCTAAATAAGCTAAGTAAGAATAATATGTAAAGTATCTGTTTTCGCACTTTGCAAATACTAACCTAGTTCTTCAAATTCCTATTTTAACTAGTAAATCAAGGTAATAGTGCGACTTGTCAAGTCGAATAATAAATTTTTCCAGACATTTTCCGACTGACCATCAACCTAGAGTGAGTTTACACACAGAAAAAGCCGGAGATTTCAATAGTTAAAATTTATCCGACATCACAGAAGCGATCGCATTCTGGTTGCTAAATTAACAAAGAATATAAAAATGAAATCAAGCTAGCTACAATCGCTCATGGTATCTAATTCTACTCGTTTCCCAGATGTGCAAAATCATTGGGCCAGGCCGTTCATTGAAGCATTAACGACGCGTCGCATTTTAAATGGCTATCCGAATGGGACTTTTCAACCAGATAACTCAGTCACTCGCGCTGAATTTGCCGCTATACTGGAGGCAGTATTTACAGTATCTGCAAAGCGTCAGTATGTCCCCTTTGCTGATGTTCCGGCTAATCACTGGGCTATCAGTGCGATTAAAAAAACTTACGAAGCCGGATTTCTCACCGGTTATCCCGATGGACGCTTGCGCCCCAATGACAGAATTTTCCGCAGTGATGTTTTAGTTGCGATAGTCAACGGCTTGGAAATCGCAGCCAATGTCAAACCCGATTTACTCAGTTTATTAACACAAATTTATGAAGATGCAGCCAAAATTCCAGCTTATGCTAGAACTCAAGTGGCGATCGCAACCAGAACAGATTTAGTAGCTAGTTACCCCAACGTCAAATTACTCAACCCCAGTGTAGCCGCAACTCGTGCAGAAGTGGCAGTTATAGTCTATCAGGCTTTAGTATATTTACTTAGGGCTGAGAAAATAGCATCTAACTATATCATAGTTCCGCCAAAACTTATCCCCACCTCTGCAACGGTGAGCGTTAATCATCAGCGAGAGTTTCGGGGTGCGTGGGTGACAACAGTATGGAATAGTGATTGGCCTAACAAACCTGGACTCTCCACAGCAGAACAGCAAGCTGAATTTATTGAAATTGTCACCCGACTACAAGCGCTGAATTTTAACGCCCTGATTTTGCAAGTGCGACCAGAGGGTGATGCTTTATATGCTTCCCAGTTGGAACCGTGGAGTGCTTGGTTGACGGGAACTCAAGGTAAAGCACCAGATCCATATTATGATCCTTTAGAGTTTGCGATCGCCGAATGTCACAAACGCAATATAGAACTTCATGCGTGGTTCAATCCCTACCGCGCCAAAACAAGCCTCACAGCTAGACCCAACGCCAGACCCCATATAGCTGTTACCAACCCCGAAGTAGTTTACCAATGGGGTAATCAACTATGGATGGACCCAGGAATCAAAATCGTCCAAGACAAGGCTTATAACGTCATTATCGATGTTGTGCGTCGCTATGATATAGATGCCATTCACCTAGATGATTATTTTTATCCCTATCCTATCGACGGTCAGACCTTCCCCGACGATAAAACCTATGCAGGTTATAGATCAACTGGTGGTCAACTCAGCTTAAGTGACTGGCGACGGGAAAATGTTAATCAAATGGTATTACGCCTATTTAAAGGAATTAAAGCCACAAAGCCCCACGTTAAATTCGGTATTAGTCCCTTTGGCATTTACCGACCTGGACAACCACCAGGAATCAATGGCTTAGATGCTTATAATGTGCTGTACGCTGATGCTAAAAAATGGTTAGAACAAGGCTGGGTCGATTATATCGCCCCGCAACTTTATTGGCGCATCGACCAAACTGCACAGAGTTATCCCGTATTGCTGAAATGGTGGACAGAAATTAATCCCCGCCAGCGACATATATATGTCGGGAACAGTATTAGTCAACTCGATGGCAAAGCTTGGAAAAATGAAGAGATTAACAAACAAGTTACCATTACGCGCAACCTAGCCGCTAACTTGTCACTGGGGAATATCTTTTTCAGCATGAGTTCTATTAACCAGAATCGAGAGGGAATTGCTGACAGTTTCCGAAATTCTCTTTATTCCACTCCCGCCATAGTACCCACCATGTCATGGCAGAATGGAACTGCACCACCACCACCCCAAGAACTACAAGTGAACAATCGCCGACTGAGTTGGCGACCTGGTGATAATCAGCCGGTTCGTTCTTGGACATTTTATCGGAAGTATGGTGACTTTTGGAAACTTGAGCGAATATTGTCAGCTGGGACAACCTTCGCCACTGTTTCACAAAGCGGAAACTATACCGTGTGTGCAGTTGATAGGTTGGGAAATGAGAGTCAGGGTGTGCTAATTACTGTGATTTGACCACCTCCCCACCTCAGAGGCGGATGGGGAATTGTGCGAAGTTGGTTAAAATTTTAAACCTTCTCCAGAACATTCAAATAAATGTAACCCTAAGCGCCGGGAAAGTTCCTCACACACCATGACTCCCCGGACACTATTACCACGCACATCTAACAGTGGCGAAAATACTCCAATGCCCATTTTGTGAGGTACAACTGCCATAATCCCACCACAAACACCACTTTTAGCCGGAATACCAACGTTGTAAGCCCACTCACCAGCAAAGTTATACATCCCACAGGTGTTCATGACGCTAAGAATATCTTTGATGTAACGACTATCTACCGCTTGTTCACCTGTAACTGGGTTAATACCTTTGTTAGCAAGGGTAGCCGCCATCACTGCTAAATCTTGGCAATTCACCATCACAGCACACTGCTGAAAGTAAAGATCCAGGGTTTCTTCAATATTTTGGTCAATCATGCCAAAATTGAGCATCAGGTGTGCTATGGCGCGGTTGCGATGTCCCGTACTGCGTTCCGAGGTAAAAACGGAGATGTCCACGAGTGCATCATGTCCGCTGTATTTGCGAAACATCTCTAGCACCCGGTTTAAGCGTTCGGTTGCACCAGATCCTTTGATTAAACTGGTAGTAGCGATCGCACCTGCATTTACCATTGGGTTATAAGGGCGCTTCGATTGTTCATCCAGAATAATGGCGTTGAATGCGTCTCCTGTTGGTTCAACACCAACTCTGGTTAACACATAATCTCGTCCATGATCTTCTAAGGCGAGTCCGTAAGCAAACACCTTAGAAATCGACTGGATGGTAAATTGTTGCTGATAATCCCCCACTTGGTAAGTTTGTCCATCTACCGTCACAATACAAATGCTGAATAATTCCGGATTGACCTTCGCCAGTTCTGGAATATAGTTTGCTAGTGTCCCCTCTGTTTGCGACTTGTATTTGGAATATAAGTCGTTGAGAACAGCTAAAAATGGCGCTGAGACCTTTTCTAAATCTTCTAAATTTGCTTGATTTGCCATGAGGCTGATAGGTTACTCTAAAAAATCATATTTGAGTCACTATGGCAAGAGAAAATCCCAGTATCTTTTGCTACAGGTTTTTTTATCTACTCATGCCACTGAAGCTTTTTTAATTGTCTCATCATTGATTTTAATTTGTTAAATAAAAATTTTTAGTTACCAAATTAGCTGAATTTTCTACCTATATTTACTTAACTTAATAGATAAATTTATTGCTAGTAAATATATTTAATTAAATATATTTACTTAAAAATAATTTTAGAAATTAACTTCAAGCTAGAGGATAGCTGCTAGCTTATTTAAAATCAATAATTTCTGTAAGTCCTGATAAAGATGAATTTGCTCAGGATATCAACAAATTATCCCCTAAATACAATCAAGCATTTTACCAGAGTTTATCCTTAAATATCTGGAATTATTATCTACATTATTTATTTAGATTATATGTTACTTAAAATACATTTTCAAATTAGGAGTCTTACAGCTAATTAAAAATTGCCAAAATAACAAAATTTCATATGAAAAATTTTGTTGATTGAAAAAAACGTTACATAGTCAAAAACCGGATTCGAGAACGGTTCTGCCCTGAAAATGAAAAGAAAAATTGAATCAACTGATGTATATCTACGCTAAATCCCTGATCCCCAACCTCAAAGGTTCATGTTAGTGTGTTGCAGTTAATAAACAAAAAGTGAGAGTGCAACAAGTTCGAGTTATTAGGAATATGTCACTTTCAGTGGCACAAAATCCCACGAACTTAGAAACTTCTGTTCTAGAGTCGCTTTAAAAATCGGACGCATGAATCAAAGATATTTGTGGACTATTGTCGCCCTGTTTCTGACTGCTCTGGGTACGCCCTTAGCCTGTCACGCTCAAACTACTACGGCCAAGAAAACTACTTCAGTTTCTCAAACATCACCAGTTAGAGATGCCGTTAAAGTAGGAGAGTTTCAAACCTCAGTAGGGAAAGTTACCTCAGATGCTGTGCTGACAAACATTCATTCTCACAACATTGGAGGTCGTAAGGCGGCAACCCTGTTTATCAAAAATATTCCAGTTATCACCTTTTTGAGTTCTCAGCCACTTGCGAGTGTTGATAGGAAAGTTGGTGTAGTTGGATATACTCAGGGACAACAGTCGTATAGCCTGATTGCAGGTAATTCACCCGAATTACCCCATGTCAAGAATTTTACGAATGGGAGAAACCAAAAGAAATCGCTTCATGATGACCCGGTTCATAGAGCTGGTTTAATCGCAGCCAGTATTAACAAGCTAGTCCGAAACAGTGCGGACGCTGAAAAAATTAGTGTCAGTTGGAAGGGTAAGGGCAAATCTACAAATCAAGCCCAAAACAAAAGTGTCTCTGTCCAACAACAGCCCAGCGATAGCTATACAATCAAAATTAATGGCCAAGAATTGGTAGAAATCAATGCAAAAACCATCCTAGCAGGTACTACCGATAATCTGGCACTAGATGCATTGCAAGCAACCAATCGCTTGCGGAGACTGATTGGTGATGCATCTCCCATCAATGAAATTACTGACCTCCCAGAAAGCGCCAGAATTTCTCTACCACCGCAGGCAGAGAAAATCGCCGGCAAGATACGACTCAGTTTCCGAGGACTCGCTTCCTTTTACGGTCGCGGTTTTGCTGGCAGACCAACTGCAACTGGCGAGAGATTTAATCCAGAGGCTATGACTGCCGCCCATCGTAGCTTACCTTTTGGTACGCGAGTCCGTGTCACCAACACCCGCAATGGTCGTTCTGTGGTGGTGCGAATCAATGACCGAGGCCCATTCATTCGGAGTCGAGTCATCGATGTGTCTACAGCTGCTGCTAGAGCTATAGGCATGATCAACAGTGGTGTTGCACAAGTGAAAATTGAAGTTCTGGGTAGATAATTCTCCAGGATAGGACAAAGGAACAAGGCACATCTTCACCAACCCAGTCCCCACTCCCCAATTCCCCTAGTTCAATACCCCTGCCCCCTCATTCAGATATAAACTAACGGGGGAGAGGCTTAAAAAGAACTAGGGGAATTTTGTGCGCCTGCTGACAACAGTCGCAGCTTTACGCTGCTATTTAACTAAACGCTGTTCAGAAAATCAGCTAATGGTTCCAGAAGATTTGGGACTAGATGACATAACTAGCTGGTATCAGACGGCTGTCGGTTTGGTACCGACGATGGGAGGATTACATCAAGGTCATTTGAGCTTGATTCAAAGAGCCAGACTAGAAAATTCTACGGTGATTGTCAGTATTTTTGTCAATCCCCTGCAATTTGCTCCTCATGAGGATTATGAACGTTATCCCCGGACTTTACAGGTAGACCAACAACTCTGTATGCAAGCAGGAGTAGATGCGATTTTTGCACCGACTCCGGAAGAAATGGGTGTTTCTCAGAAAAGTCTCCAAGCATCTCAAGTTACACAAGTCATGCCTCCATCTGCTATGATGTTAGGTTTGTGTGGACGTTATCGGCCAGGTCACTTTCAGGGTGTGGCAACGATTGTTACCAAACTTTTAAATTTGGTACAACCTGAGCGCGCCTACTTTGGACAAAAAGATGGTCAGCAACTGGCTATTATTAAACAGATGGTGGCTGATTTGAATTTGCGAGTAGAGGTTGTTGCTTGTCCTACTGTCCGGGAAGCTTCGGGTCTAGCTTTAAGTTCTCGTAACCAATATTTGACTGCACAAGAAAAAGAGCAAGCAGCAGTTTTAGATCGGGGTTTACAGCAAGGGTTAGCTGCATTCAAGGCGGGTGTTCGTGACAGCAGCGAGCTGATAGCTGTGCTACGGCGAGAATTGGCAAAGGTTAGTAATCTAATCGTGGAATATATTGAATTGGTGGAACCGAATACGTTAATGTCTTTAGAAACAGTTGAGGAGGAAGGAATGCTGGCGATCGCAGCTCGTCTGGGTTCGACACGTTTGATTGATAATATCATCTTGAGCGATCGTCAACCCATCATCGCCATCGATGGCCCAGCAGGCGCTGGCAAATCTACAGTGGCTCGTCAAGTCGCAACTAAGCTTGCTCTAGTGTATCTAGATACAGGTGCTATGTATCGCGCTGTGACTTGGCTGGTACTACAACAAGGTATTGCCATTGATGATGAATGTGCGATCGCCCAATTGGTCAGTCAGTGTAACATTGAACTTACCCCCGGACATGATTTACAATGCCCTGTCAGGGTTTGGATTAATGGTACTGATGTGACTCAAGTTATTCGCACAATTGAGGTGACATCTCTAGTATCGGCAATAGCTGCACAAAGCGCTGTGCGTCATGCACTCGTCAAAAAACAGCAAAACTGGGGTAAAAAAGGTGGTTTAGTCGCAGAAGGTCGAGACATTGGGACTCATGTATTCCCCGATGCTGAAGTAAAAATATTTTTAACCGCCTCAGTCAATGAACGCGCCCATCGCCGTCAGCAAGACTTTAAAGAACAGGGTCAACCCGAAGTGAATTTAGAGCAGCTGAAACAGGATATTGCCGAACGTGACTGGAAAGATAGCACTCGTAAAGTTTCACCTTTACAAAAAGCAGCAGATGCAGTTGAAATACAGTCAGATGGTCTTAACGTGTCTGAAGTCACAGCGCAAATCGTTAAATACTACCAACAACGCTTATCTCAGTTGTAGTGAGTGTGATTTAATATTATTTCTTCGTTAAAGATAATGGTGAGCGGTTGCTAACTCACCATTATCAAAATCATGCCAAAAATCTGATTCATAATTATTAATTTATAGGAACATAGAAATTTGGCTTAAATACAACAGTATTTTGTCGCAATCCTCCCTTTGGTAGTAGAATAGCAATGTTAAGTTTTATATCCTTTAATACTTGGATATACGACGCATACGCATAAAACCTGTCGTTTCCTAAGTTGCTACAACAGCTTGAAACTGGAAAACAGTAAAGAGAGGATTTCATAAAATGGCATTTACACAAGCCCCCTTACCTTACGACTTTAATGCTCTAGAAGCGTATGGCATGAAAGGCGAAACCTTCGAGTATCACTATGGCAAACATCATGCAGCCTATGTGACCAACTTAAACAAGCTGACTGAAGGGACAGAACTTGCGGACAAGTCTCTAGAAGAAGTAATCCAAATTAGCTTTAAAGACTCCTCTAAAGTGGGAATCTTTAATAATGGCGCTCAAGTTTGGAATCACAGCTTTTTCTGGAATTCTTTGAAGCCCGCAGGTGGTGGCGCACCAACAGGCGACTTAGCAGCCAAGATCAATCAGGATTTTGGTAGCTTCGATAAATTCAAAGAAGAATTTTCTAACGCGGCCGCAACTCAATTCGGCAGTGGTTGGGCTTGGTTAATTGATGATGGTGGGACTCTGAAGGTGATAAAAACACCAAATGCAGAGAACCCCTTAGCTCATGGCAAAAAGGCACTCTTAACCTTGGATGTCTGGGAACACGCCTACTACATCGACCATAAAAATGCTCGTCCTGCTTTCATCAAGAACTTTTTAGAGCAGTTAGTAAATTGGGACTTTGCTGCTGAAAATTACGCTCAAGCCTAATCATCTCTCAGTTTGGCAATGACTTCCATCCTGGGTGATTCCAGAGATGTCAAGCAGTAAAAATCAGTTAATTTATGACTACTGCAAGCAGTCACGACTAGTATCGTGGCTGTTTTTGCTCAATCAGAACTGGAAAAATATGGATAGTCAACAACTAGCACAATATTTAGAATCAACAAACAGCATTACCAAGCCTTGGTTATTGGTACAGCTACGGCTCAAGAAATTACAAGAACGCCAAGCTAGTATTTCCGAAGATACTTACGCCAATGAATTGGCAGACATTCACGAAGATTTGATGAATTTAGGTGAATGGTGGCGTGGTATTGAGGATAAAGTATTTTAATGGCTCCTTGACTATGGAGTATGAACTATGGACTAATGACTAATGACTAATGACTAATGACTAATGACTATGGATTATCGGGATGCTGGGGTTGATGTTGAGGCAGGTAGAGCCTTTGTAGACCAAATTCGCAATTTAGTTCACAGTACTTTTAGACCGGAAGTAATTGGTGGACTAGGTGGTTTTGGTGGTTGCTTTCAATTACCAGGTGGTTTTAAAGAACCAGTGTTGGTTTCCGGAACGGATGGTGTAGGAACAAAGCTGAAAATAGCCCAAATTAGCAACCGACATGATACTGTTGGCATTGATTTAGTGGCTATGTGTGTTAATGATGTGTTGACATCAGGTGCAGAACCACTATTTTTTTTGGATTATGTAGCTACCAGTAAGTTAGAACCAGAACAACTGACTCAAGTGGTAGCGGGTATAGCCTCTGGGTGTAGGTTGGCGGGTTGCGCTTTATTGGGAGGAGAAACCGCAGAAATGCCTGGTTTCTACCAAGTGGGTGAGTATGATTTGGCTGGGTTCTGTGTGGGAATTGTGGAAAAAAGCCAGATGTTGGATACTTCTCAGGTGCAAATTGGAGATATAGCGATCGCACTTCCTAGCACTGGTGTACACAGCAATGGCTTGAGTTTAGTACGGAAAATTGTCAGTGCCAAGGAATTGAATTGGGATGATCGCCCACAATTATTAGCTGGTGAAACTATAGCAGAAGCTTTTCTCAAACCGACACAAATTTATGTCAAGCCTGTTTTAGCAGCTCGTCAAGCTGAGTTAGAAATTCATGGTATGGCTCATATTACAGGTGGTGGCTTACCAGAAAATTTACCTAGATGCTTAGGTAAAAATCAAAGTATTCAAATTCATGCCAATAGTTGGACTATTCCGCCGATATTCCAGTGGCTCGCGGAAGTCGGCTCAGTCAGTCCGGAGGCGATGTACAATACTTTCAATATGGGAATTGGTTTTGTGCTGTTAGTACCACCCCATCAAGTAGAACAAACAATCACCTTTTTTAAATCACAGAATATTTCCGCTTTGGCAATTGGTGAAGTGATTACAGGTTCAGGTACATTAGCAGGCTTACCTTTATAGCTCAATATTTATGGTTCTCGTGAATCCGCTTGCAATTGGATACAAGATTGTTCGTGCGCCTATGGTTGTAGAGACGCGATGCATCGCGTCTCATTAATTCAGTAGTTAAATGGTTAGGGGAAATTTGTGACTACCTTTATATAAGCAATTGGAAATACTCATGTCCATCACCATTGAGATTTGCTAAGGTAGTCTTAACATATTGAAAAAATTGGCTAATAAGGCTGAGAAGATAACTACTGACACTTTCAAGTGCTGGAGCTATTTTCACCTCTAGGTGTGGGGTGTTGGTGTATGGAAAATGAAGTATTTTCATTTATAAAAAGTTATGGTTGTAAATTTTGCTCGGACATCTACTAACGCAGACATTTTGAGGCAAGTCTTCTTGAGTGTTGATGCCAAAAGCTGTCCTACGTTATTCAATTTTCATATGCATACTGTCCACTCAGATGGCAAGTTGCAACCAAGTACATTGATGGAACAGGCGATCGCCATCGGATTACAAGGATTGGCGATTACAGACCACCATAGCATTGGGGGGTATCAAGCAGCACAATTATGGTTGGAAAACTGGAAGTGGAAAAATGGTAGTAAAAACACTCCTTATATATGGAGTGGTGTAGAAATTAATGCCAACCTGTTGGATGTTGAAGTTCACATTTTGGCTTACGCCTTTGAGCCAGAACATCCCAGAATCAAACCATATTTGCAAAGTAAACCGACCACAGGTAAAGAATATCAAGCAAATAACGTCATTGCTGCCATACAGGAAGCCGGGGGTTTGGCAGTTTTAGCTCATCCAGCTCGTTACAAGCGAGCGCACTTTGACTTAATTCCGGCGGCGGCAGAACTGGGAATTGATGGTGTGGAAACTTTCTACGCTTACAAAAACCCCACCCCTTGGTCTCCAAGTGTTTTGGAAACAGAACAAGTACAACAGTTAGCCAATGAGTATCAACTCTTTAATACCTGTGGTACTGACACCCACGGCATGAATTTGCTACAACGGTTGTAAAGATGAATATATGTTCATCAACAGTTCTGGTTTGAGTAGCTAAGGGCTTTATTTCGGATTTCAGGAGAATGTGGGTTTAAAATAGGAGATGGTCTAAAGAAGCACTCACCAGCAGCAACACCAAACTCATAGAAAAGAGGCGGGATGCGGGAAACTCAGTCACTTGAGTGCTGAGAGGGAAGGGAGACGAGGGATTTTAATCCCCGTGGTCTTCTCTATTACTATACAGAGGTCAACTAAAAAGGGTGTCAAATGGCTAAAGCAAAAAAGCTGATGGGAGTTCAGCAAAATCGAATATCAACAGACAAAGACACCGAAGCGATACTAGAATATCTTTGCACAGAATCAAACAAGTTAAGTAATTGTGCTGTCTACTATGCAAGGCAAATTTATTTCAAAACTCGTAAGTTTGT
Organism: Nodularia sp. (in: cyanobacteria); assembly: GCA_035638855.1. Classification (GTDB taxonomy): domain Bacteria; phylum Cyanobacteriota; class Cyanobacteriia; order Cyanobacteriales; family Nostocaceae; genus Nodularia. The sequence continues at coordinate 8,790 of DASQZD010000024.1, read as the reverse complement.
AACTAGTTTTGATTTGGTAAAAGCAGTAGGGAAAAACAAACATTTTTCTGCTTTACCTTCGGAGGTAGCTGTACAAACTTGTTTGTCTGTTGGTGAGTCTGTCAAATCTTTTTCTGAATTAATCAAGAAAAGCGTTAGAGGGGAACTAAGCCAAAAACCTAAATTTCCGAATTATAGAAAACCTGGGTTAAACTTAATAGCTTTTCCGAAACGAGCATTAAAACTAATAAATGGTAAAATTCGTTTTCCTTTAGGCTTGCAAATCAAAGCATGGTTTGGTATCAAAGAATTTTTTCTGCCGATGCCAAGTAATTTGTGTTTTGGCTTAATTAAGGAAGTCCGTATTTTACCTAGAAACAGAGAATTGTATATTGAGTTTGTTTATGAGGTAGCCGCATCCACCGTCAGATTGGATAAATCAAAAGTTTTGGGGATTGACCACGGAATAAACAATTGGTTGACCTGTGTTTCTAATGTTGGTACATCTTTTATTGTTGATGGTGTACATCTCAAATTTTTGAACCAGTGGTATAACAAATCAGTCTCTAAAATTAAAGAGAATAAATCTCAAGCTTTTTGGTCTAATAGACTGGCGGCAATTACAGAAAAACGTAATAGACAAATGCGTGATGCTGTAAACAAAGCAGCAAGAATTGTCATCAACCATTGCGTTGAGAACAATATTGGTTCAATAGTTCTTGGTTGGAATCAGGGGCAAAAGAATGGTGCTGATATGGGTAACAAGAACAATCAAAAGTTTGTTAAAATCCCGACAGCAAAACTAAAAACCCGTATTGAACAACTTTGTAAACAATACGGAATAGATTTTATTGAAACCGAAGAAAGCTATACCTCCAAAACATCGTTCTTAGATAATGATGTTCTACCTACAATCGGTGCAAAACCCCAAGGGTGGAAAAGTAGTGGTATTAGAACAAATCGCGGTTTGTTTAAAACTTTAACCGGAATCAAAATAAATGCTGACTGTAATGGTGCTGCAAATATTATCCGTAAAGTAGCGATGATGGTTACATTTGATTTAACCGGAATCAGTAGAGGTTGTTTAAGTCAGCCTAAGAAAGTTCTTTTATGGACTCTTTAGAAATCTCAGTGTCTTTAGACCTGAGAAGCTTAATCCCCATGCTGATACACTTGTTTAGCAAAACATTTTCGATAGTCTAAAACAATGGAAGCATCTGCTAATTTCGACTTTGAAGACGATAAATTTAACGCTCCTCCTTCTCAAATCATCCCCTGGTGTCAGATGATTAATCCTCGGTATGGCACAGATGGCATTCAGACCCATGGGTTAGCGATTAAATTGGATAATGCCAGTGCTGTAGGTTTTAAGCCCGATGACAATTGGCAACAGCTAGAGCATGAATTTAGCTCTGGAGTAGAAACAGTTTATATCACCAGTACTCCCAAATTAGTTATAGTCCGCCGGGGGCCTTTATCTGTTAAAGACCGGGAAACTGGAAGCAAACTTGGTACTCTTAGAGAAAATTATGATGCTTTTTTAGCAGACAAGCTTAAATTTAAAACCTTTACGCGCTACCTCATATACTTAGTAGGAGAGAATAAAAAGTTTCTGCACGACTCTCCATTACAATTAACTCTTAGCGGCGCAGCAGGAGCAAGTTTCAGCAAAAATTACGCTGAATCTCAACAAGGAAGAGTCACGAGTGGATTCGTAGCTGAACTAGAAAGAGCGTATGCTGTATATCGGCAGAAACCTTTGTCACCAAAAGGCCCATTATTTCACGCTCATGGCATTTTCAGCCCAATGATTGAGTCTGAAGAACGAGGAATTGAACCAAATACTGTGATGGTAGCTTCAACGGTGGATTACGAGCATCCCACTGTTGACACATTAACTGAATACCTAATTGCCTCAGATTCTGCTGAGTCTAAAATGATTTGCAAGACTTTTGAAGAACACAAAGAGTTTGGTAAGGAATCTATCAAGGTCGAAACGCCTAAACTAGCCGCAGTTGGCGTTTCTAGTTCTTATATTTACGCTGATGAAGATGATTATCCACCGTACTAGGGAGTAGGGAGTAGGGAGTAGGGAGTAGGGAGTAGGGGGTGAAAAACTTCCCATTCCCCGATCCCCGACCCCTATCACTTAAGTAGCAAATAGTACAATGAGCCTTTACCACCTGTAACGCCGGCGCGATCGCCTGCAACTTTGCCAGAACCCATGAAATAATCGACCCTTCCCGGTCCTTTGATGGCGCTTCCTGTATCCTGATCGAGTGCAAAGCGGCTCACAGTCCGATATTGCATCTGACCATTGCTGGTGGGATATGGAAACGACGTATGAACCAGTGCTAGTGCGCCCGGAGGCATGAGAGATTTATCTGTAGCAATGGAACGCTCTGGTGTGACTGGGACATTAATACTGCCAGTAGCTGGTCTACCGGAGGTTTCTTGGAAGAAGACAAATCTTTCCCAACGGGGAAGATAATTACTCATTTCCTGGGGGTAACTCTGGAAGAAGTTAATGATCCCCGGCATATTTAATTGATTGGCGGCTAACTTGCCATCTTTGGACAGTTGACCGCCGATACTAGTCCAGGGATAATCTGTTCCACCGGCAAAGCCCACAGAGGTTTTCTTGCCATCAGATAACTGAATTTGGGCAGAACCTTGGATATGTACCATGTATGCGTCGAAGCGATCGCGAAACCAAAGGATTTCTAAACCGCGCAACTGACTTCTTTCCCCTAGTAAACCGTCTTGACCTTCCAAATCAACTCGTTTAGGGTGAGGTTTAGCCCATTGATCTAAATCCGGTGGGACTCGATACAGGGGATACTTGTATTCTTGAGTTTTTACACGACTAGCACTATAAATAGGCTCATAGTAAGCAGTAAATTTAACAGTACCGTTGCCATCATTGCCCACAGACTTGTAAAAAGTAAACTCTCGCCGGACAGCAGCTTGGAGTTCGGCTGGAGATTTGGAATTTACAACTAGTTGGCGGAAACGAATCAAACTCCGACGCACCCGATCATGGGTAATTCCCTTAACTGGATACTTTTTATAGGTGGCGATCGCACTATTTCTGGTCAAGTAACTCAAACTATTGTCAATTGAAGACAACAAAGCCTGGCGATCGCCACCCCCAAAGTTACCCCCTTGACCCCAAAGTTGCTCATCCCAACCCAAGCAAGCGTGAATGGGAGTACAATTCTTTCCCAGGTTGAGAGGTTTAAGAACCTGTGAGGGCTGGATGTTAGGAATGCTGGGCTTGGGCTGGACTGAGGGCTGTATCAGAGGAATGCTAGGCTTGGGCTGGACTGGCGGCTGTATCAGAGGAATGGTTGGTACTGGTAAAGGGATAGGAACCTGAGCTACAGCTGACCAGATAGTATTTATTAAGACAATTCCCAAACTCAGGGAAACCAAAGCAAGGCTTTTTCTCATGATTTAGTTGAATCTTTCAACACTAGAGCTAAAAACTGGTTCTACTCGGATTGCTAAAATCCGACTGGGACGTACTACTAAGTACTCCTGCTGAATATTCTTGATTGGTACGTTAATCAATTCATTAGAATCAAACTTAGGCATGAGCGAACTGTTGTACCACTTTTGAAAATCTTGAAAAGTGGGAAAACGGACTTCTTCGCGGTGACCACCCTCTAGTAAAAGGTGTACTGCAAATTCATTTGGTGTTCTAGGCATAAAATTGAATTATTTAAAACATATCCAACTCATTGTTAACCACAGAACGCCACAATGAAAAGGGTAAGCATACCGGAAGCCGAAAAGCTTTTTGTTATACTCTGCAATTAATCACGCATCACTCCTCACCGTTGACTTTTACTTTGACACTAGACGGCCTTCAGTTTGACCAGTTCCCTAAAAAGTCACCGAACTGCTTGAGGTTGCAACACTAGCTCAAATAATTTCAGCCTAGAAACATATATTTACAAGGTATGTCCCTAGGCTAGTGGTTTTTTAACGTGATCACTCGCAACGTGAATTAATACTGTTGAGGCCCCTTAGCATCACATTCTTTATTCAAGCACCTTTCGAGAAGTCCAATCCGCCAGCTATAGGCAAAACGACGAGGATTTAATTCTAATTTAGAATCGCGACTAAATAAGGGTTGGTTCAGATACTGCCAAACAGGAAATTTAATCTTGTTGTGTTGTGCTGACATAAGAGGAACAAAATAGTATAAAAACGTTGCGGCAGAGTAGTTGGCACGTTGTGTGAGAACTGCCAGATACTGATTCCCTACTTTAAGATGACATGATACATATTCAGTTGTCTTGGTGGCAATTGCGGAATCTTACTTAAATATTTCTTTCAGACTGGCTAGACTCAACATGACCATAAAAGTTCCTAATTAAAAATAGTATTGTAATTTCAGTAAAAAAATATAAAACCGCTTGATTTCTTCTGCTTTTGGTACCAATTGGCAGAGTTGACCCATGATTGGGGGTTAGCATATTTTTCCACCAGTCGCCGCTTAGGGCGCACTACAGCGTGAAACAATTCCCGTAGTGAAATACTGCCTTACCCACCAAGGTTTAAAAGGTGAGTTCATGAACCAGGGCGCTGAAGATGAATCCAAAAAGCAACGCGGCATCCTTTTCACAGATACTACGTGGCATTGAGTGATTAATTTAGCAGCTAAAAATCAGAATGATGATAATTACTGCTAGATTGAATATTTAATTTCTTGAAAGTCATGTTTGAACGGGGTCTTGGTGAATTCCACACTTATCCAGGCTCGTTAATATTTAGATGCCTTTGCCCTGTCAAATAATGTGACGTGCAAATATATTTGTATAGTTGATAACTTATAAAGTTTACTTTAAACTGCTCTATAGGCAGAGGAAAAAGAAAGAAAAAAAGATGTTATTAGTATTATATTTAGTTACTTTTTGCAGGAGCTAATTTTTAGCAAAGACAAAACAAAAAAACCCGTTAATTATAGATGATGGGGGTTCTTCAAAGTAAATTTTATTTATATGTTGCCATTCATTTGCTAGAAGTAGAGTTGATAACAACAGTTTTATTTTGGTAATTAAGTGAACTTGTTTGAGGATAAAAACATGAACGAGAACAAACCATCTTGATCAGATCCAGCCATTAACCCAGATCAACCTGTTGTTGCATCCCAGGAAGCTCAACTTCATACACCCACTAATGTTGCAGGAAGCGCAACGTTGGATGCACAAGCAGTAGCAGGCGAACAAGAACCCCAGGGAGATCCGACTAATTTTCCCATCGCCACCAACTTTACACAAGCTAAGTCCACGGGTGATCCCAAAACTGCTGGAGTTTCCACGTCAGTGAAAACTGATTTTACAAATGAGCAGAAATCCGAAAAAGGCTCAGTCAACCTCCTGAATAATACAGATATCTCTAACCCTGAGCAGCAAGAAAATTTGCCTGACACCAATGCTTAAGAGTATTGATAGCTGGATCAATTTGGTTAAAGCCAGTTTTGATTATGAGTTATTGCTGTCCGATATTTGGATGCGCGCATTTGAAGAATTACACCAGGAGCTAAGATATAGCCAAATCCCATCTGAAAATTTGGAGAATTGGCGGCAGTTTATCCAAGTTTGGAGTAGGGTTTTTGACCGGGAATTTGCCTATAAGTTGCGTTTAGAAAATGCGATTTTACTTCAAGGTAAATTTTTGAACACAGTCATCAATTATTTACCACATCAGCCACCACTATCAAAAGAATTTGTCCAGATTCTGGAACTACCTAGCAAAATCAATTTGATTAATATCTTTAACTATTTGTACAAAGATCAGATTCAAGTTGGGGTAACACCGAAAATAGCGGTTTATCAGGAAGACAAGCTGGTGCTGTACCGCTTTACGCCTCTACAGCCTTCATCTTTAAACATTCCTATCCTGATAGTTTATGGCTTAGTAAATCGTCCTGACATTGTAGATTTACAATCAGGGCGATCGCTTGTGGCTAATTTGCTGAATCTAGGTATAGATGTTTACTTGATTGATTGGGGTTATCCTAGTGAAGGCGATCGCTGGCTAACTCTGGATAAATACATTAATGGCTATCTGAATAACTGTGTAGACGTAATTCGCGATCGCCATAATTTGGATCAGATTAATTTATTGGGGATTTGTCAGGGAGGAACTTTCAGCCTTTGCTACAGTTCCCTTTACCCAGAAAAGGTGAAAAACCTGATTACTATGGTCACTCCAGTGGATTTTCATATTCATGAAGGTCTTTTGAATGTTTGGAGTGGTAGCAGTTTGGGATCACAAGCGCTGGATGTAGATTTGATGGTAGATACTTTAGGTAACATTCCTGGTAACTTCCTCAACTTCGTCTTCATCATGTTGAAGCCTTTTCAGTTGGGTGTTCAGAAGTATATTGACCTGCTGGATATCCTTGAGTGTGAGGATAAACTGCTCAACTTTTTACGCATGGAAAAGTGGATTTTTGACAATCCGGATCAAGCTGGAGAGGCTTTTCGACAGTTCATGAAAGACTTTTACCAAGGAAACAAACTGATTAAAGGTGAGGTCAAAATTGGTAACAAGCAAGTAGATTTAGGAAATATCCACATCCCGATTTTAAACATTTACGCCGAGCAGGATCATCTAGTTCTGCCGGCATCATCTTTAGCGTTGGAAAAATACATTGCCAGTGTTGACTATACAGTGCGATCGTTCCCAGTCGGACATATTGGAATGTATGTCAGTAGTAAAGTACAAAAAGACCTACCATCAGCAATTATGGATTGGTTGAAAGTACGGACGTGAATAAATAAAGATACTCAACTTCTTAAATAAGTCGGGTATCTAAAAATTTCAATGTTTGCGTCTTCAATGTAAAATAGTTTAATTACTTTTATTCACCCTTTCTATTTGATTGTTCATTAAGGCCTACGAAGCATTTTAAAATAACTGTCCCAGATTTTTCTTTGAGTATCAATAGAAAAATGGCTAATTTTCTCTTGGAATTTCAATGAGCTTTTGATTAAATCTTCTTGTAATTGCACCGTTTTATCAAAATTCTCATTAATATTTGATATTCTCATATTTTGCATACTTGACATGACCGATTCTAAATTATTGAGTCCCATTTTCTGTATTTCGGTAAATTGCGTGAAAAAAGGTTCAAATATTTTATAAGCATCCATTATCTTACTCCTGACTTGCTGCTAGCTTTTACATCTATTTTAAATTATTGTTAAAGCCATGAACAATTTTTATTTACTTCTCAAGAATGATTTATTGATATTAATTTTAGCCTAAATTAAACTTATACCAATTTAATATAAAGATGCATAAAAAGAACCCCATCCTAACCCTCCCCGCTTGCGGGGAGGAAACCTGATTTTCTACCTTTGTTGAAAGCGGGGTAGGGAGTGGAGTCGAAATTATATGCAGCCTCACAAATAATTGGTATTCAATAGCAAATACATGATCAAAAATAATGTCTTCAATAGGTTGAAATCAATGAATATTGTTGTGAGCTAAATAATTAAATTAAGAGATTTTTGCTAGAAAAATTAATAGTAATTCATTTAAAAAACAGGCTATTTTAATTATTTTTCAGGTTTAATTCCCCAAAACCATGAGGAGTATGGAAGAAGCTTATATTGTCTCAGCAGTACGCACACCACTGGGTAAATTTGGCGGTATCCTGGCAGATTTGTCTCCAGTAGACTTGGGTGCGATCGCAATGGGTGCAGCCTTAGAAACAGCTAAAGTATCAGCAGCAGCTTTAGACTTGTACATTTTTGGTAATGTCCTCAGAGCCGGTCATGGACAATCATTGCCTCGTCAAGCCGCTTTCAAGGCAGGAATTCCCCCCCAGGTGAACGGGTATGCAGTGGACATGGTGTGTTCGTCGGGAATGATGAGCGCCATCAACGGTCTGACAGCAATTCGCTCTGGTGAAGCTGACATGGTACTGGTTGGGGGTATGGAATCTATGTCCCAAAGTGGGTTTTTGCTATCGCACCGAGGGAGATGGGGTTACAAATCCTTGCTGGGTTCACCAGAACAATTGACTGATGTTTTAGTCAATGACGGACTCACAGATCCCATGACTGGGGAAACGATGGGAGAGCAAGCAGAAAGGTTAGCAACAGCTTATCAAATTACGCGGAGTGAGTTGGATGAAGTAGCTTTATGTTCACAAACCAGAGCCGCCCAAGCCACTGAGCAAGGTTTGTTTGAGCCGGAGATTGTACCCATTGAAATCCCAGGTAAAAAAGGTCTACAACTTGTGGATAAAGATGAAGGGATTCGCCCCGAAACTACTTTAGAAAGTTTGGCTGGACTTAAACCTACTTTCAGAGCAGATGGCGTGTTTACAGCTGGTAATAGCAGTCAGATATCAGATGGAGCCGCAGCTTTAGTTTTAGCAAGTCAAACAGCTGTAGAACGCTATCAACTGAATCCCCTAGCACGATTGATTGGCGGAGTGTGGACAGGAGGAGAAGCTTGGCGATTTCCCGAAGTTCCCATTCTGGCTGTTAACAAGCTTTTAGACAAACTGAAAATGCAAATCTACGACTTTGATTTATTTGAAAATAATGAAGCTTTTGCTCTGAGCAATATCTTGTTTAATCGGGAGTTGGGTGTGCCTTACGAGAAATTGAATGTCTATGAACCTATCCCACTAATAAAATTCTTTGAATCCAAATATGAATAGAAGCAAGATCAAGAAAAGCATCAAAATATACTTGTCGACGTTCCCAGCGAACAACTAAACGACGATATTTACATATTTACGTTGATACCAAGCAAAACAACGTTCTTGCTGGTATCTCG
>DASQZD010000023.1:0-2497 GCA_035638855.1 Nodularia sp. (in: cyanobacteria) | reverse complement strand
GCCAAAGTCCGCCCTTGGGAGTTTTTGATGACGAGGCGGCGGAGTTTTCCTTGCTGAATTAGTTCTTTGACTTTACCAATTAAACTGTCGCCGCTAATCTTAAATTCTTCCACTCTGACTTTTTCCTCTGTTGCAAATTCTGAGGCGTATAAAGGAGTTTCAACTGTTGGGTTGGCTGAATTTCCGGCCGCTGCTGTTTCGTCTTGTAGAATTGTTACTTGTTGTTCTTTTTGTAAGTTCATTTTGTGTAAGGGCGGGTGAAAACCAGCCGTTTAATTTCTATACTCTTATCTTCGGCGATCGCACTTGGGAATGACAGGCAAGGAAACCCTACAATCTGCATTCGTACTTTCCACCCCTGCGTTTTTCCTCAAAACTTTATTTTTGTCTGGTTAGATCGGGGCGGGTTTATGTATTCCTAAAGATAGAGAATATCTTGTTGAAACAACCCGTCTCTAGATAAAAGTAAGGTGCGTACTGCTAGGGCGTAGGTACAGTATTAGAAGTTGACAAAAGTAGGAAAGCATGATAAGTGAATTTAGGAGCTTGTTAAATCCTAACAATCAGGAAGAAGAAAAAAACCTATGCGTCCTCCCTTATGGCATCCTCCAATTGAGCTATCACATCAGGAAGCGTTGATTATCAAACGCATTAAACGAGCCAAGCTATTCACCTTTCTGCGACTTAACCGTTTATTCATCTTTAATGATGAGTTCCAAGAAGAACTCGCTACCATCTTTAAAGACAGCACCGTGGGTAATAGCCCAGTTCCTCCGGCACAAATTGCCTTAGCAATTATTCTGCAAGCCTATCTAGGGATTTCTGATGATGAAGTGATTGAAGAAATGCTAATGGATCAACGTTGGCAGTTAGTTCTCGATTGCCTTAATTGTGAAAATCCCCCTTTCAGCAAACCGACTTTAATTAGATTCAGAAATCGATTAATTAAAAAAGAATTAGACCAACGTTTAATTGACCGCACCGTAGAAATTGCCAAGCAAAAAGGTGGGTTTGGCTCATCTCAACTCAAAGCGGCTTTAGATTCTTCCCCGTTATGGGGAGCTGGTAAAGTCGAAGATACATATAATCTATTGGGTCATGCTTTGCGTAAAGCAGTGAGTGTGATAGCTGCTGGACAGGGGCGGGAGCCAGCAGAAATTGCCGAGTTAGCTGGTGCGCCAATTCTCAATAGTTCCAGCTTAAAAACAGCCTTAGACTTAAACTGGGATGACCCTTCCGAGCGTCAAAATGCACTATCGATGATTCTAAACAGCTTATGTTCTGTGGAAGAATGGATGCAAAGCCAGTCTGGTTGTAATGAGTTTGAAGTCGCCAAAGAGACTCTGGATGTGGCCCGAGTGATTGAATCTCAAAATGTAACTTTTGACTCTCAAGGAGTTCCAAGTTTAAGCAAAGGAGTAGCCGCAGACCGTCGCATTTCTATTGAAGACCCAGATATGCGACATGGACGGAAAAGCAAGTCTAAGAAAATAGATGGATATAAACGCCACATCCTCAAAGATTTAGAGAGTGGTGTAGTTTGCGCGGTGGCGTTGACTCGCGCAAATACTCCGGAAGCCACTGCTACAGTTGACCTAGAACGTGACTTAAAACTTCAAAATATTCACCTAGCTGAGTTACATATTGATCGGGCTTATTTATCCAGTCATTGGGTGACACAACGGGATGATAAATTACAGATATTTTGCAAGGCGTGGCCGGTCAGAAATTCTGGACGGTTTGATAAAAATTCTTTTTTTCTTGACTGGGATACGCATTTAATTAGCTGTCCCAATCAGGTAAGTATCCCATTTGAACCCGGAAAAATTGTTCATTTTCCTCAGAATGAATGTGCAATTTGTCCTCTGAGGTCTGGTTGCACGAATAGTAAAAGAGGACGAACTGTATCAATTCATCCTGATGAAGCCTTAATGCAAGAGTTGCGAGCACGTCAATCCACTGCTATTGGTCGAAAAGACTTAAGAAAACGTACTAAAGTTGAACACTCTCTGGCTCATATTGGTCATTGGCAGGGTGCTCGTGCTCGCTATATCGGGCAGCGGAAAAATCTTTTCGATCTACGGCGAGTCGCTGTCGTCCATAATCTTCATGTCATTGCTCGAATGGATAAGGTTGGGCCAATTACACCAGGCATAGAGTCAAACTCATGCACTGGCTAATTTCATAAAGTCCTTTTTTTGTCAACTCCTAATACTGAACCGACGCTCTAGAACTATTGGGCCACCAATCGCAGCTACGAAAGAAATTACTGCTGCCGTGCCACCACCGATACTAATACCAAGTGCTGACAAAAGACTGACTAATTTCGCTACTAAGATATAGCTGCCAAGATTGCCAAGACCTGCTGCCCAAGCGGCTAAGGCACCATAAGCACCTAATCCCGCTATCCCACCAAGAAAAGCTCCTTTTGTATCGAAGGGAATAGAGACTACTGTTCCGTCTTTGTTGGGAAGCTTAGGTACTGGGTATTTTTCCA
>DASQZD010000022.1:0-24961 GCA_035638855.1 Nodularia sp. (in: cyanobacteria) | reverse complement strand
CCCCAGACAGTTCCTTGGCTGCCCACTTTTCCATGATTCCATTACCCGATTCTGTTCTCTCCACACTATACTTAGCAAGCTTTTTCTGCTTATGTTAAGTATCTTGTTTGATTATTAAGAAAGATCCGGGTAATGGATAGCCTTGCTAAGGAGAGGAGAGACAAGGAAACCACTAAAGTTGACACCAGGGGCAAAATAGTACAAATTTATCAAAAACAGAGTTTTAGTATGCAAATGACAGAACTGAAACTCTAATTTTTTTGTTACAGTTATGATTCGGCTAATGTTAAAAAGGCTTACGAAATCTCAATCTGTTGCTTCATAATCATTTACAAATATCCTCTCACGAATGAATATAAACAAGGTAATTCTAACTGCTCTATTAAGCACTATTTTTTCGGCAATTCTCAATAGTCCAGTTATTGCTAATCAAGTGAGTAATTGTACCTTAATTAGCGGTTCTAAATCAGAAAATTATGAAAAACCCATAAGTGTTAATAATCAAATAGAGTTATCTTTCTCGAAAGCTTATTTATCTACAGAAGAAGAGCGAAAAATGAGTTGCGATTTACTATCGTTTAACACTGATACTTGGATTGGTAGGATAGGAATTCCCGACGAATCAAAAATCAGTGTGGCTCAAGTTTCAATTTATTTAGACGATGAATTTCAAACTACAACTACCATTTTCAAAGGAGAGATTATTGAATTAAAAGTTGATTTAAATAAGCATAAAAATATCACCTGGCAATATCAAATTAATGTAGGAGAGGCTGATTATATTTACTTTTTACAATGGGGTTTCTTTGCCCTACTATAGAAAGGTTTTCTTAGACTTTTCTATCATTTAATAATCTGAGTAAAAATAAGCCAGTAATGGCACCATAAACAAACCCAGTAGATAAACTAGTTGATAAACCTGCCACAGTTATCAATACAACTAAGGCTGCCAAACCGCCCCCTATTATTCCTACTACAATTGAAACGGAAAGGAAATATACGAATATACCAACTGCCCCACTAGATAAAACGCCTAAAAAATTAGCAAGTAACCAGCTATAATTTTTTTCTTTTGCCATTTCATCACCAATCCTTGAGCAAGACTGAGGGGAATTATGGTGATAAATACACCTAATATTAAAAGAACGGTTGAGTTAGGAATAAAACGAGCCAATAAACTTGTTATTCCCCCACCTATAGACATACCAAAGGTTGTTGCTAAAATCCATTTAACCAGGATATGATTATTGATTGCGAATATTCTTTGATTGAATAGTTTTGGTAAAAATAAACCTTGGGCAAATCCTAAAAAGAATCCACAAACAACCCCTGATAAAGACAAGTATTCTAGCCTATTCGTGGACAATAAAGCAGCAATAATCCCACTATTTAAGCCAATAGTAGTTCCTCTTACCCAAAACCACAATTTTTTGTCTCTTAAAGAATTTTTAGATATAGATAGGCATTAAATTAATGAGTGTGATCTCATTATCCAATAATTTTCTTAAATTCCGTTATCTTCTAAATATTTTTTGATGGCTGCTTCTAGGTCTTGGAATGCAGCTTCTAAACTGGAATAGTTGGGTTTTCCTTCGTAGACATTACCACCTAAATCATAAGCCCTGGCAAAGGAGTTAACATATTCGCTGTCTCCAATTTCTATCCAGCCAATTTCTTCAACAAAGCGGGTTAGATGGGGATAATTTTCTGCAAAGGATTTGGTTTTTGGCATTTGGTTAGAATAACACCATAAGTAATACCTCTTGAATTTTGACATAAATTAGCCAAATATTTCCTCTCCTACTTTTGTGCTTCTGGACTATTGAACACAGAATAAAGGTAAGCGGCGGGTAGTCCTTTAGCAAGTAAAGCTAGGGTGATGAGAGAGTAATTCTAACTCAATATAGTTCAGTTAAGAAATTTGTAGGTTGGGTAGAACGAAGTGAAACCTGCGGTGGGCGTAGCTATCGTCCTGTCCCTCACTAGTAAAACTTGGTATATTTTTGCATTTAATTTTGTCTGTTCAAGAATGGGAAATTAGTCAGGTGGATGAAACTGCCTTTGTAAACCTACGCCTTCAGTTAAAATTTATCAGCACAGTAAAATAATTTGTCAAAATCTCAGTGGAAGTTACCGAATTAGTCAAAGTTTCAATTATTCTCCTGTTGGTTGCTACAGGTGTGGCGCTGCTATCCCGCAGGCTGAAAGTGCCTTATGCCGCGGGTTTAGTGTTGGCGGGATTGGCAATTACGGAATTGCTACCCAGCCGCATTGGTTTAAATGATTCTCTCATTTTAAATTTGTGTTTACCGATTCTCGTGTTTGAGGCAGCTATTAATACAGATATCAGTCGCCTGCGTAGCACCGTTAAACCCATAGCTTTACTAGCGGGACCGGGAGTTGTGATTTCTTCTGGTGTGACAGCAATACTTTTAAAATGGGGACTGGGAATAGATTGGATACAAGCACTTTTAGCCGGGGTGATTTTAGCAATCACTGATACTGTTTCCATGATTGCTGTGTTCAAAGAAGTACCTGTGCCTTCGCGACTTTCTACCATTGTGGAAGGAGAAAGCTTATTTAACGATAGTGTGGCGCTGGTTTTATTTAGCTTAATTCTACAATTTAATACGGCTGGCTCACTCACAATGCTGGATGGATTCCAAGAATTTTTAGTGGTGATTGTGGGTGGTACTTTGGTCGGATTAATTTTGGGCTATTTGAGTACGGGTTTATTTGTGCGGTCTGATGAGCCACTGAGTAGTATTTTACTGACAATGGCTGTAGCATTGGGAGCTTTTCAAGCTGGCCACTTGCTGGGTGTATCCGGTGTGGTAGCAGTGGTTGTGGCTGGCTTAATTGTGGGAACGAACGGACTGGCGGGGAATGTATCGGCTTCTACTCGCTTGACATTACTGACTTTTTGGGAATCTCTGGGTTTTGGTGTCAATAGCTTGATTTTTTTGTTGATTGGTTTAGAAGTTAACCTCACAACTCTTTGGTCTACTCTGCCTGCGGTGTTGTTAGCAATTCTGGCTTACCAAATGGGACGGCTGGTTTCGGTTTATCCACTTTTAGCAATGGTGGGTTGGTTTGACCGTACTATTCCCTGGCGTTGGCGGCACGTTTTGTTTCTCGGTAATATTAAGGGTTCGCTGTCGATGGTGTTGGCGTTAAGTTTACCCATTGGACTGGTAGGGCGAGAAACCATCATTCCCATTGTCTTTGGTACAGTTTTGCTTTCTCTGGTGGGACAGGGTGTGAGTTTACCGTGGTTGGTGAAACGTTTAAATCTGTCTTACTTCTCTGCAACGCGCCACCGAGTGGAAGAAATGCAAGCGCAATTAATTACTGGTAAGGCGGCACAGGATGAATTAGATAGCCTATTGAAATCGGGGATATTACCCAAAGCCATCTATGAACAGATGCGTTCAGCTTATCAGGTGCGAATTGCTGGTGCAGAAAAAGCACTACGAGAATTTTATAATCGTCGCCCAGAAGAGTTTGGCACTAAAAGAGGCGATAGCAGTAAACTTGATGCCATCCGCCGCCGTTTACTGCTGGCTGAAAAAGGCGCGCTGACTGAAGCTATGCGTAAGCGTATTCTCTCAGAAGAAATTGCCCGCGATCGCATCACAACTCTTGATCAACAATTACTACAATTAGAAGATGATTAATTACAACCTTCAATAAAATCAATAACTTGGTGTAAAAATCCAGGTTTAGTGACAATTAACACCGTTGAGTTTGGCTCAACTACAGTACTGCCATTAGGAATAATTAAATCGGTATGGGGATGGGATTGATAACCAATAATTAAAGAACCACTAGGAAAATTGGGATCTTGAGCAATTTCCGCCACACTCCGACCCACAACATAACAATTATTGGGAATGAGCATTTTCATTACTTCGATTTGCCCCTGTTCAAAATGCATCATTGATTCTACTTGTGGATACTCAATGGCATTCACCATTGTAGAAACCGCTAATTCTATAGTGCTGATAATATGATTAGCTCCAGATATACGCAGAGGTTCAGTAAAATCACGGTGGCGCAATCGTGAAATAATATGAGGCACGCCGTAGTGTTTAGCAAGAGTTACCATTGCTAAGTTCAAGGCATCATTTCTGAGGACAGCTGCTAGGGCATCAGCTTTGCGAATCCCGGCTTCTAATAAGGTTTCTGTACTCACAGCACTGCCTTCAAAAGCCATGACTCCCACTTGTTCACGAGCATAGCGGCAAGCGTTAGGGTCGTTGTCAATTATGGCAATAGTATGCCCCAGTTCCACTAATTTTTGTGCCAAATTTAGCCCAACTAAACCGGCTCCACCTATGAGGACATACATAGCAATTCTGCTTTAATAGACTTTTTTAATATAGCAAAATCCCCAAAAGAAGAGGCAGGGGTGGAGAGTGCAGGGTGCAGGGGGGAGAAAATTTTCTCAATCCCCAGTCCCCAGTCACTACTCGCCATGATTTTTGACAGCGTATGTTTCCATTAATTCCTTAACTTGAGCGACTACGAGGGGGTGTGTGTCTTTTTGGAGTTTGGGTAGGAGTTCTACAAGGATTCGGTGAGAGGCGACACTCAGATAAGCGATCGCCGCTTCCCGGACAAAGCCTGTAGGATGGCGCAGAGCAACTAAAATCTCGTCAACGGTCAATCGGATGCGGCTAATTTGAGCAAAGTGAAAACAACAGGCTAAAGACCAATCAGAAAGCAAGTGACTTAGTGTCAGCATTCTGCGGATGCGATCGCCCATAGGCAATTTTTGATATTTTCCTAACCCAGCTTCCACTAAATAATGGAGTTTTTCTTGGGGCGATCGCTTATCTAAGATATTCAACAATATAGCTTTGGTGGGCAAATTAATTGTATGGTCTAAAATTTCTAAACCCTGTGCTAAATTTGCCCCTGATTGGGATTTGATATTGAAAGCAGCTGCTTGCATCTTTTCTGGCGAGTAAAGTAATCTCAGTAGTAGTAGCAATCGCTCCTTGACATCCATTTCTAACTCTTGCAGTGAGCGTTGTAATAAGCTACCAATCACTAAAATTCTACCTAATTGCGAATTTTCTAAAACTTTTGGTTCTTGAAAGTCTAAACAGGCGGCGTAAATTTCCGCTAAAAACTTTAATTCCTGCTCTATCAAACCTTCTACCTGACTGTGATGAAAAGTATCTATACTCGTCACTTCTGGTTGTTGATTTATTTTCAGTAAACTGCGGAGAATATAATATCTAGTAGCGCCCCAAGATATTTCTAAATGCAGCCATAAAGTTTCCATTGCTTCGAGAGTAGAAATTTGAGCAATAGTCCGCCAAGCATACATCCGCACTACTTCTGGTTTATAAGTATCGGTAGCCAGTTCTAACAGCATTTCGATAGATTCATTTTCGAGTTTAATCAAAGCACGCATAGCGGTATTGCGGGTTGATTTATAGTACAGCGCTCCGATTAAAGCCGAATAATAGTCCTCTAAACGAGTTGCAGCAATCATTTCCAAAACTGCACAGCGTACCCGTAAAGATTCATCCTGCAACAACTTGGGGATATAAATCCGCAACGCCTGTAAATATACAGCTTCTCTGAGCGCTCTTACCCCATTGACTCGTTCTCGTTCTTGTTTATGAGTCAGCATTCGCCGCATAGTTTTGGTAGCGGCTATTTTTTGCAGAGGTGTTCCCTGACGCAAAATCAAAGCGGCGGCGGTGGCGCGAATCAGTGAATGATGTCGTGGTTGGAGGTACTCTTCTAACAGAGTCAAATTCGGGTTAGTGTCAGCTAGCCAAACGTAACGCAGCGCTAGGGCAAAAACTTCAGGATCAACTGTTCCTAGTGGCTGTCGCAACAAGGAGCGTACTTCCAGAGCATAAATAGGATTGACATCTCCCATCAGCATTACTTCCAAACTTTGGCGCTGCAAATCTGGGGGTAATTGGAGCAGTAAGGGTGCTAAAACTTGTGCTGCACCTTGGGGATCAATTTGTGACAAAAGTTCAATACAAGAGCTTTTATCAGCCGCGTTACCTGTTTCTGCTAAAGCTTTGACTACACCCTGTTTGAAGAACCGCAATCCAACATTTGTTGCACTCAGTTCTCCCCGTTCTGCACTCAAAACTAACAAGTCAACATAACGCGATCGCAATACCCAAACTACTTTTAAACAAGCAGCCGCGATGATCACGGTTTCTCCTACCAATACCCACTTTTGCAGTTCTAGGGATATATACTGATTGCTAATAAATAATGTCAGGAGAATAATTATACCTGCCAAACCTGTGGCGATCGCTTCGGCTGTTCCTCCTGATAATGTCTGCGTGCGGCTACGAATGCGTTCGGGAATCGGTTGGTATAGCACCGGGCCACTACTCACCACAAAGGTATAGCGTAACAGTTCATCAGAAAACTTCAGCCCGACTAATCCCCAAAAGAAACCTTGGGCTTGTAATGCTGGGACTAAATTCAGTAAAGTGATCGCACCTGGTAAGACAAAGCCCACAGCAATGGGTAGTAGTGCAGCAGTTAAAAATACCCCAAAGCGTTCAGTGACTCGGCTGGAAATAAACCACTGAGTGACTAACTCACACAGTCCCACAATCCCACCAAACAGACCTAAAAAGCTAGCCAGTTCGCGACTGTTTAAAGTCACATTTAATTCGCGCAGGTATTGAAAATCTACTAATAAGCCAATGATTTGTAACAGCCCGACAAACGCGAACAACTGCAATGTATAGCGCTTTAATGGAGCTTCGAGGCGGCGGTGTCGGTTCGCTTGTTCATGGGGAATTACCCGTTGGGGAGCATCAGGAAAGGCGGCTCGATACTTATGACTTAAATAAAATAAAATACTTGTTCCTAAGATAATCACAGTACAAGCGATCATAATCACTTGCTCTAGCTTGATGTATTGCAGCATCCAAGGCAAACTAAAGCCACTGATCACATCAGCCACTAACATACCACTGCTCACCAAAGGATAGGTACGTTTAATTTCGCGGATATTAAATAATTGGTTAGCAACAATAGAGGTGTTGAGGTCATTGATCACATAAAGTGCATCTACCCACAGCCGCAGTAGAAAGGCCAGGGCGACTGTTAGGAATGAAATATGTATTCCCCCACGCAAGGACACTATAAAGATTAATGGCAAAACCATGCAAGGTGCGATCGCCACAATCACCCAACGTAACGGGAAAATCTTTTGCAGCCAAGAATAAACAACAACCAGTGCAATACTCATCACAGCACTAGCAATATACATCCAAGGCAAGGGACCCGCCCCATATTCATCCAAAAATAGTGCCACTGTACTGTCTTCGGCCCAGCGCAAACCCACTGATACAGTAGTGTAAAAAGCAAACATCATCCAAGTGCGTTCGCCTTCTTCCGGTCGAAGATTCAACCACTGTAACAGTTTTGCTAGAGCGCCTTTATTTGCAGCCAACGAGTTATTTTTGAGTTCCATGCACTGCAAGCTACACTAAATTAGATTGAGAATTAGATTAAGAAGCAATTCAAATTTCAAAATAGAAGACTTTTTACCACCGGGATTTACAGCCCGACTGAAACACAAGCTACCTGTATCCAAAGGGGACTCAGACCATTGACTTACTGATCACGGAGAAAACAAACTATGATTTCCCGTCATTTTCCTCATTTTCCTCATTTCCCATAAACGGCAAAAATCCTGAGTAACTGAGTATTATCTTTCCCACTCAGCCCTCAGGACTATCAGTTTTCCGAAAATTTCAACGACTTTGGGTCTATCGGAAATTCTCTGTTATAAACTATACTGGATATCTGGAATAATTGGCGAATTATTTTTTGGGCGAAATCAGCATCATCATATTTCTCCCTTCTTTTTTGGGTGCTTGCTGCAATTCACCAAGCGGCTCCAAATCCTTAGCCATGCGTTTGAGCAAATGCTCTGCTAAGTCACTGTGTTGAATCTCTCGACCCCGGAACATTACAGTCGCCTTCACTTTATCACCATCTTTGAGGAAGCGCTCGGCTTGCTTAATACGCACATTGTAATCATGTTCTTCTATTTTATAGCGCATCTTCACTTCTTTAACATCAGCCGTATGCTGCTTTTTCCTGGCTTCCCGTGCCTTCTTCTCCTGCTCAAACTTGTACTTCCCGTAATTCATGATCCGACAAACCGGGGGGTCGGCCTTGTCACTTAGCAATACTAAGTCTAGCTCTTTCTCCTCAGCTAGTTCTAGTGCTTCTTGTGGAGGCATAATTCCTAATTGCGCGCCATCATTATCAATGACTCGAATCTTGGGAAAGCGGATGCGCTCGTTGATTTGGGGCAGATCGCGAGTTCGTTTTTTCTCAATCACAGGCATTATGATTATGGAAGCTCTTTAGTAGTTAAGACGTGGATTGGACTTGCTTGGCTTGGTCTTCTTTGGGATGCCTCAGAAGCACAAGACTGAATTTAACTAAGGACTTAAGCTTGAGTCTGTTTTTCTAGGATAACTAATTCATCAACTAGTCGTCACCGTATTTTTTATTCTAATCACTCAGCCGGAATTTCTCTGCAACAATTAATGTAAATTTGATTACAAAATCAATATTAAATTTTATGATATTTTGTCATAAATTATTAAAAGGTATGCTCGTTATCCTTCTTTCCATCTCTCACAGTAAATATACTTACATCTCAGACATTTACCAAAAACAAATAACCAAATGCTGTAATTTTTAGAGCGATCGCACCTTCAACAAAAACCTTAAAATCCCAGTATCTTATAGACATAGGTATGATAGTGAGATCCATTGGAGGAAAACGTGACCACTACAGTACACTGGCAAGACAGAGTTGGTAATCAAAGAGATTGGGTTTGGCGAGGCTGGCAAACTCGTTATACTTATATTCGACCTAGCCAACACCAAGATCACACAACACCCTTAATCCTACTACACGGTTTTGGTGCTTCCATAGGACATTGGCGACATAATTTAGCAATATTAGGCGAACAACACACCGTTTACGCCCTCGATATGCTGGGTTTTGGGGCTTCCCAAAAAGCGCCAGCAAATTACAGTATAGAACTGTGGGTAGAACAGGTCTACGAATTTTGGAAAGCATTTATCCGTCAACCAGTCATATTAATCGGTAATTCCAACGGTTCGCTCATTTCTTTAGTCGCCGCCGCCGCTCATCCAGAAATGGTTAAGGGTATCATCATGATGAGTTTGCCAGACCCATCATTAGAACAAGAAGCCATCCCGCCTTTCCTGCGTCCTGTGGTGACAGGAATTAAAAAGCTGGTTGCTTCCCCGTTGATACTCAAACCTATATTTAACGTCGTGCGCCGACCCGGCTTTGTCCGTCGCTGGGCTAGTCTGGCTTACGCCAATCCTGAAGCCATCACCGATGAGCTAGTAGACATTTTAACAGGGCCTCCCCAAGACAGAGGTTCGGCGCGTGCTTTTACTGCCTTGTTTAGAGCTGCGATCGCTGTTAACTTTAGTCCTAGTGTCAAAGACATATTACCAACATTAACAGTGCCAATGCTGTTAATTTGGGGACAAAAGGACAAATTTGTTCCACCTGTACTTGCACAGAGATTTATTCAGTACAACCAGAAACTAGAACTACTCAACTTAGAAGATGTCGGCCATTGTCCCCATGATGAATGCCCAGAAAAAGTTAATCGAGCGATTCTAGATTGGATTGACAGACATAGTAACACCCAGTCACTAATTCCCAATCAATGAAACTCTTTGGGTCTGGTAATTAGGAATTACTACTAACCAACAGTGACTTCATCAATGTCAACACCTGTAGCACCAGGAACTGAACGCGCCGCAGCAACCATCTTGTCGAGCATTTCCTGGCTAGGAACTTTACCTTTCAACACCACAGTGCTGCTTGTTTGAGCCACCCAGAGAGTATCAATATCCCCAAGTTGCGAATCTTCGTCAAACGCCAATGCTACCCGCTTGGCTAAACCGCTTTGGTCGTATTCTCCATTCAATCCTAAACGTTCTGGCGGAATTGATTCCGTAGTAGCAGGAGCCGCGCTAGTGGTAGAACTTGGCGCTACTTGCTGGGGCGTAGGATTAACTTGGGCATTTTTCGGTTTTTCTAATCCAAAAAGTCTTTTTAACCAAGACATAACTGCTTTTCTCCTATTTTTGATTAAACATACATAACAATTAAATTATAAAACTTTGACAAATAATTTACATCTACCCATAACAAGATATGCACCCCAAATCTGTCTGCTTTTAGTATGATTTGTCAAAACTTCTGTTGACAAAGTGTATTGAGTGCAGGTATTGAGTTTAAATTTGTTTTGGATTACAATCATACATAGATGACCAGCATTCTCAGCTTTGTCATCTGTTTGACAAAACCTTCTCCCACAGGGAGAGGCTGCGCCAAGAAAACTCAAAGTATGGGATTCTACCCAGTCACAAACACTCCGGTGTCGCTTTCTGTGCGTAGTCCTCGCCGTGAGCGTCAGCCAAACGGTAAAACTCTGAGAGTACAAAGGATTGAACATTTTTTCTATTGTTCAACTGTGCGGAGGGGCTTCTCGTGCAGTCTAAACAAAGCTCAGTTAATGTCCGACGGGATACCGGGAGTCGCTGAGAAGCCCACACTGTATGCTTGCGTCAGTGTGGTAGTATGTCACTGAGCAGTACGTGTAGGGCAGACATTACCTAGTGTTGACATTAGTGAAATGCTTACCTGAGCTTGTTTTGGCGAAGATGAAACATACCCTTTCAGTTTTGGTAGAAGATGAGGCGGGTGTTCTGTCCCGTATCTCTAGTTTATTTGCGCGTCGTGGCTTCAATATAGAAAGCCTCGCAGTTGGTCCAGCAGAGCAAGGAGGAGTTTCCCGCATTACGATGATTGTACCTGGAGACGATCGCGTGATAGAGCAACTCACCAAGCAACTGTATAAATTGGTCAACGTCCTCAAAGTACAAGATATCACCGAAACTCCTTGTGTAGAGCGAGAATTGATGCTTTTGAAAGTGAATGCTATTAGCAGCAATCGCGCAGAAGTAGTCGAACTGGCTCAAATTTTCCGGGCGCGAGTGGTAGATGTGTCTGAAGAATCTCTCACTCTCGAAGTTGTGGGAGATCCTGGTAAGATGGTGGCCATCGTCCAAGTGTTACAAAAATTTGGTCTGAGGGAAATCGCCCGCACTGGCAAAATTGCCCTCACTCGTGAGTCTGGTGTAAATACTGAGTTGCTTAAGTCTTTAGAAGCCAAAGTTTAACTCTATTTATGTGTGGTGAGCCAGCAGACTTGTTGACCTCCCACTCATTTTTACCAGGAATATCCTAGACGTTACTTGAGATAAATCAGTAAGTTCAATCCGGGAATAGTGCGAGAAAGAGTCCACAAGACTAGGGTGATGTAAAGTACACCCAAACTCCATTGATACCAAGCCAGTGTGGAGATGATACCGGGTAAGTGTTCATCTCGCAGACGAATATCGTTAAATCCTAACCTGACTAAGTTATTCAGGCTAAAGTCGTAGTAATTCAGCCAGTTCCAACGGCGGTTCCATAACAAATGCATATATCTTTCGCGGAAGGTCTGATTTCTGGGTATGACTGGTAATCGCCCAATTAATAATCTTAATTGCCGAAAAGTACCATCTTCAGTGAAATAAGAAACATCCATTAAATCGTGATAGCGGCCTTGTTGGTAAAGTCGGATTAATAAAATTACTGGTAAGGGAACAATAATTATGAAAAGACACCCTAGTGTCAGCCAAGGCTGTTCAGAATTGCGGAAGATGGCTAATAAGCTAAAGAGTGTTAAAAAGCTAAAACCAGCCAATATCCATAAAGTTTCGTAATATGTGGGAATAATTGGAATTGGATGTAAGCGACGATAGCGGTCTACTAGCCAAAATAAACAGCCGAAATAAGCGATCGCCACTCCGCCCACGCCAAACACTAGCCAAAAACTGGTACCATAGCCACTAAGCAACAACAGTACACTCAAAGCCAACCATCTTGCAGCTTGTAACAACCAGCCACCAGCAGAAAGAGGTTCAGCAATTACGAGGCGATCGCTCAATTGGTTGTATGTTTCTAAATCGATATCTGCTAAACTTAATAAGTCACTGCTATTGCGAAATGGTTCTATCATCCGACGAAAAGCGATCGCATCCGCTTGAGTTGCACTAAAACCCAAATTAATCAAACTTTTTCGGGTAGCATGATTAATATTCCGATCCACCAAACGATGGCTTAATTCCCGCAATTGCAGTTTTTGTTTTGTATACTCCAACTGATTAGCATCAGCGATTTGCTGCTGCTGACGAAAATTCTGCCCCAAATTCCGCAAAATGCTTTGATTCCCTTGGGAAGTAGGAACGCGAAACATCTTGCCAATTTCGCCGGGATTACCTAAAATTTTCCCTTGGTTAGAATTAAAAGTTAAACCAGCGACATTTAAAAAAGCCTCCTTAGCAAACCGCGCATCACTAAAATCAGCTTGGTTAAAAATACTAGCACCAGCTAAATTTACAGCTTGTTTAAAAATCGCTTCTCGAAAAATTAAAGCTTTGTCAAAAATAGCTTCTGTAAAAAAAACATTCTGATGAAAATTCGCCTGAGTAAACTGTGCAGTATTAGTAAAGCGGACACTAGAAAAATCAACATTCCCTCGCCATTGCGCCCGACTAAACTTAGCTGATTGCTGAAAACTCGCCTCATTAAATTTAGTAGACTCTTCAAAAGAGCTATCTTGAAAATCAGCCTTTTCCTGAAATTGCGCCTTCTGAAAATTCACCTGATCAAAAAAAACACTCGTTTGAAAATTACTTAATTGCCGAAAATTAGCACCATTGAAACGCACAGAACGGCTAAATCGAGTTTCAGCCCAGTTAGTAGCTTCTAAAAAAATCGCATTTTTGGCATTTACCGGCTGAAAAAAGAAAGTATTCGCAAATTGCACTTCCCCATTAAAGCGAGTTTGTACCAGAGTTAAAGAACCGCGAAAAATATTGATTTCACTAGATGCTGTCGGCTGACTTCCCAAAAGTGCGCGACAGTCCTTAGAATTAGGTAAGGCGATCGCTAAAGACTGCAAACAAACAAAACGCAAGCGTGACAATTGCGCTTGTTCACCACTCGTCAAAAGAGGAGCATAGACACTTACAGACTCCTCACCAGATACAACGGTCGCATAGAGAGGAGTTCTCAAACCCAAATCGCTACCCACAAAATTCCCCCGAATCACAGAATTACTCAAGTCTAAACCCAAAGGCTTTGTCCCCGACTTTTGTAACTCCTTTCGCAGCAACTGATAAAAATTATCCCGAAATTCCCCATTCTCCGGTCGTAAATCGATCACCATCTCCCGTAAATCCACAGTCAAATTACCCTCACGGATAATCGGAGTATGCAAACGTTCCTGTAACAACTCTAGACTTAAAGAAGTGCGTTCTGGTTGACCTTGGGTAGCCCCAGCAGGAAAAGAAAAGAAAACAAAAATAACGCATACATATACAAAAATCCACCGCAGAGATAAATATAATTTCATCTTTGCGCCCCTCCGCGCCCCTCTGCGGTTAAAAAAAAATTCCCACAAACTTCTTCAACTCACTCATCACTCATCAGCAGAACAACCTTACCAATCATCGCACCAGACTCCAAAACTTGATGAGCCTGAGCCGCCTCCGCCAAAGCAAACCGATGACTAACCTCAACTTTCAACTTTCCTTCATCCATCCAAGTCGCACACTGTTCCAGAATTTCCCCATGATGCTTCAGACTCTCCTCCAAACCTTGCAACATCGGAGTCAGCATTAATTCTAACCCAACGCGGAGATTACGTAATCTAGCAGCCTTCCAAACAGTATCAGCCGTTGGTTCAAGAATCGTCACAATATCCCCATATACCCGTACAGCCGGAAAACTTTTGTGCAAAGTTTCGCCGCCAACAGTATCAAAAGCTAAATCTACACCTTCACCACCAGTCCAATTTAACGCCGCATTCACAAAATCAGTTTCTTGATAAAGAATTACCTCATCAGCACCCAGTTCTTTGACAAAATTAGCCTTTTCCTGAGAACTCACAGTCGTACAGACAAAAGCACCTTTAAGTTTTGCCAATTGAATCGCTACATGACCAACACCACCAGCACCAGCATGAATCAAAACCTGTTCCCCAGGTTCTAACCTTCCCCGTTCATACAAAGCTTCCCACGCAGTAATTAATACCAGAGGTGCTGCTGCTGCTTCTGCAAAAGAGACTGAAGCAGGTTTACGTGCCACAAACCGCTCATCAACAACCGTATATTCAGCGTAATTACCTTGATGTGCGCCCAAGCCACCATAGCAAAAAAATACCTCATCGCCCAAGCGAAAACGCTCAACACCAGCACCCACAGCCTCAACAATTCCAGCCCCATCACAGCCTAAAATCGCCGGCATTTGTTCAGGGTAAAAAGTGCCGCGCTGTCGGAGTTTTGTATCAATAGGGTTAACACCAGCCGCTACTAAACGAACTAAAAGTTCAGTATTTCCTAAAGGTACAGTAGGATTTGGTACTTCCTGTAATTGCAAAACATCAGGACTACCAGCTGCTGTCATTAAAACTGCTTTCACAAAATTTTCCTCCTAGATGCACAGTTATTTGCAACTTTAGCGCAATCAGGAGGACAAATCTTCCTTCTTTCTCTGCTCTGTGTCTGGTGTGGTAGCCTGCGGCAAGCCGCTAACGCGTCTACGTTTATAAAAATGATGCTTAGGAGCGCAAAAGCTTGCACCCCTTTAGCATCGGCAATAAATTCACTTTTTATCGGAACTCGTTATCCCTTTCGCAGCAATTTCCTTACCCAAAACTTCTACAGCTTTAGCAAATTGGGGGTCTGCTAGAGTAGCAAGTTTGTCACGCTGTTTCAGCCATAATTCCTCACGTTGCTGATCAGACAAGTCCAGAGTCACATCGGGATCAATGCCGTGTTTATTAATATCTGTACCATTGGGAGTCACATATTTAGCAATTGTTACCGCTAAACCTGAACCATCTTCTAAAGGACGCACCGATTGCACTAAGCCTTTACCGAAAGTTTGAGAACCCACCAAAACAGCACGTTTATTATCCTGCAAAGCTCCTGAGAGAATTTCACTGGCACTAGCTGATCCTTTATCAACTAATATCACCAGAGGTTTCTTTGTCAAAGCACGACCCCTGGCCACCTCCCGCTCTTGTTCACCCTGGCGGTCAATAGTGGAAACGATTGTTCCTCTATCGAGCCACATTCGAGCAATTTCCACACTAGAGAAGAGTAATCCACCAGGATTACCACGTAAATCCAGAATATATCCGTCTACCCGTTGCTTTTCTAAATTTTTAATCGCGCTTTGCATTTCCCGGCTAGCATTGGCGCTGAACTGATTGAGGCGAATGTAACCAAGATTACCTGCTGGAGTTGGTTTTATAGAAAAGTTAACGGGATGAATTTCAATGCGTGCGCGGATGATTTCAAACTTTTTCGCTTGACCGTTCCGTTCAACTGTCAAATTGATTTTCGTTCCTGGCTCACCACGAATCATGGATACTGCTTCGTTGGTATCCATACCCTCAGTGCTTTTACCATTAATTGTGGTGATGATATCCTTCGCCAAAATGCCCGCCTTAAATGCCGGTGTATCATCAATGGGCGAAATCACCACAATCTTCTTGGTTTTTTCATCTTGACTGATTGTGATGCCAATACCCGTGAGTTCCCCAGATGTGTCCACTTGCATATTCTTGAACTCTTCTGGGTCCATAAACCGGGTATAGGGATCATCCAGCTTCTTCAGCATTTCCCGGATGGATTTATAGGCATCTTGCTGACTACTGTAGGACTTGCCCAAGTACTCCTTCCGCACAGCCTGCCAATCGACTTGATTAAAAGTACCGTCTACATATTGGCGTTGAACAATTTGCCAAACCTCGTCTACTAATTCTTTGGGACTTGCTTTAAATAAAGCTTGACCTCGCGAGTGAATGCCCAGGCTAGTAACAGCAATCGTGGAAAGCGTCACCGCCGTAGCACCCAAAACAAGTCTACTTTTTGTAATCACCATAATGACAGCTGCGTCAGAGGGAGGAGTATATCGTCAGTATGCCCAATCTAACACAGGGTTACACTGTACAGACCAACTATGTGTTCCTAATTTCATTAAAATACTTGACAATCCGGGGAGATTGGGGATTGAGAGAATTTTCTTCCCCCCTGCTCCCTACTCCCTGCTCCCCTGCTTCTTCCCCCGCTCCCCACTCCCTCCTTACGGTTCTACCCAACGTCCATCTGCCTTAATGAGGTTAATCAATTCCTCAACTCCTTGGGCTTCGGGGACTTTTTTAATTTCTTCTCGGCCACGATATAAAGAAATGTAACCTGGTGTTTTGCCAACATAACCATAGTCAGCATCTGCCATTTCTCCAGGGCCATTCACTATGCAACCCATCACGGCTATGTCCAACCCAGTTAAGTGTTTGGTCGCTTCCCGAACTTTGTGTAAAACTTCTTCTAAATTGAATAAAGTCCGCCCACAAGAAGGACAAGCCACATACTCAACCATTGTTTT
Source organism: Nodularia sp. (in: cyanobacteria) (assembly GCA_035638855.1). GTDB lineage: Bacteria > Cyanobacteriota > Cyanobacteriia > Cyanobacteriales > Nostocaceae > Nodularia. The sequence goes on along the minus strand of DASQZD010000022.1, from coordinate 8,382 downwards.
CCGCAATCCTAAAGCTTGCAGAATGCTGTAACAGACGGGAATTTCCTTTTCTGGTGCTTCTGTCAGTGACACGCGAATTGTATCGCCAATGCCATCGGCTAGTAATGTGGCAATTCCCGCAGTGGATTTAATCCGTCCATATTCGCCATCACCGGCTTCTGTGACACCCAAATGCAACGGATAATCCATACCCAGTTCATCCAAGCGCTTGGCCATCATCCGATAGGCGGCTACCATCACCGGGACCCGTGAGGCTTTCATGGAAATTACTAAGTTACGGAAATCTAAAGATTCACAAATGCGAATAAACTCTAAGGCAGATTCTACCATTCCTTCTGGGGTGTCGCCGTAGGTAAATAGCATTCTTTCGGCGAGAGAACCATGATTTACGCCAATTCGCATGGCTTTACCTTGATCTCGCAAGGAAACCACTAAAGGTTCTAGAGTTTCGCGAATTTTGTCGCCAATTTCATCAAATTCGGTCTTAGTATATTCGCTTCTATTGGAGTTGGGTTTCTCAAACACATACAACCCCGGATTAATTCGCACTTTTTCGATGTGCTTGGCGACTTCCAAGGCGATTTTCATGCCATTGTGATGCACGTCGGCTACAATTGGCACATCTTGGTAAGTTTTAATTAATCTTTGTTTAATTTCCGCCATGACTCTAGCATGAGCCATACTTGGCACTGTGACGCGGACAATTTCACAGCCAATTTCGTGTAAACGACGAATTGCTGCTACGGAACCATCAATATCAAGGGTATCCTCGTTAATCATCGACTGCACCACCACTGGGTAGTTACCCCCAATAGTGACATCTCCCACTTTTACAGGTCGGGTTTTACGTCGCTGAATTTTGGTGTCAAAGATGGGTTGATCTGCTGTGGTGTCAATGGTTGTAGTATTTGGCAGAGTTTGCATAACCTAATGAAGTAAATTTGCTGTAGTTAAAATATCAGATTGAAAGTCTCTGTCTTTCAGATTGCCACAGTCAGAGCCTTTTTGGACGATGAGAGGGCAAAAGAGCAGATCAAAAATGAGATGAAGGAAGATGGCGAGTTGGATTTGAGTGGCGATCGCTTGCTTACTGAGTTATTAATGTGATGAGAATATATTAAAATTAATTGTGCTTATGAATACTAGTATAAAAAGTAAACTACCAATTCCTCCTCATTTCAACACTGAAAAAGTTGGCGAAATTTGGCGCGTACCCTATCAAGAAAGAGCCGCAGCAGCTCAAGCCTGGGCAGTACAACATAATATTCAACCAGCATCTTCAGACACAACCAATATTTGCTTACTTTTAATTGATGTCCAGAACACATTCTGTATCCCTGGATTTGAATTATTTGTAGGTGGAAAATCTGGGACTGGGGCAGTTGATGATAATCGGCGGATATGTGAGTTCATATATCACAACTTAGGATTAATTACCAAAATTATCCCCACTTTAGACACCCATACAGCAACACAAATTTTTCATCCCATATTTTGGATAAACAATGCAGGTGAACATCCCACCCCAGCCGTAACTAACATTACCCAAGCAGATATAGAAAAAGGTATCTGGAAAGTTAACCCAGCAGTAGCTAACAGCATTACCAATGGCAATTATGAACTATTAGAAAAACACGCTTACCATTACGTTAAACAACTCAGCCAGAATGGTAAATATCCCCTAACTATTTGGCCTTATCATTCAATGTTAGGCGGAATTGGTCATGCCTTAGTTTCATCAGTAGAATCAGCAATATTTTTTCATAGCATTGCGCGTCAAACTCAGACCCAATTTGAAATCAAAGGAGATCATCCTTTAACAGAAAATTACTCGGTTTTAAGTCCAGAAGTTTTAACAGATTTTAACCAACAACCACTCGCCCAAAAAAACATCCGCCTAATTAAACAACTATTAGAATTTGATGCTGTAATAATTGCAGGTCAAGCCAAAAGCCACTGCGTAGCCTGGACAATTGAAGATTTGCTCACAGAAATTAAACAGATAGATAGCACCCTGAGCCAAAAAATTTATTTACTAGAAGACTGCACATCCCCCGTAGTCATCCCTGGTTTAGTAGACTACACCGAACAAGCAAATACAGCATTTAGAAAATTTGCAGAAGCCGGAATGCAGATCATCAAATCCAGTCACACCTTTTAAAATTCCTCCGCGTACCTTTGCGCTAACCTCCGCGCCCCTCTGCGTTAAAAAAAATCCTCACTGCTTCAGATAACCTTTAGGATCTTTCGCCACCCAACCCAAATCCGAGCTAGAGCGCATTTCAAAATGGAGGTGTGGCTGACTTCCGGTAGGCTCTCCAGTCGTACCTACAGTTCCCAGCAAGCCACCTTCGTTCACTTTTTGACCTACAGAAACCTTAATTTCACCAAGATGGGCATAACGGCTTTGGAAACCGCCACTGTGATTAACGATGATCAACTGGCCATAAGTACCTTGCTGATCGGCAAACACTATAGTTCCCGGAGCGATCGCTTGTACAGGACTACCCACAGGAGCCAACAAATCCACACCACTATGGAAAAAGACCTCACCAGAATTAGGATTAATCTGCCAGCCATAAGCAAGCCCCACAGTCGCGGCTGACTGCAAAGGATACCCTGAAATGGATATAGGCTGGCTATCAGCAGGGGCGGGAGACTCAGTTAGCGGGCGACGTGGGGAGACTTTTCCTGCTGGAACAAATACAATTCTGGGGTCTTGTTGGCAACCATTAATCTCAAACAGTGTATCAGCACGAACTTGATATTTTTTTGCTATCTCTCGCCAAGTTTGTCCGCTAGGCACTTCTACAACAAAGCCATTGTAGGGAGCAATTTGCAACTCACTACCAACAGTTACCTTTTTGTTTCTGACAGCAGGATTCATATTTATCAGCGTTGCGGGAGTGAGATTGTAGCGCTGTGCTATGCTCTCCAAAGTTTCACCACGATTTACTTGATGGCGCTGGAAGCGAGATAAGGCTGGAGTTGGACAACTAGGGGCAGCATGGGCGCTGTTTAAGTTCAGGGGTGTGGATGTTAAGCCGACAGTACCAACTAGGCTACAGAGCAAAAGTAGACGATAGGGAAAAGTCATATATCACAGTCAACAGTGCGCTAACTTTAGATTTTAGTTGGGGAATCGGGTTGTGGGGAGGTATAGCAAAAGAAGCAGGGGAGCAGGGAGCAGGGAGCAAGGGGGAGTTAGAAATTACTTTAAACTTCCGGTTACTTAACAACCATTGCTCTTCTCCCCAGCCCCCACCCCAGTTCCTCTTCTTTCTTTTACCCTTGTCTCGACTCTGATCCCCATTTTTTGGGGAAAATATTGTCTTTCTCTATGTAAATTTAATCTGTCCAATTGCCATTAGCTTGACTACACTTAGAAGTGAGCAACTGCACTGCTGTGTTAAACCTCATGATTATGAATTTATCTTTAAAGCAACTAGCTATTTATCTATCTCTACTGGCAATTGGTAGTGGTGCAGGTGTGTTGGGCAGTAGTTATCTTTTGCCACACGATCGCTCGTTTAAAGAATTAAGAAATGTTACTGTGGCATTGGCTCCAGAGTCTGTGGTTCCTCATCCTGTGGGTGGAGCTATTGGCGCGACTGGGGGTGATAACCTGAATTTTATTGCTTCAGCAGTGCAGAAAGTCGGCCCGGCAGTAGTACGCATTAATGCTACTCGCAAAGTTGCTAATCCCATCTCAGAGGCTTTGAAAAATCCCCTCTTGCAGCGATTTTTTGGAGATGATGAGGAACCATTTCCTAGAGAACGGATTGAGCGCGGTACTGGGTCAGGATTTATTTTGCGCGAAAATGGACTATTGGTGACTAATGCTCATGTGGTGGCGGATACAGATACTGTGCAAGTCACTCTCAAAGATGGTCGGACTTTTAAGGGGAGAGTGGTGGGAGTTGATCCGATTACTGATGTCGCCGTGGTGAAAATTCCCGAAAATAAATTGCCCATAGTGAAATTAGGCAATTCGCAAAATTTAATTCCTGGACAATGGGCGATCGCTATTGGCAATCCTTTGGGTTTAGATAATACTGTCACTATCGGCATTATCAGCGCTACTGGTCGTACAAGCGCTCAAGTTGGTGTCCCAGATAAGCGGGTTAGTTTTATTCAAACTGATGCAGCCATTAACCCTGGTAACTCTGGCGGACCTCTGTTAAATGCCCAAGGTGAAGTTATAGGGATTAACACTGCTATCCGCGCCGATGCTCAAGGCTTGGGCTTTGCTATCCCGATTGAAACTGCTGCTCGTATTGCTAATGAACTATTTACCAAGGGACGCGCAGAACATCCTTTCCTGGGTATTCAAATGACTGATTTAACTCCTACCAAAAGGCGAGAGCTGAATCAAGAAAAAAATCTCAAGATTCAGGCGAAAACTGGTGTTGTGATTTGGGGAGTCATGGAAAACTCACCAGCCGAAGAATCGGGGCTGCTTCCTGGAGACGTGATTCAAAAAATTAACGGTAAACCAGTCAAAATCGCAGCCCTATTCCAGAAGCTGGTAGAATCCAGCACAGTTGGGGATATCCTGGAAATTGAAGTTAACCGCAATGGTAAAATCCAAACTTTGAAAGTGCAATCAGGCTCCTATCCCGACAATAAGTAGTTGTGCTTTTGGGTTTTCATCTCGACTTACGCCATTTTTTCACATCCTAAATCTTGGGGAAATTCTTGATGAGACTCGTTGTGTGATTTGGATAAAGTCGAGCTAAAGCTCATACATAGTCCCAAAATGTTTGGCGATTCACTATTGATTATTAGACAAATGGTCTAACTGCATTCTTTGTTCCATCTGGCGGAGGAAGTATCCCGTCATCATCGCCGATGCTAGAAGCCCAGCTAAGTTATCCCTATCTGTGGTAATCTGCACGTTGAAATTTTCTGCCGGAAGCATTCCCACTAGCCCTTGGACGTTTTGCGAAATTATATGCTTAATTTCCGGGCTGACGGACTGGGCGACACGGGCTAGAACTTCAGGAGGCTGATGCTGTAAATATTTGAGTAACTGATTAGGACTATCCTCAAAATGGTCGTTCAGAAGCTGATTGGGATTTTCCTCGGAGTTATCATTCAAAAAGTCAGGGTCAAACACCATTGGCAAATTTTAGCTTAGTTGCTGATTCTACTCTAAACCATAGTACAAGCCTATTGCTTTCTCTATTGGTATAGCATTGGACTTTAATTTAGGAAAGCCCTGTCTATGTCTATAACAGAGAAATTTTGCATCAAAAACTTTTGTGGGCGGAATTTTGTTTAACTAGCAGGTTTTATTTCTTCTGTGAGTGTGAGGTCTAGTTCTAGTTGTTCTTCCTGGTGGCTGTATTCTAATAGTTGGGGCAGTTGTTCAATTTGAAAATACTGATGAAATTTTGGTGTGACTTGTAGGGAGTAGGAGCGAGAATCACTGTCTCGGCGTTTCCGCACAAAACCGAGTTCGACGAGTTCCGGGACGTGTTGATATACTCCTGAACCGCGCATTTCAATTAAATCGCTTTGGAGTATGGGATTATTTAAGGCGATCGCAGCTAAAGTCCGCAATGCACCCAAGCCTAATTCTACAGGAATCAGCGTTTGTACCAAGTCCTGAAAATCAGACCGCAGTTGCAAACTATAACCAGTGGGAGTTTCTACCACTTCTAAGGCACTTTCTCTGTGAGCATAATTATCCATTAGTTCCATTATGCCTTCTTCTACTGTGGCGCGATCGCACGCTGCATACTCGGCGATTTCGCTCAGGGACAAGGGCTTACCTTTTAAATACAAAATCGCTTCTATCTTAGTTGCTGTAGTCATTTGTCATTTGTCATTTGTCATTTGTCATTTGTCACAATCTTTCCCCCCTGCTCCCTGCTCCCTGCCCCCCTGCCTCTTCTCGGTTACTGAGGATAAATTCTGCGATCGCTAAATCTTGAGGAGTGGTAACTTTTAAATTAGTCTCTTCTCCGGGGACAATTTGGACTTCAATACCGCATTTTTCAAATAAAGCCGCATCATCTGTGACTTCCCAACCCTGACGCACACCTTGGGCGTGACAATCTTTCAATAACTTGACATTAAACCCTTGAGGTGTCTGTGCTGCCCACAATTGCCGTCGGTCGGGTGTGCTTTGAATAATGCCATGATCATCCACAACTTTGATTGTATCTTTCACAGGGACGGCCGCAATTAAACCAGAACATTGGCGGATAGCTTCGGCGCAGGAGTCGAGTAATTCTGGTGTGGCTAAACATCGAGCGCCATCGTGAATTAATACCTGTTCTGCGGTAGCTGGAAGCGCCTGCAAGCCGTTGTAAACCGATTCTTGCCGGGTCGAGCCGCCAGCAATAAATTCCACTGGTTTAGTCAGATTTAGATCAGCGAGAATGTTCTTAAATTCAGGCCAATCACAAGGTTGAGAAATAATCCCGATCCACTTGATTGTACTGGCTGCTGCTGCCGCTTTGAGAGTCCAAGCAATGATGGGTTGCGATCGCACTTCCAGGAGGAGTTTATTACGGGTTCCTCCCATTCTTTTGCCGATTCCCGCCGATGGAATGAGTAAATACACAGAAAACCTCAAGCAATTAATCAACAATAATATAGAACCTCACCCCAACCCTCTCCTTAGTAAGGAGAGGGAGCCGGAATTTTGTTGACCTACTAGGAGGTAAATCCAAAATCCAAAATCCAAAATTTAAAATTGTTTGACCAATGACTAATGACTATATTCACCTAAAATAAGGAGCGAGTACGCGTCAATAAATATTATGCGAGTAGTAGCCCTTGTTCCTGGTGGAATTGGCGACCAAATTCTTTTCTTCCCGACACTAGATGATCTGAAGCGTGATTACCCGAACGCTCAGTTAGATGTCGTTGTGGAACCCCGGTCAAAGGCTGCCTACCGGGTGAGCAAGTCAGTTAATGATGTCCTGACCTTTGATTATAAAGACCGCAACAGTCTAGCGGATTGGAGCAATCTCGTAGGCACGATTCGCGATCGCGAGTATGATGCCGTCATCACTGTGGGACAAAGCTGGTTAATGGGTCTTTTACTTTGGTTAACCGGAATTCCCACCCGCGTTGGCTACCAAGGCAAAGGAGCAGGTTTTCTGACTGATTCTGTCCCATTCCAACCAAAGCGGTACGTGGCGGCAGCTTACCACGATTTGCTGCAACCGTTTGGGATTAAAACCCCTTGCCCTGAATTAGCAGTGAATGTACCGAAACCAGATATTGAGTGGTCACAAAATGAACAAAAACGCTTGGGGGTACATGAAACAGGCTATATATTGATTCAAGCTGGTTCTAGTGAGGTATCTCGACCAGGTGTGGATAAACTCTACCCTGTGGAAAATTGGCAGCAAATTATTCAGGAATGTCAACACAAGCAGCCGGATTTGCCTGTGGTGGTGATTCAGGGATCTGAAAATGAGCAAATTAGGCGATCGCTCTTGGAAAGGACTCCTGGTATTAAGGTGACTTCTCCTGATAATATTGGCAAGTTAGCTGCCATGATTGGCGGCGCAAGTTTGATGTTGTCAACCGATGATCCACTTCTTCACTTAAGTGTGGCAGTGCAAACTTATACTATCGCCCTATTTGGCCCTACAGATCCAGGAAAGTTGTTGCCAAAAAGCGATAAATTTCTGGCGATTAAATCACCGACAGGTCAAATGGCGGATATTTCACCCCAAATAGTTCTCGATAAAATTTGGGGTGGCTAAACCAGTGCTGAGTGCTGAGAAAAAAACTTCGACTCAGCATTAAGCACTACTGAGAGTATTGACATCATTTCTTATGAGATGACCATCTTCCATGTAGATAATCCGGTCAGCGATATCTAAAATACGGTTATCGTGGGTGACGAGCAAAATTGTACAGCCTTGCTCTTTGGCTAATTTTTGCATAATTTCCACAACATCGCGCCCCGATTGTTTATCGAGTGCAGCAGTGGGTTCATCGGCTAAGACAATTTTAGGCTGACTTACTAACGCGCGTGCGATCGCTACCCGTTGTTTTTGTCCACCAGACAAATTATCTGGATAGTAATTGAGTCGTTCTCCCAAACCCACTGCTTTGAGCATTTCTTGTGATTGGTTGAGCATTTGCTGGGGTGGAATTTTCGGTTGCACTTCCAAACCCATCCGGACATTCTGGAGTGCTGTTAAACTACCATGCAAGTTGTGCGCTTGAAAGATATAACCGTTACTTCGCCGCACCTGTGTCAAGTCTTTGGGACTAGGGCGTGTTTTCAAACTGGTTGTATCCTAAGAAAAAGGCGATCGCAGGAGGCGGGGCTTTGCCCATCGCATAGTAGTGATGATGAATAGACCAGACTTAAGCAACGAACAGTGGCAGAGGTTAAAACCGTTACTA
>DASQZD010000021.1:0-6670 GCA_035638855.1 Nodularia sp. (in: cyanobacteria) | reverse complement strand
ATCGTAGAATTCTAGAACATCTTCATCGTGTTCTAACTGATAGACAATTGGCAGTTCAACCCGATGAGACTCAAATTGAATCGTGACTCCCATCTTGCGACTAGGGTAGCGTCCCGAAACATTCTTGCTACCACCACCAACGCGACGGGATGGTTCAGATGAGCGAACTTTCTCAATAACTTTTTGCCCTGCCTCAGATATTGGAAGGCGAGCAACCCATTGTTCAAATTGCTCTTTCATATATTCCGTACTAAGCACTTTCCGCTTTATTTTATGAATCTATCAAAATAAGGCCATAAAGTTAGGGACTTGCTTGTGTGATGTTATATTACTTACCTTTTATACCATTTATAGTGTGCAAAAGTCCACTGATAGTAGATAGATTTAACGGCGATACTAGTTCAGTATTGTTTGGTGACACAAAAACACTTCAGTATTGAGTACCGCTTTGGCAGAGCGATTAGGCGGCGAAGGCGAGAGCTAGATTTATCCCAAGAAGAACTGGCTGAAAGGTCAGGGCTTCATCGGAACTACATCTCAGGAATTGAAACCGGAGAGCGTAACCCTTCGTTGAAAAATATTGTTAAGTTAGCGGCAGCTTTGGAGATATCTGTCTCCGATTTCTTTGTTAATTACGGCATTGAGGTTAAGAGTGAATCGGAAACTAATCCCTGAAATGCCTTTTAAAACTAAAGTACCAGCGTTTAGGTTAATCCAAGAGGGATGAATATTTACTTAGAACATTGGAACCTAAAACCTCCAGAAATCCCGCAACGGAGTCGGTTATTCTCTGTTGAACCTGTGGCAGTGGGAACTCCCTATGCAGAAAGTCTTAGTAGCTATCTCCATCGTTTGGCACAGGCGCACTGTTTAACCTCTCAGAAGCTCGTTATGGGAGAAATTGCGCCACTTATCCTCATCTTTGAGGATAAATCTGAGCTATTGGCAAAAAATCTGAGTCACCTACTGGGAAATAGCGATGCTAAACCTGCTATCAACGGAATGCGAGAAATGACAGGAAAGTTAGTCACTGTCTTAGAAGAGTTAACAATGCGTCAGGATTTACGCTTTTTGACCCTTTTAAGCTGGAAAGGAATGATTTATGACAAGGGGTTATTTCGGAACTATCGCACTTGGTGTCCTTGTTGTTGGGAAGAGTGGATGCAGGAGAACAAAACTATCTATGAACCCTTATTATGGTCATTTAAGGATGTAGAATTTTGTTTGATTCACAAACAGCGATTAATAGAAGAATGTCCTCATTGTGGTTCGCGTTTACCTGTGATGGCTAGGCTTTCACCTGCGGGATTTTGCTCTCGTTGTTACGGGTGGTTAGGGCAGGAAATTAAAGGCGAAGAAGAAATAGAGAACTATCGAGTTAATATTCAAGGAATTAGCGAATTAATTGCACTTACTCCCAAATTAGGATATGAACCCATCCCGATCGAGTTAACCCGAAAATTACAATTAATTTTGTTTGTGTTTGAACAAGCAAGTGGAAAGGATTTGAAGTTATTAGGAGATTTAGGGGGAATCATGGGATCGTTGAGGATAGCCTCAACAAGAAATCAAAGTCAACCTTATCATTTGGTGAAGTTGATTATTGCTGTGTGCGAGAAGGCGAAGATTAGTGTATCCCAATTGTTTGGGTTAGATTTTCAGGAATTGGGCAAGATATTGTTCGGTAATTTTAGTCTGGAATTTTAGTAATTTTGTAAGCAAAATGACACAGCATAACCCGTCAGATAACAGCCATGCCACAGAGTATTTAGATTATTACTGTAATTTACCTGATCCGCCTGGATTTGCCGTTTTACTTAAAGGAGAGTGGGGATCTGGTAAGACATGGTTCATCAAAAGGTACTGCGAAAGCTTAAGGGAGAAAAAGCAGAAATGCTTGTATGTCAGCCTTAATGGAGTGACTTCATTTTCTGAAATAGAAGAAGCCTTCTTGCAACAACAAATTCCTTTTCTAGCATCCAAGCCAGTAGCGATAGGAAGAAATCTTATTACACAAGTGTTAAAGAATAGTTTAAAACTAGATGTAAATGATGACACAACATTAAATCTTACAACTCCAAGTATAAAGCTTACTGAGCTTTTTACAAATCTTGATCAAAGTATATTAATTTTTGATGATTTAGAGCGATGCAATATGCCCCTTGGTAACATACTGGGGTATATCAACAGTTTTATAGAACAAAAAGAATTAAAAGTAATTATTATTGCCGACGAGGAAAGGCTAAAAAAAGACGATTACAAAATGTTCAAAGAAAAAGTAATTGGTCAACCTCTTGCAATTTACTTAGAATTTGACAAGGCACTTGAAAACTTTTTACAAGCGGTAAAAAATCAAGATGCTAGCAAGTTATTGTCTGACAATACTGAATTAATCCAAGATTTATACCAGCAAGCACAATGCAAAAATCTAAGAACTTTAAAGCAAGTTGTTTTAAAGAAATCCTTTTTATCTAAAACTCTGTTACGCCCTGCTCCTCCTGGTGAGATTAGACTCAATATATATTTAATCTTTTCTTGTTTAATCAAATGTTCAAAAAAATGAGGAGATGATTTTCCCTTTTGTATTACATAAGTTGGAAATCGATGAGAGACCAATCCGCCATGATCATCTTCTGATGCTATTGCAATTGCACCTTCCCAAGCAAAAGTTATGTTTACAATTAAGTCGTTATCATGTACGACATAGAGCTTATCCATCTCTATTTTACTGGGGTCTGATCCTGGCTTTTGAAAAGTTCCTTTCATGTGGCTTCTAATGCCAATAGATAAGTAATTTTCAGAAGGTTTATTTACTTCACGAACTACCAAATTCAAAACATCACCTAGCTGTTTCCTCTCCCAGTTGGGAAAGTGGGAGCCGTCGGGTTGGGTGAAGCGGATTTGTTGGGAGAAGAGTTTTTGCATAACGCCGCGTTTGTATGTTTGCAGGAGTTCCCGTTTGCGGCGGAGTTGGTTTAGGCGCGTATCCACCGCCCCCAAAAAACTAGCGATCTTCTCTTGTTCTGCCATCGAGGGAAGAGCAATACGCAAACTGAAAAGACTTGCTTTATTTAACTTATATCTTGCAGCACCTTGTCGAGTAAGAAAATCAATAATATTTCGATGCCTAAAGTATGCAAAAAACCATTCAACTAAGCATTTATCCGTTCCAGAAATAATATGAACATGGTTATTGGCATTAAACCTTCCTTCTGCTAATTGAGTTTGTGACCATGATTTGTATTTCAAGAAATGATCACCATCCTCCCCAATCAAAGCAAATTTTCCATCTAGCCCATATTCATTTAAGTAGTCAATTATTCCAGTAGGCCCATAGTAGGGATATGAACCTTGCATTAATTCTCTTTCTGGCAAAGATATTGGCTTCCTTAAATTGTTTTTAACTTCACAAGCACTTCCCACGTTAGATATTTCCCAATCTCCCTCAAACTCAGGAAACCGCAGCACAGGCACATTTTTGTTTAACTTCTTCCTCATAACGGTGCTTCAATCCCCAATTCCTCACAAAACCCGCGAATCAGCCGATCCGTATCCACCATCTCCCGATCAATTTCTCGAATTTCCCGCACCACCGCGTCTAAATCAATTTCCTCCTCCTCCTCAAACGTATCCACATAACGGGGAATATTTAAATTAAAATCATTTTCCTCAATTTCCGCTAACGGGGCGCGATAACTATACTTATCCTCTGCCAACCGTTGCCGATAGGTAGAAATAATTTTGTCAACATCCTCATCCCGCAAATAGTTCTGATTCTTCGCTTTCTCAAAATAGGCACTCGAATCAATAAACAAAACATCTTCAGGAGATTCCCGGCACTTTTTCAACACCAAAATACAAGTCGGGATACTCGTCCCATAAAAGATATTCGCAGGCAACCCAATCACCGCATCCAACCAATTCCGCTCCTTGATTAAATACTGGCGAATATGCCCTTCCGCACCTCCTCGAAACAAAACCCCGTGGGGCAACACCACTGCCATAATGCCATTCTCATCGAGGTGATGCAGCATGTGCTGCACAAACGCAAAATCAGCCTTAGAAGCCGGGGCTAACTTCCCATACTGACTAAAGCGATCATCCGACTCAAACAGCTTATTGGCACTCCACTGCGCCGAAAACGGCGGATTCGCCACCACCGCTTCAAACCGCATACCCTCATGCTGGGGGTTCTCTAACGTATCCTCCTGGCGCAGATCAAAATTTCGATAATGCACCCCATGCAAAATCATGTTCATCCGCGCCAGGTTGTAAGTCGTGCGGTTCATCTCTTGCCCATAGAAATCCCCGACTGATTCCACCTCCCGCGCCACCCGCAGCAACAACGAACCCGAACCACAAGTTGGGTCATAAACCGACTTCAGCCGCTCCTTCCCCGTCGTCACAATCTTCGCCAATACCTTAGAAACCTGCTGCGGCGTGTAAAACTCCCCTGCCTTTTTCCCCGCACCACTGGCAAACTGCCCAATCAAATACTCATAGGCATCCCCCAGAACATCGCTCTCGGTGTCTCCCAACCGAAAAACAATCTTATCCAGATGCACTAAAATCTTGGCAATTAAAGCATTTTTCGCCTTCGGAGTCCGCCCCAACTTCGTCGAATTCAGATCCAGATCCTCAAACAAATGATCAAAATCTTCCTCACTTTCTTTGCCCATAGTGGAGCGTTCAATGTTGTTTAAAACATCCGTCAAATCCCCCAAAATAAAAATTGAACTCTTTTCTAACTCCTCATCACTAATCTCATCCTTATCCGCCTGATTGCCTAATGCCCGTTTAGCCAGAGAACTAAACAACTCAGATGGCTTCAAAAAATAACCCAACTCGGCAATAGATTCCTCTTTAATTGCCTCTAAATATTCCTGCCCCTCTTCTGACGACTCATCAAGCTCTAGAAAATCAATCTTATCCTCAGCCAAAATATCATTAGCGTAAAGATGCTGACGCTCGGATAGGTACTTATAGAAAATAAACCCTAAGCAATAATCCCGAAACTCATCGGCGTTCATCTTGCCCCGTAGCGAATCGGCAATATTCCAAAGCTGAGTTTCTAATTTTTTCTTTTGTCCGTTTTGTCCGTTTTGTCCGTTCGTCATTTATCTCTGGTACTGGGCGATCGCTAGCACCGCCAAGAAGTGGTGTCTAAGCAACGTAAGATTAACACACAAGATGATTCGTTTGTACAGTGCGTAAGTCCTATTCACTTAAACTACCTGTGTTAATACCCTATAACTTAAATCATTTGCTGAATTAAAAAATCCTGGGTGCGTTATTGGGTGAGAAATATTGCAGGAGTATGCTAGCTAAACTGTTAGCCAGTACTTTCAGTTGGAACGAAACTCAGGGTTTGCTCAATTGATTTCAGCGCTGATTGAATATCTGCACTCAATGCATCTGCCTCAACTTTAATTACAGACACACCCTTCCCAATTTCCGTCAGAGATTTTTTGATAGTTCTAATTCGTCCCAAAGCTGTGCGGATTTGCTGAATTTGTTGTTCAACAGCAGTTACATCCAGTTCTGATTCAAAGGTACGCAATTTATTTAACCTTTGCTGAATTACCAAAAAGCGGATAGCAATGATTAAAAATGGATGGGTTGTGGCAATCCAATAACCTGACTCAGAAACTCCCTCTGCCCAATCACCGATTTCCTGGGCTAATCCCTCACGGGAATAACTTAAAAAAATTGCCGAGTTTGCAGAACGCCGCACCATTGCTGACTGTAAATGTTGAGTGATTGCTTGGCGACCAAAAGGTTTTGAAGGTCGTTTTCTAGCTTCAATCACTATTGACAGTTCAATTACAGCTAACGATTTACTGGTGAACTTTAGGAGAATATCGCCAGTATCCCCATCACGACCAATATGCTCTACCTCCGCACCACTCAACTTTGACCAATTTTGCAACTCGACAACGACTAACTCCTCATAAGTTATGCCTTTTGCAGTTGTCTGCTCAAGTACTTGTTGTGTTACCTGTTGATCTCGAATTTCCCTAGTCAGTTTTTCCACTTGTTCAGCTAGCGGTTTGACTGACTCGGAAACCACATTTTTTACTGCCACTGCCAGAGTACCGTTTTCCTTAGTGGCATTTACTAATGCTGCTTTAAATGCGCCTTGAATAGAATCAGAGCGTTTGGCATCTAAGAGTTGACGTAATGAATTCAAAAAGCGGCCGACAACAGAAGTTTCTCTGGCGGGATCTATTTCTTGTGTGAGCAAAGTGCTGACGCTATTGAGTTTTTCAGTGAGGATGGCTGAAGTCAGATTAATTTGATTTTGCAGTGGAGCTAATAATTGACCATTATCTGTCCCCACTTGATTAATTAATTCCTGCCCAAAAGACTCAGCAATGACTTTGACTGCCTGCTGAAACTCCACCAATAAAGATTCCATCTGCTGCTTAATTAATTCGTTGCCATGACGAGTTTGAGCAGTTTGCAAGCAAAGAAATCCTAACTCAAAAGCATCCCGGCAAATATCCTCGTATTCTGACTGGGGAAATTGTTGTAAGTAGCTGATTGCATTTTTGAGAGGGATTGCCATGCGATGAATTAGGACATGGTTTTCTGTTAATTCAATACTGGGGGGCAGGTAATAGGAGTCATTGGTCGAGCGGTTCATGGAACAGTGGGTAGACTGGTGACG
>DASQZD010000020.1:0-3747 GCA_035638855.1 Nodularia sp. (in: cyanobacteria) | reverse complement strand
ATCGTTGCTGGGTGGTAGACAAGGCAGTTGGCTGTAGGAGCCACCAAACGTTCCGTAACTTGAATGGTCAAATCTCCCTGTGGATCTATGGGCAGTTTACTATGGCTTAACCAAGGCGCTACTCCTTCTAACTTGACTTTTGCCCCGGCTAACAAATCTGAGATAAATTTCTTAGCATCGTCTGGATTTGCTAAATGGTATCCAGGGGGAGGAGAAAACAGCGTTGTGCCCAAACGTAAATCGCCTGTGGTCGTAATTGCAGGCTTGACATCAAGCGCTTCGGCAATGCGGCGGGCCAAATCGTTTACCCCACCAAGTCCGCCCAAGAGGGGGACAACAGCACTACCATCTTCCGCCACAGCTAACACTGGTGGTTCCTGTCGTTTATCCGAGATTACGGGCGCTAGCGTCCTAATTAAAATGCCGGCGGCACAAATGCCAATTAGCGGGGTTCCCTGGGCAAATAACTCGCGCAACGTCTCGCCAAAGTTAGTAAAGCTGACATCAACTCCAGATGTGCGATCGGCTAGACCGTATAGTGTCGCCCCTGGTAGGACACTGATGATTTTGCGTGCTACTGTGACGCTATTTTGACTTAGTATTACAATGGCGGGTGCAACGTTCATCATTACTTAATTACGAATTACAAATTATATAATTAGCACTTTAAATAAATGTTCTAAGAAATTTGAGCGCTTCAATTTTATTGTTAAATATGGCGTGAATTAAATCACCATTATTATAACGAATATCAATCTCGTATTTTAATGGTGGGGCAAATGTAGGTTGATTCTCTGGATAATTATGAATATATTCAATAGCATTTTCGACAGTTGCACTTTGTTGAGATAGCCCATGTAGGACAATGACATTTACCTGTTGGACTAGTCTAGCAAATGACTGCTCTAAAGTATTGATAAATTTATCTATCTGCGATTTTTCAAGACTTAGCATTTGATTCTTGATATTAGTAATATCCTGCTCTGATAATTTTTTCCATTGCTCAATTTTATTTTGAAAGTCTGTTTCTAATGTATTTTCATTGAAAGATGCATTTATACCAACAGATGTAAATGATTTAACGATGTTTTCATACTTAAGATAAAGAATTTTAAAGCCCTTAGATTGTAATTGGTCAAGCGCTCCTTGAGTAAACACACCTGCTAGAATAGCTCCTAAAAATGGGTTAAGGTGACTATAGGTATCTGCCAAAGGAATAAGCGCTCCTTCAATTTCTTGAACCTTGTTTCTAGAATGCTTGGTGTAACGCCGCCACGCAGTCTCAATAAATGCTACTGGAAGACCAAGAGTATCTTCTGTACCTCCTCGTTCCAGTACATAGTCAAGGTCATGATAGTTACCGTAGCGATCCTGCCATGATACCTTTTTAGTGACTCGTGCCTTGCGCTTTCTCTGAGAATCTAAGTAAAAACCATGTTCATCAGCCACTTTTTGAAGTGTCTCACGAATAAATTCCTGGATGAAATGCCCTAAAATCTGACCCCATTTATGTGAAAATGACTCTGCCATTACATTCGTGCAAAAATAATTTGTGTTGTGATTACTTTACCCGTAAACCCACAAACAACCTTCGCAAAGAGGAACTCTATGCTTGCGATTTTTCCACTTCACATTCCGGTCACGAACTTTTTCAAAATTAAAAGATTTAAACCCTGCTGCTTGTGCTAATAAACCCATCCATTCAATCACCGGAACATAAATACCATAGGGAGCAGAATCACCAATCATAAAACAAACTGTTGCAGGACTTTTACATACTCTGCGAAGTGCTATCCAAACTCTAGCCATATCCAAAAAATAGCAGGCAATCATCAAGTGATAATTCTTTTTACCTCCATGTAAATGTCGTTCTTGGGACAATTTGTGACAGGTTTCAATAATACTAGCTTTGATTGGATCTAATTCATGAGATGCTAGGACTTCGTCGATGTTTACATTCTTATTGGTTACGTGTTGCGAACATGAACGAATTAAGTATTGTCTCACTGCACTTTGTAAATCACCCCAACCGGAAATTTCTTTCATAAAACACATTTCTAGACGTGTAGCATCTGCATAGTCATAGTTGTTAGCATACGGTGGTGATGTGATTACCAAGTTGGCAAAATTATCAGGTACACCCTGGCAAGTCCGAGCATCAGATTGAATAAGTGTAGCAACAGAAGCCGCCATTTTTCCGGCAATTCTCATATCTGTAGCTATACTCTCTGCCATTAGCCCAAAAGCAGACATTGCATCTAAAGAATATTGTTTCTTTTTATTTGGTAAAATGTACTGCCAAGGTGCAGTTCCAGCATGAGAAACATGACGAAGAATTGATACAAGCGTTAACCAAACTAACTGAGATTCAGATGAATCATCAGCAATTTTTTCCCAAGATTGGCGCAATCTATCTAGAGACTCAAGTGAAGATATACTAAAGCATTCATGAATCAATTTTGGGTATGTATCTATACAGGGCTGAACATTTTCGGCACGTTTTATAACTTTTTGTATATGTTCAAGATAAGCATCAGCGTCAGTTTGATATAAAAGTTTAGCTCTTGCTATACGTACAACAAAGGGATGAGCCTCAATTCCCAAACATTTAACTCCAAGCTTTTCAGATGCGAGTAAGGTTGTACCAGAACCAGAGAATGGATCTAAGACAGTAATTTCTCCTCGTTCTTTAGCTTGGCTAATTATAATTTCAACCCATTGTGCAGAGAAACCTGCACTAAATCTAAACCAGCGATGAACTGGCAATTTCATGTTATTAATGAATGTAGATGAACTGTCCAAGGATTGGGAAGTGCAAGAAGAAAATTCCTGAAATGGCAATTCTAATTGTTGATTCATGTAAATAGTTATTATTATTTATGAAGCGATCACTTGACAATAAATAGGTAAAATACGGCTTTGCAATACTAGTACACAGTATTTATCGCAGTTGGTTATATTCCTCTGTAATACCCAACTGCTTTAGAATTTCATAAAATGCATAGGAATTCTGATTGCTCGTTCATCTGGATGTTGCCAAGAGCATGAGAGCCTTTCTGTCGCACTTTTTCAAAACCGAGTTTCCGCGCCACCCGTTCTAATTTACTAGCTAAAGCTAGCATTTGCAATTACCAGTTCAACGTCTTCGGGTAGAGAACGTCCTTGTCCTTCGTATTCTTCCTGAATCATTCCAAAAACAAAGACAAGTTCAGCACGGGCCTCATCTGGCGTTTGTCCCCAAGCGTGACAACCGAAAATCGCTGGTACATAGGCAACAAATGTAACATTGTTATCGGGACGGATAAGAGTGGTGTAGTGTTGTAAAGACTTCATGGGGATAGCCGCGAGTTTGAGTTACACCTTTAATTTAGAGCGATCGCATTTTTTTAAAGAGGCGATCGCTTCTTGTTTCAATTAGCTTTACGCTCTTTAAGGACTTGATCTAGCAAATTTCTCGCAGATTGTGCTTTAGCCAACGCTATTTGATGGTCATTATAAGCCCGAACAAGGCGAGAAAGACTGCTCACACCTGTCTTGAGTTGCTCAAGTTCTTCACCAGCAACCAGTTCTCCATCAAGCATCCGCCCGATTAACGGTTTGATGTCACCCACTTCCTGCCGGACTTTTTGGAGTTTTTCTAAGCTACTCAGTAAGGTTTTGAGTGAGTTCAAGATGTCGTCAATATCTTGGACATCCTCCACTGTTTCCGGTAAATCTTCAATTGTCACTGTATCTTCATCTGATATT
>DASQZD010000019.1:0-2009 GCA_035638855.1 Nodularia sp. (in: cyanobacteria) | reverse complement strand
GAGACGAGTGATGGCTTTGCGATCGCTTTCTATCGGATTTTCCCGTAGTGTTTCATGGCCTGGATAGGTAGTATCATACATAATTTCGTTTGCACCCAGGTAATCAGCTAAAGTCAGCTTCCAATCCAAGCGATAAATTGGGGCCCGTCCTTTGGTATAAATGTGATATGTAATCAAGCGACTTACTAAGGTGTTGTTTTCGGCAACTTGACCATTTTCTTTGCTGATATAGTTATTTTCTCGTGGTAAATCTGGCAATTGCTGATATACTAACTGCCAAACATCGCTAGGTGTGATTCTCTGAGCATAAGCAGGTTTGATACTAAATAAATTTCTATGTATTGATTTGTCCGCCCCTGAACCCAAAACAATTGCACCCACCACTATTAAAGCAGTGAGTGTCTGCCAAGGTTTAAGTAGGGGTTGAATGAACGATAAATTTTTGCTCATCCTACCTTCTCTAAAGTCTTTTTTTATAGTTCGCCAATAATTTCTGGCTGAGTCAATTCATCAGACATTTCGATAATTGCTCTTAGCACTGGCTTCATCATCGCATCTTCGTTATTTTCAAAGTCTTCATAACGCCGACGTTTAGCACGATTTGCCACCTGAACCGTAATGCGGTAACGATTTGAGGCTGCACTAATCAGCTCCTCAGAACGGTGCATAATCTGAGATTGAGTTGTCTCGAATTTAGAACGCTTTAGCATAATCAGTGGTTCTTGGGGTCATTCCCCAGTGTAGCAGTACCGATAAATCTGTCGCTGTGTATTTAATCGCTAGCAACCTCTCTGTTGATAGAGGCTAAAAGCCTTCTAGTCACTTTATAAGTTACTTATAATGCTATTTGACTAAAGTCACACATCCTTATGGCTGACCTTGTGGAAACTGCTATCAAAGCGGGAAACTTCAATACCCTGGTGAAGGCTGCTGAAGCTGCAAATCTCATAGAAATGCTGAAAAGCCCTGGTTCTTTCACGCTATTTGCACCAACTGACGAAGCCTTTGCCAATCTGCCAGAGGGAACTTTAGACTCGCTACTACAAGACATTCCCAAGCTCAAGAAAATTGTGGCATATCATGTCGCTAGTGGCGATGTTCGGTCTGATGATTTGGTACAGATTAATGAGGCAGAGACGTTTGAAGGGTCAATTGTAGCCATTGAATCTGCCGACGGCAAAATTAAGGTAAATAACGCCAATGTCATCAAAACAGACATTTTGACAGACAATGGCGTGATCCACGTTATTGATGCGGTTTTGATGCCTGCAATGGTGGCAGGGAAATAAGGGCATGGGGCATGGGGCGTGGGTTATTCTCCTTGTCTCCCTCATCCCCCTCATCCCCCCACTCCCTACTCCCTACTCCCCACTCCCCACTCCTAAAATGCACCCACTACGTGCAGGAACAGTCAATGACAATTGCTGAGCTTCTCCTTCACCATTCCACTCAACTTCAGCAGTGCCATACAAAAGCTTGTTGGGTTGAGTACGTAAACTGACGACATCTGCATTGGCTGTTGCCGAACTTGTACCAGTGTTGACGGCAATTATTAATTCCTCTGTTCCTAAAGTTCGCGCAAAGATATAAATTTGTCCTTGAGCATGGAGGACTTGGTAATCACCTGTACGCAAGGCTGGGTATGTGTGGCGCAGGGCAATTAATTGACGATGAGTATTGAAAATTTCTTGATTCCAGTTACTCTCTAAAGGAAAGCCACGACGTGAGTCTGGATCTATTGCACCAGGTAAACCAACTTCATCACCATAGTAAATGCTGGGCGTACCAGGAAAGGTGAGTAGCAATAAAGTTGACAATACTATACTACCTATATCACCGCCTGCAATGGTCATCAATCGGGCTGTATCGTGACTTGCTAGCAAATTGAGTTGAGTTAGCTGAATTTCCCAAGGGTAAAGTTGCAGTACTTCTTGGATTTTGGTAGCGTACTCGGCGGCAAATAAGGGTGGGTAGGGTTGATAGTCGCGGCTTTGGACTTGTTCTAAGAC
>DASQZD010000018.1:0-15245 GCA_035638855.1 Nodularia sp. (in: cyanobacteria) | reverse complement strand
CTGGTTAACGATCGCATCCCAATATAGATATTCATCCTCATGTTTTGTTTAGTTTGTCAACCATCCCCTCTCATGGGGGTTCTGTCATCCCAACACAGTCTGCTTTACAGCCATGTTAAGAAAGATGTGGGTAATGGATAGGCTTGCACCGGAGGGGCTAGGGGTGGGGTGTTATGACACAAAAGAGAAATTTCCCGACTTGTGTGTACACGGTAGGATAATGGGGGGAGGAGTTATACAGGACTGTTTTCTAATGTATCAAACTGATCCGCCTCTTTCTCCCCAAGAAGTTTTACCCACAATGTATGATCTCATGAGTGAAGATCCAGAGGAACCTGGGTTGCCTGATCATTTTCATTTATTACAACCGCGCTTGTTAGACGAAAGCTTTAACTCGCCTAGTTATCCTAGCGACAAGATATTTACTGCTAGTGATATGAATCTTTATTATGACCCGCATCATCCGACATGGTACAAAAGACCAGATTGGTTTGTGGCTGTGGATGTTTCGCCGCTTTATAAAAATGGTGATTTACGGCTGAGTTATGTAGTTTGGCAAGAGGGAATTAGTCCGTTTATTATTGTGGAATTACTCTCACCTGGAACTGAGAAGGAAGATTTATTTAGGACAAACTTTGCGGGATGTGGCAAAACCGCCGACAAAATGGGCAGTCTATGAACAGATTTTAAGGATTCCTTATTATGCTATTTTTGACCGTTATAAATATGAATTTAGAATATTTAAATTAGATGGCGGTCGTTATGCGGAAGTTATATTATCAGATTCCCGTTTTTGGATTCCAGAAATTGAGTTAGGTTTGGGTGTTTGGGAAGGAAGTTATCATAATATTCAGCAGCCTTGGTTACGTTGGTATGATAGTACAGGTAATTGGGTTTTGACTCCGACGGAAAAGGAAAGAGAACGTACAGCACAGGAAAGGCGACAGAAAGAACGGTTGATTGAACAATTGCGGGCTTTGGGTGTAGAACCTGATTTAGAGTAAAAATGATGAATTATACATATATTCACCTATTTAGTAATAAATTAAGTTCTTTCTGTGCGTCTTCAAGACTATTTCTTTCGCCACTTTGTCGGAAGAGATTTACAGCTTGTTGAAAATCTGCGATCGCACCTTTTGTATTTCCCTGCTTCGCGCGAGTTACACCTCTGTTATAATAAGCTAAACCATATTTGGAATTAATGGCGATCGCCTGAGTGAAATTCTCAATTGCGGCTTGATAATCTCCTGCTTGATATTTTCTTAATCCCTCCTGATATAATTGCTCAAAATTAACTTCAGTAACTAAAGTTTGTCTTGATTGAAACCACCATGTTGCTGTCACCAACCCTAAAAAACTAACTATCCCAGCTAAAATTAACCAAAGTTTTAGCTGAAGCTGTTTTTGTTGAGTATATTGATGGATTTTTAACTGCTGTAAATCGTTTAAAACTTCAGTTACAGATTGGTAGCGCTTCCGGTAGTTAAAACGCACCATTTTATCGATAATTTTTGCGAGTTCTTTACTGACTATGATATTTTTGGTACGCCAAATAATTTCGCCAGTCAGGAGACTTTTCTGATTTTGTAACCGAGATATTTCGTTGGCTGGTAAACCGATCAGTGCGGCGATCGCAACTATGCCTAAAGCATATATATCACTGTTATACTGAGGATCACCGCGCAATTGTTCCACTGGGACATATTCCAAATTACCAACAATAGTCGTGACAACTTCCTGAACACCACCAAAGTCAACCAAAACTAACTTTTTATCTGACTCTCGACGAATGATATTTGCTGGTTTAATGTCCTGGTGAATCACTCCCCGACTATGTACAAATACCAAAATTTCTAATACTTCTGATAAAACACTAATTACCTGTTGTTCTTGTAGAGGTGTTTCCAGGCAAATTTCCGTAGTTAAGTTATTACCAATAATATATTCTTGAACGAGATAAAATTCTTCATTATATTCAAAATAATTAACTAAATTTTGAATTTGGTCATGTTCTTCTCCTAACTGTTGTAACTTTTTCGCCTCCTCTGCAAATAACCTTCGCACATTTGTTAACTGTTGGAGATTATCACTACCAGGATGTAACTGCTTGATGATCAATTGGCTACCCGGAAGCGTAGCATCTTCAACTAAATAGGTTTGTACTACCTCCTCCACATTCAGAACTTTGAGGATTTGATAACGTTCATCCAAAATTTGACCATTCATAAATTCCTCAGTGATTCCACTTATACTATTCTATGAGACATCGACCGAATTTAAATATGCGTCTGACATCACTTTTTTAGAAACGTTACATACAAACTGTTTTGCCATGTTCGTTCACAAAATGGTAATGTGAATCACTGAGGAATTGAGTAAATAACCAATGACAAATGACCAGTTAAACTGGGATTACAACTTTTTCGCTACCAGCTAACCCAAAGGCGGCGTGAATCACTTGCAAAGCTTTTACACCTTCTTCTTGTGCTACGACACAGCTAATTTTGATTTCTGAGGTAGCAATCATTTGAATGTTGATGTGGTTTTGGGCTAAAGCCTCAAACATTTTCGCCGCAATACCTGGTTGTCCCACCATCCCAGCACCGACAATACTTACCTTCGCGATCGCATTATCCAGGACAACTTCACCCCATCCTAATTCCGACGCTACTTGAGTCAGCATTTTCTGTGTGCTTTCTCCATCTATCCGCGAAACAGTAAAAGCAATATCTCGTTTCGGAACACCGTCCACGATGCGACAGCGCTGTGATTGAATAATCATGTCAACACTGACATTGTGCTGTGCTAATAGTCCAAATAATTTCGCCGCCATTCCCGGATGATCTGGAACTTGACGAATTGCAAGACGTGCTTGGTTCATATCTAGGGCGACACCACGCACAGGGGGGGGAGTTGGGAGTGGGGAGTTGGGAGTGGGGGAAATTTCCTTTTGTTCGTTGTCTGCTTCAATCTCAAAAGCCTGACGAAGTGCAGCTACGGCGCGATCGCATTCTGTCGCATCGACGACACAACTTACCTTGACTTCACTCGTGGAAATCATCTGGATGTTTACTTGTGCTTCTGCTAAAGTAGCGAACATTTTAGCCGCTACCCCAGGACGGCCAATCATTCCCGCCCCTGCGATGCTGACTTTGGCAATATTTTGTTCTATCATCACTTCAGCTTCGTCCGAATTGGGGTGAGATTGATTTCTCAAAGCTGGGGCGATGGCTGCTGCTACAGCTTCAGCGCGTTTTAATATAGGTGCTGTGACAGTAAAAGCAATGTCATTACTATTACCATCATGTATAGACTGAATAATTAAATCTACGTCTATATTTTGCCGAGATATTTCTCCAAATAACCGCGCTGCTACCCCTGGCTGATCCGGTACGCGCAACAATGCCACTTTTGCTTGGTCTGTGTCAAATTCTACATTATCTACAGGACGGGCAATTTCTAAGTTGACAAGCGATCGCCCTTGAGGTTTCGGTGATGTTACCCAAGTCCCAGGATCATCACACCAACTAGATTTCACCACCAGGGGAACACCATAGTTCCGGGCAATTTCCACAGCACGGGGATGTAATACTTTTGCCCCCAGGCTAGCCAGTTCCAGCATTTCATTGCAGGTAATTTCGTCTATTAACTGAGCTTCAGGCACTAAGCGGGGGTCTGTAGTTAATATCCCTGGGACATCTGTATAAATTTCACAAAAATTCGCTTTAATTGCCGCAGCGATCGCCACCGCAGAAGTGTCCGAACCCCCACGACCCAAAGTCGTAATTTCCCCGTCTCTGAGGCTAGATATCCCCTGAAAACCAGCGACTACAACCACTTTACCTTCAGCAAGATGATAACTCAGGCGTTCAGTTTCAATATGCAAAATCCGGGCGCGGGTGTGTTCAGCTTCGGTAACAATTCCTACTTGAGCGCCAGTCATTGAAATTGCTGGCTGTCCGATTTCTTGCAATGCCATACTGACCAAAGCAATCGTTACTTGCTCACCAGTGGAAAGCAGCATATCCATTTCCCGGCGGTTGGGATTTGCAGAAATTTCGTTAGCTATTTTCACCAGTCCATCAGTGGTTTTACCCATCGCCGAAACCACTACGACTACCGAGTTTCCCGCCTTAACTGTGTTGTAAACACGCTGTGCAACAGCTTGAATACGTTCTACCGAACCAACCGATGTACCACCGTATTTTTGAACTATGAGCGCCATAAGTTTATCTTAAATCAATGCTGCCTACTTTCATCAATGCCCCGCCACATGGGTCAGCCTGGAAAGTATTGCCAGTTGTTTAGTTTATTCATATCAGAAACAGTGCTGACAAAAAACCTGTAACTTAGGTTTCTTGCTAAAAATTACTGAAAATTCCAGTCGGCTGATAGCCATAGCCAAGGTAAGACTATAGTATACTGCGTTAGCAGCCTCATTCAATCATTTGCAAATATCAGATAACGCCCATATAGCTACCCTGATTTTAATACATGGTCAATGTTGCCTCTTTGTCAGATCCAAAATCAGCGATTTAAATCATATTCATTCATCTGCATTAAGGGATAATCAAATGCCTTACAATTGGTTAAATTCATGAAATTCTGCCCCAAGAAAATATATCCATTTACCCACTTTTTAACTTTTTCTCAAGTGGACGATTTTCTATAATATCTAAAGTTTAAAACACCTACACCAGGACTTTATCAGTCATCAAGCATATTTTTGAGAATTTTACCCTCTTTTTTTCTAAAATATGATCAATGGACGTATTTGTTTTATAATATCTAGGCATGAGCATAATTTTTTTACTAAATCTGTAGTGGACAACAGCTATATATATGAGAAGCTGTTCCGGGCTGTAATCCAGTAAAATTGAGGAATGCAAAATGTCAAATAGCCCAGGGTTATATATTCTACTAGTCAGCGTTCACGGCTTAATTCGTGGTAAAAATTTAGAATTGGGACGAGATGCTGACACGGGTGGACAAATTAAATATGCTGTAGAACTGGCTCAAGCCTTAGCAGAAAACCCACAAATAGAACGAGTAGACCTGGTAACTCGTTTAGTTAATGATCCCAAAGTTAGTTCCGATTATGCTCAACCAAGAGAAGTTCTGAGTGACAAAGCCCAAATTATTCGTCTTAATTGCGGGCCACGTCGCTATCTCCGCAAAGAAGTTCTCTGGCCGCATTTAGATAATTTTGCCGATGAATTACTCAAGCACCTGCGCCAAGTAGGAAAATTACCCCATGTGATTCATAGCCATTACGCCGATGCTGGATATGTAGGGTGTCGGGTTGCTGGTTGGTTGGGTGTACCCCTTGTCCATACTGGTCACTCCCTCGGACGTGTGAAACAAAAACGGCTTTTAGAACATGGTACGAAAAAAGAAACCATTGAAAGCACTTATCACATTAGTACCAGAATTGAAGCCGAGGAAACGACCCTAGCCAGTGCAGCCTTAGTCATCGCCAGCACCCATCAAGAAGTAACGCAGCAGTACGGAATTTACGACCACTATCAACCAAATAGAATGGTGGTGATTCCGCCAGGGGTAACACTCAAAGAATTTTACCCAGTTTCCGAAAATTGGCAGGAACCACCAATTTATCAGGATTTAAAACGATTTCTAAATCATCCCGAAAAGCCGATGATTATGGCGCTTTGTCGTCCAGCCATTAACAAAAATGTCGCCTCTCTCGTCAAAGCCTATGGTGAAGATCCAGAATTGCGTCATTTAGCGAATTTAGTCTTGGTTTTAGGAAATCGAGATGACATCACCACCATGGAATCAGGTCCTCGCCAAGTCCTGACTGAAATTTTCCAGTTAATCGACCGCTATGACCTTTATGGATACGTCGCCTATCCCAAACACCACCGTTCCGATGAGGTCGCTGACCTCTATCGATTGTTGGGGAAAAACCGGGGCGTTTTTATCAATCCCGCATTAACCGAGCCATTTGGCCTCACCTTAATTGAAGCTACAGCCTGCGGTGTGCCAATTATCGCCACCTCAGATGGTGGTCCGCGAGATATTCTCAAGGCGTGCGAAAATGGGATGTTGATTGACCCTCTAGATATTAAACAGATTCAGGATGGTCTACGAAAAGCCTTAACAAATCGGGAACAATGGGAAACTTGGTCGAAAAATGGATTAGATCGAGTTCGAGAGAATTTCTCTTGGTCTAGTCACGTAGAACGTTATCTCGAAGAGGTGCAGCAGTTATCCCAACGACGAGTTCAATCTCTACTCAGTCCTCTACCAAAAGCTTTAGCCACTGACCTACCTAATTGGAATATTCCTGATCAAAACCGCTTACCAACCGCAGATCGTTTTCTGGTTTGCGAAATCGATAACACTTTGTTAGGCGACCAGGATGCTTTATACAAACTCATTGACCGACTGCATAACGAAGGTCACTCAACTGGAGTGGGAATTGCTACCGGGCGCAACCTCAAAAGTTCCTTAGAAATGTTAGAAGAATGGCATTTTCCCAGACCAGACTTGCTGATTGTATCCGCAGGTAGTGAAATCTATTATGGGCCGGAGGTAGTGCCAGATACGAACTGGCAAAGACACATTAGGTACCATTGGAACGCTGAGGCTGTGCGTCACGCAATGGCAGAATTACCCGGAGTCGAGCTGCAACCCCCAGAAACTCAAGGTAAGTATAAACTCAGCTACTTTATTGATGAAGGCCAATCCTTAAGCTTTAAGGAAATCATGCGTCATCTGCGACAACGTAAACTCCACGTCAAAGGAATTTACAGCCATAATATGTATCTTGATTTGTTACCCATCCGGGCTTCTAAAGGTGATGCTATTCGTTATTGTGCCTTGAAGTGGGGATTACCGATTAAACGATTCTTAGTAGCCGGTGCATCTGGTAATGATGAATCAATGCTGTCTGGGAATACCCTTGGTGTGATTGTGGGTAACTACAGCGCCGAACTGGAAAAGTTGCGTGGCTATCCACAAATTTACTTTGCCGAGGGAAATTATGCTTGGGGAATATTGGAAGCACTAGACCGCTATGACTTTTTTGGTACTTTGTCTCAGGCAGAACTGGAAATGACGGCGGTTTGATTAAATAGGCAGAGTGCAGGGGGGATTTGGAACTCCCCTGGCAAAAGGATTTTGTCCAGTTTTTTCACTGAATTTTGAGAACAACTAATGTCATATCATCAGTGTTTTGGTTTTCACCGCCGATAAATTGTAACACTTGGTCAAAGAGATAATCGACAATCTCCTGTGGCTGAGTGTAATACCTGCAAGCTGCGTGAAAGGCAGCAACAAAATTTTCTTCGTCGAAGCGATCGCCACTAGCCGCCGCCGCATCAGTCAAACCATCTGTATAATAGATGACTGTATCCCCAGGTTCTAACTGTGCCTGGGCATCTTCGTATTGGCTGTTAGCATCTAAACCAATCAGCATTCCCAAAGTATCCAAGCGGGTAATCGTTTTGGTTGATGCGTGCCACCACAAAGGAGGATTGTGTGCCGCATTACTATAAGATAAAACTCGATTAAAGGGATTATATTCTGAGTAAAACAGCGTCACAAAGCGGTGGGAATTTTCTAAATCCGCATACATAACGCGATTCAAATTTTGCAAAATTATACATGGGGAATTACCATGCAATACCTCTCCGCGCAGCATTCCCCGCATCATCGTCATAATTAGTCCGGCTGGGACACCTTTACCCATAACGTCGCCAATTACCAAACCCCAACGTCCGCTTTCCTGAGCAGTTTTACTATTTAGCTGTACTTGATTGCTATTAGTGGGGATAAAATCGTAATAATCTCCACCGACACGATTAGCAGGTTTACAACGTGCAGCCAGAGTTGCACCCGGAATAAATGGGCATTGACGCGGTAAAAGTCGGCGTTGAATTTCTGCGCCAATTTCTAGTTCTTGGTCTAGGCGCTCTTTTTTCCGCAGTTCTGCGGCTAATTCATCGTTTTCAATGGCTACAGCCGTTTGGTCTGCTACCAGTCTGACTAATTTTTGTCTGGTTTCCGTCCAGCTATATTCCGGGTCACGGCTGAGGACGTAAAGCCACCCCCGTTCTGTATGCTTGACTAAAATTGCTGTGCCAAAGATTTGCACATCTGGCCCCAAGTAGCGATGCATTTGGTCATCCAAAATCCCCGTAGCTGTGGCTAAAGGAGATGTATTAGACAGCAGTGTGATTTGACTACTGGCGGTTTCTAGGGCTTTGCGGATGTTCTTACGCTGACGGCTATCCTGCCAGTGTAGCTGCTCTAACCTAATTTGACCGTTAGGTTTATGCAGAAACAAAGCACTACCATCTGCATCTGTGACTCTGGTTGCCATTAACGGGATCAGCTCCAAAAACTGGTTCAAATTATTGAAGCTTCTCAGGGCAAATCCTAAAGAACTGAGTAAATCTTGGATTTTATTCTGTTCTCGGTGTAGCCGGGCCACGAGTTCTTTGAGTGCCACCACTGGCGTGACATCCGTCGCAGCACTACTACTATCAGTGGGTTGGGAGGGCAGTTGAGACACAGGTAAAGGTATTATTGCACTTGATATAGATGAAGTTGAGATTACTTATAAATGAAGTAAGTTGCTGGGTAATTGCTAAATTATATTCAAACAAGATTTATGACTTTAGCAACAGTAAAAAGACGTAAGACATAGCTGGAGATAAGTATTATATTTGCTTATTACATCTATGGCTAAATATTCATGTATGTTTATGCCAAAATTACTAGGTAAAAATCTGCAAATTCTGTCATCACCTATAAAGCCTTTAATTTTTCCAGAAGTTAATTAGCAAATCATACATCTTTAGACTCAAAAAAATACCTTGTCAACAAAATAATTTTGTGAGGTTTTATGAGTTTGACTGCAAATGTGGAGCGTTGAGTCTTCTTGGTGTCTTGGTGTTGAAAAAATTGATCATCCTCACCACCCTCCTGGTTCACTGGTCGGCTAGGTTGGAAAACCCGCCGACAGCGCTGGTTCACTCAGATACCATGACACTTTGACACAGAAGAAAGAAAAATCTTTCCTAGCCACTCAATAAAGCTTCCACAAACTCGTAGCTAGAAAAAGGACGCAAATCTTCGATACCTTCGCCAGCACCAATAAAGCGAATCGGCAAACCCAGCTGCTGCACAACGGCTAGGGCGACACCTCCTTTGGCTGTACCATCGAGTTTGGTTAAGACTACGCCACTGAGTTGGGCGGCTTGGGCGAAAACTTCGGCTTGGCGCAGTCCATTTTGACCGAGAGTGGCATCTAAAACTAATAGGGATTCTATTTTGGCATTAGGAGCTTTTTTGTCAATGATGCGGCGGATTTTGGCGAGTTCGTCCATTAAGTTTTTCTTATTTTGCAGTCGCCCGGCTGTATCTACTAAGAGTAATTCTGTTTCTCGCGCTTGGGCGGCTGCGATCGCATCAAAGACCACAGCCGCCGGATCTGTATTCTGCCCCGGATTGGCAATGACTTCTACACCGCTTCTTTGACCCCAAACCTTCACCTGTTCCACGGCCGCAGCCCGGAAGGTATCTGCTGCCCCAATTAAGCATTTATAACCGGATTTTTGAGCGAGGTGGGAGATTTTACCGATAGTAGTGGTTTTACCCGCACCATTGACTCCAGTAATTAACCAAATATTTAAGGTGTCTTTTTCTGGGGTAAAGCTGGAAGTGTGGGCTTTTTGCAATGGGGCATCTAACATCTCTCGCAAGATTTGTTTCAGGTAGGCGATCGCCTCCTCCGGCGGAGTCACTTCTGCTAAAAGTTTTTTCTGTAGCGCACTAATAATGTAATCCGTGGCTTCCACACCCACATCAGCTTGTAGAAGTGCAGCTTCTATTTCTGCCACAGCCGCTTGATTCAGTGGCCCTTGTCCAACAATTGCCTTCAGTTGGTTAAGGATATTACGACGGGTTTTACCTAAGCCTTGGCGGAGCTTTTTCAGCCAAGTAATTTCCTCAATTGAAACGTCTTCTGCACGTCTACCTTGAGCCGCCAATACTTCTGCTGACCAAACAAAACCTTCATCAAAAGCTAACCCGTCAAAATCTGCGGCTATTTCTGTGGTACTGGCTACTGGTTGTAATACTTCAGCTTCTGGTACTTCAATAGCGCTGGCTATGAGCCGTTCTTGCTTGGCTTGGCGTTCAGCCGCCGCCCGTTCTAAAAAGGATAAATTACTCGGTGCTATTGGCTCTGGTGTAGTTTCATCTGTAGTCGATGACTCCTGAATGGCAGCTGCTACCTCTGGTAGTACTGTTTCGGTAACTTCACTGACAGTAGGCAACTTGGTTTCTATTTCCGCCGTTACAGTTTCTACAGTTTCAGGTGTTTCCGGTGGTGCTTCCACAACCACTGCTTCAACAGTTTCAGGTGTTTCCGGTGGTGCTTCCACAACCGTTTCTACTTCTAGAGTTTGTTGTTTTTGCTGGATATTCTTATAAGCCGATTTAGCAAAGGTCAATAAATCTGCCGTTGAATCAGGTGTAGAAGTTACATCTGGCTCTGGTTGGGGTTCTGGAACTAAAGGAGTTTCTGCCTGTTTTTGTTCAGGTGGAGTATCAGAGGAATCGTTATATTTACGGCGGAACCAATTAAAAACCATTGCAGCTATAGGTATTAGTTGTGAGTTTCAATTATTAGTTATAAGTTTAATCGAACCCGTGAAAACCTCCTGATTATCCTCACCTCACCAAGCCAGTTTTCTCCAGAAGGGAAAGCACCCCCAACAACTGGCTTCGCTGACAATGGTTATTAATTGACTAAACGGCAGCTTTTTGTTCTGTGACTCTGCGCAGAACACCATTAATAAACCGATGTCCTTCCTCTCCACTGTAGCGTTTGGCTAGTTCCACAGCTTCGTTGATAGCTACTCTGTCTGGGAGATTGAAAAACCTCATTTCTCCCACAGCAATTCGCAAAATATCTCTGTCGATTTGGGCTAGGCGAGAGACTTGCCAATCCACTAAAGCAGAGGAAATTTCTTCATCAATGCTGACTCGATGTTCATTGATTAATTTCACCAGTTGGATGGCATATCTGCCCACTTCTTTGTCTTGATTTGCTAGTTGAATCAATTCTGGGAACTCCACTGCGGCTCCCAATTGATTGATGGCAGTTTGGGTATAGTCAATGGCCTCTTTGACGAGGTTTCTGGCAGTATTCAGGTCTGAAGCGCGAGTTTGGCTCGTTAAGAGGCGCTCGTTACTACGTTGCAGTTCACCGGTGGCGTTATCTAGAGTGTCTTGGACTTCTGACCTCAGAGTGCGGACTGTGGCTAGCACTAATTTAGGCAGATGTTCTTCTGTCAATTTTTTGGGGTTAATTGGCAACTGGCTCAGACTTAATAGTGCCAATTCACGAGCAATTTGTTGGGGTTTACGTTCTTGCATGGAAGTAAGTGCCTAAGCACTGATGATTAGAGGTGAGTAATGAAGCAATTGCGGCAAAGTCAGATAATCATACTATCTATTTAGTGGTAACTTTGCCGGATTGATTTTAATAGTCATGATTTCTTGAGGCTGGATAACCGCCTTTATAGCTAGGTCACGCCAGCTATCTTGGGGTGTGGTTAACTAAGGAGTAATGCGTAGCACTTTGATTTTAAGTTTCCTCGCCGGGGATAATTGGCAGCTTGGTTTCTAAGGGTGGTATTTCTATATTTCGCTCTGGGGACATTAGGAGGGCAGGTAGAGGGTTATTCTGAGAGACGATACCCCCGGAAACTAAGACTTTAAATGCGTCTTCTATGGGCATAGATAGGTTTACTACCTCGTCCTCGGGAACGATGGCATACCATCCTGTTGTGGGGTTTGGGGTACTGGGAATGAAAACACTGAGCATTGGACGGGGCATCTGAGTTTGAATATCGCTACTCATAGCCCCGGTGACGAAGCCGATCGCCCATATTCCTCTTCTGGGATACTCTACTAAAATCACCCGGCGAAACTTCTCGTTTGAATCTTTGAGTAGGTTGGCTAAAATCTGTTTCAGGGTTTTGTATACCTGTCCAGCTAAGGGAATTGCCTGTAATACTCGCTCACCAAAATCCAATAACCAACGCCCCGCAATATTTCGAGCCATCAACCCTATTAAAAGAATGCTTAATAGAGGGACGGCAAGTCCCACGGCTAGATTCAGTATATTTACTAATATAGGTTGGAGACCATCAAAGGGATTCAGTTGTTTGGGAATTTTAGTGAGAAAGTTGATTACCCAATTAGCAATAGTAATGGTGAGCCAAATAGTTGTGGCTAATGGAATTACTACCAACAAACCAGCAATCAGGTCATTCTTTAAATCCTGTTTTAGGTGATTAATTCCCAAGTCCCTATTCTCCTGTTTTAGGCTACTGGAACTTTTTTTATTGATATTCATACCAGCATATTTGTCAAATTAGGAAGACATTGCTCGTAGCATTTAATACTGAAAGCAACTGCCCAATATGGAAATATACACTTTTTTCTAGAAAAACAGTACTTTTCTAGACTGGTGCATATAGACACTTACCAATCAAGATTATGGCTGATTTGACTTTGAGGATGTTACTTTTCTTTGTCAAACTTGTAAACGTTTGTTGCAACTTGCTGACATATTACTCATCTTACCGCGCGCAATTAAAAGCTGCTGAATTTTCTGTAAGTGATATTTTACAGCTAGAGGAGGATGCTGATCAGGTTGTGAAGTTGTAACTGATTTTTATGACAATTTCGTTAATAAGATTAATTTAAGATAACTTACCGAAGTATTCTCTGATGTCAGACAGTGTGGGGATCTGGGAAAAGTTGATTTTCGCCAAAATCCTGCCAGAAGGCACAAAAGTGAGGTGGACTTAAATCACATCCAAATTTTTTGCTGTTTGAGAAAGAGGATGATGAGCTTCTGCTTTGGTCTGTTCACCGTCAGATAGGCCTATTTCTAAACTGGGTGTAGGCATATTTTTCATTTCCCAAACTTTGAGCAAAATCAGGTATTCGTAAAATGCCTGTAATGTACACCAAGCCATCCCGGCGCGTCCATCTAGGCATCCTCTTAAAATAAAATACATATACAGAAAGCGCAAAAATGGTCTGGCGGGTAAACGTAATGATAAATCTTTTAAGGCGCGTCGTCTTTCGATTTCTGTCTTACCCAGGAATAAATCTTTCCAGTTGACTTTGCCTTGTTCAATTTGGTACAAGGTTTCTTTGGCTTCATCTGTAGAATAACGGTTATGTTTTTCAATCCAACGGCTTAAACCTTTGCCAGAAGTGTAGTGAGGATATGTTTCTTTAATAAAACTGGTCGCACCGTTACATACTTCACGCTCAGTATGACCATAATCTGTAAACCAGACTTTACCGTGGCGGAACAGCCGCATTTGATACCGGGGATATTGGGTGCTGTAGCGAATCCAATGATTCATGAACATGACACGTTCGGCGACGTAGTAGCCTATATAGTCGGGGTTTTTGGTGGCTTGTACGCATTCGGCAAACAGTTCTGGTGTCATGCGTTCGTCGGCTTCGAGAATGTATACCCACTCATATTTCGGGGGAATAGATTCTAACATCCAGGTGCGTTGCCGACCGTGGCTTTCAAAGGCGTGTTCGACGGTGCGAACTGGATAGCGACTGGCAATTTCTACTGTGCGATCGCTACTGCATGAGTCTACAACTATGATGTCATCAGATAGCATGGCGGACTCGATACAAGCAGCAATATCTAGCTCTTCGTTATATGTGAGTATGTAAATTGAAAACATTTATGAGTTTTTAGAGGAATTTTTTAATTACTAAATACCTTTGTAGTGAGTGCTGGAGTTTTGTCTAGGAACAGCTTACCGCCTATTGACTGTTATTAGCCAAAATGAGCCTTAAAATACGCCCTAGCCTCAACCAAAGGAAATAGTGAGGACTTAAGTCCTCACTACAAACCTGGAGTTTATTGATCGTGAATTAGCGGGCGGCTACTTTACGCTTACTACCTTGTAAAACACCTATAGATCGTAATCCTGTCCAGCCAATGATCATGTAACCAATGGATAACAGCAAACTACTAATACCAATTCGCAGTCCGGACTTCCAAGCCACGTCTTTGGCTTGTTTTTGTGCTTCTTCCCGACGTTGGCGAATTTGGGTGAGTCTTTGAGTGGCTTGTGCTTGAGGATCTGTTTGCTGGGCGATAAAGTTCTCCAGTTCTTGGGGATTTTTTTTAAATTTCTTCAGTAATTCTTTTTGGGCTGCCGGTAGTTGAGGGTTATTCACTGCTTTATTATATGTTTCCTCATTTTTGAGCAGCTCGGTGAACTGATTTCTGGCTTGGTTTCGTAGCTGTTCTAGTTGAGCCTTTCCTTGGTCGTTGTTGATTTGGGCTTGGAATTGGGCTAACTGATTTTGCAGTTGAGTTTCTGCTTGTTCGGCATCTTGGCGGATTTGAGCGACGTTTTGAGCGCTAGCTTGTCGGACGTTATTCAAGTGCAAGGGAAAAATTAGCAGGAACATTAACCCTAAAACACTGGACATTACCAGGACGGGAAATCTGATGTCTATTCCTCTTGAGCGATCGCTATCAGCAACACTATCAATCCAATAGCCTACAAACAGCATTCCTATCCCTACCAAAGGCACAATGCCTCTGTCAACTATTGCCGTAGCTAAATTAATTTGCCATTCCCGATCTGTTGGTTGGAAGGGGAACATGAGAATTAAAAAGTCTAGTAAAAAGGACATAATTAATATGATCCCCACTACCTTGAGTGTCAGGGCAGCGTTTCCAGAAGCAAAACGATTAGTCATAATTTTTCAAATTTGTACTGTATCAGAGTGATGATCCTATTTAAAGTTACTTGAATCTTGTTCTTATAACCGTTGTATGAAACTTATTTCATGAACTTAGCTATTCTACAAATGTATTAGGCAAGTATATACTTAGATAGCATTTATTCAACTGGATTTGAAACTAAACTAAGGTAACATTTGTTTTGGGGACTGTCTTCATAAAACACTGGGTAATCGAAGATACGACTCTAGGGTGGAAGCCGAAAAAGAGGAAACGGAGCTTTTGAGCAGGGGTCAGGGGAGATACATGGAATTTGTTTCCTTCATAAGTAAGTGGGCGTTAAAAAATATAATCTAAACCTAACCCCCCAACCCCCTTCCCTAGCAGGGAAGGGGGAGTCAAAGCCTCTCACCTGGTAGGGGAGAGGAATGGAAGCGAGGTTTTATATTTAATTGTGCCAAGCTAC
>DASQZD010000017.1:0-35566 GCA_035638855.1 Nodularia sp. (in: cyanobacteria) | reverse complement strand
AGTTCTGGCAAGATACCAACCATCAGCTTCTAGTCGTTTGATAACTTCGCGTACTTTCATGCTAAGGCTTATCTGTATATAGAACTCATATTTGATTTTTGAACAAAACTCAGTACACCTTTATTCCTTCTTCCCAGTCCCCAATCCCCAGTCCCTTACCTCTACGAGTGATTCACAAATCAAAGATGCTCGATAGCGCAGCGTTAGCGACGCAGGAGCGTCTGACTCGCTACCGCTTCTCCCAAGGGGAGACGCTACGCGAACGCTATCGGATTGCTATACATCTCAAATGTAACTAAAAAGTGATGATGTACCGCAAAGGATACTCTGCGAAAAAAAGTAGATTCATCAACAAAATAACCAAAATAAAATGTGCTATAACTATTCA
Source organism: Nodularia sp. (in: cyanobacteria) (assembly GCA_035638855.1). Classification (GTDB taxonomy): domain Bacteria; phylum Cyanobacteriota; class Cyanobacteriia; order Cyanobacteriales; family Nostocaceae; genus Nodularia. The sequence goes on along the minus strand of DASQZD010000017.1, from coordinate 35,178 downwards.
AGGAAATTGATTATAAACTTTGGGATTAAATTAGAAGATTTCTAAATATTTTTTATTAGTTATATATGTTTCAACGAGTTTTGATTTGCACAGACTTTTCCGATGGTTTACATCGTCTAAGACATTTTGTTTCCAGCCTTGCGCTTGCGGGGATAAAGCAAATAGTTTTTCTGCACGCTGTTCCATTATCGGAAAGAGGCATTATTCCACAAGTTGATAGTGAAAAAATAGAACAAGCTCAAACTCGGTTCGCAGAAGCTATTGGCGAAAGCCCCACTGATTTAGAAGTAAAAATAGAAGTTCAATCGGGAAAGCCTGTTGATATCATTCTTAAAGTTGCCCAAACCTATCGGTCTCAATTAATTATCCTGGGTTCTCAAAGTCGCAGCTTACTCACGGAAAAATTGGTGGGTAGTACAATGGCTAACTTATCTCGTCGAACACCTATTCCCCTCCTGGTACTGCGTCCTCAGTTGATCTATGCTTATACTTCTGAGGAATTAATACTCCGTTGTCAGCACCTTTTCCGTTCTTTGCTACTTCCCTACAACGGTACTCAATCGGCGGATTATTTGGTGCAAGAAGTAAAGCAATTGGCTCAACAACAATCTGGTAGATATCTGCAACAATGTAAGCTTTGCTGGGTTTTAGAAGATACTGGTCGTCGAGAAATACCAAGGAAAATCTTACCACAGCAGGCTGAACAAACTCTATCTCAGATTAAAGCTGATTTGGACGGGGTAAATTTACAAGTGGAGATAGAAGTTCGGGAAGGACACTCTGTTACCGAGGTTTTAGAGGCGGCTGCAATGGGTGATATTAGCGCGATCGCAGTGTCTTCAGGAACGATAGGTAAACTCCAAGAATGGTTGGTTTCCAGTTTCGCAGCTGAATTATTGCGTTTTAGCTGGTATCCCATACTCTTTTTTCCAAACGAACGTGGCTAAACCTGACAGGTTGCATTGCCCTTCCTGCCAACCACCAACTAGACAAACCAACGAAAATCATGGAAATTGGCAATCCTAACACCAAAGCTAATCTTAAATAAGCAAGATGTTGGTCTAAATCAGTGATACTACGCGCCACTTGTAGATAACCCAAAACCTGATTTTGAGTATACAAAAGTAAAGTGATTTCGCGGTATCGAGTGCCAGAATAATCTGTTAATATTTGCCAATGCTCTAATGCTGAGGTAATCGGGAAATTGTCGTTCTGCTCCAGGGATTGACAGCTGGGTGGGTTGCCAGTTTACTCAATTTACGTTTAACCAGTCAAACTGAGCAGGAGTGTTTGCAAGCAGGTAATAATGATATTAATACGCAAGAAACTGGGAAAATAAGTAGGATTGATTCCGAGTTAGTTTAGTCGTATTTATATTAGTTGATGATTTTCCACAGGTATAGCTTCCATTATCAATATTAGTTTAATCATGGCATCTAAGATTCGTATTCAGCCTTATTTTTTAACTACCCAGTTTTCTAACCCTAATTATCCACTTTTAGTATTTCTACCTGGAATGGATGAGACTGGAAAGGAATTGATGTATATTCAAACAGCAGGTTTAGAAGCTGCTTTTGATGTACGTTGCTTTGTAATTCCTCCTGATGAGCTAACAAGTTGAGATCAAATGACAGAAGAAGTAGTATCTTTGCTAACAGCTCAAAATAAATATTTAGCACTCATCAATGGCGGCACACACTTTTCTACTATTGCAGAATCACCAAATGCCACCGTACCTGTTCCTACACAGGTAATCGGTTCAAGTCCAGCCTTGGCACGTCGTTATGTTAAAGCTTTGAGTGTTCCATTTTTTGAAACGTATGTTGCCCAACAGTCAAGTTACCTTTCCTACTTGAGTCCAGATTACGTTAATACAATTAGTCAGCAACCACTACCGTTAAGTTTAATAAAGTTTTTGACATCTGAACAACTACAAGAAGCATTCAAATAAGGATTTTGAAGCTAGGTAAACCTACAGAATGATGAAAAAAACACTAAATATTATTAATCTGAAAAATAATGGTTAATAATTAGTAGTAATTATGAATATAGCAACTCGCAATGAGCCGATTTATGCAGGGCAAACCCATCTAAATTAATCTTGGTTACAACCAAGGTTAAGAACCAATGACAAAATCAGTATTTCTGGTTTGGTTTAGTTTCTAAGACTTAAAGCGAGTGCTGTCTTTATATAATGGGATCGCTATACCCTGTTCTTAACTTATTAGAGATTAGAGAAAAGCAGGGAATATCTGACTCACCATCACCAACATAAATCACCTGTGCCAGTGAAATGTGCAATTTCTCTTGTGGTAAATCTCGGTACACAAATGTTTTTCCATCATCTTGGTAATCATCAAAACCTTTTGATTTTCTTTTGGTGAATGCTGGAATTGAGTAAATTATATATATGTATCTGTTAGAAACGACGACGCACGGGACGCACGGATGTGCGTAAAGCTTGCCACGTCAGCGCTCCTACCCTACCATCACCAACTATTCTTTGCGAACGCTGAAAGGTAGCTACTGCTGTAGCAGTTCTAGGGCCATAGATACCATCAATAGCTCCGTTATAAAATCCTAGCGATCGCAGCACAGCTTGCACATCTCTGACAGGCTGTCCACGAGATCCAGGCTTAAGAAAGGGAGCTTTTATGGGAGAGTATTTTGAGAGCCTACCTGAAATTTGGGCATTGTTACTTGTCTGCGCTTTAGCAGGTGTAAAGGGTAACATTCCCAAAAACAATGCAGAGGTCAAGCCCAATGGTAAAATTATTGAGCGTATAAATCGAGTATTCATGAACTTATGTTTCTCCGAAATTAAACAAATTAAACTTTTTTATAAATGTCGGTAGCGATCGCTGATTTTTAAGAAGGATGATATATAGTTTCAGCAACTAAAATAGGTCTGTTGCCGTACTCAGCCTCTAACTGTCTTTTTACATTTAGATCCCAGGTAAAATTATATTCTTTCTCAATTTCAGCAATCACAAAAGGACGAACTTCACCAGTTATCGATACTGTCTGACCTTGATTTATTGCTACTTTGGCCGGTGCTTTTAATAAAACTAGCAAATCTTGCCCACCAAACAATTGGTTTTCATCTAGCGTTAGTAAAACCGGACTGCGGATATTGCCCACTTCCCCCGTAACTGCAACTTGACTACGATAATATTGTTCGGGACGTTGTGTTATTTGGCCAGGTTGAGGCGCTAATACAAGATATCGAGCAATGATTGCAGGTTTATTGATGTAATCTTTGTAAGACTCATCCTGCATATTGAGATTAAACTCTTGCTCAATTTTGGGAATTACTAAATTACGAACCTGACCAGTAACTTGAATTTTGATATTTTGGTCAGATGGCAGATTAAAAGGCACACCTGAAGCATTAACAACTACAAGAGGTTCACCGCGAAAGAAGCGTGCATCACTAACCGTGAATGAACTCGAACCAATTTTCTGAATTACTCTGCTTTTAACTGTTGCAGAGTTTCCGATAAATTCGTCGGTGTTTTCAGCAATTTCAGATGTATTAGTGATAGTTGGTTTTTCCTCAAAAAAACTACAACTTCTCACTACCATAGCGATCACTACCAGGAAAACTAATACCCCTGTTTGACCTAACGCCTGTGAGAAATTTCCTCTTTCGGAATTGTCATTCATTGCCCTTATGATTATTTGTCTTGCGGGTATTCATGTAAAGCTTTCCTGATAGCTATAGAATATTTTATTCTGGAATTGCTGAGGGATATACCTCTGTTGCAACTAATACAGGTTTATTCCTGTATTCTACTTCTAGCTGCCTTTGTAAAGTTAAATCCCATTTAAGGTCGTAATCCCGTTCTAATTCAGCTACAACAAACGGGCGCAACACACCCGTGACTGCAACTTTCTCACCTTCATTGACAGTTCCTTTCGGAGTACCAGCGCGGATCACTAACAAATCTTGTCCACCAAATAATTTGTCTTCGTCTAAGGTGAAGGAATTGGCATTTCTGATGTTTTCTACCTCGCCTGTCACTGCCAAGTTTTTACCGTAGTATAATTGAGGGTTTGTGGTAAGTTCACCTGGTTTAGGAGCAAGTGCAATTGATTGAGCAATAATTGCAGGTTGGGTTTCGTACTCTTTGTACAAGTTTGGATCTAAGCCCAAGTTGTAATCTCGATTAATATCTGCAATCACCAACTTACGAACTGGGCCTGTCGCTTGAATTGGTGTATTTGGGTCAGTAGGCAGGGTAAAAGTTTTACCCGAAGCATTTACAACTAAAATTGGTTTAGCATTAAAAAGTTGCTTATCGGCAATTGTGAAAGTTGACGGCCCCAATTTTCTGACGGGTGTACTTCTAATCGTTACAGTTTTACCAATGAGTTCGTTTGTATTATCTGCGACTTCTTCTGTAGTCACATTGGTTTCTGGTACTCCGGCCTGTTGATCTAAGTTATTGGTACAACTTCCAAGAAGCAATGTGGAGATTGCTAGAGCAATTGTTCCTTTAGAACTCCATTTAGTTTGCATAAAGTTGATCATTTCAAAATCTCCATTTGGGTTGACTAATTATCAGGTTCAGATCGTGACTTATTATTCAAAATCTTTTACGTCAGTCCTATCGATAATTTTTCAACTGAACCTGATATTATTGAACGACTACAAAAGTTTTGACTTGCTCTAATCAGCGTTTTACAGGCGTTCAACATTTCTGCGGTGAATTATATTAATTCAAAAATACTTGACCATCTTTTTGAATTCTCAATACGCCTTGATTATCATCGAAATTGGTTGTTTCATCTAACGAGACTGCGAGTATCCCTTCAGAAGTAGATGTGGGCATAACTTTAAGCAGTCCACCATCTTGACGTACCAAGGTAATACTGATAGGTGTTGGTAAGTTTCGTAAGACAAATTCTTGTCCACCTGCAAGATATCGAGGTTGGGTCTGACCAATTGCTTGATAAGAGATACCAGCGTTAGTGTTATTTTTCAATTTCACATCGACTGTACCTGCTGTTGGTGTGATAGTTGCTATCGCACTTTGCCTACTTTCTGGAGCGGGTGGTTGTATAACATTAACGTTTGTGCGTCTTCCATTCATAGGATATACAGGAACCACAACACTCTGGGAACCAGTAGTTCCCTGTTGTCCTCCGAATCTTAAAGTTGCAGCATTTGGTGGACATCCTGCTGGAACCATAACTCGATTACGGTGTGGTTCTTCGTAGAAAATACTAGGGCAAGGATTAATTTGGGAAATTCGCGGCTGTGCTACTGCTGATTGAGTAATTGCAGAGAACCCGACTAGCAAACTTCCAAAAATTGTTCCTACTAATCCAACTTCTTTTAAAGAAGAATGATTTAACTTGTACATAAATACCTCCTGAGATTTTCATTTTGCTTGTTATTTGAAAAATCAAATAGTGACATCTAGTGAGAGATTAGAGAATACTCTTAGGTAACTGCTAACTTTTTTTGCAATAATCAAAATTATTTATTGATTGTGTATTTTAAGTAAAGTCGAGCTGCTCAACCAAAAGAGGAGAATGAAAACAGACTGTCTGTATTTTGAGGTTAAATCTCAATGGTGGAAAAGTCGAGGAGTATTCTAAATACATTTGGCAAATACTACTTTAGATATAGGCAAAATCAAATCAACACTGCGCCTATTACTCTTCTAACCAATAGAGTAGACCTAGAGAAGTAACTCCCCCAAAAAAGTGAGCGCCAATTATGTTGACGTTTGCTAACATTACAAAAATGTCTAGTGAACGAATTACAGTCTCTGGCTGATAAATTGCGACACCTTGAGGTTGTGCTACTGCTTTACCCAAAATGATTGAAACCGTCACTTCCGAAGCGATAAAAGCTATTAATAACCCTATTAAACTCACGAGTAATCCAATTCGTAAATTTTGAATTACGTCTTCCTTCTTGGGATGGTTTTGAGAATTTGGGGTTTGTAAAAGTTTAGCCATTTTTCGATAACGCAAAGCCCAATAGACTCGAAAGCACAGCAATAAAATACCAACAATAGCCAAAAATATCCCAAAGCCTATACCTGCATTGCTTGTCTGAGTAGTAATGTTACGGCTAAAACACGCCAACAATACAGCAATGCCAGAAATACCACCAAGTACTAATTGCACCCAAAAACTAATTCGACTTACTAAACGCAATGTAGCAGCAAATTTTTGTTTGCTTGGTGGATGTGAAAGTGATTCTAAATTATTTATCATACTATACTCCCTAAGTAGATATTTTAAGTAAATCTAGTAAATTAGACTTTGATTTAAATCTATATGAATGATAAAACTCACCTCACCAATTAATGTATTAACTTCTTGAAATATTAGTTGCTTTACTGAAAAGAATTTATCTTGACTTCAGAACTAATATTTATTGATTTAGTTCTAAATTTAGAGAGTAAAAGTGGAAAACTAGTGGAATATATGTATTTTCGGAAAAAAATATGACTTAAGAAAGAGACTACCAAAACTATAGATAGACTTTTTTTATAAGCAAATCTATCTTAAAGTAGAGAGACTACAGGAATCCTATCTCTGGCATCTAAATTCCCATAAATAATTTAGGAATAGCTAAACTGGAAACACCAGATTTTGTAATATACTTTAGCTCAAGGCTGCTGCTACTTGAACAGCTAGTTTCTGAGGATTAAATGGTTTACTGATTATGCCTCTAACACCTAGATTATTAAATAGGCTTTTGTCATTAGTACGTCCTCTTGCTGTAAGTAAAATCACAGGTATATGTTTAGTTTTTTGATTAGCCTGTAGTTTTTGAAAAGTTGTCAAACCATCCATCTCAGGCATCATTACGTCCAAAAGGATAGCATCAGGTTGACATGACTGAGCTAAGGATAATCCTTGATTACCTGAAGTAGCAGTCAATACCTTCCAGCCCCCCATTATTTCTAGACAAGTCTGAATCAATTGACGGATGTCATCTTCATCATCAATAACTAAGATTTCCTTAGAGGTCATCGTTATCATCTTCCTGTTTTAAATTATTATTACTTAGTGCTTTAATTCTTCCAATGTAATGAGGGGTATTGTTTAAAAATATCATCCTCTTAAGATTAATTTTTAATGGTAAAACTTGAAAGTGGAAAACTAGAGTAGAAGTTTAATAAACAGATGGCATAACCAGAAGTAATAGAAAATGTGGAGATTGACACGATGGGCTTCTCTTCTCCTATCGGAGAGGCTGCGCCAACGAGAGGCTAACGCTCAAAGACTCGCTACCGCTTCTCTACGAGAGGCTTCTCTTTCAGAGCCGCGATGGTCTCCGACCGACCGGAGGTCATCGCAACTACAACGCTATAGCATTGCATTCTTAACGGTTTTACTAGCTTTACTGCTGACACTGCTTCTATGGCAGGTACACAGGCTGAATTCTATTTACCCACTGTTTTTAGCTGCTGTCATGGTTAGTTCCTGGTATGGTGGCTTAAACCCAGGATTGTTGGCAACTTTTTTGTCTGCTATAGTCTGCGCCTACTTCCTTTTACCACCTTTTTATTCTCTGGCTGTTACTGGGTTTAGTGTAATAGGATTGGTTCAGTTTGTGCTGGTAGCAGTGTTGATCAGCTCACTTAACTCCGCACTGCGCCAGGCGCGGGAGCAAGCTCAAAAAAACGCACGAGCCGCCCAGGATAATTACGAGTGTTTACGTCAAATTCAAGACAGTCTGCGCCAAAGTGAAGAACGTTATCGATTGCTAGTAGAAGGAGTAACTAATTACGCAATTTTTATGTTAGATCCAAACGGTAACTTTACCAGTTGGAACATTGGAGCCGAACGTATTTTAGGCTATCAAGAAGCAGAAGTTATTGGTCAACCTTTTGAGCGAATTTTTTCACCAGAAGCAATTGAGCGCGGACAACCACAACAAGTATTAAAAAAAGCTGTAACTGAGGGTTTTTCTAAAGAAAATCGTTGGCATCTCCGTAAAGACGGTAAATTTTTCTGGGCGCATTGTGTAATCACACCTTTACGAGATGAAAATGGGAATCTGCGCGGATTCTCTAAAATCATGCAAGATATTACTGAGCGCAAACAAGTTGAAGAAGAAAAAGAGCAACTGCTGCTACGAGAACAAGCCGCACGCGCTGTTAGCGAAGCAGCACAAAGTGCAGCAGAAGCTGCAAACCGTTCCAAAGACGAATTTTTAGCAATAGTTTCCCATGAATTACGTACCCCCATGACTGCAATTATCGGTTGGGCGGGAATGTTGCAAACTGGTGCGCTAGATGAGGCTAAAGTAACTCTTGCATTGGAGATAATCGAACGCAATGCTAATTTGCAAATGCAACTTATTGAAGACTTACTTGATATTTCGCGGATTGTTAGAGGAGAACTTTCACTCTCCATTGATTGGGTAGATTTAGTAGAAGTAATTACAGCCGCAATCGAGGTTGTACAATCACTGGCAGATGCTAAGAGTATTCAAATTGAAACTATACTTGATACTTCAATAGAAAAAATTTCGGGTGATTCAGATCGCTTGCAACAAGTTGTATTAAATATACTCACCAATGCAATTAAATTTACACCCAACAATGGACGAGTTAAGGTGCGGTTGTCAAACGAAGTGGGGAATAGGGAGTGGGCTTGCCGTGAGCGTAGCCGAACGGGAGTAGGGGTTGGGAAAGAGTTTTCCCAACCCTCAATTCCTAACTATGTTCAAATTCAAGTCAGTGATACGGGTAAGGGTATCAGTGCTGACTTTCTACCTCATGTATTTGAGCGCTTTTGTCAAGCAGATAGCAGTCATACTCGGTCAGATAAAGGATTAGGTTTAGGGCTAGCGATCGCCCGTCATGTGGTAGAACTGCATGGTGGCACAATCCAAGCCCAAAGCCAAGGAATAGGGCAAGGTGCAACATTTACAGTCAAGTTGCCCATTTTAGAAGAAAGCAGAGGAGAAAGTCTTTCCCCCTCATCTCCCTCATCCCCCCTATCTCCCCCATCTCCCTCATCCCCCAACCTCTTAACCAATTTGCGAGTCCTGGTTGTAGATGACGAGGCGGATGTGCGGCAGTGGATTACCGCAGTACTCGAAGAGGGTGGAGCAAAAGTTAGTACTTTTAGCTCTACAAGACAGGTACTTGAGGCACTAGAAGAATTACATCCAGATGTGTTAATCAGCGATATTGGGATGCCAGACGAGGATGGCTACACGCTGATGCGTAAAATCAGAGAAATTGAAGCAGAACAAGGTGGGCGAATTCCTGCTCTTGCACTGACGGGATATGCCAGGGTAGAAGATTACAAAGAGGCATTAGCAGCAGGGTTTCAGCTACACGTTGCGAAACCAGTTAGAGCAGCTGAATTAATTGCCGTTGTTGCCAGCCTGGGTAAAATGTCTGGTAAACTCTGAGAAATTTTGAAAATATTGTTCATATCCACAAGTTTTCCACTTTTCCTAGATAACTTCAAAAGTGTAATTCAGGCGAGAAATCGTGTTATCCATACAGTTAATGAAGTTGGCTGACATCAGCTTGAATCAGTTAGGAAAGTAACAGCAATTTGGTTGCATATTAGATTGCTTTTCGATGCCTCATTCCTTCATGCAAAATTATTTGGAAATTTGAAAAATGAATAGTACATGGTTACAACAATTTTCTGCGTTGTTTATTTTCTCCACAATCACAATGCTTGGAAGTGGATTATCTGCTCAAGCACAAACTGTATCGACATCGACTCCCGGTAAAATTTCAACAACAGCAGCCGATTTGATTCCCCAGCCAACACAACCTGCTTCTGAAACTTCTGCTGAGGTGGCGCAAGTAGATGTTGCTCCAGGTCGAACTACCCGTGGTGGCTCCAGCTATATTGGAGTTGCTGGCAATATTGGTTTAGGTGGTGATTCAGCTATAGGTGAAGGTAGCTTTATGGTAATCAGCAAAATTGGGCTGACGCGTACCTTATCTGTACGTCCATCTGTGGCGATTGAAGACGACCCGGTTATTTTGGTTCCTCTTACCTATGACTTTAACTTTCGGACAGCAGATGCTTTTGAAGATACATTCGCTGTAGCACCATACGTTGGGGCTGGCGTAGCGATTGAAACTAGCGATGATGCAGACGTTGGCCTGCTTTTATCTGGTGGAGTAGATGTTCCTTTAAATACTAACTTAACGGCAACAGCAGGAGTGAATGCGGCATTTTTAGATGAAACGGATGTCGGGCTGATGATCGGAGTAGGTTACAACTTTACTGGGTTGTAAAAAAGACTGTAATAGCCATTTGGAAAATGATTGCGGCAGATGTTTTTTTGAATTGCTGACTAAGATAATACGCGATCGCACTTTAACAAAATCGATGATGTATCACTGGTGCGGCTGTTAGTCAAACGACATCCGACGTAATCATACCATAGCTATTGGTAATTAGATGAACAAAAATATTTATAGTCATTGCGAGCGATCGCAATGACATTGTGTAATTAATTCGGTTTACTTAACTCTTGAGGTAAATAACTGCTCAACTATCGCAAGTTCATCATGTTTTCGCTCTAGACTGTATCAGTATAGCTCTGTTAATGCTACATTGCTACCAGGTTTTCTACTGTCCTGACTTGTAACAGCCTCAAGTACAAAGTTTTATCAAAATAGGTTAGACGGAGCGAATCTGTTGCTTAAACCTTGCCTTTGATAGATGTCATATAGGCCTGAAAAGGGCATAACCTAAGTTATATAAATTTGATTACAGCGCTTATGGTTGCTTCTACAAGCAAACATTTTCATGAGAATTCTGTTGGTTGAAGACGATGATTTGCTTGCTCAAGCTGTAGCAAGATATCTTACCAAAGAAAATTATGTGGTTGATATTGCTGCTGATGGTGAAGCCGGTTGGGAATTGGTTAATGTCTGTCACTATGACCTGATTTTATTAGATATTGTTCTACCAAAGCTAGATGGCATAAGTCTTTGTCGGCAATTACGGCAGTCAGGTTATCAAATGCTGATTCTGCTTTTAACGGCAAAAGACACTAAAACTGATAAAGTTATCGGTTTAGATGCCGGAGCAGATGATTATGTAGTCAAACCATTTGATTTTCAAGAGTTATCAGCTCGGATTCGTGCTTTATTACGTCGAGGAAATACTTCTTTACCTCCTGTTTTGGAATGGGGAGCCTTGCGTCTCGATCCTAGTACTTGCGAGGTAACTTATGCAGACATTTCTCTAAATTTAACAGCAAAAGAATTTAGCCTTTTAGACCTTTTTTTACGTAACAACCAGCGCATCTTTAGCCGGAGTACCATTGTAGATCAACTTTGGAGTGCTGAAAAAGATCCACCTGAAGAAAATACGATTAAATCTCATATCAAAAGTTTACGGCAAAAGCTAAAAGCAGCAGGTGCTAACTATGATTTTATAGAAACTGTCTATGGAATGGGTTATCGTTTAAAAGCTCTAGAGCGTGAGCAAAGTTGCCCGAAACCTGAGCCGGAAATAGATTTAAAACAGCAGCAAATTCTACTAACAGCCATTGCTCAAGAGCGGGAAAATTTCAAAGCTAAGGTTGGTTCGCGCATTGTAGTATTGAAACTAGCAGCTGATGCTTTAAGAAAAGGTACACTTGACGCTCAATTGCGGCAAAAAGCAGAGCAAGAAGCTCACAAGCTAGCTGGTGCCTTGGGTAGCTTTGGCTTTCCAAAAGGTTCGTTATTAGCCAATGAGATTGAAGATTTACTTCAAAATCAAAAATCTATTAGCCAAGCTAAATGTTTTTATTTGGATAAGCTCTTGATGGAGTTGCAACGAGAGCTAGAAAAAAGCACAGTTGAACAAACCCAAAATCTACTATTAGTAATTAGCAATGAACAACAAGTAGTTGAGGAATTGATCAAGGAGGCTGAGAATCAAAAAATACAAATTAAAGTTGCTACTAATCTCACCGCCGCTAGAAGTATAATCTCATCTTTAAATCCCCATGTGGTGCTACTCGATCTTGATATTGAGAAAAACAGCTTGAAATTAATAAGAGAATTATCTCAGCGAACACCACAAATACCTGTGTTAATTTTTACAGAGCAAAATAATTTTAGCGATGCCTGCGGCGGGCTTCGCCTACGCCTAGAAGTTGCACGATCTGGCGGACGTGCTTTTTTACAAAAATCCATGCCTCCTAACGAAATTTTGGAGTCAGTCACCCAAGTATTACAGCAAACTCGTATTACTAAAGCGAGAATCATGGTTGTAGACGATGACGCACAGACATTAATTGTTATACAACAATCTTTAGAAGCTTTAGGATTTACTCTAAAAACTCTTGAAGATCCACGCTACTTCTGGGATACTCTGACAGAATTTTCTCCAGATTTGCTAATTTTAGATGTGGAAATGCCTCATATTAATGGCATTGAGCTTTGTCAGGTAGTACGTAACGATCCGTACTGGAAGTTTTTACCAGTATTATTTCTGGTTGATAATTTATCAGCAGATATTGTTGAGCAAATATTTGCGATCGGTGCTGATGATTGTATGAGCAAAACTGCTAACAACTCACAACTAATTACTCGTATATTGAACCGTCTCAAACGAAAATAGCTAGTTAGAAATATAGCTTTAGTAAATAAAAATAACCAAATATATGAATAACCATCAACAACAGCCAAATAAAAAAACTTTCTGGAGTAAATTTAGTACTAATACACTAGTTCGTTTCTTACTGTTTGCTGCTTGTAGTTGGGTATTATTAAAAGTTTTTTGGTATTTCAAAGATGTAGTTTTTATATTTACCTTTGCGACAATTTTAGCACTCATTCTTAACTATCCTATACGCTATCTGGAACGCTTCTTGAGGCGAGGTTTTGCCTTGGGTACAGTCATAGCTATCAGTTTATTAACAATCATTATTCTATTTGTATTTGTTGGTAATATATTAATTACACAGCTACAACAATTAACAGGTTTGTTATTACAAATTATTAGTTCTACAAACAATCCTATTAATCAATTACAAAGCGCATTAGCTAATCGAAATATCCCAATAAATTTAGAGGCAATAGAAATACAAATTCGCAACTGGTTTGTGTCTGGTATGAACATGATTTTAGGCTTTTTGCCCAATATCTTAGAAAGTTATGTCGGATTTATCATTATTATTGTAATTGCCTTTTTCATGCTAACTGATGGAGAAAAAATCTGGCAACTGATTCTTAAGATGATTCCCCATAATCAACGCGATCGCTTTTCAACCGCTATTCAGAAAAACTTCATCGGTTTTTTACGAGGTCAATTGCTAATCTCATTCATTTTTAGTATGGCTACTTTTTTAGTTTTCGCACTTCTTCGTGTTCCATTCCCATTTTTGCTAGCTATAACTGTGGGAATTTTTGACTTGATTCCGGGTATAGGAGCTACACTAGGAATTACTTTCGTTTCTCTAATTATCTTAGTACAAAATGGTTGGATTGTTGCTATTAAAGTATTAATAGCTTGTATAGTTTTGCAACAGATTCAAGATAATTTACTTGCCCCTCGTGTAATGCAGAGTACAGTCAATTTAAATCCTATAGTAGTATTTTTTGCTCTTTTAATTGGTACAAAAATAGCTGGTTTATTAGGAGTATTTCTTTCTATACCCATTGCTGGAGTTATTGTAAGCTTACTAGAAATTGACGACTTACAGGCTAATTAGAAATTTTAGTATTGATTTTGCACTGTAGATAGCAAAAAATGAGGGTGCATTATGCGCTTCGGACAATTAATTGGATTTCTGGCTCTTGTTATCTCTCTTTACATTCTGTGGCAAATTCGCCAAATCCTTTTGCTGGTATTTGCAGCAGTAGTTTTAGCAACAATTTTAAATCAAATAGTGAGTTTTTTTCAAAGATTTCGTATTAAGCGAGGAATTGCAGTTGCCATAACAATTATTCTTTTATTGGTCGTTTTGGTCGGTTTTTTTGCACTGATTGGGCCACGTTTTGTTGAACAATTGCAACAATTTGGTAATATTATGCCTATAGGACTAAAACGGTTGCGCTCGTGGAACAATTGGTTACAAAATGTAATTCCTGAGCAACTATTAGAAAATATTCGGGGGCTTAGGTATCTGACTCAAGGTTTACAAGATTGGTTGGATCGGTTAATCAACAACTTTTTTAGCTTGGTCAGTAGCTCGCTTTCTATTATTTTAGGCTTGCTGCTTTTTGTAGCTCTTACCATCATGTTATTAGCCGATCCTTCGCCCTATCGACAGGGATTTATAATGCTATTTCCTGCTTTTTATCGTCGGCGAGTTGATGACATTCTAAATAAGTGTGTAGTCTCGTTGACTGGCTGGATAAAAGGCACGCTCCTGACTATGCTGGACTGTTGATTTTAGGAATACCATTGCCATTAGTTAATGCTATTTTGGCAGGATTATTAGAATTTATCCCAAATGTCGGGCCAACTTTGAGTGTGATTCCGCCTGTACTACTAGCATTAAGTGAAGAACCTTGGAAAATCGTCGCTGTTATAGCTTTGTACTTTGGAATTCAGCAGGTTGAAAGTCTGGTTATAGTGCCTTTAGTGATGAAAAGCCAAGCATCTCTTTTACCAGCAGTTACTTTGGTAGCAGTGGTGTTTTTTGGCAGCTTTTTCGGATTTTTGGGTGTATTTCTCGCTGTTCCATTAGTAATTGTGTTTCAAACATGGATAAAAGAAGTTTTAGTCGAGGATGTACTCAACAACTGGCAAGAAAATAAACAAGATAATCACAAGCAAAAAGTATTAGCTGTGGTAGATGGCAAGTCTGAATCATCTGTTGAAAACAGTTGAAAAGTCAGGTAGGGATTCCCTACCTGAAAAACCTAAGACTGGATATTATTTGGAGATGGCAGTGGTTCAGGTTGTACCGTGAATTGTAAGTTCTGTCCGTTGCGTAGCACTTGGATTTGTAAGTTATTATTTAAGCCATTTTTTTCGATAATCTGCTGAACTTCTTCAGCATTGTTAACAGATTGATTGTTGATTGTTTGAATAACATCTCCTGGGCGTAATCCGATTCTGGCAGCAGGAGAATTAGGGACAACGCGAACAATAAGAATTCCTCGAGCTGCTAAAATGCGGACATTGCTATTTGGATAATTATTGATTCTTTGCTTGACTTCGGGTGTTAATGTGAGCATTTGAAGACCTAAGTAAGGATATTCAACTTTACCCTTAGTAATTAATTGCTGGGCAATTCGTTGAGCTGTATCTATAGGAATTGCAAAGCCAATACCTTCAGCACCCTGGATAATTGCAGTGTTAACGCCTATTACTTGACCACGAGCATTTAATAGTGGCCCGCCGGAATTTCCGGGGTTAATTGCTGCGTCGGTTTGAATATAACCACTAGGTCTAGTAGAAAGGTTTAAGGAACGGTTGATTGCACTAATAACGCCTACTGTTACCGTTTGTTGTAAACCTAAAGGATTACCGATCGCAACTGCCCACTGTCCTGGTTTTAAAGTATCAGAATCTGCTATTTCTACTGTTGGCAAGTTTGTACCAGGAATTTGCACAACTGCAACATCACTGACAGGATCTTTCCCCAGTACTTTCCCTTCAACAGTATGACCATCAGAAAATGATACCGTCACCGTATCTGCATCGTTGACAACGTGAGCATTGGTGAGAATTCGTCCATTGGGATCGATGACAAAACCAGAACCTAGACCGCGCACTACTCGCTCTTGAGGTTGTGTAGGGAGATTCTCACCAAAAAAGCGCCGAAAGAATGGGTCGTTTAATGTATCTGGTAATTGTGTTACTTGGGTTCTAATAATTCGGGAAGTATTAATTTGAACTACGGCTGGTTCTACTTTTTCAACAACTTCAACTACAAAATTATTGTCCTCAGCAGTTGGTGTTAAAGGGCGCGAAATTTGGCTCTGTGATTCATTAACTGTAGGAGAAGGAACAATTGAAGGACGAACTTTCCCAGAAAAGTCTGTTGAACAGCTACTCAAAAATCTTGCTGTTATCCCTATTAAAGGTAACAGCCTCTGAGTTGTTTTCTTCAAAAAAAAGTTGTCTGTCGAAATCTTTTCAGCCAAAATTACTAAGTTGATTTGGTGAGAGTTTTTTGTTAAACCAAAAAAACTAGGCTTGGGAATTTCCTGCTCTTTATGTGTGTATTTTTTCTTCATAATCATATTCATAAGTATTGAAGATTAAACGTTTTAAACGGATGTCTCAGTTGACGAATGATTTGTCTCTGCATTACGACTTGTCCAATCTCGCAACGCCCAAAGACTAATTAAAGCTGCCAATCCAGACCCCAGAGAGTCCATCACTAAATCAATAATGGTGTCATCCAAGCTTTCAATTACTTGGGTATTAAGAATTTTACCAGCAGACCATTCTGTGACTTCCCACAAAGCACCAATAGCAATCCCAAAACTAGTAATTGTCACTAAATACAAAAGTGGATGATTCCGAAATATATTCAACATTGAACCATAGACTAAAAAACTAAGTGCTAGGGTAATTGCAAAAGTCGTATAAGCATGAACAATTTCGTCATAGGGGCCTGGCATACCAAATAAATCCCATACCCAACCAGTAGCATTGAGCAATGCGGCCAACACAAACAAAAAATCAAATAAAGTAGGTAATTTATTATCTCGGATAACAAACACAAAGGATACAACAAGGAAGAATGCAAGACCCAAGGCATTTGACAACTTACCTTGAACTGCTGCGACTATGACAAAAATTGTTAGTAGAGCCTGTCCTATCCATGCGATAATTCGATAACCTTTCCAATTCAGAATTTTCATAATTATTACCTCAAAACTATTAATTTAAAACGCCAATATTCTGATTAATCCCAATCCTTATTATTGCCATCATTATTTAAATTTTTAATTACCTGATAATAACTTTCTTCTACATCTTTGTGGTCTTGTTCTTGTGATAATCCTTCACGGCTATCTTGTAAAATCATGTCGGCATGATGGCGCAGGCTTGCTTGATATTTAGAATTATTGGTGTAAGTAGCAATTGCAGCTATAGCTTCTAACAAACGAATAGTTACTCCTGCATCCGACTTTCCATACTGCCGAATTTGGTTAAAAGCACAATCAACCAATCCTTGAAAATCTACTCCTTTGGCAATAAAGCGCAATTTTTTATTTTTATCGTAGCGATAGGGCGAAGGGAAATCTCTTTGAACTAAGTGGCACAGTCCTGCGCTAATTCGGTCAATACAGCGAATTGCAGTAAATGGATCATTCACAGCAGGAGAGATGGCACGTAGGGCAATTTCTACTAACTGATCGATTGGAAACTTTATATCCTGCTGTTCTGTACGTTCTTTGCCCAAAATAAAAGCATCATTGATTTGCTTGGTAAGTTTTTTATTTACTTTTTTTCCAGGAAAAACCAGGGCTAAATCGCTACCTTGAATTAAAAATTTTCCTGGTCTAACCTGAAGGCGTATTAGCAAATTATGTTTACAAGCAATTTCCATAAATTCTTCGTCATCAATTGCTTGTAAATAACCAGTTCCATTAGCTCGAATTGGTAAAGCTTCCTCCTCAAAAGATATGGGAATTTCTTCAACTCCAAGGCTATATTCTGGTTTACCATGCCCAATCTTTTCGGGGAATAACCGTTCAATTGCTGAATGTAAATCCTCACTAACATTTTGGATTACGTGAGATGCCTGAATTATGGTTGAAGCATGATGGATAAAATAAATTAATACACCAATGCTAATAATTGCCAGTAAAGTGCCGATTGTAACCGAAAGTTGTGGCACATACTGTTCGTATCCATCTCCTTCTCCATGAATTGTCCGCAGTACAAGCAAGCAGTAGATGAACGTACTAATAAATGTGCCTAGTACAATTTGATTACCTGTATCCTGCATAAAATTACGCAGAAGTCGCGGCCCGAAATTGGAAGCAGCTAACTGAAGCGCCACAATTGTAATTGAAAAGGCTGTAGCAGCAACGCTAATCATCGAACCTGCAACCGATCCTAACAGCGATCGCGCTCCATCTGCTCCACCAGTGTAAACCCACCAATAATCAATTTCTACTTTGCCTGTACGGTCAATATTAAGCATTGTGAAAGCCAAAGCAGTAGCTACTATCGCCATAACTGCCGGTATGAACCAGTAACTTGAGTGCAGCTGATCCCAAAGTTTGCTTAACTTGACGTTTCTCATTATTCGTTGATTTGAGAATCTACTTTGCCGTTGCTATCTTCTGAGGAGCGCACTTGAGCAAGTAACCTGAGCGAATCGCTGATGCGGCGAGGCTTCGGTACTTCACCTTTACCTGCTGGCCAACCTTCACGCTGACGTGAGCGGTTTCCATCTGTCTCTTCTGTCTGGTCGTGGAATAGAATTTGTTGAGTTGGGAAAGGTAAATCAATGGCGTTTGCAACGAGCGTTTTCTTAATTGCAATAATCACTTTATCCCGCGAAATAAGATTGTCTGCGCGTCGTGGTGGATGAACCCACCAACGCACACGGATGTTAACAGTGCTTTCGGCAAGTTCCATTACTAGTACATCAGGAGCCGGATCTTTTAAAACTTCATTTACACTAAGCATTGCGTCTAGCATTAACTGTTTGGCACGGTCAATGTCGTCGCCGTAGCCAATGCCGACATCGTACTCTAATCGTCGATTATCAAAGGCAGTGTTTACAGTTACAGAATTAATAAATAATTCCGAGTTCGGAATGACAATCCGCCGACCATCATAAGTTCTGATTGTAGTGGCTCTTGTTTGGATATTTTCAACTGTTCCCTCAAATCCTTTAAAAACAATTTGATCGTCAATCTGGAACGGCTCAGTCAACAGAATTAAAATTCCAGCTAAAAAGTTTTGCAGAATGTCACGAAAAGCAAAACCAATTGCAACACCACTAATTCCCAACAGTTGTACTAAATCGCCAGCTTTAAATGAGGGAATTACAATAGAAAGGGCGATAAACAACCCAATCAAAATTGTTAGCCCTTGCGCTAATCTTCCCAGTACTAGCCCTAAATTCCGGGCAGAGTGACGATTACGAGTTAACCGCTTGACTAGTGCCTTAATTCTGCTAGCAATAAACAAAAAGATTATAAAGACAATCAACGCTAAGACAATATTCGGTAGCAAAACTATGAAACCATTTATCATGCTTTGAACCTTATCCCAAGCTGTGGAGATTTCTGCATTCATGAACTTTCCTCACTAAGTAATTTTTGCTAACGTCAACGCTCAGAATTTTGATGCAATAATTCTTGAATTTCCCCGCGCAATGCTGCGATTTCTTTGTGAAGCGCTTGAATCGATTTCGCTCCAGCTAACTCTGCTTCGTCATCATCGGCATCACGACCAATAAAAAACGTTGCCAGAGTTGCAGTGACATAACCAAATACGGCAAACGCATATAAAGCTAAGAAAAAACAAAGCACCCGACCTTCGGGCGTTTTGGGCGAATAGTCAGAACCCATCGTTGTCATTAGCATTGCTGTCCACCATAAAGCAGTACCGTAGTTATGCAACCCTGATTCCACAGGAACTTCGTTTTCAAATGTATACATCCCTGCTGCTCCTACTACAGTAACGATCGCAGTTAATGCCACAATATAACCAAATCCTCTACGGCTAATACTTGCTCCTAAAACTCGCATTCCTCGGTTAGCACGAGTCATGACTCGCAACAGTTGTAACCCTCGCACAGCCCGTGCTGTTCTTAATATTCGTACCACCCGTATAATCCGAAAAGTACGCAGCGCTGGTAACACCAAAGAAATAGCTGTTAGCCAGTTGCTTTTAATATAGGAAAATTTATGAGGAGCGATCGCTAGTTTAAGTAGAAAATCTAATATAAAAATAATCCAAATAGTGATGCTAAAGGCTTCCAGTAAAGAGTTTAATCCCCAGATGATCTCGATGATGAATAGTGCTAACCATACAAAGCCCAGCACCAGCATTGGAGTTTCTAGCCAATCTTCCAACTGCTGCAAGACTTCGCTACTTTCTCTTTCTAGGGCTTGTTTTTCTGAAAGCTTTGATCTACTCATAGTATTAATTCGTAATGACGCTCGTTCCTCGCTACCGCTTCGCTAACGTAATTTAATATCGAATTTTAGATAATTGGTTTTATTGTTTACTAGCAGGTGTTTCTAGCACGTTGACATCAACTAGAGGTGTCACATTTAAGCCCTGTTTCAATAATTGAGTTTGAATTGATTGGGTGAGGCGATGCCTGCGGCGGGCTGCGCCTACGCGAAGTTCTTCACTAGATGCTGTATGCAATCAGCATTGCCGCCACCAGCAAGTAAGCTGTATTAGTATACAAGCCAATCCAGACTACAAAGCCTGCCAGTGCTGCATAACTAAGAAAACCTCGCCAAGAGGCAACACTTTGCAAACCAGAAAGAAAAATCTCAATCGGACTGCGTTCTTCCACATTTACAACTTGTTGCGGCGCTTCTGATGCAGGGGGTTGCAGAGTCATCACACCAGTTGGTATGAGCGTAATTTGTACTTTGGGTAAGTCTTGCAACTTCTCCAGAACTTTGCCAACTTCTCCATTAGAAACGTGAACAATCACTACATCAATCGGTTCTTCTGCATTGCTTGAGACTTAGATTAAATCTAAATAGTGGAAAAGTCGTGGAGAACTCCGCTATATTTTTCTTCTTGAAAACAAGCTATAAATTTTATTACTTAAATTTATAGCAGTCCTAAATCATTCGTAAAAATTATATCTCTCTTTCTTCTTTCCTTGGCGTTCTTCTCTTCTCTATGAGAGGCTGCGCCAACGAGACGCTGCGCGTTGGCGTAGCGTCTCGAAGGAAAGGCGGTTTGTTCCCTAATCTATATTTTTCACAACTAAAATAAGATTGCTATAAAATTTTTCTATTAACATAAGCCGTTACTAGAACATTGACATTTTTGAGATTTTCATTATCGCGTTATCTACACCTAAAGTAATAAGTCTAGTCAGTCTTTAGTAGGACTTCAAGCTGTAGGATAAATTTCTCCACTAAATCTCCACTATTTGTTAATAACTATTGAAGTATTAGAAATAATAAATAATTGAGCAAACAGGGGGCACGGATCATGACACAATTAACTAAGTTAGTGTCAGCAGGTATATCTTTACTAACTTTAAAATTAACAGTACTTGCAGTTGGAGCATTAGAAACATCTGCTCAATCTTCCCCTACAACTACCTTTAGTGATGTTCAATCTAATTACTGGGCACAGCCATTTATTCAAGGTTTAGCTGCAAGAAATATTGTAACTGGATATCCTGATGGTACATTTCGACCAGAACAGCCAGTAGACCGAGATGAGTTTGCAGCAATCATTCGTAAAGCTTTTGATCAACCAGCAACTCGCCAGATACAAAGTGGTGCTGTATATAAGGATATTCCTGCTAACTATTGGGCTACTCGTCCCATTGAAGAAGCATATCAACAAGGATTTATGACAGGTTATCCTGGTGGATACTTTCGTCCCAATCAATCGGTTTCTAAGGTTGAGGCTATAGTTGCTTTAAACAAAGGTCTGAATTTAACTACTGGTACATCAGCAGTTAGTGTACCCACAGTCATGCAGAGAGTAGTTCCTCAAAAAATCGCACAAAAACCTGTAAAAAGGCGTATTTTAATGCCGATTGCATTTAGTACTTTAATGCAGCCTTTATTAATATCAAAAGCCCCAGCCGTAGCAGCTAATGCTGTAAATGTTAACCGTCCTGCATCATTTATTATTACTAACACTTACGCAGATGCCAATAATATTCCACAATATGCAGTTGGAGATGTAGCAGCTGCAACTAAAGCAAATATAGTGGTCAACTATCCAAATCCTAAAGTTCTTAATCCAAGTAAGCCCGCAACTAGAGGAGAGATTACAGCTTTAGTTTATCAAACTTTAGTTTCCCAAGGAAAGATAGAACCAGTTGCTATTAATTTACCTGCTAATCAGTATATTGTTCGTACTCCTGTCAACAAACAAAATGCTCAATAAGTACGAATTTCTCCGAGATTTTTGCTGATTTCAGGTCTAAAAACTTAGTTGTAAACCTCTATAATCTTATGCAGAGGTTTACTTTTGGTTTAATTAACCCGAATTTTTTAAAACCATTAATTCCACGGAGATATGGACTGAATGCTGGTAAAAGATGATTGTAGTAAATTTATATACTTTATTGATGTGAATAACTCGGTAGAGTATTTTTGTGAGAATCACTGCCCTTCGTAAAAGGGTTTTCTACAGCCTGCAATTGTTGCAAGAGGTATCGTGGACTGTGGAAGAATAATCGCAACGGTAAGATGAAGCGTCAAGTGTGTATTACGATATCTAAAATTCTTAATTCTGGTTTGTAGAGGTAAGCATTTGTTCAGGAATAACCAGAGGTAACCCCTTACCTGGATGCAACCACTTGTTTATTTCTCGCTTACCTTGAAAAATATTTAATTATATTTTAATATTTTTGTTGATTGATGCTCTCAAACCCTCACAGCGTCTTCTCCCTATGGATGCAAATTAACTATCTTTATTTAAGTATCTCTAGGTAGAAGTCATAAATTTATAGAATTCGTAGGATTTGAAACGGAAACTTATTTTTGTTGATGTAGTTTCAAGATAAGACTTATATTATCTGTTGAACAATGCCAAGTAGTTATTTTACATCAATAGAAGAAAGAGAAAAAATATTTTGCACAGAACTAGTTAAGTACGGTGTGGAGTATGAGAAAGCAGTTATAGCAGCTCAAATTATAGCTTCTGGGCAAGGGGATGAGCTTTTATCGCCTTCAGAGATAAAAATCGTTAAAGATGCTTGTAAAAAGTGGTCAGAACAGAATCAGCGCTTAAAGCGTTTGAAAGCTCTTGTAAATCAAATTTAGTTTAAGCTGACGACAAGCTTTATGCAGTAACCAGTAACCAATAGGGACAATCAGTCCAGTTTCTTCGGCTATGGGCAGTTCTACTGAATGCAGATATTAACAGAGAAAAATGGTTTTAACACAAAAATCAAGCGATTTTGAGGATTTTTGTGGGCTAATAGCTCTAATTCCTTTGGTAGAAGCGTCCAATACTCTACAGTTGTTCTAATTGCCAGTTTCGTTTCATCGTCTCTCACTCACTTAATGCAAGACATCTCTAAGAAATTAAACTAGTTAAAAGAGCCAATTTCAGCATCATCGTCCTTAATTATTTTTGGCATATTGATTATACAAAAATTTGTATAATTACTAGACTTTGGACTAAAAGGCTAGAGAAAAGCAGTCAGTGTTACTGCTGACTGCCGTAAAGTCAATGAAAGTAATCGATAAATCATTGACCTGATGCCCCTGTTAGCTTGGCAACTGTGGCTTCGTGAGTTGCCTGTATCGACTCCCCATTGCCTTCTCCCAAAGGGAGAGGCTAGCGCCAAGGCAATCGAATCAGGATAAACTCGCTGCTTAGTTTCTGCTTCTTTTTTAACGATTCCGCTTAACTCAGCCTCTAAAAGAAGTTGGGTAACTTTCTCTTGCCTTCTATTTATTGCTGCTAAATGCAAATTAGTCCAAACTCAAGCTAAAAGCATTTTGAGCTATTTATCTACTGGTGAGAGTTTTGCTTGTAACACAGAGATGTCTGTCTATTGCGGTGTTGCAACTCCCGTCAACGAAACTGGAAATGCCTTTTCTCCCAATCTTGGGACACGGCGTAATTATGCCGCAGCAGCTACATTACGCTTGCTCAACTGTCTTAGGAAGTAAGTTTAACTCTGCGTTGTTTATGTGTCCAAAGCAGGAGTAAGCGATCCCCTTTATGCTTAGGCGAAAGCTTATCGCCCGTCACCAATGGTGATTAACAATCTCCTTCCATAGCCGTGCGATCGCTACCTTGGGGTAATGGTGCATTCATGTTTAACCAAGTTTTAATAACCATTGGTTTACAGGCATACAAATGATGGGGTTGTATTGAGCTTGGTTTATTAAGTTATAGCAGTTTGATAGCACCATTCAGTCCGCTAGTTTGGGAGCATTTCACATCTCGAACTTTCTAATTGATTGGATGGGTGGAGAGCCTATGAACGACATTTACCAGCACAGCGTCATGAGATAGTTAAACAGAAGATTCAACGAATTGAACAGAAGCACTTGAGATTAAGAACAAGAATCAAACAGCTAGCTCGGAAGACAATTTGCTTTTCTAAAACAGAGGAGATGTACGGCATAGTTATAGGTTTATTCATCAACCGCTATGAGTTTGGTTTATTAGTTTAAGGACATAGCAACCGATCTAGAACATTGCCAATTTATCTTTATGGGTGCAGACATTAGCAATATTGCCCCTCTACAAAGAACAAATCTCTTTTATCTTACATTTTATTCTATCCGCCTACTTAGCTGAGAACCACCCAAGCGTAGCTAATGACTCCTAAAATTGCTATACCAACAATTGCTTCTCCTTGCTCATTCAAAAGATGGTAAAAGCTATTCAAAACGTAGTTTAATGCTGCCTGGCGACTTTTACCCAATTCAGTTATCAGCAATTTAACCCTCGCATCTACCTCTTCAATAGAGACTTCACCTTTTTGGTAAGCAACTTCTAACTCATTTAACTTGCACCAGTATTCTTTGGTATCTTCCACAAGGTTAGGAAACATAATTGAAGATATATTTAACAATGTTAACTTTCATTACGATTCTATCTTGCTAGCTAAAGCAGATGGTTCTGTCGATTTGGTGATATTTTCCGAAGATCAAGGGTTGAGCTATATAAGTTGAGCTATATAAATAGACGCAACAAGCGCAGAGGATATTATTGTTTCCCAAGGTTTCCGTCTGCTGTAGGCTAGGGCATCGTTAGGATTAATCTTGATGGCTTGATTATCCCTGTTCTGTCACTTTGGGAGAAGCCAATGGTTGAAAGCCTTTGAGAGCTTTACTTTTCAGTTTTTGGCTATAAATTTTAGTTTCTGTTAGAAAAGAAAAGCTCAAAACTTTGTTAAATCAAAGTTTTAGAGTTTCGCTCCGATTATTGTTTTCCGAAAGTGACAAAACAGGGCTAATGACCATCTGTGAAATTTCTACCCCCCAGGGCGGTGAGATGTACTAAGAAGTTTCAAATATGTTGATGATGTTTGTCATAGAATTACTTTTGATAACTGTTTTTGTATATGGGTGAATAACTGCACGGCAAAACTGGGAGGGACAGAATATCCGATGATTGACCCAGCTGTAGCAGTCTCAGGCGGGAACTCATACCAAGACGGAAAACCCTGCAAAATGGCTGCACCTTGGATAGACAAAGACTTGACCGTACCATCCGGCAACCAGATATCAGCGAATTTGCTCCGGTTGCAGCCCTTGTGATCCGTGAAATGGGAGCGCAAGAGAGTGTTGCAAGGTAGATGCCCAGGTTTATACTTGGACTGTGAACGTCCCCCAACTCTTTCTATTAGCAGTGGTGTGGGTGGATTCCCGGCTAAAAATTTCTCCAAAGCTTGTTGCTGTTTGGGCAGCAGGTGTGAATCAGCCGTTGTAGGGATGAGATGGGCGATCGCCGAGTACCAACCGATAGGTTTAGATGTGGATGGTAGTGAAACAGCAAAACCTCGACTTGCAGTCAGAACTAACCGCCGACGCGCCTGGGGCAACCGCAAGTCAGCCATGTTGACCACGCTGTAATCGACTGAGTAACCCTCAAGTTCCAAAGTTGACAGAATGATACTAAAACTCTGACTGTTCTGATAGCGCGGGACATTCTCTAGGGTAAACACCCGTGGCTGCAACTGTCGGATGGCTTCTGCCACTGCGATCGCAGCCGTCAGATCATCAGCCGTTTCAATGCCTTTACCTGCTTTGGCTGTGTGGGCTTGGCTGAAGTTAGCGCACACCGGGGAGGCGTGAAGGTAATCGGGGCGGTGGGGAAAACCTAGAAATCCTAACCGTGCTACTTCTTGGACTGTTAGCTGGACGACTCTACACCCATATTCTCTGAAATTGCGGTGATGGTTGAGAGCAATCGCCCTGCTCAATTCTGGTTTTGTGGGGTCGAACTCCACTGCGATGACTGGGCGAATACCAGCTTGCACCATCCCCACTTCAATCCCGCCGCCACCAGCGAAAAGTACTATAGCGATCGGTGCATCATCTGGAAGAACTGGTTTTATTTTTGTGTCATCAAAATTTTTGCAGACATCTAATTTTGGTGATGTCTTTTTAGTTTTCGCTCTCTTGATAAAAGCGATAATATCTTCCCTAGTTGCCTCCTGCTGTTGCATTAGACGAATCATTGGGACAGCACCAGGGGGAATTGAGCCTATACTTCGCCCTTTCCAAACGCCGTTGTGTTTTTCCTGACAATTAAATCCCCATCGCCAACAAAAGGGGGTATTTGGGTCACGTTCACCAATTACACGAGGATAAAAACGTTTGAGCCATCAAGTAGCTTTTTAGTTTCGAGGTACGGGGATAGACATCCAACCGATTCGCATTGTGAGCCTTTGACCCCTTTCTCGCTTTATTTTTCGGGTATTGCAGATAACTCAACTATTACTGGTTTTGCCTTCGGAGGTAGCGTATGACTTAAGACTGTTTTAGTCATGCAACCACCTCCATAACCAAATCGTCTGGCACTTCAAAAATCCCTAGTTGTCCAATGTAAGGAATCGGTGTAATCCCGCGTGGATTCTCTAGATGCCAGTGATATTGCTCAGGCATCCCCCAGTCAGATGCAACTTGTGAAAACTGGCAATCAACTATTGTGACAATGCCAATGATTTGACCGCGACGTAGAGAGATTAATTCTGGGATTACTACCCCCATCCCTTGGCAAAATTCTCTCGCTAGCTGATACTCTTTCTTGGTACAGGTTTTTGCAGCGTGAATCAGAATGTCGCCGCGATAATTGATAAGCCAGCCTCGGTTTTCAACATTTTTGAGAGCATAAATTATTGCCCATGCCCAAGGCTGACGAACAGATAGCGCTTTCATATATCGACCTCTAAAACTTTAAAAAAGTTCATTGCATCAAATTATCTTGCCAAGTTCAAAAACTTTGATGTCGATAAATCGCACAACATCGTCGCAGTGCCGAGCTTACCGTAAAGCCTGTTTTTCTCAACAATCAACTCGATAGTGCGATCACTGGGGTCTTTTGTGTAGACAGCATCGCGGTAAAGCATAATTAACTGGTCACAAACCTCAAAGATTTCACCAGAGTTGCGGAGTAAGTGACGATTGGGGCGTTTGTCAGCCGTTGTTTGATTCCCCCGATTAATTTGACAGCCCAAGAAAACAGGGATTTTGTGAGACTTGGCGATATCCCGAATCTGGCGGGTAATCTTGCCGACTTCAAAAGCCATATTTCCGCCGGACTCCAGAGGAATCTGCTGCAAGTAGTCAATAAACACAGCACCAATAGAACCACCAAATTCACCAATAGCACGGCGCACTGCACTTGCAATCATTGCGGTTGTAGGGGAGGAATGTTCGTAAACCTTCCAAGGCAGTTCCACCATCTGTCCTATGCCTTGTGCTATTTGCTCCCAGTAGCACTGGGTGTTGGTTTGAATCATAGAAGCGTCTACGCCTGTGATTCGGGCCAGCATTCGGGCATTGAGTTGATTCTTGTCCATTTCTGGAGTCACGTACAGAACTGGTTTTGGTAGAGTCGATGCCCGGTGTTATCCGGGGCACCTCTCTGTTAAATCTGGGCGTGCGATTTTGACCG
Organism: Nodularia sp. (in: cyanobacteria); assembly: GCA_035638855.1. Lineage (GTDB taxonomy): Bacteria > Cyanobacteriota > Cyanobacteriia > Cyanobacteriales > Nostocaceae > Nodularia. The sequence goes on along the minus strand of DASQZD010000017.1, from coordinate 7,491 downwards.
CACCCAGCTTCCGATGTTCTCAGCTTGCGCTTTTGCTCATGTGTTTGTAATCGTGGCAACTCTCGTGAATTGCTTCAAGATTATTTTTCTTCCAGTTGGCGTGATTTCCGTCGATGTGATGCAGGTGAACCCGTTCTTCATCGATAAATTTCAGACCGCAGGAAGCACATCTATGGTTTTGCTTCTTAAGAGCTTTAGAGGTTTCGCCATCATAGAGTTTACTGTTACGTTCACTCCAGTAGGCTGTATCTCCGTCATAGGGGGATTTTGTTCCTCTAACCATGACGTGTTTGTTTTCGGAGTAGGGAACTGCTGGAAATGCTTTGTCTAGTAATTTCTTACTAGAATAGCGGTTTTGCTTGGTTTCCTTGTTGAATACCGTGTAAGCTCTTATTCCGATGTGGTATAACGAGTTTCTAGACCCGTCCATCTTGCAGAACTTATGGTAATTTCTCCAACCTCTAACTACCGGGGCTAATTTCTCAGCCTTTGTGGTAGCACCATAATTCGAGTTGTTGACGATGTGTTTTACTTTCTTACGGAAAGCCTTGAAGTTATCCACTGAGGGAATGCTTCTGAGCTTTCCGTTTTTCTGGACTTTAAAGTTCCAGCCGAGGAAATCAAACCCGTCTGTCGCTGCGGTAACTTTGGTTTTCTTTTGGCTTACATTCATTCCGCGTTTGCGGAGGAACTCGTTGATTCTTTCAAGTATCTCTGTTGCATCATCTTCGGGTCGGAGTATAATTACCATGTCGTCCGCGTACCGGACTGATGGTTCTGAGATTGACTTTTTTGGAGTCTTCTCGTGTACCTTGCTACCTAGTTTGTAGTTGTAGTGGTATCTGTGTATACTTTCGATTCCGTTGAGCGCAATATTGGCTAGTAATGGGCTGACTACTCCCCCTTGAGGCGTGCCTTGTTCGGGGAATTCTGGGTTAACTCCTGCTTTGAGGCATCGGAATATTCCGAGTTTTAAGCCTTTGGGGGCGATGAGTTCGTCCATTATTGCTGAGTGGTTAATCTTGTCGAAGCATTTTTCAATGTCGAGTTCAATAACTCGTTTTTCTATTCCATTGTTGCTGGAGTTAAGGTTATTAAAGATGTACTTTTGTGCATCATGGGCAGAACGCCCGGTTCTAAACCCGTAGCTCCGAGCATGGAAAGTTGCCTCGTGGGCGGCTTCCAGAGCATATTTTGCTAGGCATTGCCAAGCTCTATCCGCTATGGTAGGTATTTTAAGCATTCTGGTAGTCCCGTCCTTTTTAGGGATGGGGATTTCCCGTAGTCCTTGATGTTTCCAATTTCCACTGTTCTTTTTCAGTAGTTCTTCAAGATTGAATCGTTCTTCAAATGAAAGGGATTTTTTGCCATCAATACCAGCCGTCTTTTTACCAGCATTTAGCTGAGATACTTGTCTTATTGCAAGAAATCGAGCCGAGGTGGATTTTAGAATAAGCTTTTGGAGTGACCTAGCTTTCTGCTTGTCGCCAACTTGAACAGCTTTGAATACTCGCTTTTGAAGGCGAAAGAGTGTTTTGCGAAATTTCTTCCACGGTAGCCCTTTCCAAGATTCACTAGTTCTGTAACTGTGTCTAATCATTCTCTTCTCTGGTTTGTATTTTCTGAACACCTCAGACCAATTACGGTCTGTCCTACCCGAATTGTGGGGATTCCTCCGCTCGTCTGGGCTACTTGGGGTTCGACCGCCCCTTGACCCACAACTCGTTTTTATTCGTTCCCTCGGAGAGATTGATTGTTCCGTTAGATGTAGCCAATTTGACCACTGGATTCCCTGGACTCTTACCGTTTTTACTTAGAATACGGCGGGAATTGAATTCTCCAGTTGAGTCAGGGATTTTATTGTTGCGCCCTGCTCTGACCTAGGTCACTTTTTTAGGCTCTATTTCATCATGGGAACTCCCTGTTAGCGCCAGTGTCAACCCGCAACGGTCGTCTGATTGCGCCCTGTTCCCAGCTTCACTCTACAAGAACCGAGCTTGTTCGGTGTGGGCAGATAAGGAGTCAATTCTGAGTCTGAATGGTAGGGCTTTCACCTACATCAAACCGAGAGTTCAGCCTTTAGTGACAGTAATCTGCTGTCGGGCTGGATTAGTTATGTACGGACTGTTTACCGTGATTCACTAATCAACGAATCGCACCCAAGTTTGGTCATGATTTCGTAAGCGTAAGAAATCATGAAGTGAGTTTTGCCCATGTGAGATTCAGCAGCTACTACGACTAAACTGCTGGGATAAATGCCACCGGTGATATTTTCGATGTCGTACCACCCCACCTTCTGCCCTGCCATATTGCCCATCTCCAGCTTTTGAAAAAGTTCAATGCCCATGTCTTGTGCTGAGAAAACCTTGCAGCGTTCATCGCTTTGATTTTGAGTAACACCAAAGATTTCTGCCTCAGCAAGGTTTAGTACAAGTGGTAGTTCAGTCTCTGTTTCGTAACCGAGTTTGACAACTTCGTTCCCAGCTCTGATTAACTGCCGCCGTCGATATTTCTCCATCACCAAATCAGCCAAAGCATCAATGTTGACGGCGGACACAGTGCGGTCTACCAAAGTCGCTAACTTGTTTCTGCCACCAACGCGATTGAGCAGATTGTGGTCAGCCAACCAAGCAGTTACTGAAAGTAAATCTGTGGGCTGATATGTTGCATGAAGTCTGGCCGCAGCTTGATAAATATCTTTATGGGCACTGATGTAAAAAGCTTCACTGACAAGGATATCGCTGACTCTGGTCATTGCTTCTGGATCGAGCATAATCCCGCCCAAAATTGCTTCTTCTGCTTCAATGTTTTGAGGTGGTAAGTTAACTTGATTTCGGTCAGGAGTAAAAGAAAGTACGTTGTCTTGATTAGAGTGCATAATTAAGCTCCAAGTGCTAATTTTAACTGCGCTTCGACTTCTCGCAGGTTCATGGAAGATAACCTGGAATTGGGGCGAGGTTTTGGCTCATTTGCTTTGGCTTGAAGTTTCGCTTTAAGCTCCAGCATTTGTGGGCTTTTTTGATACTCCAAAGATGGCTCTTGTTTTGATTGTTCTTGCTGACGGCGTTTATAGTCTTGTGCCAAGGCATCTTCGAGCGTGGTGCTAGTGGTATCCTTTGGTCTTTTCGTCGTAGCAGTATGCAGTTGAGCTAAAGGCTGTTTTTCTGTTTGCAATAGTGCTTGGCTTAAACGCTGATTCAAATTTGTCCATCCACCCTTGGTTTTCTCCCAGGTGTTCATGACTGCAACAGCATGAGTAATTTCCTGTTGTGCCGAGAGTTTAGACTTAGTGGCTAATTCTTTTGCTAGGAAATCCACGACTATGGGGTTGAAGTTCTGGTACAAGTTATTCAGCTTTCGCTCTCCACTGCGCCAAGGTAAAACCCAGCGATTCCACTTGATTGAGTCTCTGACAAGCAGGGGCACAGAATCATCACTCATAGCAGCCGGGTCTGTTAGCCACGCATCAATCAGTTCTTTCACGTTCTTCGCTGTCTTGTAGGGACAGGTTAGTTGCGGCTTATTCGATTGTTCGGATTTCTCGAACGACCCCGCCGCAATAGTTGGTCTACAAGAGGGGTTATCGGTTTGTTGCGAAAACTCGGAATTTTTTAACAACGAAGTGAGTTGTTGTGGGGTTGGTTCTTCAAGTTCTGGTTGTCTTGGTTGCTCGGTCAACTCAGTCTGTTCAGTTTCACACACACACGATTCTTGAGTGGGAAATGCGTTCTGAGTTGGGGGTGCTTCTTGTATGTGTTCTTCTTCTAATTTATTTTCTTCTAATTGTTTTTCTATATAGGGGGTGGATGATCCACCTATGGATAACCCACCTATGGACGACTCACCTATGGATGAATGATTTTCTCGAAATAACTTTGTGTCTTCTTTGCTGGTAAAAATGTAATATTGCCAGTCAAACTTACCATTGTTCGGATTGTTCTCTTGAACTCTCACTAAATAGTCATTTTGTTCAGCGTTCTTGATAGCATTACGGATTTTGTCTCGTTTATACCCCAAATGTTTTTCGATTACCGTAAAATTAATATCAAAGTTTTCATCGTGAGAAGCTACCCAAGAAATTAACCTAAATGTTGAATCAGTAACGTTGTGATCACGAATTAAACTGTTGGGAATTGCAGTAAACTGTTTAGAGGGTTTACCATTACGAAATCCCATAGAATCCTCCTTGAATATTAATAATCTTGGATATAAACCTCAGCAATAGCGATAACTTGAGGTCATCTTTTACCTCCAATGTGCGGTCGAAAAGTTAGATTAATCCGTGTACTAACGACCTTATTGGTCTTCGGAACTTGATGCAGATGAGTACTTTGACAACCCGGAAGCATCACCAGCAGACTCCCATGCTCCAGCCAAAAGTCAGTCGGCTTACCCCCGATGGGCTTAATTTGGAATTTACGAACCGAACCCAGACTGATGGATGCGATGGCTGGGTTAAATCCCATCGAAGCTTCATTGTCGTTGTGCCAGCCGATAGAATGCTGTCCACTTTTATACTGATTGCCGATGACGATGCGGAAGCTGTAACCAGTGGCAGATGTAATCCTATCTCTTAGTTGGGCTAGCGATGAAGTCCAAGGCTGTGGTTTGAGCAGTACGCTCTTGGAGTAGAGGTAATCACAGCCTTCATCACCATAAATGCACTCTAGGCGAGGCACAGGCATTGTTTTACCCAACATCCTGATTTGGTTTTGCTGCCATTGCAGTTCTTGGCAATGCTGGTAAAGTTCGTTTGCTTCTTGCTTTGTGAGAAAGTCGGGATATGTCCCACACACGGCTCACCAATCACACCAGATAACGGAACATGGCGCAGTAGTTCTGTAGAAAACCACGATGGAGACTCGTAAAAGTTCAGTGAATGCCTACCAACAGTTTCTATAGATGTACTTGTATGTGGTTGTGGTGTTAGGAGTTGTGCAACAGTCATAAATTCTCTCCAACTTGTTTGACAACTTGAGCGCTGATTGATTCAAAATCCACTTGAAAGATGTTCATCTCAGTCAGCATTTCGCCAGTGTTATAGCGGTCTACAATATGCTGCTTAATGCCTAATTCTGAAAGCCCATCGGGGATATTAATGTGAGCTTCACTAATAATTTTTTCGGTGACTCTAACAATGACTCTCATGTTGGTTATGCCAAATATGAAAAAGTGTTTAACGTAGCGATTACTACTTTGGGAAGAGCGATCGCTCTCACTTCCAAGGTGTAAAATTATTCCACTGGAACCAACTTGAGCCAGAATCTGAGTAAGCCGCAGTACGATGGATTGCTTCTGGATTACCCCAGTAACAGCAAGCATTGATAGCGAATGTGGGCTTGTCTTGAAGTGTTCCGTCTTTTAATTGAATTTGGCAAACCTCATCTTCTGCCCACAGTTCTAACCATTCCCCATACAAGTACTCAGTGTAAAATTGACTCCAACGACTTTGATTCCAGCGTGATTCAGCTTCACGGTCGTAGTGCCACAGTTTAAACACCATGTTCCAGTGCGCGAGGAAGTCGAGGGCGACAGGTTTGGACTGCACAAGAATCTCTTTATCCCCAGGAACGAGCGTTAGTTCTTCACATAACCGGGGAAGCTCTACAGCCATGCCGCCGTACTCAACGGTGTACCATTCGATTCCGCTAATGCCCTGGCTTAATTGTTTTGCCCAAATTGCTTGTCGTTTATTGGCAGTTTCTTCTGTCCTGGCGAGGAACATATCGAAACGCAATACTGTTTCTACTGGTGAGAGTCCACCTTTAACTGCGTGGTTTTGTAGTGCTAAGTCACACGCCGACTCCCAACCGATTGCGTTGATTTTGTCTATCTGTTGGGCAAGTGCAGCGGCTCTTGGATCATGAAATTTTGTCATATTTAACCTCAAAAGAGAATTTATTCTTGTGAAACATAGTCCCAATACTCAATAACGAAATCGTTTGCTTGCTTTAAGACTTGGGGGAGTAAAAATAATTGGATTTCCCAAGCAGCTATTACACTTCCTGCGAAACATTCTGAAAGTTCAACTCGGATAAATTCTGGGAGATTGCTCTCTAAAAATTTCAGTGAGTGATCTTTGTTATCTGGTAATGGCACGAAAAAACAATCATCGTGCATAAAACTTGCGACCAAACCGTATTTTTCGGCTAAAAGCTTTCGTAAACTATTCATAATTTTGGTGAAAGAATTATGGACATATCACTTTAACTATTTCAGGCAACCACCGTAGTTGAAAAACAGTTTGGTTAGAAGATTTGGCGATCGCTGAAACCATCCGCCCCCATTGCTTACCTGAGTCGGTTGGGCGATATGGAATTTTCTTATCATCAGTTCGGTATTGTAAACCTGCATGAACCAACCAGTTATTCACTGCCACTGCACTCATCCCAACTTTCTCACCAATATCTGTAGGCTTGAGATAAGCATCATCGCTGACATTGGTAATTGCGATCGCACTCTTTAACTCGTCGGCTGCTGGCTTGAGGGCTGGATTAACTCTGGTGGCGGCGTTAACAGCTAACTGGGCGGTGAGGGATTTCTCTAACCCAGCGAATTCACCCACCAGCAGGGCTAACTGTGCAGCTTCATGAGCTACGGTTGATTTTGCTTGGTAGTAAGAACGGGTTTCTGCTTCGTGGGTTTTGACAGCAAAATAACTTTGGGCTGCTGCTATCTCTGGTTTTCTAGGATCGCCGTTCATCGCTACCAAATAACAAGCATAACGGGAAAGGCAATAGTCACTGGGTACATCCTTAGTATAAAGCCCAGCGTCGGTAAAGTGATTTTGTACTGACACTCCGGTGTTTTGACAACCAATTTTGGCGCGGTCAATGGCATCTACAAAACGTTCCCACTTTTTGTAGCCGAGTAATGCCATTAACTCTCTAGCTAGCCAGTGTTCATTGCCATTATCGTCTAGGTGACGAATTGTGTTGAACGGGCTACTGTTATGATTGGTTTGGTGACTTATCAAGTTAGATATCATAATTGTCTGCTTTCAAATTACTTAGGCATTCACGCGCACCAAACTTTTTTCACCAACCAACGAAAAGCGATTAAGTATGGTTGGTGTTTCAGCCAATGTTGGCGATACCAATTCAACAAGATAAAACCAAAACTTATCCACAAGTACAACTCCTAAAATCAGCCGTTGCTTTGTGTCATCACCATAAGAACATAGGATTACTTTCTGCCCTAAAACGAAAGCAGGTTTTTGCACAGTGAGGGTTTCTAATTCCCCAGTCCCAATGATTTGATGTTCTGTGGCGTGGACAATTTCATCACGACAAATAACTGTATAAAGCCAACACTCATGTTTCCATTGCACACCAGAACAGTAACCAAATGTTCTCGTGGTTTTCAGGTAAACTCTTTCCAATAAATTGACCTCAACAGGCGGAATTGTTTGACCCCAAGGCGGGGAGATATACCAACTTGTTTTCAGGGCGTTAACGTAGTCAATCATGCTTTTTCCTCTGGGATTAATAA
>DASQZD010000016.1:0-6023 GCA_035638855.1 Nodularia sp. (in: cyanobacteria) | reverse complement strand
GAAACTGGGGTCAAAATTGGGGTGTATTTTTGGGACTGGGGACTGTGGGAGGGCTGGCAGGGTAACTAGACCAAATAAACATACATCCAATTAGCGATGGGATCTCATGCCCTAAAAATGACGATAGCTGTCTAAAGGTAGCAATAAGTTATTTATCCAACCACAAGGGCATTACAGCCCATTCTAGAGCGTCCATCAGTGCGACTGCTGAAGACTGGGAAAAGTTGGGGGAGTAGGGGAGGCTAATGGGGGCGATTCTTTCTACTGAACAATACGACGGCAAACATCATCAGAATTTTGATTGAAGCAAAGGTTTAATTGTTGAGTACCTTCATCTACAGTATCAACCCAAGCTATTTTTATTGCATAAGGACTGAGATTTTTTAATCTAATTCTGAAGTTAGCCGAATTACCAGAAGGGATATTTATGCCAGAAGGAATTATATGATTACCAGACTCTAGTTTATTTGCCTTACCCTCAGACAATCCGTATGTTTCCCAGCCGATTTCGGTATACTGAACATCTTTAGCTAAGTTGTTAGTGACTGTACCTGTGATATATGCTAGGCGTTTACCAGACTCCCATACACGCTCTAACTTTACATTAGAAACAATTAAACTGGACTGCTGTACTTTTACTACTGTTTCAGAATTACCACTGCAAAAAGCAGTTAAATCAATAGTTCGACCATTTCCCACAGTGATATAGCATAAATGCTCCGTACTTTGTGCTGAAACAGGCATGATTAAGGTAGACAGTAGAGATGCAGTAAGAACGATCGCGTGTAGTGGTTTCATCTAGTGTGTGAGTTTGTCAGGTTGTTATATTGTCACATGAGCAAGCATATAAAAGGATAGGGGAGCATTACGGATTATGAGGCGTTTTTTTCTGAAGTCTTTGTGAAGGGAAAACATAAGGGGAGCGATCGCACTCCCCAGGATTCTAGACATTTCGTAGGCTGGCTATCATCCTCCCCAGATAATCTGCATTTAGCCCTTGCAGATACTCCGCAAACATCGCCTTAATTTCGGCTTTTGATTTCTGAGTGATGCGACCGTTCAAGGGATACTCGTTAACAAACTTTCTGTACTGATTCCAGGTCAAGGACTCTGCCAGGGTTTCTACCTCCTCAATCAGTGCAACTGTGTTGTTCTCTGGTTGGGCTTCTGCTACTACATCAATAGTTTGCTTATCTTCCGGTGATGGGGATTGCTGCGGGGCTTCTGGTGCGGGTTCTTCGGCTTCTAAACTTGCGGTCAATTGTGCGATCGCAGCATCTCCAAATAACCCAGTAATTGTGTCTTGGTAGTTATTCAGTTCATCTGGACAAACTTCTCTAATGCTTGCGACGGCTTCAGATACCATTTGGGCGGCTGATAGCATCTGACTTTTTACACTACCCAACTGCTGCAAGAATGCTTGTATGTGGCGTTGCTGCTCCTGCAAGGATTCAATTTGAGCTTGAATATCGGAGTAGGCAGACTGCTGATTTTGGATTAGGGATTGTAACAACATTTCAGAGATTCCTTATTAATGAAGAGGGGTTAAGGTGAGGGTTTTTGATGCGTCTCTCACTTGTTGTATCTACAATATCACGTACACGCGATATTTTAAGAAATAATTGATAGAAATTTTACCTTATTTATGCTCTTAAGTATCAGTTTTACTTATGTTATTGTCGCGTGTACGTGATACTATAGGTTTGACTATTTAGTTAAACCACTAAGCTTATGCCAAAAACAAAATACGCGAATACTGGTTTGGGAACCTCTGAGAAACAACAGCCGATTGCAGTAAAATATCCCCCGGCTATTGATCAACTACTGCGATCGCTTCCAAATCGCAGCGACTATATCAGGAAAGCTGTCATCAGCCAGATGCACAGCGATGGACTGCTAGACAACCAAATAATTGACGATATGAAGGTTATAGGATTGCTGTCAGATGATTAAATCCTGTGGGGAGTAATTCAACTCCCCTAAATTGCTAAACCAGCTTTACAAATTCTGTAACATTGCCCTTACCTTTATTGTGCTGATAACCTAAACCGTGATGTAGATTGTAGTCAGTCACATTTAGCCGTCCCTCTTCAGAATCCATATAAGCTTTAATTGCGGCGGATCTACATCCTGTCAGGTCTGTTAGAACTTTCGTGTTAATTGCCCACCAATATTTTTTCTCAGCTTGGCGTTCGTTGTAGGTTTTGACGGCATCCACAGCGCGTCTAATCTTTTCCTTTGTGCTGAAAGGGGTGTTACTTCCAAACAGTTCAGTGTTGCTAATCTCCGATAAATCTTTTTTACCTTTCTTGGCTGGTTTGGTTTGTACAACTTCTACAACTTCAATACTATTGGCAGCTTCTACAGCGTTATCTACCTCAACTGAGTCCATAACTTCTACATTTTCAACTGCTGAATTTTGCATAATTACCACCTCTTTAACTAATTTACCGTCCTCAAAATCTTTACCAATTTTGGCTAATCGGATTAATTCTTGAAACCGACTAACTAAATCCCCATAGGGTAAAAAGTCTGTATCATCAATTGCTTCTCTAGTAGCTTCCGTCATCCTTAATCTAGTGTTGACAATTTTCGACTCTTTAGAAGTAAGCATATCTTCAGAGATGCGCTCTACCCATGCACCACGGGTCAAAGGCTTACCGTTTTTATCACATACTTGGTAATCTTCATAGTTTGTGGCTGTAGCGTCGCTGACGTGTCCCAATCTTTCAGTAATAAATTGATTGGTTGATTTCTGCCAAGGACAGAACAAATAAACAGTGATGGCGGCGTAACTAGCACGTAAATTTTTAGCTGATAACGAGACTTCACCCATTGGAGGATTAATCAATTCGGCAAAGTATTCTTTAACTTTGCTGTTCATCTTGTTATTCCGTCCACTGTCAATTTCAGCTAGTGTTGCCTTCTTAAGTGACTTAATCTCTGGCATCCTCCGCAGTTTAGCCAGCGCGTCAACTACCTTATAGCTTTCTACTAGCGTATAAGTTTTGTAAGCTTCTCTCTCTTCCCCTTTGGCTTTAATCTGTCCCAAAAACTCAACTTCAAATTGACCACACTGGGTAAACTGTGCAGTTTTCCAGATTTCAGACGGACGGCGGCCAGTTGATGCTATTAACCCAACAGTCAACTCACGATGATCCGGTGATTGCAGCAGTTTATCTATTAATTCTATATACTCATCTACACAGTTGATTGGCTCTAAGTTGCTTCTCTGTTCTTGCTTTCTAGCGTTGGTTGGTTCTTGGCGTTCTCTATGGAAGTCTGAAGCATAATTCATAATCAACAATGCTATATGCTGCTGAATCACACCACTTTTTGTCGTCACTGGGTAAGAATTAGACTCATTTAGCTGTACAGTTTTTTCCCATTCTTTAATAGCTGTGCGAACACTTGTCATGTTTGCGGCTTGGCTATTTTTAATGGCAATATCATCACTCTTTCTGGATTTAGCAATACATATCTGTTCAAATTCTGCCTTTTTCTCTTGGCAGTAGCTTTCTATAGTCTCATCTTTTTTGTTGGGGACATTATCTAGCCCTTTCAAAAAATCTTCCGCCCAACCTTTAACCCATTGAGTTCGCACCTTTGATGTGTAACGCTCGTAGCCCTTCATGACTTTGCACTTCTAAACTTTATACACTTAACATAGCATTTACCTTGTACGCTGTCAATCAAACAGTACAAAGTTATAAAAACAAACTTTATACGCTCTCTTGACAAAGCGTACAAAGTTATATTAGTCTATATACAGACAACAAAAAGGGAGGTGCAAAACACCTCCCCACACCAAATAAAACTTTTTACTTATGACCACTCTAACAGTTTCTACCCCAGCTACAACTTCCAACACTTCTACTCGCAATGACTACGCTGATGGTCACTTCGACGCTGCTACCCACGCCGCACCTAAACAGACCGATGGGGACTATTATCGTGGCTACTTAAATTACACCAAAGAAACTGGTAAGGCTCCATTCTAGAATGGTTGGGTAAATTGCAATAATTTTTGAGACACAGACGGCTTGAGGATATCCCCAAGCCGTTTTTTTATTATTTAGAATGGTATGTCGTCCGGGTCAATATCCGGCGGGTAAGGCTTGTATTCTTGCTTGATCCAAAATACGGGATAAGCCACAGTAAAGCTCCAAATCATGTGATTAAAGCCGTGGGAAGTAATGGCGAAAGTAAATAGCTCGTACCAAGTAATTTTGATGTTTGATAGTTTCATACTTCCCTCTTCCTTTTAATACACGGCTTCATTTCTGTGGCATCCCTTAGCCCTAAAATTTCTACTTCCTTGAATCCCAGCGCCTTTAATTCTCCCTTGGCAGTGGGTAAATTATCGCTTGCGTAGTAGAAGCAATTACCTTTCTCATTAGTTTCCAGGTATGCAAGTAAAGCATTCCAAAAATGCTCTATGGGAATATTATCGGGTACTGAAGAGCTACTGAAATAAATAATTTGATTGTTCATTATTTCCTCCTGTTTGAGCTAATTTTGGCGATGGGCAAAGCCCCGCCGTAGGCGATCGCATCAACCGCTAAAATACAAACCTATTCGCTGCAAGGCTTTCAGGCATCCATCAACCTGCAAATCAACCAATCAACCCACCCATCAACCTTGACCAACCTAGTTAATCTTTCATACCTCTATCTCTCAAAGCCTGTTCAATAAGGACTAACGCAGCACTTGCTACAGTTCTTGTCTCAGCTTCCGCAACTTTTACAACTAATTCATAAGTTGCTAGAGGCAGTGTAACTGCTACTCTTTTTCCTTTATATTTATTAGACATAACACACTAATAGCATCTATTTATATCCATTTTAGTCTACTTTTAGGTATTAACTGTATAAATAATAAGCTATAAATTAGGTAGTAATTAATTACAGAATAGTCGCTACTAATGCTTGAATAGTGCTACCTTGTAAATAGTCAGGCTTCAGACAGTTTCAAGACTGGCAAGACAGAGACGCGATTCTAAGGGGACATCTACAGGACATCTACCAGAATCTATCCGGTTTGTCTCATGCTTATCCTGACTCTGACCTGTTATAGACCTGCCAACAATCAACACAATCGGTCAATGATATGACAACAGAACTGTTAATCACCAATGACATGATCGCACTCTATGAAAAGGAGTACAGCCGAGAAGAGGTAGCCAAAGAATTGAACATTAGCACTCGCACCCTAAGCCGTTACATGATTTTCGCGTCTGACTTCATCCCAGACTTAGGGGTTTATGTTGATGAATATGGAACGCTCAACCGCAAAAAAATAGAATCCTCGCACCTGGAATACTTGCGAGAAGTGACAGACCTGTTAAAGCAGTTTTCACGCGATCGCGTTATCAAAATTCTCACCCGCAAATATTCACAAACAGAAAATTAAACAATGCCGAACGAAAGAGCAAAGCATAATTTAACGCTAATCTCTATCCGGCTAAGAATGCTGCAAGCCGATCCAGAATTTCAGCGTGTAGCTAGTGGGGTAAATTTTCAACCTACGAACACGATCCAAGATGCCATCGAAGCTGTAGATGAAATTTTTGCAGCTATTGTGTGGGCGGACTATGAAGATTACCACGTCGCCAAAGAACAGCAAGCAAAGGTAAACAAATGACAACCGAACAAATCAAACAAATCCTAGTGGGTACATCGGTAACACTCAGAATGATTGCAGAAAATCCAGAGTACCAAAAAATTATCAAGTCTGAAACTTTCAACACTTCCAACGACTTAACACTCAGTGACGCTATTCAAGCAATTAATGAAATTTGGGACGGCATTGTAAATCATGAATATGAGCAAGCTTTAAACAAGGCTGAAGATTTGAGTGAACAGAACAACCCGTTTATCTAAGGACTAGGGCGTGTTTTCAAACTGGTTGTATCCTAAGAAAAAGGCGATCGCAGGAGGCGGGGCTTTGCCCATCGCATAGTAGTGATGATGAATAGACCAGACTTAAGCAACGAACAGTGGCAGAGGTTAAAACCGTTACTA
>DASQZD010000015.1:0-21234 GCA_035638855.1 Nodularia sp. (in: cyanobacteria) | reverse complement strand
GTACGCTGCATCACGGCTGTAACCAAAGCGTTCGCGGCAGTATTCCTCAAAAGTTCGGTGCGTGGAACGGTATAGCCGTCTGTCTCTCAACTCCATTAACGCCTGACCCGCTTCTAAAAATGCACGTTCTACACGGCGTTCTAATTGCAAGCGTAAGCTTTGTTCTTGGTCGGTCAACTCTTTTACTTCAACAGCCGTAACCGTGATAGTTGCTGAAGCTGGGTTTTCGTGCAAAGAAGTATTTTCCTGAGCAGGGTCGGTTGCTAGCTTTGGTTCCTCAGATGTCGCGGGGGTAATTTTCTTGCGTCTAGATGGTGGTTTGTTCATTATTCCACCTCCAGGACAAATTGGCTCTTAGCAATATTGAGTTGTGTCATCATAAAAATAGAGTTTTTCATTTATACCCCCATCCTTCAAGTAGGCTGGGGTTTTTCGTTGCTTTTTATATTTTGCAGTTTTAAAGCACTACCAAATATGAAACATCTTAAAAAGAGAACCCCCTAAACCTGGAGCCGCCTCAATACCGTTCGGTTAAAACATCTCTTTCCCCTTAAAAGCAGAGGGGAAATAACTTATACAATTATCTCCCCTACTCAAGAGCCTTCACCTCCTCTGCACCTCTGCACCCCGGCTCTTCAGCTTGCCTTCTCTTTTCAGAGACACTACGCGAACACGAGTAAATTTCTTATCCGAACTGTATCATAACTACACCACAATTTCTTTCAACCCTACCTCAGAGGTTTAAAAGCGTTTGCTGCCGAGAATTTCTGTCAGTGATTCCAGCCAGACAAATAATCGTAAAATCTATCGGATTTGGAAATAATTTGCTGTATCGTAAAATATCCGTTCCTTGTAGCAGCTAAGTAATTCCTATGGATATGCGAGAACTCATTCAGAAAAGGTCTAAGCTAGTTCGCAAAAAAATAGATGTTACCCCATCCTCTACTGAATCAATTGCCCACGAAAAGGTTCAAGAAACAGAACCAGTGATTGAGTCCAGCCCATCTTACAAAATATCCGAATCTGACTCTATAAAAGAACACTATCGCCCCTTACGCTCTCTGGGTAACTCCGGTTGGCAACCGTCTGATGTCTGGCGCGAGTTGAGAGTTGATGATTTCTGTGGGTAAATTAAGCTCTGACTGAATAAAAATTAATATATCAAGTTGATTGCTAGTTGTAATATATCTTCGTCACAACAGTCTAGACCCGAATCTGCATGAATCTAAAACTTGCCTGGACAGTAGGACTATTAACAGTAGCGATCGCTATCGGTGGTTTAACTTCGGTATCTGCCCAGCATTTTTACACAACTCAATCAAAAGAACAAGAAAAAATATTCTTCCTTCCCCGCGTTCGTCCTAAGTCTGGTGTCGGCTGGGAAATCACCACTACTTCTGGTGAGGCAGAGATAGCTCTAGCGCGGCATTTGGCTAATACAGGTGCTAAAGAGTACGTCGCGTGGTGGTGTCCTCATTGTCATGAACAGAAGTTGCTCTTTAGGAAGGAAGCGTATCAAATAATCAGCGACAGTATTAAAGTTGAGTGTGTAGACGCTTAACGCTTAGGCGGCTTGTCGCAGACATCGCCGTTAAAGGGGGTTAATCTACAAAAAAGCTAAACTTCAGGACTAATCATCAAACAGGCAGTTTAGGAGCACTGGCGTCATAATCACCTCACTCGGACTACGGGCCACCTACAGCGCCATTAGGGATACTCAATCTGATGGGGCTGTCTTAGGGTGGAGTTAGGTAGTGGGAAATAGATGCCTGGGGCAGTGTCAAGTTGCTGTTAGCTTTGTTTAGAGGTATAAGTCTGTGCTGTATAAGTGGCTGGTTGCAGTAAGTTCCACTACTACATTAGCTCTCTTTTTTCATCCTCTTATGTGGTGAAAATATAGAACTAAAATACATTTTTTTTTAAACAGTAAAAAGATGATTTTAATATTTATTTTTGAGCTAATATGCTAATAGATATTTCGGAAACAGTAAATTTTGATAAGGTCAGTAATTAGATAAATGACTTATAACCAGCAGCACAAACAATTACAGTATAAATCAAGATTAGGAGTTGAAGTTCTGCAAGATTACAATCTTACTGACCTTACAGAACAACAGAGGTGTGAATTTAAAAAATCTCTTTGGGAGCATGGTGTTATTGTAGTCAGACAACAAAATCTGACTGCATTACAGTTAAAAGAATTCACAAGACAAACCTTTGGGGAATTAATAATTGGTAGCTCTTATGAAACATTAGATCCAGATATTAGTCCAGACTGGCAAAGCAAATATGTAAGTATTTTAGGAAATCCGAAAGGAGAAACCGAACCAGTAGAACAGTTTGCTTGGATATGGCATCAAGACAAAGATTCCATACCACGCATAGAACGACTTGATATGAATGCTTTGTACGTGGTAATGCTCTATGGAGTAGAAGTTCCTCCAGAAGGGTTAGATGGACAACCTCACACCACTGAATTTATCGATATGTTGGAAGCTTACAACAAGCTAGATAAAGAGCAGCAAAAACTACTAGAAAATCTCTCATTGTATCATAAAGCACCTGTTTTTTCTAAAGAAGCTATTGATATTCCCAAAAAAGTACATCCAATCGTATCAACCCATAAAGTTACCGGACAAAAGGGATTGTACGTGGGATCGTATGGTGCAGTTCCGGTTGGTATGGAAAATGAACCAGAAAAAGGTAAACAATTCGTACAAGATTTATTTGAAACTGTTTTGACTCGTACACCTATTTACTCTCATGTTTGGCAAAAGGGTGACGTTTTATTCTGGGACAATTCTCAAGTAATGCACAGAGGATTACCATATGATGCAACAAAGTATAAACGTGTTGCGCTTCGTTTAGGAGTTGTGGATAATTTAGAAGCTGAATCTTGAGTTTTTAACTAATTTATAGTTTAATTTTCTTAAATATATCTATTTTAGAAGTTGCTAATAAAACTTCTTGAGCAAGATTGTAAAACTCAACAAAGGAATATTAAGTGAAACTTAGCACAGGGTTGTGGGGAGTTAAAAGTAGTGTATTATTTTGCCTATTAGTTTCCTCATCAGTTGTAGCACAAGTTGCTCCAGATAAAACGTTACCTGACAATTCTTTAATAACAAATCAGGGTAATAGTATTGTTATTGAAGGCGGCAGTGTTAATAATAGTAACCTGTTTCACAGCTTTCAAAAGTTTTCTGTTCCTACCGGTGGTACTGCTTTCTTCAACAATGATGTAGGTATTCAAAACATTATTGCTAGAGTTACAGGTGGTTCTATCTCTAATATTGATGGTTTAATTCGTACCAATGGTACAGCCAACCTATTTTTGATTAATCGAAATGGGATTATTTTTGGTCAGAATGCTCGCTTAAATATTGGTGGCTCTTTTTTTGCAACTACTGCTAGTTCCATAAAAATTTGCTGATGGTTTTGAATTTAGTGCTATGAACCCTCAAACAACGCTCCTACTGACAGTCAGCGTACCGATTGGCTTGCAATTTACCAGCAATTCAGGTGCTATTGAAGTCCAAGGAACAGGTAAAGGATTAGTTGCTCCAAGTAGAGGCAATGTACCAATCACCAGAAATCTTGATGCAACCCATCTAACAGTACAACCAACTAAAACTCTAGCTTTGATAGGAAGTAATATTACTTTGAAAGGTGGGGCTATAACCGCTGAAGAAGGACGAATTGAACTAGGTAGCGTTAGTTCTGGTGTAATTAGCCTTAATCCAACCTCTCAAGGCTGGGCTTTGGGTTACGAAGGAGTTTCTTCTTTCAAAGATATTAATCTATCGCAACAGTCTTTAGTAGATACCAGTGGAAATAGAGGTGGTTCTATTGTCTTACAAGGCAAAGAAATTTCTTTGAGTGATGGGTCAGCTGCTTTAATTCAAAATCAAGGCGCACAATCTTGGGAAAGCATTAAAGTTAATGCTTCTGAGTCACTACATTTAAGTGGAACATCAGCTGATGGGAATTTTGTTACCCTCTTACGAACTGAATCTATAGGCTCTGGAAACGGAGGAAACATAGATGTTTCTACTAAGCATCTACTTATAGAAGGTGGAGCGCTTATAGGTAATAGAAATTATGGTATTGCAGAAGGGGGGAATGTCAACGTAAATTCTTCTAAGTCTATTGAATTACTTGGTTTTTCAACTTTTAATCCTTTTGCTCCCAGTGAAATTGTAACTAGTAATCTAACTTCTGGAAAATCAGGGAATATTACGGTATCAACAGAACAACTTCTGGCTCAGGATGGAGGACAGATAACCTCTATATCACTTGGAACCGGAGTTGCAGGAGATATAACTATAAATGCAAATTCTATACAATTACTTAATTCTACTGAATTAATTAATTCAGGAAATGATTATACTCCCAGCCTTTTGTCCTCTGTAGCTTTTAGCGGAGGAAACGCTGGAAATTTAATAATTAACGCATCCAAGTTCGTGGTAGGAGAACAAGCAACAGTTAATACTTCTACTATTGGTTCTGGTTTTCCTGGATTTGTTACCATCAATGCATCTGATATCGAGATAAATGGTGGTGATATCAGTTCTGCTGTTGTTTCAGAGCAGGATGACCAACAGCTAATTGCAGCGCCTTCAGAGCAAAATGGAACTTCTGGTCAGATAACAATTAATGCAGAAAGTTTAAAATTGACTCAAGGAATAATTAGCGTCAGGAACCAAGGAACAAGCGAAGCAGGGACACTCAGGGTTAACAGTAGGTTTATCTCTTTAAACAATAAAAGCTCCATCAACGCCTCCACAGCATCGGGCGAAGGGGGCGACATCTTCTTGACCTCCGGCTACCTACGCCTACGCGACAGCAGTATTACGGCGACAGCTGGTAACAACGGCAACGGCGGCAATATCCGCATAGCTACGAACATAATAACAGCCACCGACAACAACGCCATCACAGCGAACGCATTTCGTGGGCGTGGGGGCAATATCCGCATTGATACAAAAGGATTGTTTGTTTCCCCCGACACACAGATTACAGCGAGTTCTGAACGAGGTATTAACGGCACAGTGGAGATCAATGTTCAAGATAGAAATCCAAGCCAAACCAAAGTGCAACCAGAAGCGATCGCACAAACCCCAGAGGTAGTGCCAGTATGCCAAGGTGATTCTGGTGGAGTAGCGAGTACATTTGTGAATACTGGTGCTGGGGGGCTAGCAACGAGTTCTGACAATCAGTTAGATAACAGTTCTACTTGGCAGAGAAATTCTAATCCTGTCCAGGCGATTGATGATTGGGAGCAATCAAAGCCATCAAATACTGAAGAACCCATAGAAATTGTAGAAGCCCAGGGTTGGATACTAAATGCTGATGGAGATGTAGTCTTAACCGCACAAGCCAATCCACCAAGCCCCTACGCTGAGGTATCTGCTTCTAGATGCCATAAGCTATCTTCTACGCCACCAGTATCTTCGATAACAGGAGCGGTACGGTTAAAATGATTAGTTTTTGGCGTTTGTTCAAGTACTTGTTGTTATGCATTCTAGGATTATGCATAGCTATAGGACAGCCGTCTTTGATTCTGGCTCAGGAAGTAAGCAAACAAGCACAACAGCATCAAGCTGAAGTACTGAACCAGAGAGGGCAGAGACAACTGGATCTAGGTCAGGCAAGAGAAGCCTTAGAGTCTTGGCAACAAGCTACAAAACTTTTTGAACACCTAAAAGATAGAGAAGGAATCACCGGAACCTTAATTAATCAGAACGTCGCTCTACAAGCTTTAGGTTTACATTTTCGGGCCTGCAAGATAGTTGTCACAGCTTTGAAATTCGATGCTGAAATCTGTGCCACCTCGTCAGACCAGCCTGCTGATTCTACGAAAAGACTACTTGATGCAGAAATTGATAAGTTAAACTCAATACCTGTACACCTACTGGGATTACAAAATTTAGGAAATGTATTGCGACAATTAGGCAAGTTATCTGAATCAAAATTAGTTTTGAGAAAAACGTTATCAATTGCTCAACAGTTAGCTAATTTTGATAACAGTGCAATTTTATTATCACTCAATATTACTGGGAAATCTATATATCAACAGGCACGGGATAAATATAGTTGGATAGAAGAACCAGTTTTTCAACAAGAAACTGTTAATTTTCTTCAAAAAGAGGGACTCGAATTACTCAGTAATTATCAGTCATTAATTAATACTCTAACTGTACCAGTACCAATCAAACTACAAGCTCAAATACACCGATTGAGCCTACTGCTAGACTTTGAAAGATGGTTAACAGCAGAATCAAATTTAGGTAATAGACAGTTAGCTATGATTCAAACTCAAATAAATCAACAGATTAAACCTTCAGTAGAGCTAATACTGAAAAATTCTTCCGCATTTTCTGATTTACCTGCTAGCCAATCTATTTATACCAAGCTAAACTTTGCTAATAGTCTCAATCAAATTCCAGACGAACGATTACATTCGGTAGCCGTTCAATATGCAGAATCAGCTTTGCAAACGGCTAAAAGCACTAATAAACAGAGGCTCATATCTTATGCTTTCGGCACACTGGGCAAATTAGAAAAACAACGAGAGCGTTCGCTCGATTATCTTGAACAAGCTATGGCTTTGGCTCAATCAATTCAGGCATGGGATATCGCATACCAGTGGCAGCACGAATTGGGTTTAGAGTACTACAAACAAGGGAAATATGACAAAGCCCTTGAAGCTTACAGTGCTGCAATTAATAACCTGACGCAAGTTCGTGATAATCTCTTAGCAAGCAACGCGGATTTACAGTTTTCATTCTATGAGAAAGTAGAGCCTGTTTATCGTGAGTATATGCGATTACTGCTCTCATCTCCCAACCCCAATCTAGAGTTAGTGATTCAAACAAATGAGCAACTGCAAATAGCAGAACTAGAGAATTTCTTGAAATGCGGTAAACTGGATGTTGTAGCTTTGAATAAGCTTCAGGGCTTGCCTATCACAACCGCAATAATTCATATTATTGATTTAGGCGACAGCATAGAAGTAATTGCCCAATCCTCTAATCACTCTCTTGTTCGTAACTCTGTTGACGCCAAGTTAATCAGAAGTCATGTTAATAATATATTAGATGCTGTGCAGTCTTCCAGATTTTTTTCTAGTACTAATAAGGAAATTATTTTATATTATCAAAAACTTTATGAGCTACTGATTAAACCTATTCAGGCATATTTACCTTCATCAGGGACACTTGTATTTGCTTTGGATAGATCATTTCAGAGTTTACCAATGGATTTACTTTATAACGGGAAAAACTATTTAATAGAAGAATACAGTATTGTAGAAACTTTCGGCTCTAAAATCCGATCACCTAAATCTTTATCTCAAAATAAATTCACAGCTTTAATCGCTGGACTCAGCAAAGAAAGCCCCAGCTTCAATGACAAGAACGCTCCAAAAGGGTTGAAAGCGCTACAAGAAGTGGCAGTAGAAGTAGCCAAAATTAAGAAAGAAACAGATTCCTCAACTGTACTGCTAAACGAAAACTTTACTAGTCTACAGTTCAAACAAGAACTTATTAAAAATGATTTTCCAATTGTTCACATCAGTACTCATGGACAATTTAGTTCTAACTCTGATAAAACTGTATTTTTAGCTTATGACAAAGTAATAAACGTATTAGAATTTGATAGTTTACTAAAACAAAAGACTCAATTTAATGAAAATACAATCGAATTATTAGTTTTAAGTGCTTGTCAGACAGCCAAAGGTAATAAGCGTTCAACCTTGGGAATGGCTGGAGTGGCAGCACAAGCAGGCGCACAGAGTGTAATCGCTAGCTTATGGCTGGTAGATGAGGATTCTACTGCCATACTTATGCAAGAATTCTACAAGGGTTTGAAAAATGGTTTGGCTAAAGCAGAGGCACTGCGTCAGGCAAAATTAAGTTTATCATCCAATCCTAAATACGTTCATCCTTACTTTTGGTCAGGCTTTGTGCTAGTTGGCGGATGGTTATAAAGTTCTACTATTTTTAAACCTTCTTGTACACGAGCTAGTTCATCTAAGTTATTAGTGTTTTTTGCCAGTTGTGCTGCTTTGCTATATTCACGAAGTGCCTCCTTTGGTAACCATGCTTCTAAATACCGATCTGCTAATAATCGGTAGATAGTAGGGTTCTGACTTCCTGCTCTTACTCTTACTTTCAATGATTCAATCGTTTCATTTAAAAGATTTCTTGCCATAAACACAGCATCTAAATCCCATATCGCAGCTTCATCTGGAGGTAAGTTTAATTCTGTAATCTGCTTTACCCTTTCTGCGAAAGCTTCTTGTTCTTCTTGTCTCAAAACACTAACTACTAACGTTTCAGAGGAACTAATGGGAGTATCGCCTACATTAGCAAGTACTGTAAATTTATAAGTATTAAAAAATTGCAATTCTTTTTGTTCTTTTGGATAGGGTAGTGCAGTAATAGTTTTATCTACTGTCTTTTCCCAGTAAAACTCATAACCGCTAACAACTACTGTGTAACTAGTAGCTTGAGGTACAGCATACCAAGAAATTACAGGTCTGGTACTCAACATTGAACTGCCATAGGGACTAATTAGCATTGGTACATTTGTTGGGCCTTTAATGCCGTCACATTCAGTTGGGTTCAATCCCGTACATAGTCTCACTCTGTCGTGCGGTAGCCTACATTTATCTTCAAGATCGAAAATGCTACTTTGTTTAAAATCTAGAAATTCTCCGTTCAAGTAACATAAAGTATTAACTGTTCGTCCATTCATTGGAGTAATGCGATCTCCTGAACACAATAAGCTATTTACTCGCCAGCGAAGATCGCTCACGCTAGTAACTCGACCAATAACCTTACACCTACGTTTTGCTTCTGGCTTTACCTGACCCCACGCATTACTCCAACCTAGAAGAAGTATCGTTGATGCAACTACTAAAATTTGGGAGATGTAGACTTTTCTCGCAATTTTGTTCTTTTGTCTGTGTGTACTTAGCATCAAAAGTTTTATATAGCTATATGCAAGTTAATAGC
This sequence comes from Nodularia sp. (in: cyanobacteria), assembly GCA_035638855.1. Classification (GTDB taxonomy): domain Bacteria; phylum Cyanobacteriota; class Cyanobacteriia; order Cyanobacteriales; family Nostocaceae; genus Nodularia. Next base: position 12,214 of record DASQZD010000015.1, on the reverse strand, counting down.
ATACAAGAATTAAAGAGATAAAAAAAGGTGTTTAGACTTGTAAATTTGAATAATATTTTGTTACTATTGAAACGCTAATAAATTCAAGAAGCTTAATCTTCAATTAAATTAGGAGCTTTTTGTCTAATTCTTTCTATTATTTCGGCTCGCCAGATGTAAACCTCTGGTTCTCTAGATTCAGTTAGCAAACAGGCTTCCCAGGAAAGCCAAGAGTTATCAAAATCACCTAAAATTCCCTGCACTTTTGCCAGCAAACAGTGGGTAGATGTTCTTTGGATATCTAATTCTTTCGCTTTCTCTAAATATCGCTTCGCCTCGCTATATTTCTTCTGCTCAAATTTTGCCCAACCTAAATTTTTATACAAAACTGCTTGCCATCTGGGATTTGTAGTTTTTTGTATTCCTTCTTGGGCGAGAGAAATTGCTGTATTATAATCACCTTGTAGAATTTTTACTCTAGATAAATTATTGATAGCAATTATCGCTTGTCTATTAATTTTTATGGCTAACTGGTATTGTTGCTCCGCTAAATCATATTTCATTCGTTCATCGTAGTAAGTTCCCAATCCATAATGCCCTTCCCAATTATCAGAGGTTAACTTAAAAGCTTTTTCATAACTATCTATTATACACTGAGAATCTTGTAATTGTTTACACACAATACCTAAATTATTATATGATTCTACATTTGTGTCATTATATTTAATTGCTAATTCATAGTATCTTTTAGCTAATTCTAAACTCTTCGTACTACGAAGTCCTTTTTCAAAATAAAATTTGGAAATTGTGTATCTAGCTTGAGGATTAATTTTTATAGCTGAGTCAAAAAACTCTTGTGCGGTCTGAAAATTATTTGCTGCCTCAGCCTTCTCCCCTTGAGACAGTAAATATTTAGCTCTTAATGGTAAGAATACTTTGAAAGTCACGAAGACTGTCAAAATCATAAATCCAATTGCTGCGCTAACTCTGAACGTTTTAGACCTCGTTAATCTATAAATTTTACTTTGCTGAGGAAGTAATTTTAACCGTTGCAGGATAACTTCAGTACTTTGGGGACGTTGCCCTGGTAAAGGAGCCGTCAACTCATCAATAAAATCAGCAAAAGGTTTGTCAATTTGCGGTGCTTTGTTTCTCCATATTAATCTTCCTGTCTGTTTATCCGTAGGTAAATCAATTAGTTGAATTGCAGTAAGTAGATGGACAAAAGTACGACCCAAAGCATAAAAATCTGATTGCGGTACTGCTTGTCCATCAGTTTGTTCTGGCGGAGAGTAACGAGGTGTGCCAACAGATGTAATTTCATATTTTCCTCCTCTAGACGTGCTGTCTCCTCCACTTCCGCTTATTTTAGCTAAGTAAGTACTAGTCACTCGCCGTGCTACACCAAAATCCACTAACGCTAATTGACCACTTAACTGGAGAATTATATTAGAAGGTTTAATATCTCTATGAAAAAAATTAACACGGTGTACTGCGGCAAGAATTTCAACTAATTCTTTTAGCCATTCTAATGCTTGAGATTGCAAAATACGCCCATTAGATTCTATCCATTGCTCTAAATTCTGTCCCTCGATTTTATCCATAACCAAGCAATGTAAGGTTAAAGAACTATTGACAGGAACAAAAGTGAAAAAGTCATCTAAGGTACTTTTGGGAATATTTGGATGATGGATTAGCCGTAAACTAAGAGATTCCCGCTCGATTAACTCAACCAGTTTCGGCGAGTTCAATTTCAGAACTTTCATAACTCGCTGCTTGCGGACGGGATTCCATTGAGTACCAGCATCCTCCACTTCAAAAACTTCAGTATAGCTGAATGGATTTTCATTCAGCGGTCTTAATGGCTTAATCAAGCGGATGCGGTTATTAATTAGCAGCGAAGTACCACAAAAAAGACATTCTTCAATGTCTTTAGGATTTTGACGTTGCTCGCATAGGGGATTTATACAGTAACTCACATTCGCAGGAGGATAGCCAGATATAAACTACCTACCCTAAATCTAGTCTTTCTTCCTATCAACGATAATGTAAGTGAAGATTTAAAATTTTGAGTAGTCATTTTCAATAAATAAAGTATATTTTATAACTTCAAAATAAAGAATAACTAGGAAAGTTGTTAATATTTGTGTATCGGTAGTAGTTTAACAGCAGCATTTAAAGTAATCCATTTGATAACTGCTACTGTGATCTAGTGACGGCAGTAGTTTTATTAACTACTTTTTCAAGATGTACGTAAGTAATGATTCTACTCTATCTTTCGTCCCCTTTGCATAATTGGTGACTTGAGTTATTATTGTTTGGAGCAAACAGCTATTAAGTAGAGAAATCAAGTATCACCGAGTTGCATTTGATACTATTAATTAGCGGTTGCATTGAGAAAAAGCGTATGGGGTTGGTCGCTCGAACAACAGAATGAGTATAACTATGGATTCTAATGCTGTCCAGATACTAAAATCACCAGTCTATTCTGCCCTTGCTTCAAAGAAACAAGAGCTTTTAGAACAAAAACACTCTTCTGTGACAGTAAGTTTTGATGAAACTTTAGTAATAGTCAATGATTTAGTGCTTGCCAAAAGAGGTAGATACTTATCTCAACCAGAGATACTTATTATGAGGGGAGCGTGGTATAACCGTGAGTTTGTAGAGATAGCAGAAAATTCAGCTTATAGCGTCAATTACTTACAACGAGGCGTAGCTACTCGGTTATGGGATATACTCACGAAAGCAATTGGAAATGGCAAGCGAGTTACTAAAAAGAATGTACGGAATCTTTTAGAGCAAGTTGCACAAGAGTATTATGCTCAATCTGCTTCTACTAGTGAAGAAAAAAGCTCCCCTGTCAAAAATCGGATACAAATTATAGGAAGTAAACCTCCTGACATCTCAAGTTTTTATGGACGCACAGGAGAACTATCTTGCTTAAAAGAATTAATAATAAAGCAACGCTGCGTATCGTTAGTAGGGGTAGCAGGCATTGGTAAAACTGCATTAGCTGCAAAGCTAATACAAGAGATTAGTGTAGAATCAAAACCCAAATTTGATTGCATAATTTGGAAATCAGTTGCCCATGCACCACTGTTTGAAGACTTTATAGCCGAGCTAATAGAGCTAATCCAACCTTTAGAGCCTAAGCTAGACTCACCTAAATTTACTCAAGTAATGGTTTCAGCATTGATCAAGCAGATGCAATCGCGCCGATGTCTTTTGGTATTGGATGAATCTGATTCCTTGTTTGAAACAACTAATTTAGAGCAACACTTAGAGTACAAACTATTTTTTCGCAGATTAATAGAGGAAATGGATCAAAGCTGCTTGCTCTTAACTAATCGAGTCTTTCCTGATGAATTTGAGGATCTTATAATAGCAGGACGTCCTATTCAATATCTAAAAATAAAAGGTTTAGAGACTGATCCTGCAATGCAACTTCTATTTGATCAAGGATTGCATGACGAAGAGAAATGCAACGAATTAATTAAAATTTACTACGGCAATCCTTTAGAGCTAAAGACGGTAGTTACTCGAATTCACCACTTTTTTGGCGGAAGTGTTCAAAAATTTTTTGAAAATAGAACTACGCTTTTCAGTAGCCAATTTCAAGCAATGCTTGATAAAGCCTTTGGTTACTTATTGAGTAAAAATCAACAACAAATTATGATTTATATAGCAGAAGAGTTAACTTTAAACTCAAAACCTGTTAAGTTTACTAACTTATTAAATGGCTTGAATCAAAAGGAATCAATATCGTTATCAGATTTAATTACAGCATTAGAAGGGTTGGAAAAGCAGTTTTTAATTGAAATTATTAAGGATTCTGCGTCTGAAGAAACTAGTTTTACTCTTCAACCTATAGTCAAAAAATATATTAGGAAAAATATACCAGGACTGGTGCATACATCTAATGCTTCACCAGAATTAGCGCTCACATTTTAACAGAGGTAGCTATGATTGCAGGCAAACTAGAAATCACAATTAAAATCAATGAACTGCCACAACCTAAGGACATAGAGAACGGTTGGCAGCATTTTGACTTAGACTGCGACAAACAAATCATTTCAGCCACAGCTAAAGTAAAGATTTGGAAGAAACTGACCGATGCTGCAAGTAATTATTCTCAATGGGTAGGAGCAATTGTAGGTAAACTTGGACAGCAAGCAGAACAGGGTTTCGTGTTAGAGAAACCCAACATACAAGTTTTCGAGCGCAAGCCCAAGGCAGAAACAACTTCTGCGTTAGGTGCTACTTCTTGAAAAAGCGATTACCCAATCAGGGTAAGCTGGAACAAACGCTGGTAAATATGGAGGAGTCAAACAAAAATCAGAATCTCGCTAGATACGGAAAGACCACAAGTTGTGTAAAATCAAGCTGAATAGTTACGTAAAGGAGATAGAGGTGAAGAATTTACAACAATACTTGCATTTAACGCACAAAGCGCCACTAGGGAGTCGCGCTTTGTACGAATCTTAAATTTCATATAACCTCAGAGCGGGGTTGATCTCGAAGGAACAAAATAAGTGGTTGTTAAAGTTTGGCGACTAAGATTACCACAATAAATTGTCCGACTGAGTTAAATCCGCGCTGCTTTCCCCATTATACAGGGGTTGTCACCAGATCGTCGAATTTTTGGTGGCGGATTTTTGGCTGTTGAAATTCTTTAAGTTAGTGAAATATTAAATTTAGTTAAGAAAAAACTCCGAATTTTGTAGCTAAAAGATGTAGCAGCGCGAATAACAGTTACCAGTTACCAGTTATCAGTTGGAATTTACAATCCTTGATAACTGTCAACTGTTGACTGTTAACTGATACAACCCCCTCTGAAGCTTGTCAACCAAGTTATCAGGGAAAAATATCATGGCAAACAAAGAACACCCTAAGAGCGCTGTAGTTGAGCGCATGGGGTTGAGTGCAGCTTTCGCATGGCAATTTTGTGCTGTGACGAAGGGAAATTTTCGGAATATCCAGGCTAGAGCAAGAGTTTCGCAGCTTGAAAGAGTTCTCCCCAAAAAATTCCTTGGAGAGAACCGATGAATGCAGCAACAACTGAATATCCAAACAACCTCACGGCTGCCGAGTACCATGAGTTGTTAGCTGGTAGCGCCATTCATCCGGCGTTGATTAAGCGCAACTTCTTTCACGTTGAGGGAGAATCAGTTTATGATTTCCTGTTCATATCTGATAAAATCCCACGCAAGAATGCGGGTCGGGTCACGGATGGATACATAAAAATGTATCAGCACCTATTACTGGGTGGGACGTGGATTCAGTCACTTGACCCATTTAAGAACTGGCAACCAATGGAGTGGGGGCGGATTAAGCCCAACTTCCCGCGCTTTGATTGGCAAACAGGTAAACCAGTTAAATACGAGTCGCCACCCAAAACTCCCAACCGCGTTACCTATTTCGATGTTCCCAACTGTATTTTGAATCTAGTTGCACGGCGCTATAACGTTTCCGATATTCAAAGAGTGCTTTTTGCAAAACGTGGGAAAAAGCTAAGGGTTAGAAGTCGAAAGAACTCTGCTTTTGGCAATGGCACTCTCTTGCCTTCGCTCTTACAACTAGGACAATACCAGGGAACGCTAACGCAAATTTCGGAGTATAGTTCCTTTTTAGCACTGTGCAGAAAAAGCATACTCAATCCCCTAATATTTTGGTCATGGGTAAAGCAGCACAAACTGAATTTCATCGACTCTCAGCACAAAGATATACAAATCACCTTCTGGGAGTGGATAAAGCAACATCCAGAGATTCCCATTATCTTATGCGAGGGTGAGAAGAAAGCCGCTTGCTTGCTGAGTCTGGGGTTTGTAGCGATCGCACTTCCGGGAATTTGGAATGGGCGCGTCGGCAAACAGGATTTTGATGAACGGTTGCATCCTGACTTAGTACCAATGGCTCAGGCGGGGCGCAAGTTCATAATTCTTTTTGACTACGAAACTTCTTCTAAAACCAGGTGGTCGGTGTTTCAAGCCACTGTCCGCACTGCAAAAACAATTGAGTCTGCTGGTTGTGAATGTGAAGTTGCATTACTGCCGGGGCCAGAAAAAGGCGTTGATGATTTTGTAGTTAGTCGCAGTGAAGATGCCAATGCTCTGCTGACTGCAATTATAGACGATGCCAAATCACTTGCCGATTACCAACGCTCGTATCGGGCTAAAAAATGGGGACTAAGTAAATACAAACCAGATGTCACTATTAATGTCAAGTATCTTTCTGAGGCTTTGTGCATTCCTGAACTTGAAGAAAAATGCTTGAGAGTGCCTGAACTTTATGATCTTGAAAAGGAACAACTTTTCACGCCATCTATAAAAGGACATCACAGAAACAAGGAGTCTACCGATTCTGGCGGAGTTGATTCATCCAAATCGAAGAAATCCCCTACCTTCAATTTCCCAAAATCAGGGCTAGTCGTACTGTGGAGCGACATGGGTACAGGTAAAACTGAACTTATGCGCTGGTGGCGTGACCAAAACCCCGACGCGCGGTTCCTCAACAATGGGCATCGCGTTAACTTGTTGAAAAATCTTGCTGAACGCCTGCGGACGGCGATGTATTCAGACTTGGGTTACACAGGTTTAGCTCAGGCCCAAGCCCTTAGTATTACTATTGACAGCTTGCATAAGCTGAATACTCAGTCTCTCACTTACGGCTGCATATTTATAGATGAAGCCTGCCAATACCTCACCCACCTACTACACAGTAATACTTGCAAACAGCACCGTGCCGCCATTTTGGAGGTACTGCAATATATAGTATACAACGCGCCACTGGTCGTCATAGCTGATGCACACATGGATGATTTAACGGTAAACTTCTTTCTTGCAATGCGACCACTCGGTGAAGTACCTTACATTATCAAAAACGAGTGGCGAAACGGTTCACGCACAATTTATTGGTACGAGGGGGATAACTCTAGTGCCCTAGTCGCCCAAATCTCGGCAGCGCTGATGCTTGGTGAGAAAGTCATGGTTGCCAGTGATTCCAAGCGTTTTATTAAGAAACTCGACAAGTCCTTTACTATCAAATGCGAAGAATCTAACTCCGAAAAATCACATACACCACAAAAATGGCGCATCTGGTCAGTTCATTCCGATAATTCTGGCAGTGATGAAAATGTTGCTTTCATCAAAGATATCACCAACGCCGTCAAAAACTTTGATGCCTTGTTCACCTCTCCCAGTCTCGGTACTGGTGTCGATATTTCCCAGTATCATTTTGATTTAGTGTTTGGTGTGTTTCACGGCGTTTCCCAAACCGCTACCGAATGTGCCCAGCAACTGTACCGTTATCGTCCAAAAGTCCCGTTTCATATTTGGGTGGCCCCGCGTCCTCCCTTTGGTTACAAGGATACAAACGCATCCAAGATTAAAGAGCGCTTGCTCCAAACCAATGAAATGACCGCTTTTTTGTTGCGGATTGACAGAGAAACGGGTAAGCGGGGAGCGGAGAAAGATTGGGCCTTAGATGCCTATTGTCAAATTATGGCTAACCGCCACTATTCTCTCAATAATCTGCGTGATGATCTGCGATCGCTCCTCACCGAAATGGGCAATACCTTTATATGTGTGGGAAATGATTCAGATCCTCAATCTCTTGAAAGTCTAAAAGCGGCAGCACAAGCTTTGGATAGTGCCCACAATTCGGCTGTTGCCAAGGCGAACAATATTACTTTGAGTGAGTACCGTGCCCGTCAGAGCAAAGATTACCTTGACCCTAATGAAATTTTTGAATGTGAAAAGTTCCGCATTTCTGATTCTTACGGCATCGAAGTAACCGAATCACTCGTAGAAATGGATAAAGGTGGTCGCTTAATTAGAGCAATTGCTGGACTTGAGGCCATTTTAGCAAAGCCCGAAGAATCAATTGTTGACCCCAAAACTGGGCAAACTTATCCTACACCACCAACAATTGTCACCCAAAAAGACCGCACCGAGCGGGACAATCTACCTTTGTGCATCGACTGGGGCAATTATTCCGCACGCTGGCTGGCTAGATTTAACCTGGGATTGCATCAGATTCTTAAGCGCCTAATGAGGGGTGATGAATTTACTGCCGATGATCCCACCTTGCTCAAAATGACAGCAAGCGCTATACATTGTGCTGCTCACGTCAAAGCAATTCTTGGGTTTACTATTCCCCTAGACTGTAAACCTATTTGGTTGCTGGCCACAATGCTAGAGCAGCTGGGGCTAAAGTTGACCTTCCGTAAAATTGGCAAGCGCGGTCAACAGGTGAAACTTTTTTCTTTATCTAAAGAGGAATTAGAATTTGCAATGCATGTAATTGCTCATCGCGTGGAAAAGCGTAATCAAAAAGAAAATCGAACCTATTACGCTGCTCAAACCCATGCTGTGTATAGTGTAAACCCCAATCAGCAGCCCGTATCCACACCCCCCCCTGATGCTATAGGGAACTCCCATTGCCAAGGGGAGGATACTACCGAATTTGAGTCGCCTCCGACCGATCGCATTACCCTACTCCACTGCGTAGAAATACTTCGCTCTGGTATTTCTCGTGGAGTGGACGCAATTAAAGGCATTCTCAAGCGATGGGTTGAGGATTTGCGCTGGGAGACGGTGTTGGAACTTGAGGCGATCGCCGCGAGTGAACTGCAACTTGTGGAATCTCAAGTTCCTGAATTTTATGCCTTGCTGAATGAAGAGGTGTTGCCGATGGAGGCGTGATTTCATGAACTAACTAATATTATTGGTGTTCCCGCTCAAGGGTTTTGTCCGGGCGGCTGTCAGCCGCTCATTCTCCAAGGTTAGCGAATGTATACACAAGTCTGGGGCAAAAATCAACAGAAAATCGTTCTGGTATCGACTGGGGGGATGGTAATAGAGGTATCCTCTGAACAACGACAAATGTATGGTTTCACGCCCTAAGATCCGAAAACTATGTTTATCGGATCTATCTAGGAACGGTCGCTTTGTGTTATGTTGAGCCAGTTTTTGTATAGGGGAGGTGAGTTCTTTTCTTTACAGAGGTAGACGTATTAACACGCGGAACTGGTTAACTCAAGGATTCAGGCGTGAATTCACGTTTAGGAAATTTTAGTAAATGTTGCTCCCCTGGAATCGATAATTGAAAAAGGGACACACCATTCGGAACAATCTTTTTTGTGTAAGAGGCTGATTGGATTTTATGTAGGAACCTCAAAACTCTCGATGCTAACACCAGGGGCAGAAAACTCGGTGCAGAGGATGGCAGATGTTACCAACACTGCCCAAATAGTGGAGCTGTGGAAGAGTAGCAAGCGTTCGCCCGAAACCCGGCGTTCTTATGAGACAGATATCCGTTATTTCATTGCCTTTGTGCTAGGTATAAGCCCAAAACTTGTACAGTTGAATGATTTGGACTTGCGAACAGTAACAATGAACGACGTTCTAGCGTTCGCTGATTATCTGGAAACTAAGGAATATGAGAACTCCACCCGCGCCAGAAAACTTGCGGCGATCAAAAGTCTGCTGCGGTTCGCTCTGAAAGTGGAATGGACAAAATTTAATGTCGCCGCCGAAGTGCCGTTACCCGAACCCCAGGACAAGTTAGCCGAACGGCTTCTAAGTGAACTAGAGGTGATGACAATGATTGCTCTGACCCCAAAGGGTCGCAATCGGCTAGTAATCCAACTGCTTTATTATACTGGTGCTAGGGTAAGCGAGATTGCTGTTTTAACCTGGCGCTCGTTACAACCAGGGCGCGATGGCAACGGACAAGTCACGCTCTACGGCAAGGGACAGAAAACCAGAACCGTGGTGATCCCCAAAAGCATTTATCAAGAATTGCTGGCACAAAGAACCAATAATAGTCCCGACGCACCCGTGTTTGTTAGCCGCCAGGGTGGTGCTGTAGGTGAGCGGCGAATTCGTAAGATTGTTGCAGAATCTGGAAAAAGGGCAGGAATTTCTGGTAATGTGTCGCCACACTGGCTGAGGCACTCTCATGCAACACATAGTTTAGACCGGGGCGCACCTGTGCAACTGCTGCAAGCAACCTTGGGACATTCATCGCTGAACCAAACTAGCCGTTACACCCACGCTCGTCCCAATGATAGCACCGGGCTTTATTTACCAAAGTAAAGTTGTTGTTGGTGTTCGGTAAGCTCAATTTTAATGCGATCGTTTCATCTTTATGCAAGTCAATTTTCCCGATTTCGGTGGTAAGGCACTTACCCGCTCATAAAGATACGAAAGTACGATCTAGATCCACGCCACACAACGAGCAATTAAGAACAAGGCTGCTATCTTTTTGGTTCCCCCTAAAAATACACCTCTAAAAGAAAAATCTAAAAATAGGTGAAAAAAATAAACCAATAATGACTTTATAGTTAATAAGTAATACAACAGGTCAAAGAGCATACTCTTAACAGTTAACTACACAAATATTACAGGTGTAGGTTTGGGTTAAAGAAAACGGGCAAAGGTGCTTATTTTAGGAAACTTGTACAAAATTCTTCCCTGCTTCTGTTGCTTTCATGCCAAATCAAGCTTATCGGAATAGCCCACTTTTTAATCGCTATCACGCCATAAAACTATAGAGTCATTTTTAGTTTATTTTTTGAGAGTGGTTTGATTGCTACAGAAAAAATTCTTCAAGAAACGGGTAAAACTTGCGTGCCAAAAACTCAAACTTTTCTGCAATTGATTCCGAACTTGTCCTGAATCAATTCTCAGGGTGAACGCCAAGATGCTCCCTGATGGGCGAAGAGACTTTAGCTGATTGTGAGTTAATTTATAATGTCGTAAATTACACAGTTGAAAATACAACTTTAAGATCGAACAAAACCCCCGTGTTGTATCATGATGCTTGTCTAGGTAAACAAATAAGTTGATGGTAGGTTCATTTAGCCTATTTACCTAGATGAGTATAATGCAGAAAATTTTACTGCATAGCGATGCTTACAGTAGTTATAATTGCGTAAAGTGAAGTACTTTATATTACAAAAAACAGTGATACAGAGGGCATAAGGGAAGGCACAGACATCGTTTGGCATGGTGGTCTGCAAATTCCCGCTCCTTTTAACACCCTCGTTCTTGGCTCATATAAAGAATTAGTTTTTCAGAATCATAATTAAGTTTTTGCCGACCAATAGTCGGCAAATTGCGATTTTCATAGAGCGATCAGTTACGCTCTTGCGGTTACGCCATCGCTTAGTATAAGCATGAAGTAATCAGTGACTGGGAAACTTAAGTATAAAAAACTACAGAATTTTACTTAATAACTGATGTGCGTGAGCAAAACTATTTACTGGCTGAACTAACTTAGAAACGGCGATCGCTGTTGACTGCGCTGCTCACATCAAAAATTTTGGGTTTCACTGTTCCCTCTGACCCGAATGGCACTAAGAAAAGGAGAAATCATTGAGGCAGCTCTTGTGCAGAGGAGCGGAGGTGCAGGGGAGAAAGAAGAAGTTTTAAGCTTGCGTTCGGATATTTGGAAATTCCCCTCTGCCCCCCTGCCCCTTGCTCCTCTGTTCCTCTGCAATCCTTACGCTGCATACCCTTCAGCTTAACTTAGTGCCATTCCCCTCTGACCCAAAACCAAGAGAGGCTGTTGGGGTTGTTGTTAGACCAACTGGGGTTAAAGTTAACTTACCGCTTGCAGGGGACAAGGGGTGAACAAGTTAAATTATTTTCTTTATCTAAGAAAGAATAAGACAAGACTTGCGTTGGTTGTGCTGGAGATGCAGGAAGTCGCCGCGACTGAACTGGGATCAAAGGAAGCGACTGTGCCTGATTTTTACGATTGCGTCTTCTTCCATTCGTCTAGTGTTAAGCAAGTTTTCCCAATGGGTATTAATCCTGTGGTTGCTGACACACCGAAATTTGTCAGCGCATAATTTTCTGTTTCTGCGTCCTTGAAGGCAAGTTCCACTACCTTTTGCTTCTCTTGTTTTGACAAAGCTTCAATCTTCACGTTTGCTGCGGTAGGAACAGGATTCGTTTTATCTCTGGTAAAATTTTTTACATTATAAAATTGCTCTTGTTTTGGCTTACCTGAGTTCAAGCATCCTTTAGACTTGACAAACAATCCTGTAGCCCAATAGCTATTAACAAAGTGTTGCTTATTAACAAACTGCACCCCATTAGCTGCCCAGACGTAAACGGGATCAACATATCCTTTAGTTTTGGGAATTTTAGTTTCGCTACATCTTACTCCATCCCGCAGACGGCTTCTATAATCTCCGCATACCTTCCAAGTTATTCTATATAAGTTA
>DASQZD010000014.1:0-104681 GCA_035638855.1 Nodularia sp. (in: cyanobacteria) | reverse complement strand
GCGATCGCTCTTTGTTTGGTTCGACGTGGTACTTTATCTGCACAACTGAGTTCTTTTAGTGTCAGGTCTTCTTCAGCAGTTAGTATTATTCTTAACGCACTAGGCATCAGCTATCACTTAATTTTTGCACTCTATCTATCTTACGTTTTTTTTGGTTGACCTACTTAGTATTTGGATACTGACTAAAGGAAGATGAACTATAAAAAGAGGAGTTTTAAATTATAAATCAGTACGTTGTTAAGCACAGCAATAATCTAGGTTTGGTTGATGACCAAACCTTTTTTTATGATCCAACAAGTTATTGACCTATCAGTTTTTAGGATATTTGCACACATCCTTTAGGAGGATGAACTAAAGGCATAGAAATATTAAATTACTATTGGTGTAGTAAATGCTTGGTATACATAAGGGCTTGGTTTATCCAAGCCTTTTTTCTTTAAATATTGGGACAATTTCTACCCAATTTAAAATATGTCTATACAAGTTCAGCTACGGCGAAGACCGCAACTGTGATCATCAATAGCATACTTTTTTCAATGTATCCCATCCTTCATACTTTGCCAATACAGAAAGGCTGAGATCGCCGTTAAATTGAATTCGTCGGGGATCTTGATGTTGGTGAGGTACACAAGAGGCAAAATTCCTAGTCCAGATAATATCGTGTCCCGTCAAAGACTTATCATCAAGGCTGCAGGGGGAAAGAGGATTTTGCGGTTTTTGCGTAGGTGGGGAGTGGGAAAGAGTCTTTTGATGTTGTACTGAGATTGTAAGCGCATAGCGCAGGCTACGCCAACAGAAATCAAATATGAGTCTTATATGTATACTTAATTTGTGACTAAATTGTGCTGTGGTAACTTCTTGACGCTGCAAACCGCTTTTCAGGTTTGAATTTTAAAGATTTGTAAACTCTGATAGACTCTCTACTTCGCTAGAGAGTTTAGGATGAATATAAGGTAAATCTCCGCTAGCAGTCAGTAAAAGCTAAATTTCATCGCTGACTACAGTGGAGATTCACCACAACCATTAAATATGGCTGAGTTAGCTTTGCAGGCTGCAATTGGGCAGATACAAGCTTGGTATTGATCGTTCCTTTATTCCATACGGTAAATCTATGACACTCAAACTGACAGTTCCGAATATGGCTTGTTCTGCTTGTGCAACCAATATTACCAATGCAGTTAAAACAGTTGATGTTAATGCTACGATTCAGGCTGATCCACAAACCAAATTTGTGAGCGTAGACACTGAAGCTTCAGAAACAGCAATTAAGGATGCTTTAGCTGCTGCTGGCTATCCAGTGGCTTAAATCTGATCATCTGTTCCACATTAAACTTGCATAATTATGGCGGGCAAGATGCTCTCCCCACAAGAGTTTGATGTAATTGATAGTATTTCTCGTTTGAGTGAGGTACTTGAACCCCACCCCCAACCCCCTCCGGCGTAAGCCTACGGTGTACACACAAGTCAGGAAATTCTCGTTTGTGTCATAAGACCCCACCCCTAACCCCTCCCCGCAAGCGAGGAGGGGAACTAAATTTCCACTTTAATCTTGTTTTTAGGACTGGCAACTCTCTTTGGTTCAGGATGTGTGTACACGATAGCCGGCGCAAGCGAGGAGGGGACTATGACATACCTCATCTCAATGTGAAACAGCTGATGGCTGCAATTTTTGCTTCATACCCAACATCAGTCAAAGTGGTTTACTTAGTATGGATACTCTCACACTTAAACTCCGAGGTATGAGTTGCGCCTCCTGTGCGAATAATATCGACCAAGCAATTCGTTTCGTTCCTGGGGTGATTGACTGCAACGTTAATTTTGGTGTTGAGCAGGCTATCATTAATTATGACCAAAAACGCACTGATTTAAAGACAATCCAAGCCGCTATCGATGCTGCGGGATACTCTTCTTATTTGGTTCAAGAAGATATCCTATCTGGGGAAGATGAGTCGCAGAAAGCTAGTAAGTTAGCCCAAGACCGGGAAATTAACCGCAACGTGATTGTGGCTGGTGTCATCGGTATGATTATGTTTGTCGGTTCTATACCCATGATGACTGGGTTACACGTGCGGTTTATTCCTGCATTTCTTCATGATTATTGGGTGCAGTTAGTGTTAACTACGCCTGTACAATTCTGGTGCGGTGGGAGTTTTTACGTGAATGGCTGGAAAGCCATGAAACATCGTACAGCAACGATGGATACTCTCATAGCTGTGGGTACAGGTGCAGCTTATGTATATTCTGTGGTTGTGACTTTCTTTCCTGGATTTTTTATCGCTCAGGGTTTGATGCCTTATGTGTATTATGAAGTTTCGGTGACTGTGATTGCTTTAATTTTGCTGGGGCGGTTGTTAGAACATCGCGCTAGGGGAAAAACTTCTGAAGCTATTCATAAACTCATGGGTCTACAACCCCGAAATGCTAGAGTCGTCCGTGATGGTGTGGAAATTGATATTCCCATTACGGAGGTCGCTATCAATGATCTGATTTTGGTGCGCCCTGGGGAAAAGATTCCGGTAGATGGTGAGGTGATTATCGGTGCTTCTACGGTTGATGAGGCGATGGTGACTGGTGAAAGTTTACCTGTGCAGAAGCATCCTGGGGATGAAGTGATTGGGGCGACGATTAACAAAACTGGTAGTTTTCAGTTTCGGGCGACACGAGTGGGAAATGATACGTTTTTGGCGCAAATCGTCAAACTTGTGCAGCAAGCCCAAGGTTCTAAAGCGCCTATTCAACGATTAGCAGACCAAGTTACAGGATGGTTTGTACCTGTTGTGATGGCGATCGCGATCGCCACTTTTGTGATTTGGTTTAATTTCATGGGTAACTTTACCCTAGCCATGATGACAACGGTGGGGGTATTAATTATTGCCTGTCCCTGTGCTTTGGGTTTAGCTACTCCAACTTCAATTATGGTTGGGACTGGTAAAGGAGCGGAAAATGGTATCTTAATTAAAGATGCCCAAAGCTTAGAACTAGCACACAAAATCCAAATTATTGTTCTCGATAAAACTGGGACTTTAACTCAAGGAAAACCGACGGTTACAGATTTTGTCTCTGTCAACGGTACAGCCGATGACAATGAACTCCAGCTGTTACAGTTGGCTGCTTCTGTGGAACGCAATTCTGAGCATCCCTTGGCTGAGGCGGTGGTAAAATATGCCCAATCCCAAGAGGTGAGTTTAACTGCGGCGCATAACTTTGCAGCGATCGCAGGTAGTGGTGTACAATCTGTGGTTTCAGATTGCTTGGTACAAATCGGGACACAGCGCTGGATGTCAGAACTGGGCATCAATACTGACAGTCTCCATGAATATAAAGATGCCTGGGAAACTGCGGCTAAGTCAGTGATTTTTATGGCTGTAGATGGTGAAATACAAGGAGTTATGGGTATTGCTGATGCCCTGAAATCATCGTCAGCAGCAGCAGTAAAAATACTGCAAAAACTAGGTTTAGAAGTAGTAATGTTGACCGGAGATAATCGCAAAACTGCGGAGGCGATCGCTCAACAAGTCGGCATCCAGCGAGTGTTTTCAGAGGTGCGCCCAGACCAAAAAGCCGCTATGATTCAATCTCTGCAAACTCAAAAGGGTCAAGCTAAAATTGTGGCGATGGTAGGTGATGGTATTAATGATGCACCTGCACTAGCACAAGCAGATGTGGGTATTGCGATTGGGACAGGAACAGATGTGGCGATCGCCGCTAGTGACATAACTCTGATTTCTGGAGACTTACAAGGAATATTCACAGCCATTCAACTCAGCCGGGCGACCATTCGCAATATCCGCCAAAATCTCTTCTTTGCCTTTATCTACAACGTCATCGGCATTCCTGTAGCTGCGGGAATTTTGTTTCCTGTGTTTGGCTGGTTACTCAATCCTATTCTCGCCGGCGCTGCTATGGCTTTATCTTCAATCTCTGTGGTCACAAATGCCCTCAGATTGCGTAAATTTCAGCCAAAAATTATATCCTAAATTATACCATACTTTAACTAATGTTCAGCAAACATCTGCTTTGGGCAAGCCTTACGGCTTTAGGTTTGTCCGTAGGAACTGCATCAGCAGCCATCCCAACCCATTCATCAGGGAAAACTAGCCAATTTCAAGCCATCGAACAACCTTTAGGCTTAAAAGTTGGTGTTACTATGGGTGGTCTAGGGTTAATTGGACTAGAGTTATGGTGGTTTCTGTTCAGCAAAACACCAGCACAAACCAACCGCAAATCAGACTAAATTTTGATGAGGGAAGCGATCGCAGTTACTTATAGTTCCGTACAGCGATCGCCTAATTGATTTATCCCTAGCCACAGGGACTAACCACCAAAATTGTAATTCTGTTAGGGGCTAAATGATTGCAGTGGCACGCCCCTCATCTGCCCTAAATCCCCGCCCCTGGCTATTCCCCCTTGCCCCCTGCTCCCTGCTCCCCCGCCTCTTCCGTGAGGTTCCATACTCTATGATCGAGAGAATTGGCAAGTCACAGAAATTCTGCCAGCTTTTATGCTTAAAATTGCTTAAAAGACCATTTGCAGAACATCCCCAAGCTATGATCACTGAAATTTTTCCTTTCCGTTTTGAGGTAAACACAGTAGCGATCGCTGGTGCAACTGTCTGGTCATTAGCGCTCTACTTAGGTTTTTCGTCACTGCGTGAAAAAATCATTGAGCAGCTAAATCGCTGGTTTAATTTTGCCGAGCGATCGCTTTACACCAGCCAAACCGAATTTGAAAAGACACGCGAAGCCAGAGAATCCCAAAACGCTTTTTATGCTTCACTATTTAGCATCGTCCCTTTTCTAGTCATTGGCGCTTTATCCAACTGGCTGATAGAAATTAGCTTAGGACGCAGCTGGGGAATCAGCGTCGGAATAATGGCTTGTATTCTGGCTGGTATTTACGAACTAGGACGACAAAACGCCAGTTTTCCCGATTAAACCCCATTTTAAACCCACGTAGGTGGGTTTCGTTTGGATGGTTCCGCGACTTCTAGTCGCCAAGGCTAATTTACAACATTTCACGCACTAAACTTACTAACTTTTGAGCTGCACCGCTTTCTCCCCTCACACTGCGTAATTTCGCCCTCATTGCTGCTAATTTTTCTGGATGATCCAAAAAGTCTAAAATTATTTCTGCGACCTCTGAAGCCTGGAGTTTGCCCACTAATTCTGGTACAATCTCCTCTTGCGCCCAGATATTTGGCCATGCTAATAAACCCTTTTGTCTTAAAACCAGCCAGTTAATCACCTTGGCAAAGCTAGAACCCACCCCAGGTAAATTAGCTAATAATCCCGGTAAACCATCCCAAGAACGCATCGCATCAAGTTGTTGTGTCGGGATCATCACAATCATCGGCACAGCTAAAGCACCGAGTTCAGCTGTGTTTGCGCCTACGGTGGTTAAACAGATCCGACATTGGGATAATAATTCATGGGCGGGATGTTCTCTGCACAATTCCAAACACAAACCCGTTTCAGTTTTCAGAACTGGATGCTCAGATTCAACTAAAGTAGCAGATACACCGCCAAATACCTTGACAAAAGAGTTTTTATGTGTATCGGCAAAACTCGCTAAAGTTTGTAAATCCAATGTCGGCGCAACGGGAATCACAAATCTGGCTTGGGGTCTTTTGGCGTGAATATATTCAGCAATAGCCAAGGATAATGGCACACCTTGGGCTAATTTTGCGGCTTTCGAGCCAGGAAGTAAACCAATTATTTCAGTTTTGAGTGAAGAATCAGGAGTTATAAATTGCTCAAATTTCTGCGCCTCTAGCATCAAATCGCCCACAACTGTGAATTTGTGAGCATATTTTGAGGCAACTTTTTCAGCAACTTTAGCCTGCATTACGCCAAAACGGTCAATCCAATTATGCCAACGTGCATCCCATTCAGCATAAACAACTGTGCGATATCCCAGTTTTTTGCCAATGACCACCGGAAAAATTTGATCACCACCTAAGAAAACTACCACACCGCGATCGCGCCATTCCCAATTCTCAAATGTCTTTCCCCACAGCAAAAACTGCCAAAAATGCTCTGCTGATTGTACTCTGTCTACTTCTGGATAGGAAAGAGCGATCGCCCCTTCCTGACCACTAGCATTTGGACAAGGCGACAACACCACAGAAACCCGCACCACAGAACGATCATTCCCTAGTTTTTCCCGCAAAGCCTTGACAACAGGACGCACCCATGTAGTCACTTCCCCAGGGCCATTCGAGAGAATCACAATATCAACTGGTTTAGTCATTGGTCATTGGAAGGGTTTTGAAATCACGTCACATCATTTTCATACATGAAATCAGCAACGCCTAAAAAAGTGCATTAATGAAATGTAACGCACCTTACAAGATATGCGATCGCATTTTCGAGTCTTGAAGTCATAGTGTGGTTTTGTGGTTATCTGATTCTATTTTATTTAAAAGTAGGGGCGATCGCTCTCCCAACTTATTCCTAAACTATTGTAAGGAGCGCTTCGCTATCGCTCACAAATACCCCAATTTTAAACGATCGCACTCCCAACTTATACTTAAATGGCGATCGCTCACAACTACCCTAATTTTAGACGAGCTTGTTCGCAATCGTGTTACTCAAGATATCAGACAACAAGCAAATTATATTTTGGTGAATGGCAATCGGGAATCAGGGGAGAGGTAAAGTTTCTTCATAAATAAACCAACGATACTCTTTACCATCCCAACCATAATAGGTTGATCGGAACTGATTCATAGCAGCTACATATTGAGATAACATCAGTGCTACATCACTATTTTGAGGAACATCATCTTCATCAATTAGATCAAGATATTCAAGTGATTGCTCCCCGGCTAGTACGATACGACATTTATTCAGAAGCCGATTGACAACTTTTATCTTACTCTTGTTTAACACAGCTTCTGGCTTCTTTTTAGTCAGTTCCAGGAATTCTTTTTGCATAGCCGTTAACAGAGATATTATGACTTCATAAAGTTCAGCCTTTTCAAAACTCGTCTGTTTTTGATCTTTTTTAATCATGAGTATCTATTTTTTTAAATGTTTTGGACAGGTTGTTTTAATATAAATTAAACCAAATTCATCTGCATATTTATCTCCATCAGCCTCTACCATCCAATTCCAACTTCCGTTATGAATTATTACGTTGTCTGAATGTAATTTTTCTAAACATTGTAGATACTGCGAAAGTATGAATACTACATCACTGTTTTGCGGCATTTCATCTATATCAAACTCTGAAAAATCTTTAAAAGGTAGATATTTATATCCCAGTAATTTATTTGCTTCATTAAGTAATTGGTTAATAAACTTAAGCTTGAATTTGTTAACTGCATCATTGGGAGATTTTTTAGATAAAACAGAAAGTTCATCGTACACTCCCTGCAATTGACCCGATAGTTTTTCAAATTCATCAACATCTTTATGTTTCATCTATTTCACCTTTTATGAGGGACATGAACGACGGAATTCCACATATTTCTTTTTAATAACATCAATTGGTAATCGCTGCTTACTCTCAAATACACTAACCATTAATGAAATATCCTCATCTGTAAGCGTGATGATACATCGTCTTTGCCCAGACCATAAATCAACAGTATTGCTAAACATCGCTTTAGAAAGAGGATTTCTTGTTACAAGAATACCAAATTTACCAAGTTCAGAACCAAGATATCTGTTAAGTTGGTTAATATGTTCACGCTCAACTGCCTTCACATTTTTTAATTCAAGTACAAGTTGTCTATTCCCATAGTCTTGATAAATTTCTTCAAGAAAATCTATTGACCGATTGTTGTAGAAGATAAGGTCTCTAATCAGTCTTCCTGAATCTGTACGACTTTGGTCGGCTGCAAAGTCAAGGTCTGGATAAAGAACTGATGCAAGAAGCTGACAAATATTATCTTCATACTGAATGTCTGCTTGGTCTTCTTTTCCCGTAGGAAGTTTTTTTATTTCAGTTAATTTCCGTTTGGCCGAAAGAACAGGTATCTGTTTAAAGAGAGGATCATTTTTACAGTCTTCTTGAGTTCGTTCTTTTACCTTGATATATTCCTGCACAACGCCATAATTTTCCCGGTTGAAGTTTAAAACTTTAACACGTTCCTCCGGTTCTCCAGGGTTGAAAATTTCATCACGAGGGCAGTATTCCTTAAAATAGTCCTCAAAGTTTATCCAGGGAGAGAATTTTAGCCATCTTTTAGGAACAAAAATCAAAGGTTCTTTAGTTTTAGGATTCACAGGTAATGTGATTTCTTTATCTAGAATAAATGAGTTTTTGCGGTACTCATATAGTGTAGAAATATTAGTTTTATCTAGTGGTATTCCCACTTCTTCACATTGTTGTATAGTATAGTCTATTAAAAATGACTTGATAAAGTTACAGGAGATGTCACTAATACGATCTTTAGAGATTCCATCTACATAAAACTGTATTTCTTCAAAGTGGACGAAGCCATATTTCCCATACTCTGGAATTTTTTGGAATATAGAAATAATCTCATCTGCTTTATTAGCACTAATCCTGACACCTTTTCTGTTTTTTGACAAACCAAGTCCCACTTCTTGGCACTCAGAAGCAAGAATCAGGTTGTTTCGCGCCTCATCTACTTTGCCTTTCTGAACAAGAAAATTTAGGTAGTTAAAGGCATTAATGAGAGTGGTATGAAGTGCCTGGTCTTGTAATGAGGGAGACTTCCATAAAAGAAAAGGGTCAACATAGAGGGGAATATCTTCATCTAGAAATGCTATGGCAAAATCTAACTGTGCTTGGGTTGCTGTGATATCGTAGAAATCAGTTATTCTAGGTCGGATGAGAAACATTTGCTATTTTTTGATTAAGTGTATTTTATTATACTGCCTCTCGTTACCAGTGGTAAGAGATTGATTAGTCCGCTCGATCTCTAATAATTCAGCATCAATCAGCGATACCTTCGCTCAGATTTGTGATCGCACTCCCCAAAATTCCTAAAAGCGATAAATCTTACCAAATCATCCCCAAATTCACAACAAAACCCTTTAAAACATCTTCCCCCGAAACTGTAGCAGGAGAATCCAAAACCTCAACCTCCTTACCAGTTCTATAAATCTCCACCTGACGAGATTTACGATTAATTAATATCCCCAAACGCACACCATTATCTATATATTCCTTCATCTTTTCCTGTGTAGTCTTCAAACTATCACTAGGAGAAAGTAACTCAATTACAAAATCAGGACAAATGGGAGGAAACTTTTGTTTTTCTTCATCAGTTAAAGCATCCCATCTTTCTAACTTGATCCAAGAAGCATCAGGAGAACGATCTGCACCATTTGGTAATTTAAAACAAGTAGAAGAATCAAAAGCGATGCCAGTACCATCAGCATCAGTCCAATTCATTAATTGTTGAGTGATTCTTCCATTACGATTTCCTGTTTCTCCTCCCGTTGGTGGCATAATTATTAATTCCCCATTTGCATTTCTTTCAAATCTCAATTCCCGGTTATTTTGACATAGTTGAAAAAACTGCTCATCAGTCATTTCTATTACTGATTTCAAATTGACAGTTAAAGCATTCATGGTTATATCCTCATTGAATGTTTAGGGAAAAATTTTAACTATCTTATATCCTAATTATATATTATTAGTTACCAATTAATAGCTTTATTTTGTCATAGTCTTGAGGTTTTTAGTGTTAAATATAACTATGAAATGTTGAATTTACTGAATGTCTTTTGTTATTTCATAACCAAGTAATTATTTAGCTATGTAAACAAAATTTAAAATCAGGTGAGAGAATCCGCATTCTTTGTTAAGATTTGCTAATAATTATGTTGTTTTCTATATCATTTTGTGTCAGATATAGAATAAAACCCCCACAGAATCCGAGTTTTCTGCTAAAAAACTCTTATTGCCGAAAATAATTGAAGTTACAAACGGCCATATCAGCCATGATGAACTTCATGAGAACACGCCTCAAAGGAGCCTATCTGAATGTTCACCCAGGTCAAGTCCACAATTCGACATATTGCACCTGACGATTTACGCGGACGTAAGTTAATCAAGGTCGTTTACATTGTCCTTGAGTCCCAATATCAAAGTTCCTTATCTCAAGCAGTGCGGGAAATTAACGCCAATCATCCCAGCGTCGCCATTGAAATTAGTGGTTACTTGATTGAAGAACTACGCAACTCAGACAATTATGAGGACTTCAAGCGCGATATAGCCAGCGCTAATATATTCATTGCTTCTCTAATTTTTATTGAAGACCTAGCACAAAAAGTAGTTGCGGCGGTTGAACCCCATCGTAATAATCTAGATGTATCGGTTGTCTTTCCCTCCATGCCCGAAGTAATGCGCCTCAATAAAATGGGTAGCTTCTCTTTGGCGCAATTAGGGCAATCTAAGAGCGTAATCGCCAACTTCATGAAAAAGCGCAAAGAGAAATCTGGCGCTGGTTTCCAAGATGGAATGCTGAAGTTGCTGCGGACTCTCCCCCAAGTGCTTAAGTTCCTCCCTATTGATAAAGCACAAGACGCGCGTAACTTCATGCTGAGTTTTCAGTATTGGTTAGGTGGTTCAGCCGAAAACCTGGAAAACTTCCTGCTGATGCTGGCTGATAAATATGTATTAAAAGGCGCGGAAAAAGAAAGCTTTGCTGCGGCTAAGTATGAAGCGCCAGTTGTCTATCCCGATATGGGAATTTGGCATCCTTTGGCGACTACCATGTTTGAGGATGTTAAAGAATACCTGAATTGGTATACAGCCCGCAAGGATATATCTAGCGATCTTAAAGATCCCTTAGCTCCTTGTGTGGGATTAGTATTACAACGCACGCACCTAGTTACAGGTGATGATGCTCATTATGTAGCCATTGTCCAGGAATTGGAATCACTGGGAGCCAAAGTAATTCCTGTATTTGCTGGGGGATTGGATTTTTCCAAACCCGTGGATGCTTACTTCTATGAACCGACTACCAACACAACGCTGATTGATGCAGTGATTTCCTTGACTGGGTTTGCCTTAGTCGGTGGCCCAGCCAGACAAGACCATCCCAAAGCCATTGAATCACTCAAACGCCTGAATCGTCCTTATATGGTAGCGTTGCCCTTAGTCTTCCAAACCACAGAAGAGTGGATGGATAGCGACTTGGGTTTACATCCCATTCAAGTAGCTTTGCAAATTGCTATTCCTGAATTAGATGGAGCGATTGAGCCGATAATTTTATCAGGTAGAGATGGCACAACAGGTAAAGCTCACGCACTCCAAGATCGAGTTGAAGCCATAGCCCAAAGAGCATTAAAATGGGCTAACCTGCGCCGCAAGCCCAAACTTGACAAAAAAGTTGCCATCACCGTTTTCAGCTTCCCCCCAGATAAAGGCAACGTGGGAACCGCCGCCTACTTAGACGTATTCGGTTCCATCTTTGAAGTATTGAAAGGGCTAAGAAACAACGGCTACGACGTGCAAGACATACCCGAAAACGCCCAAGCGTTGATGGAACAAGTCATCCACGATGCACAGGCACAGTATGCCAGCCCAGAACTGAACATCGCCTACAAGATGTCAGTCCCAGAGTATGAAGCACTCACCCCCTACTCCCAACGCCTAGAAGAAAACTGGGGACCACCTCCCGGAAACCTCAACAGCGATGGGCAGAACCTGCTGATTTACGGAAAACAATTTGGTAACGTCTTCATCGGCGTACAGCCCACATTTGGTTACGAAGGCGACCCCATGCGGCTATTGTTCTCCCGTTCCGCCAGTCCTCACCACGGTTTTGCAGCGTACTACACCTACCTAGAGCAAATTTGGGGCGCAGATGCCGTACTGCACTTTGGTACACATGGTTCCTTGGAATTTATGCCAGGTAAGCAAATGGGGATGTCTGGAGACTGTTACCCAGACAACTTAATTGGCTCAATTCCCAACCTGTATTACTACGCAGCCAACAACCCCAGTGAAGCGACAATTGCCAAACGCCGCAGTTACGCTGAGACAATTTCCTACCTCACACCACCCGCAGAAAATGCAGGTTTATATAAAGGTTTGAAAGAACTCAGCGAACTAATAGCCTCTTACCAAACCTTAAAAGATAGTGGGCGCGGCATTTCCATTGTCAACACCATCATGGATAAATGCCGCATCGTCAACCTGGATAAAGATATTCACTTACCAGAAAGCGATGCTAGAGACATGACCGCCGATGAGCGAGATCATATCGTTGGTAGCGTCTACCGGAAGTTAATGGAAATTGAATCTAGGTTGTTACCTTGTGGGTTGCACGTTATTGGTAAACCACCAAGTGCCGAAGAAGCAGTAGCCACCCTAGTTAACATTGGTAGTTTAGACCGTCAAGAAGAAGAAATTCTCAGCTTACCCCGGATAATTGCCAGCAGCATCGGGCGTGACATCGACAATATTTACCAAAGCAGCGACCTCGGTAATTTAGAAGATGTCCAGCTACTACAAGATATCACCTTAGCCACCCGTGAAGCAGTAGCCGCACTGGTACAAGCGCAAAGCGACGCAGAGGGCAGAGTTTCCTTGGTTTCCCGGTTGAATTTCTTCAACATGGGTAAAAAAGAACCTTGGGTAGAAGCTTTACATAAAGCAGGTTATCCCAAAGTTGACCCAGAACCCTTAAAACCACTATTTGAGTATTTGGAGTTCTGCTTGAAACAAATTTGTGCAGATAACGAACTCGGCGCATTACTCCAAGGCTTAGAAGGTGAATATATTCTACCTGGCCCTGGTGGTGACCCCATCCGCAACCCGGATGTACTGCCCACAGGTAAGAATATCCATGCCCTCGATCCCCAATCAATCCCCACCGCTGCCGCAATCCAATCAGCCAAAATCGTTGTAGATAGGCTCTTGGCACGTAATAAAGCAGAAAACGAAGGTAAATGGCCAGAAACCATCGCCTGTGTCCTCTGGGGAACCGATAACATCAAAACTTATGGTGAATCCCTGGCACAAATCATGTGGATGATTGGTGTGCGTCCGGTTCCCGATGCCTTGGGACGCGTGAACAAGTTGGAATTGATATCTTTAGAAGAGTTGGGACGACCCAGAATCGATGTAGTCATCAACTGTTCTGGTGTATTCCGCGACTTGTTCATCAACCAGATGAACCTCCTAGACCAAGGCGTGAAAATGGCAGCTGAAGCCGATGAACCCTTAGAAATGAACTTTGTTCGCCAACACGCTTTGAAACAAGCAGAGGAAATGGGAATTAATCTGCGTCAAGCAGCGACCCGCGTATTCTCCAATGCTTCTGGTTCTTACTCGTCAAACATCAACTTGGCGGTAGAAAACAGCACTTGGGATAGTGAAGCCGAGTTGCAGGAAATGTACCTGAGACGAAAATCATTCTCCTTCAATTCCGATAACCCCGGTGTGATGGATGAGTCACGGGAGATGTTTGAAACTTCTTTGAAAACTGCTGATGCCACATTCCAAAATCTGGACTCTTCTGAGATTAGCTTGACGGATGTTTCCCACTACTTTGACTCAGATCCTACCAAATTAGTAGCAAGTCTGCGTGCAGATGGTAAGAAACCAGCATCTTATATTGCAGACACTACCACAGCGAATGCACAGGTGCGATCGTTAACCGAAACCGTGCGTTTAGATGCACGTACCAAGTTATTAAATCCCAAATGGTACGAAGGGATGTTATCTCACGGTTACGAAGGTGTACGCGAACTTTCCAAACGGTTGGTAAATACCACTGGTTGGAGTGCAACAGCCGGCGCTGTGGATAACTGGATTTATGAGGATACCAACGAAACCTTCATCAAAGATGAAGAAATGCAGAAAAGGTTGATGAATCTCAACCCTCATTCTTTCCGCAAGATTGTTTCTACCTTATTGGAAATGAATGGTCGCGGTTATTGGGAGACTAGCGAAGATAATTTAGACCGTCTGCGCGAGTTGTACCAAGAGGTTGAAGACCGCATTGAAGGCATTGAGTAAACATTCTCAGTCTGGATAAAGCATATCAATTTTAGGGACACAGAAATATATCTGTGTCCGTTTTTTATGTCATAAAAATCTTGATATGATATCATAATATGATATCCTAAAAATTAGGTCGTAACCAAATACAAGCCAAATAAAGGAGTTAACAAAACAATCAAGCATTCTGTCAAACTAGGTTTATCGCTTTTAAATTCTGTTTATGGTCTCAATACTGATGCTGTCAGTAGCTTCATTGTCAGTTGACTCCTTGCGGTAACTTTGCTGGCTTATGAACCAGTAGTAACATATCCGGGGAGTAATGAATGGATCTTAATAATAAACAAAGAAAAATTTTAGAATTAATTTTTACAAATCCTGTAACAGCAAACATTATTTGGCAAGATATTGAAAATTTATTTAAAGCTTTGGGTGCTGATATTATTCAAGGTAGCGGTTCACGAGTAGGAGTTAAATTAAATGATGTTAAAGGTCATTTTCATGAACCACATCCAGAGAAAGAAACTGATAAAGGAACAGTTAAATCTGTGCGTGAATTTTTGATAAAAGCAGGAATTGAATCACAACCAGTTAGTTAATTTATAATTAAGCCATATTAAAGATTTGGGGCAATCAAAAAAATTGCCTCAACCACAACAAAATCGAGTTAGGGTTATTAAAGTTATGTTGACTTACAAAGGATATACAGCATCAATTGAAGTAGATGTAGAAGCAGGAATACTTTTTGGTCGTGTTCTTGATATTAATGATGTAATTACATTTAAAGCTAAAACCGTAGAAGAAGCACGTCAAGAATTTGAGACTTCTGTTGATGGGTATTTAGCTTTTTGTAAGGAATTAGGAGAAGAACCGGATAAACCTTTTTCTGGAAAACTACCATTTCGCACAACTCCAGAACATCACCGTAAAATTTTTATTGCTGCTAAAAAAGCAGGAAAAAGTATCAATGCTTGGATGGATGAAATTTTGACTACTGCTGCTGAAAAATCAGTCAAAGCATAGATTAAAAAATTTTTCTAATGACTATTTGATACCTTAAGCAAAACGGCGTTTGATGTTTGATTAAGTAAGATAGTCCAAAAAATCACCTGTATTTTTCCATCTGGAATCTCACCATGAATGCTTTAACAATCAATCTCAAACCATCACCTAATACAGTATGAAAGCGGATCTAACGTATCTACCATGAATGCTTTAACAATCAATCTCAAACCATCACTAGAATTGACAGATGAGCAGTTTTTTCAGATATGTCAGGCAAACCGTGACTTAAAATTTGAACGCACTGCTACAGGAGAATTAATTATCATGCCACTACAACTTATACAATATTTTTTTAACTTTATTTCCCCAAAGAATAGAAACTGTTATAGAAAGAGCAAAAAACGAAGAATTACTTAGTCTGTCTATTTTAGAAATTAGACAATAAGCTATTGAAAGAGTACAAAAATTGATGGTTACAGTCGAGTAGTTTTTATTATAAATATGATTTATGAATCTGGTTTTTGGAAAGACGACTTGCTCAAGCAAGCAAAAGTACTCCGTTCTCGGATGACTCAGAAGCGATGGTCTGAGAAATCTTTTGCACGTCTTGAACAGACTGTAATGCTTGGGTTCTATTCAATTCGGAAACTTATTGAAGCTAAAAAGTTATCAGATTCAATTGTAAATAAATCTATTAATGTGAATGCTTACAAATGGAAAGGTCAGCCAGTCACAAAGATGAATTGGGGAGATATCGATAAGTTATATGATCTTGATGCTCCACAACCAACTACTAAAAGCTTGGTTTTCTTCTGTAATCAATTTATCCACAGTTATATTTTTGTAACTTCTTTTGATGATAATAACTGCCTAGATGGGCTTTTCATTAGTTCAGATAGAGAGCGCCACAAAGCACTATTTTTCATTAAAATAAGTCAGATTATTGAGTTCTTTGAACAAGTTGGCAAGGATTATCCTTCTTCAGCATCATTTATCTTTGATGAGAAGTTAGGTGATTATCATGTTTTAAATTTAAGTCATGACGTTCCTGAGTTGAATGCAGAGCTATTTTATTCTATTTTTAACTTTTAGGGCAGTTTTTCCGAATACTTTTGAGAAAAATAATTATTTACTAACGAACCTACCCCTCAAAAATACCCATTTTGTGAGAATTAACTCGTATTGGCGGAGAGTGCATTAGCCAAGCTTACCGCAGGCGTTAACTTAGCTTCCCGAAGGCGATCGCTTTGAAAATATGCAGAGTCCAATGCTCTCTGAGGCATCGAAGCATAAAATTAAAACATGACTATTCATAAAACGGATATGCTAAAAACGCTTTGGGCTACCGTTCGGGAAGGAAAGATCGAACTGCTGGAGTTAGCACAGTTACCTGAAGGAACAAGAGTGCTAGTGACTCTGCTTCCTGATGATGAAACTGAATTTTGGCTTCAAGCTAGTCAAACATCACTGGATGCAGTTTGGGATAACGCTGAGGATAATGTTTATGCCAAATTACTCTACTAACAATGAGCTTTTGCGGGGTTGGTTGGGATTAGAATAGAAGCTAGCAGACCAACACTTGTGCGATCGCTAGTCATAACTCAAATTATAACAATACCCCAGGCGTTAGCATAGCTTACCGTAGGCGATCACTTGCGGTTATTATCAGCATTTCAGGGAAAATATCATAAGTTGTGAGCCAACAAGACAAACTCCTAGCTAAAATTTTATTGGGTACATCTGATGCAAACATTCCATTTACCCAACTATGTCAACTGTTATGCAGTTTAGGATTTGATGAACGTATTCGCGGTAGTCACCATATTTTTACCCAAGAAGGAATAGAAGAAATTCTGAATCTTCAACCTAAAGGTTCTCAAGCCAAAGCGTATCAAGTTAAACAAGTTCGTGTAGTAATTCTCAAATATCAGCTAGGAGCTTAAAATGATGCTTCATTATGAAATAATACTTTATTGGAGTCAAGAAGACCAAGCCTTTATCGCCGAGGTTCCAGAATTACCTGGATGTGCTGCGGATGGGGAAACTTATCAAGAAGCACTGCAAAATGTAGAAATTATTATGCAGGAATGGATTGAAACCGCTCAAGCATTAGGTCGTCAAATTCCTGAACCAAGACAGCACTTGATGTCTGCCTAATTGAATTTGGGAATGATTTGGTAATATGCTCTTGGCTTACCCCAGGCGATCGCTTTGATAATATGAAGAGTGCGATTGCAATACACAGACTATCATCCTGTGAGTATCTACGCTTGTGGCAAATTTGCAAAGAGTACATTAGCCAAGCTTACTAGAGGCGATCGCGTTGGCAATGTCCGATGAGGATGTGATCAATGGGTTTATACTAAAAATTAGGGGTCTGCTGATTACAAATATCAATTTGTATCACGCACCAGGCGCAGAGGCGCAGAGAGTAAGAGATGAGAATAGAGATAATTTAGTTAAATTCAATACATGATAGGGGTGCGGTGTCTCAGAGATTTTGCTATTGGGACTAACTCCTTCTGAAGATTCATGAAAAACTTTTATATTTCGATTTAAAATTCAGAATCAGTATGAAGCATTTTTGTTTGTTCATCCGTCAGACCTAGAAACATGGTCAAAAAAGTAGCAATTATCGGTGCTGGCCCAAGCGGAATTCTGCTGGCTCACTATCTTTTACGTCGTGGCGATAAATACCAGATTAACATTTATGAGCGTCGCAGCGATCCTAGAGTTCTCTCCTTCTCAAAATCCCGAACCTTCCCCATATCTCTCAACGAAAGGGGAATGAGTGCTTTGAGGCAAATTGAGGGTTTAGAAGCAGCAATCAAAGCAGTCAGTGTGGAAATGACAGGAACGCTTTTTCATCAAAAAAATGGTAAGTCGAGATTGACACCGAGAAAAAATCCTCTAGTTACTCTTGACCGTACCAATTTAGTAATTGTGCTATTAAAAGAATTAAGCCAAAAGTACGATGAAAGTCGGCTAAAAATTCATTTTGATTGTCAATGCACTTCTGTAGATTTTGCTGCAAAAACTGTCACCTTTCAAAGTATTGCAGAAAAACAAAAACATGATTTCACTGTTGATTATGACTTGTTAATTGGTACAGATGGAGCCAATTCTGCGGTCAGAGAAGGTTTCCTGGGTACAGAACATTTTGAGTGTGAACAAAAGTATTACCCTACTGACTACAAATCAATTTTCTTAGACAATAGCAAAAACTCCAATCTTTACCTCAAATCAGACAACATTCACACTTGGAGACTAGCAGACGGTACACTCATGGTAGCACTGCATCAAGCCGATGGGACGATGAGTGGAGCCATGAATTTTCCCCGTGAAAAAAATCAGATAGCTGGTCTTTCTAGCGCACAAGAAGTATTGCAATTTTTTCAAGAAAACTTTCCAGAAATTCGTCAGATGATGACAGAAGCAGAAGCCCAAGCTTTCCTCAAAAGACCAATTGCTAAAATTTTAACGGTTCGCTGTAACCATTATCATCAAGGTGATAGTGTACTAATTATGGGAGATGCAGCCCATGCGGTATCGTCTTCCATCGGTCAAGGCTGTAATGCTGCACTAGAAGATGTGGCAGTTTTTGATCATATTTTGAACGAGTATGCTGATAATTTAGCTGAGTCTCTTAAAGAATTTACTATTTGCCGTCAACCAGATGGTTACGCCTTAGTGGAACTAGGAGATTATGCTTTTCCCACATCTACTGGATTATTTATTGAATTTATTTTGAGAGAATATATTGCCAAAACTATGCACCGATTGTTGCCAAAGTTTTTCCCACCTTCACTGATTGATTTAATATTTGAAACTACAGTTTCTTACTCAGAAATTTTGAATTTATATCAAGGCTGGATATCAAAAGTGAAAAAATCAGACGAGAAAGTGCTGAATACATGATAGTGTTAATACTTAAACCATGGTTAATAAAGTAGCAATTATCGGTGCAGGACTTGGTGGTTTATCTGTGGCGATCGCACTCCGAAAACAAGGCATCAATGCCCAAGTCTACGAAAAAGCGCGTATTTTGCGTCCAGTGGGTGCTGGTTTGAGTCTTGTGCCAAACGGTTTGCATAGTCTTGAGGCTATTACACCGGGAATTACTGAGTTATTGAAAGCTGCGGGTAGCCAAACTCAAAAGCTGAACTTGCACAAAAGCAACGGCGAGTTAATTGGGCAGAAATCAGTAACACTACAGGAAAAATACGGTCAACCGATGTTACAAATTCGGTGGTCGCGTCTCCAAGAAATCCTCGCTTCTCAACTGCCACCTGAAACCATCTACCTTGACCATAGGTGCATTAATTTTGAGCAAAATGAGCAAAGAGTCCAAATCTGCTTTGAAGGCGGAAAAACAGTGCAGGCAGATGTTTTAATTGGGGCTGATGGGTTAAACTCCGTAGTTAGGCAGACATTGATTGGTGACGGAGAGCCTGATTATGCTGGTCGGATGTCTTGGCGAGCTGTTCTCAAATACAGTCACCCAAAACTGCTTCCTCATCAAGTCATGTCAATGACAGCATCCGACGGCAAAATTTTCGGGTTCTTCGACTTAGGTAGCGGATATGTATTTTGGAGTGCAGCGTCCCTCTGTCCAGACAAATTTATTGCCCAAACTCCTGCTGATATTAAGTCTCGTATCCAAGAAAAATTT
Organism: Nodularia sp. (in: cyanobacteria); assembly: GCA_035638855.1. GTDB lineage: Bacteria > Cyanobacteriota > Cyanobacteriia > Cyanobacteriales > Nostocaceae > Nodularia. The sequence continues at coordinate 85,072 of DASQZD010000014.1, read as the reverse complement.
TCTGGTTGGGCAGAACCAGTACAGGAAATCTTAGCAGCAACAGACGCTGAAGACATTGCAGAACGTCCGATATGTGACAGACCACCCCTCCAAAACTGGAGTCAAGGCAGAGTAACACTCTTAGGCGATGCCGCCCATCCGATGGTACCATTACTAGGACAGGGAGCAAATACAGCCTTTGAAGACGCATGGGAACTTGCCCAATGCCTTCGTCATGCGCCCAGTATTGAAACAGCCCTAGCTAATTATGAAAATAGTCGTAAACCCCGCACACAAATTATACAGATTCGTAACGCAGTCGGGGCGAAGCGTGCATATAAAGCTGATAGCGAAACCTATCTGGGTAAAATGATGCAGCAAGCACAAGTGAGTGATACTGAATTTGAAGAGTGGCTCTACAACCATAAGCCTTCTGTGGTAAATTACTCTTGAAAATTAACAACAGGTAACATACAAAGCTGAAATTCACCGAACACAATAAACAATTCTCTTATCTTTCTCCGTGTTCTCTGTGCCTCTGTGGTTCGTTTAATTAATTAATTAATTTATTTATTTTCTAACTTCATGAGTGACAAAGCAACACAAATCAATCAACCCGGTCTAGTCTTAGCACCAGGAACAGAAGGCTGGTGGGATTCCGAGAGAGTTTCTGCACCACAGGTTATGCGTTGTCCCGATGGAATGTGGAAGATGTGGTACTACGGTCGGGATGCCTCTTTTGACCGACAAATTAATTTACCAACTGGGCGCTGTGGTTTGGCAATTTCGCCTGACGGCGTTCATTGGCAACGGGTCAAGGGACTACTGACAATGGGATCTGTATTCGGCCCTCACCCAGATACTCATCGCTTTGATTCAGCCCATGTTGGTGTCAGTAATGTAAACTTTCACGATGGTCTTTACTGGATGTGGTACTTTGGCGGTAACCACACAATTGTCGATATCGGCAAATTTTCAGCCAAAGGGTTACAAATGCGCCCCGGCTGTGCTATTTCGCGTGATGGGATAAATTGGGTGCGACTGGAAGGTGCTTACCAAGGGGCAATTCTCGATGTCGGTAAAGACGGCGAATTTGATGCGCTGTTCTGTGCCTGGCCGCAAGTGCTGCGTGATCATGATGGCACTTGTAAATTATACTACCACACCCTGAACCCAGACAAAGGTTTTTTAGTCGGTTTAGCACTATCAACCGATGGTTTGTATTGGGAAAAAGTTGGTCAGATTTTAGGGGCGGGCGAGTCTGGGAGTTTTGATGAGAGGGGTATTGGTACTCGCCATGTCCTGAAAATCAACCAAGAATACTTCATGTTTTATGAAGGTGTCAACAACAGTGGTTATCACTCCATTGGTTTAGCCATTTCCGAGGATGGTATTCATTGGCAAAAAGATAGAGATGTCCCCATATTTAGCCATGCTGAAAAAGGTTCTGGTTATTGGGATGCAAGGGCAGTGGGTACACCTTGTGTAGTGCCAATGGATGATGGTAGTTTCCGGATGTATTACATCGGAGCTAACGAAGGCGGTCACGATGAACTATCATCACAGCATCAGATTGGGTTGGCAGTAAGTAATGGAAGTAATTTTCGCCAGTGGTATCGCTGGGGTGAATAATCAGTAAACCAAAAAGTTTTTTAGAAGCATTGTCATGCGGACATTTCAGATAAATGTGGGCAGACCACAAAACAACCTGTTAGTGAGCTTTTCAGCCAATGCCACTAGCGATCTCCTTACAGTCGCTACGTGTCTGTTCAAAAATCAAATAATAGTCCTATAAATACAGCACTTTATTTAAATGAGAAGCGCTGTATGTATTAAGATGTGCTGTTGGGCAGATGGATTGAGCTAATACAGTCAGGCAGTATTAAGATGAAAACACTTAATTAAAAGCCATAGATGAGTAGTGATCCTAAATCAGTAATTGATGAGTTTCACAAGGTCGTCAATATGTCCCCCCAGGAATTAGAGTCCTGGCTTGAAACAGATGAGTCCCAATCGGTGGGTCAAAAGGATGGAGACGACGAGTCAATTGGTCACAAGTCCGGGCGGCGGATTATCGAACTATTGCACAAGCAAGATGATTATCATGATGATGATCTATCGCACATGAAAAAAGTTATTAGTTATGTTCACCGTCACACAGCACAGCAGCCATCAGGTGATATTGAAAACTCCCGTTGGCGTTATTCGTTAAAGAATTGGGGACACGAACCACTGAAGTGAAGTATCCCCAAAAACCTATTGCCAAAGATAAATGAGGATAAACAAAACAATCCAAATCACATCGACGAAGTGCCAAAATAACGAAGTGGCATTTACGCCAAAGTGACCTGATTCGTAGTTCCCAGGAAGGAAAGAACGGACAAAAATAATTAACTGCAACAGAATACCGGTGAAAACGTGCAAACCGTGAAAACCAGTTAGCAGGTAAAACATCCCACCGTATACCCCGGAAGTCAAGCCAAATTCCAGGTTACTCCATTCAATTCCTTGTCCTACTAAAAAGTAGCTACCCATTGCCATTGTAGCGGCGAGATATATGCGAAATCCCTTTAAATTGTGGTTTTGCAGGGCGCGTTCGGCTAAGTATATGACGAAGCTACTGGAAACAAGAATAACTGTGTTGATTGCAGGTTCTTTGATTTCTAGTCCTGAAACTCCAGCTGGTAGCCAGTTGGGAGTTGTGGTTTTGTAGACGATATATCCGGCGAAGAAACTGAGAAAGATGACGCTTTCGGAGAGGAGGAACACGATGAAGCCAAACATTTTGTTGCCTTCTTCGTCGTGTTCATGTTCCACGCCTGTGTGATGGTGAGGTAATTGCAATTCGTCTGAGTTGATGGAACTGTCCATTGGTGGGAATTCTCCTTTTTTAAACGCAGAGTCACGCGGAGGGAAGCGCAAAGGTTCGCGGAGGTTTAGTCTGCGTTTTTTAATGCGGGGTTGTTGGCTGTTAAGGGTTCTGATTTGCCGTAGCCGTAGGGTGCGGAGATGATAATGGGAATTTGTTCAAAGTTTTCTACTGGGGGGGGTGAAGAAACCATCCACTCTAGTCCAATGGCGCGCCAAGGATTATCGGGGGCTTTTTCTCCTTGCATCCAGGAAACTACCATGTTGAATATGAAGGGTAGGGTAGACATTCCTAAGAGGAATCCGCCTAAACTAGCGATTATGTTCCAAAATTCGTACTCTGGGGCGTAAGAGGAAACTCGGCGTAACATTCCTTGCAACCCTAATGGGTGCATGGGCAAAAAGTTGAGGTTAGTACCAATGAATGTTAACCAAAAGTGTAGTTTACCCCAGCCTTCGTAGTACATCCTTCCGGTCATTTTGGGGAACCAGTGGTAGATGGCTGCATACAAGCCCATCGTGACTGTGCCAAAGAGAACGTAGTGAAAGTGACCGACTACAAAGTAAGTATTATTTACGTGTACGTCTACAGGTACGGAGGACAGCATAATGCCTGTGATGCCTGCGAAGACGAACATAACTAACGCACCCAGGGCAAACAGCATGGCTGTATCTAGCCGCAGTTTACCGCCCCAAATGGTGGCTACCCAAGCAAATACTTTAATGCCTGTGGGTACGGATACAAACATGGTGGTGAACATGAATATTAACCGCATCCAGCCCGGTGTACCACTGACGTACATATGGTGTACCCAGACAATACCACTGACTAGGGCAATTAACATTGAAGAAATGGCAACTACTTTGTAGCCAAACAATGGTTTGCGGGCATAGACAGGGAAGATTTCTGAGAAAATGCCAAAGATGGGCAGAATGATCACGTAAACAGCAGGGTGGGAGTAAAACCAGAAGTAATGCTGAAACATGACTGGATTACCACCGTGGCTGGGGTTGAAAAAGGCTGTCCCAACGGTGAGGTCTAGTAGCAGCATGACTGCACCTGCTGTGAGTGCAGGTAGTCCAAATAATTGGATAATTTGGGCGCTAAATACTGCCCAGACAAATAAGGGCATCCGAAAGAAGCCCATACCTGGGGCGCGCATTTTTACAATGGTGGTGACAAAGTTAACTGCCCCCATAATTGAGGATACGCCGGATATGGCTACTGCTAGTAACCACAGCACTTGACCATTAATTAAGTTACCTGTGGGGTTTTGCAGACTGACTGGTGGATAAGACCACCAACCGGCTTGGGCTGGGCCACCAGGGACTAAGAAGCTACCCATTAAGAGTATCCCGACTACCGGTACCATCCAAAAGGCGACGGCGTTGAGTCGGGGAAATGCCATATCTCGCGCCCCTATCATTAGCGGGACTAGATAGTTAGCAAAGCCGACTAGGGAGGGAAATGTCCACAAAAACAGCATGATAGTGCCGTGCATGGTGAACATTCCGTTGTATACGGTGCGGTCAACTAAGTCTGATTCGGGTGTAATTAATTCTCCCCGAATCACCATTGCGAAGATACCGCCGACGAGAAAGAAGATGAATGAGGTGACAAGGTACTGTATACCTATTACCTTGTGGTCGGTGCTAAAGCTGAAGTATTGCTTCCAGCCACCTGGGTTCTCACCAGGGTGACTGATGCCTGCGAGAGGGATATTTGTCATCGGTGAGTTTCCTATTAACCAGGATAATTGACGAGAGGAGATGCCGCAGGTGCTACGGTAGTCCAACCAGTTTTGACTGACTGACGGGATGATTGGGCATACTCAGATGCTGCTTGATTCTTTGCTGGGGTGGGTTTTTGGGTTGCAGCTTGGGACAGCCATTGGTGGTAATCTTCGGGAGATTCAACGATTACATTGGCTTGCATTGTGGCAAAGTATGTACCGCTATATTGGGAGTCGGTTAAGCTATACTTTCCTGCACGGATGGGGGTAAATTCAAAGTCTATGGTGTGGTTGGGAATTATATCTTGCTTGAGGCGGAATGCAGGAATATAGAAACCATGCAGTACATCTTCTGATTTTAGTGCTAAACTTACCCGGCGATCGCTTGGTAAATGCAGTTCGGTACTGGTAATATTTTTTTCAGGGTAGTGAAATACCCACGCCCATTGTTTAGCCAAAACATCAATTTTTTCTACAGGTTCCGCCAAGGCGTTGACTGGTTGATCTTTTGCAACAGGATTATGCAAATGCACAAGTTCCATCGGCCCTTGAATTCCCATTTGTTCGTAGACTTGATAGCTATAGCCAGCAATCCACAACACCAACATAATAGGAATAGCTGTCCAGACAACTTCTAAGGCGACATTACCCTCAATATGGGGGCCATCTGTAAGGTCGCCGCTTTCCGCCCGATGGAAAATGAGGGAATATATCAGAGTGCTGGTTACGCCCAAAAAGATGAACGCACCCAGGGTGACTAAGAAGCTAATCAAATCATCAATTAGCAGGGACTCTGCTGCTGCTTGGGGGGGAAGCCAGGTATAAGCCTGCTGTCCTATCCAGAGACTGGTGACAGTGACGATGATTGCACCCACAAACACGGTAGCAATATTTGAAATCTTCCGCACTTCCATAATTGTTAGTCATTTAGTTGTTAGTCATGAGTCATTAGTGGAAAATGACCATTGGTTATTTCAACATTGTGTTGAGGTCTTCACCCATTCTCAGCAAGCTATCTGCTGTATTATGTACGCCAAACTCAGCCGCCATTTGCGCCCCTAGTGTGCCGTGGATATACATAATCAGCATGACTGCCACACCTGTGGCGAGATAACTCCACTGCACTTGTTGGTCTGCGTCTTGACTCCAAACGAAACGCTGCCATCCTCTCCAAATGGTCATGCCACAAATCAGCGCTAGTAAGAATACGCCACCGACACCATGCCAAAGCATCGTTTCCATTGCCTGCATTCCCCAGGCACTTTTCACGTCGGCTGGTGGTGTTGCTAGCAGCATTTCATAAAATCCTGCTGCTACGGTGAAAATAGTAATGATACTGGAGCCTACCATGTTGTACCAGCCCACATCAAAAAAGTTGGCTGGTTCCACAGGAATCGCTAAAAACTTGAAGATCCACTTTTGGAAGGGGAACAGTTTACCGACAATATCAAAGGTAATCCCAATGATGAACAGTCCCAAAGTCAGATGAACTAAGTTGGGATGAATGGGAATTGAGTAAGGTAAACCATTTGCACCCAATTGTCCGCTTAATTGATCTATGAGTTCAGAGTTCATGGCAAGATACCTTCCTTGACTGCTTCAACAACTGGTACTGTGTGCAGTCCATATACCCAAACCAGTTGATCTCCGAGATATACTTGCACGCCCAGAATCAGTGTCAAAAACAACCCAGCTAACATATAATTAGTCGGCAATTTCTGAGGGTCACGGCTACGAATTACATACCGCCAAGCTGTAATTGAGGCGATAATTCCTGACAGCGACCAACCAACCAATGTATGTACATTCAACACTGATTTAACTAAGCCGTAAGGTTGTGATAAACCTGCTTCAAATTGACCAAAAATAATCGCCACGAAGATGGCGATGGTAGCCACAAACATATTCCACCAACTCACCTCGAAAAGATGAGTTTTACCAGTAAAATAACCTAGTATATCGCAGAAGAACGCAAACACAACCATCGCGATTACGAAGTGGACAACGATGGGGTGCATCGTATCTGGATACGGCAAATTATGGTCATTCAAAGATGTAAGATACTCAAGCATTGTGTTCTCCTGGACATATCTATTGCACCTCAGTCGTCAATTTTGACAGCCCTCACACCACTACAATTATTTGCACCTGACCGGAGTTTATTGAGATACGCGCCGCAAAATCCGGTCAATGTCAACATATAGCACTGCTACGTCTCTACTTTGGTGACAACGCGATGCAGTTACTATTTATCATCAATGATTGAATTTAATTTATTTGTTCATGCCGATCATCTACAACAGCAATTTTAAATTTATCTCACAAAAGTGCTTTTTTCTGTTGGATTTGTGTAACCTATCCTTTAGCTTAGAATTTTTTTTACTGATTGTTAAAAAAAAAACAAAAAAGCTTTTAAAACTGCTTATATATTTCAAAAAAATATTTTCATAATGTAAATTAGCTGCCATTTATCATATATTGCATATATCAAAAGGTTTGAATGTACAACATGGAACATTTGTAAATTATTAATTTGTAATATCAATTACAAATTAATATATTTTTTAATTTTCAATTTAAAAATAAATGTTAAGGAATTTATCAATTAATTGCAATTTAACTTGCATGACATGGGTGGGCATCTTTGCCCTCCCTACAAGAGTTTAATATAATTTAAATATGCAAAATAGCTGTTTTTAAGCTGATCATATTCGGTGGATTCAGCCTCATACCCCGAACCCTATCCGTGATTGGAAAGGGGAGGTTTGGCGATCGCCAAAAGCCTGGTGGGGTATTAAGGAGATATTTGTGAAAGGAGGGGATACATTATAGTTCGACCTCGAAAGTTTGCCCTTCTACTGTTACTTTGTCGCCTAACACTAATTTTCGTCCGCGTCGCGTTTCCACTGTGCCATTGACTTTTACACCACCATCAATAATTATCAGTTTGGCTTGTCCTCCAGTTGAGGTTACACCCATGAACTTTAAAAACTGGTCGAGTTTAATCATTTAATCTTTGTAATTCACGTTGAACTATAATTTCATTTTATATTTAATAGTTCATCCTGTGGCTAAGATTGCCGATGATTAGCTATGCTTTCAATATATTGGGTTCAGGGTGCTAGATGAAAAGATATTGGCAAGTATTAGGGTTATTTTGGAGTACTGCGATCGCAGCTGAGATGGAGTATCGCCTCAATTTTTTCATAGCTACCCTCAGCAGTTTGGGTAATCTCGCAGGCAGTCTTTTTGGATTATTCTTATTTTACCGTACTGGTTACACCTTTACAGGCTGGTCATGGGAAGCGGCTTTGGTGGTTCTGGGAATTTTCACCTTGCTACAAGGCTTTGCAGCTACCTTTCTCGCCCCGAACCTGAATCGCATTGTCCGCCATGTGCAAGAAGGTACATTAGATTTTGTCCTACTCAAACCTATCCGTAGTCAATTTTGGCTTTCTACCCATACCTTGTCACCTTGGGGAGTACCAGATTTAGTTTTTGGGAGTATGGTCATTGGCTATGCAGGTACACGCCTCGGTTTAGGAATCAATAATTACCTGATGAGTGCAGTGCCATTATTATTCGGCTTGGCAATCCTTTATAGCTTGTGGTTTATGCTGGGTGCAACTAGCATTTGGTTTGTAAAAATATACAACGCCACTGAAGTTTTACGGGGTTTGTTAGAAGCTGGCAGATATCCTATGGTAGCTTATCCCACTGCTTACCGCTTTTTCTTCACCTTTGTAGTACCTGTGGCATTTTTAACAACTATACCAGCAGAAGCGATGCTGGGTCGGGGTCAAATTAATTGGACAATAGGTGCTGGAGTTTTAGCTGTGGTGCTGTTTTGGGTTTCCAGTGCTTTTTGGCGGTTTGCGTTGCGTTTTTATACTAGTGCTTCAAGTTAAGGCGAGAACTGTATAAATAAAAAATGATTATAAATTATTCTTGATCCAAGTTCTAAAATTACGCATAGCTTGACTTCTCCCAATAGTTAAACATTGCTGAACATATTCATTAATTAATTCCACAATGGGGATATTATTAAAATTAGGACTAGATGGCACTTTGATATATTTTCCTTCCTGTAGCACAGAAATTTCTAAACCTTCTTTTGTATATCTCCACAGTTCCGGAACTCCCAAAATCTCATAGTTATCAAATCGAGTCCGGGAAGTAATATCAATTTCAATTGCTAAATCTGGTGGTGGATCTACAGTTAAATCAAGTCTATTTTTACCAATTACAGCAGCTTGATTTTGAATATAAAAACAAGTATCTGGTTCCACTGCTTGCCGCATTTGTTTATTTTTTAGTGTTGTGGAACCAAAAGGTTCAAAATCAATTTGGAGTTTATCTAGTAAGGTTTTAACTAAATCACCAATATATTCTTTATCTTTTTCGTGTTCAGGCAAAGGAACCATAATTTCTAACCAACCATCACTATAAGAAATACGTGCAGCCCGCTTTTCTCCCATTTCTGCCAAAATATTCTCTAATTGCTGCCAACTAATATCTTTTAGCAACATTTCTTGTCCTGGTTTGACTATAATCTGTTGTAGTTCTAAAAGCATATCGACCTCAAAGAGTGGGTGTAGATATTATTGTAAATCTTGCTTTGTAATTTAGGTGACGATGCTCCGCCCCGCCAAAGGCGATCGCTCAACCATCATCGTCTTGCTTAAATAGCGCTAAAATCCGTTAAAATCAAGACTCAGGGATTATGGATAGGGAGATACAAGGGTGCCTACACTTGGCGTTAACATTGACCACATCGCCACCATTCGCCAAGCGCGGCGGACAGTGGAACCAGACCCCGTAGCGGCGGCGGTATTGGCAGAATTAGCAGGTGCAGATGGTATTACAGTGCATTTGCGGGAAGATCGGCGACATATCCAAGACCGAGATGTGCTACTGTTGCGGCAGACAGTGCGATCGCATCTCAACTTAGAAATGGCCGCTACAGACGAAATGCTAGAAATCGCCCTCAATATTAAACCCGATTACGTGACCTTAGTTCCCGAAAAGCGCGAAGAAGTCACCACAGAAGGCGGATTAGATATTGTCCAACAAATTGCTAGAATAGGTGAGATAGTCGATAAATTGCAGAGCGTTGGGATTCCAGTTAGTTTATTTATCGACGCACAGCCAGCACAAATAGAAGCATCTGTCAAGGTAAAAGCGCAATTTATTGAACTGCACACCGGACAGTACGCTGAGGCTAAAGACGAAATTAATCGCCAGCAAGAATTAGCCATATTAGCTCAAGGGTGTGAGCAAGCAATAAAAGCAGGCTTGCGCGTCAACGCAGGTCATGGACTCACCTACTGGAACGTTTATCCTGTAGCTGCACTACCAGGAATGGAAGAACTAAACATTGGTCATACCATTATCAGTCGAGCCGCATTAGTAGGAATAGAAAGAGCCGTCCGCGAAATGAAACAAGCCATACAGGGGCATTAGCTATCAGTATTTCTTTGTAGGGACTTGCAAAACAGAGGGGTTGTAACTGCGAAATCCAGAAATTTGAAGTTAAATCTTTCAACAAAACTTCTATGACCTCAACAGACTCTAACAGCCTGCCGCTTTGGGTACAGCACAGAGATAAAGTACTAGAACAGAGTACGGATATCGAATGGCGCTATGGCAAGTTTCCCGATTATACCCGTTCCAACGAAAACCTGGCTAAAGAAAGTACACGTAATCATCCTCAAGGTTCACTAGAAGCCATAGTCCAAAACTTGGTGAGAACCTTCGATGTAGAAGCGAACTTCAAAACCAACCCCCAGCAGTGGATATCCGTTGTCAACGAAAAGTTCCGCATGAGTACTAATGGAGGTCCTAGCTACACAATATCAGATGTAGTCGAGTCAGGGACTTACAAACTCTTAATCGGGAATACCCAACATTACAAAGCTGCTGAGGAAAACTTTGAAACATCCACAAGCCTCTTCCATACAGCATTTCCGGACGGATTTCTGTGGGAAGTCCTAGAAGTGTTCTCAGCCCCCCCCACCGTTGCCTTTAAATGGCGACATTGGGGACATTTTAAAGGTGCATACAAAGACAACGCACCTACCGGAGAGACAATAGAAGTTATCGGCATGAGCATTGCCCACGTCACCGATGACTTAAAAATCCTTTCCTTGGAACACTACTATGACAACACCAAGTTCTTAGACAAGCTGACAGCAAGCGGACAACAAGAAACTAGTGAAGCAAAGCGGAAACAACCAAATTTTTGGAGTTTTTTCCAACAGTTATGGCATTGGCAAGAAAAACCCAGAACTGGCGAAACAAAAACCAGTGCTTGTCCCTTTAGTGCTTTGATGAAGTAATTCTGGTTTAATTATTTTTTAGGGGTACAAGATTTAGCTCTGTACCCTTAAATTATTGAATAGTAAGCAAAGGTTAAAAAAATGAAAACATACTATTACGCTTTAGCAAGTCAACAATTCCTGATACACGAAGAACCAACCGCAGAAGTCCTGAAAGAACGTACTCGTCACTACCATGAACAAGAAAAAGAAATTGATTTTTGGTTAGTGAAGCAGCCAGCTTTCTTAGAATCACCTGAAATGGCAAAGATAAAAGCTCAGTGTCCTCAACCAGCCGCCGCCATTATTTCTACCAATGCCCAATTTATTACCTGGCTAAAACTGCGATTAGAGTATGTGATTACAGGAGAATTCCAGGCTCCTTCTGAGACAATCTCAGATCCCTTGGCATCCCTGAGTTCAGTCTCTTAATATACTATTTCTTTCTTTCTTTGTGTCCCTCTCCCTTGTCGCTAGCCTCTCCCTTTGTGAGAACGAGAGACGCTGCACGAATGCGGTATGGGCTGGGGAATGCGTGCGTAGGTCTCGGAAGAGAACGTTCCTCATAGAATTGGGGCAGGTTTTTCACCTGCCCTGAAAGTAGGGGAACAAAAAAAGCATTTTTGAAACCTTTGAAAAAAATCCAATTTATGCGACCCAATTTTGTGCAGAGATTTGATACGTTATCCAGTGTATTAGCACTTACAGCAGCAGGCTTGATAGGTAGCATGACGAATGTCACTGCCCAACAAAATGTTCCAGTTTGTCAACCTCCCCGCCCTGGGGAATATGTTTTGCTGGTAGTTATTACCACAGCAAATAGTCAGAAACAGCTACGTAGTGCCTTACCAAACGAAATTCAAGCTACAACTTGCCAATATCTCTCTGATACAGTGACGCGCATCGGGGGGTTTAACAAAATTGACGATGCCAATCGTTGGGCGAGATATGTAAATAATATTGTCGGTTTATCTGCCATCATTACTACAAGACCCAAAGCAGGTAATGTCACACAAGTACCAACTCCACCTCCAAATCAACCTCAGAGAATCAGCTTTAATCCCCAAGTACTAGGAGATGGTTATGCTGTATTGGTAGATTATTTTAACAAACCAGAACTGGCTAACAGTGTCCAACAAGTAGTGGGAGGTAACATAGGTTTTGCTTCCTACGGACAACGCCCTTACTTATTGGCAATTTATACTCGCAACCAACAGGAAGCATACAACACACTGCAAAAACTCAACAATCGCGGTTTTTTTGCAGTCCTTGTCGATGGAAATAAGGTAATGTTACTGCGATCATCTGTGCGTTTATAGACTAGTAAGCAGACCGAGCTAACCAATATATGGTTATGCCCAAAGCGGAACCAGCTATCACTTGCACTGGTGTATGTCCCAATAATTCCTTGAGACGGTCTTGGCTAAAGTCTGGTTTTTCGTCGAATAATTCATCAATCATTTGATTGAGAATTCGAGCTTGCTTACCAGCAGCTTGGCGGACTCCGGCTGCATCGTACATGACGATGATGGCAAAAACTGTAGCCAAAGCAAACTCAGGCGATGCCCAACCAATACTTTGCCCTACACCAGCTGCTAGAGCTGTAACCAAAGCTGAATGGGCGCTGGGCATACCTCCAGTTGTGACTAAAACACGAACATTCAGTTTACGGTTTTTGACTATCTCAACTACAAGCTTCAATGCTTGAGCAATTAAACAAGCTACCAGAGCAACCAACAGCACCCGGTTATCTAAAATGTTGCCTATGTCCTGCATGGTGTTTTGGTTCGGTTAGTAAATTTAGCGGCAATTATTTTCTGAGGAAAAATTTTAATACAACCCAAAATCCCCAATCCAAAATGGACTTAGTGATTGCGACTGGTGATAAAGTGAGCCAGCGCCTGGAGTGGTTGTGCCAATTTGCCAAATGTTTCCAATTCCTTACAGGCTGCTTCCACTAGCTGTTGAGCTTTGGAGCGTGATTCTTCAATTCCCCAAAGGCTGGGATATGTAATTTTTTTAGCTATTAGGTCTTTACCAGCAGTCTTACCTAATTGCTCCTGCGTAGCAGTGATATCCAGAATATCGTCTATGATCTGAAATGCTAGACCAATGTTTTGAGAATAGCGAGAAAGTCGTTGCACATTTTCTGAAGATGCTCCCGCGACAATGCCTCCACAAACAACACTAGCTTCTAAAAGAGCAGCCGTTTTGTGGTTATGAATAAAATTCAGGGTTTCTAGAGAAATATCTGTCTTACCTTCTGAGTCTAAATCGACCACTTGACCACCCACTAAGCCAGCAGCCCCCAAAGCTTTGCCCAGACGAGCAATCACTTGCAAAACTCGCTCTCTCGAAACGTTTTCCGGGGTTTGAGTGGCAACAAATTCAAAAGCGTAAGCCAACAAGCCATCACCAGCTAAAATGGCGATATTTTCACCATAAACTTTGTGATTTGTCAACCTCCCACGACGATAATCATCATTATCCATCGCTGGCAAATCGTCGTGAATTAACGACATTGTATGGATCATCTCCATGGCACAGGCTGTGGGCATGGCCATTTCAATTGTACCGCCGATCATTTCACAGGCAGCAAGGCAGAGAATGGGGCGCAGACGCTTACCTCCAGCTAATAGCGAGTAGCGCATCGATTCATAAATCTTTTCTGGATAAATTACGGGAATAGATTGATCCAGTGCAGTTTCACAAAGCTTTTGCCGCTCTTTGAGATAGGCGGCTAGGTTAAAGGTGGCTTCCTCTTTGATTTTCTGGAGGTTATCAGCTGCTACCATTCTTAAAATTCCTTCAATTTTAGGGCTGTTTGGCTGTTTATCTTATCCGTCACAATTTTAAGATGCTCTGGCGCGCAAAAAGTCATGAGTGAGGAGTGAGGAGTTAAAAATTTAGAATTCATAACTCACAGATCACAACTACTTGGCCTTTTTCAAATAGCTGGCGACTGTATTTTGCAATAAAATCGCAACTGTCATGGGACCAACACCACCAGGCACTGGAGTGATATATTCGGCTACACTAGCAGTTGATTCCCAGTCAACATCGCCGACTAAGCGACTTTTGCCACTGGCATTTGTGACACGATTCATCCCCACATCTATCACAATGGAGCCTGATTTTACCATCTCGCCAGTAATTAATCCTGGGCGACCGACAGCAGCAATGATCAAATCAGCATTCTTTGTAATCGTACCAAGGTTGAGCGATCGCGAGTGAGCAATGGTGACAGTAGCATCAGCTTCGAGTAGCATCAAGGCCATTGGCTTACCTACTAAAATACTGCGTCCCACCACTACCGCCTGTTTTCCCTGCAAAGAAATTTCATATTCCTGCAATAGCCGCATCACACCATAGGGTGTACAACTGCGTAAACCAGGTTCTCCCCGCACTAGCCGCCCCAAGTTCACCGGATGCAGTCCATCAGCATCTTTGTCTGGGTCGATTTTGTTGAGCAGGGCTACAGCATCCAAGTGGCTAGGGAGAGGTAACTGCACGAGAATACCATCCACACGTTCATCTTGGTTGAGTGCAGCAATGACTTGCTCTAGTTCCCCTTGGGTGGTTTCTGTGGGAAAATGCTGGCCAAAAGAAGCAATGCCGACTTTAGCGCAAGCTCGTTCTTTGTTGCGTACATAAGCAGCTGAGGCTGGGTTATCCCCCACCATTAATACAGCCAAACCAGGCGATCGCCCAAATTTTGCTTGTGTTTGGGTAGTGATAGCTGAAAGTTCTTGATGAATTTTTTCAGCTAAAGCTTTACCATCGAGAAGTTTGGCAGTTTTTGTTTCCATAAAAATCCCTAAAAGACTCGCCCTTAGTCCATATTTCAGTCTTTTGCAGCCAAGTCAACAAACTTTTGCCTATTGACTATGAAGGCGTTCCTGCTTAGTGCCTTAGCGTCTTTTCACACAAGACTATACTCATATTGTTTATCTTCTCAGATAAACTGCCTCATCTGAACAGCTAAGGAATGAAATTTGACACTCCCCGGCGTAAACGCACGGGGATTCTGTAATCTACCTCGTCACTTGCTCTAATAGGCTTTCGCCTAAAAGAGTAGAGGCAACGAGTCCTACAGCGTTACTTTGGGAATGCCCTTCCCTAGCTTGTCTTGCCAGATTTAAAATGTTAATTGCGGCATTTTGATCCCGGTGCAACCGACAACCACAACTACAAACATGGGTGCGAGTCGATAGGGATTTTTTCACAATTACACCGCAATTACTGCATTTTTGTGAGGTGTAATGTGGTGCTACAGCAACAGCTAATTTCCCAAATTTACCAGCAAAATACTCAATCCATTGTCGAAACAAATACCAGCTAGCATCAGCAATTGACTTAGCTAAACAATGATTTTTGAGTAGATTACGTACCTGTAAGTTTTCATAGGCTACTAAGTCGTTAGACTTGCACACGTTACGCGCCAATATTATAGCGTGTTCATTCCGTTGCCTACTTATTCTTAAGTGCTTTCTGGCAAATATAGCTCTAGCTTTTTTACGTCCTGAAGAACCTTTTTTCTTTTTGTAAATGCGTCTTTGAGTGTGTTTAACTGATTTTTCAGCTTTTCTCAAGAACTTTGGATTAGCTTGTTGATGTCCATTAGAATCGGTGTAAAAGCTCTCAATCCCCACATCTAAACCGATTTCATTGCCTGTTTTTGGCTGAATATCTAAAACTTCAACATCAATACAAAATTGACAGTAATAGCCATCAGCACGGCGTATTAATCTAACGCGCTTAATCAATTTAACGGGGTATGTTTGAATATCCCACTTACCCAACAATTTTAACTCGCCAATACCTTTTTTATCAGTAATTGTCATCCGGCGTTTGATTGGGTTTAGCTTCCAGCCTGACGTTTTGTACTCAACCGAGCGATTATCGTGCTGAAACCTTGGATATCCTTTGTTACTAGTTACTTTCTTTTGACAATTACTGTAAAACCTAGATATAGCTAACCATGCTCTCTCGGCTGATGATTGTACAGCCATTGAATTTAGATTAGCTACAAATTTAAATTCGTTGCGTAGTTCTGTTGAATACTTGTTGAGTGCAAATCTATCAATTTTTGCTTCTCTTGGCGCTTCCATCCAATATCTCAAGCATTTATTTCTAATGAATTGAGTAGTTTTGATAACCTCCTCAATCGCTATATACTGAAGTTTCTTGGCTTTAATTTTGTACTCTAGAACGAGCAACTTGAACCACCTCCTGATCAGTAAAACGATATATTGAACAACAGCGTGATTGAAAACATCACAAAGGCGTAAACGCCTTAAGGCGGCTTTCATCCCTTGCCTGTTCGCGCTGAATGGGGAATCATCTCCCTTAAACTTACCAAAGAGAATTGACTTCATGGAACCAACAAAAAAAATTCACCTTTGCAGTCTGATTCCTTACCGCCAGGGAATTCCTTTGTTACTTGTCGCGGGACTTTGTAGTTGTAGTTCATTCCGTACACCAAGCTTCAAAGCCGGTAAATTGAGAATTGGGAGCAATGTCACCCTGATTCAGGAAATTAAACCAGAAACAGACCAGGAGAATATAGTTTACGTCCAAGGTAAGGTAGAAAAGCAAGTTCCCTTAGTTAAGCAATGGGCATATCAAATTAATGACTCTACTGGTAAAATTTGGGTGATTACTAACCAACCCAATCTCAAACAGGGCGAACAAGTAGTAATTAAGGGTAAAGTTCGCTACAAGAGTATTTTCTTGGCTGACCAAGAGTTTGGCGAAGCCTATATAGAGGAAAGTTAAGATTTTCAGGATAAATTATTAGTATAAATTCATGAATGATCAACCAGTTCATGTTGCGATCGCAATTCTTTACCGAGAAGACAAGTTTCTCATGCAACTGCGAGATAATATCGCTGGTATTCGCTACCCTGGTTACTGGGCGCTATTCGGTGGACATCTCGAACTTGGTGAAACCCCAGATGTAGCAGTGAAACGAGAAGTTATCGAAGAAATCGGCTATACTCTACCATCATTTGTGGAATTCGGTTGTTATCAAGATGATGCTGTTGTTCGTCATGTCTTTCATGCACCACTCCTAGTCGAATTAAACCAACTAATTTTAAATGAAGGCTAGGATATGGAATTATTAACACCCGAAGATATTCGTCAAGGTCAGTGTTATTCACCAATCGCCGATGAAATCAGACCTTTAAGCACTATACATCAGAAAATTATGTTGGATTTTATTAGTCATTAGTCATTAGTCATTGAAAAATTTCTTTCTTCCCCACTCCCCACTCCCCACTCCCCAGTCAAGTGTTGAAATTCCGGTAAAAAACCGTACCAAAACCGAAACTTCTTCCCTAGATCAATTGCCTACACTAAAATAGTGATAGAGGCAAAAATATTAAGCTGCTGAGTCTCAATACTCAGTTGAATATAAGTAAAATGGGATTCTTTGACTCTGATATAGTTCAGCAAGAAGCAAAACAGCTATTTGAAGATTATCAAGCACTAATCAACCTTGGCAACAACTACGGCAAGTTTGATCGTGAGGGTAAAAAGCTGTTTATTGAGAAAATGGAAACGATGATGGATCGCTATCGCGTCTTCATGAAGCGATTCGAGCTTTCAGAAGATTTCATGGCGCAGATGACTGTGGAGCAACTCAAGACTCAGCTAGGCCAATTTGGTGTGACTCCGCAACAGATGTTTGAGCAAATGAATCTTACCTTGCAGAGGATGAAAACCGAACTAGAAAAACAGCAATAGTGAATTGGAAATTTTATATAAGGGATTTTGGATTAACTGCTCATCCAAAATCCCTTCTTGTTATGGTTTGGGACGCTGAAACCGAGAAGGTGACTTAAAGTTCTCCGCAGGTACACCTTTGAGGGCTTGCTGCATAAAATCTTTCCAGATAGGAGCGACCATACCGCCACCTGTCGCACCTCTAGATAATGGTCTGTTATCGTCTCTACCCACCCAAACAGCAGTTGTTAATTGTGGCACAGTCCCCACATACCAAATATCTATTTCAGATGAAGTTGTGCCTGTCTTACCAGCGCTGGGACGACCTATAGCTGCACCTTTACCAGTCCCCGAAGTCACTACTGAACGCATGACATCGATAGTTGCGGCAGAAGCCCATTGATCCAGAACTAACTGGGGTTTGGGTGTATTATCTAGCAAGATATTGCCACTACTATCAGTGACACGGGCTATAACTGTTGGTGGTGATTGCCAGCCATAATTGGCAAAGGTAGCGTAAGCACTAGCTAATTCCAGAGGTGTAATGCCTATAGCTCCCAGGGGTAAAGAAGTCACAGGTGCCATTGGACTCATGATTCCCAAGGTACGAGAGGCTTCTACAACTTTATTCATACCTATAGCCATACCCACTCTGATCACCGGAATATTGCGAGACTGGGCTAGGGCTGACCGGATCGATATTGCTCCTTGAAAGCTACTATCGTAGTTCCTTGGACTGTACCAACCGCTACCATCTCGATAACTAACTGGTGAATCTTGCACTGTACTGTCTGGTGAATACTTCCCAGTGGCAAAGGCAGCATAATATACCAATGGTTTAAAGGCCGAGCCTGGTTGACGCTGGGCTTGGGTTGCACGGTTGAATTCCCCTGATCTGGAATTTACACCGCCTACCAGTGCCTTGACAAAATGCGTGCGGGGGTCGATGGCTACCAGAGCAATTTGATTACCACGCAACCCTTGTCTGTTCAATGATTTATGCCACTTGCTGACAGTTTTTTCTGCCATTGTTTGGAAGTCAGCATCAATAGTGGTTTGCACACGCATTCCACCTTTAATCAGCGCCTCACGTCCAAATTTTTTAACTAATTCTTGAGAGACAGTATTGGTTACATAAGGTAAGGCACTACCTTGGAATGACCTGATTCGACCAAATTTAAGTTCTTGCTTGAAGGCATCATCATATTCTTGCTGGCTGATCCAGTTTAATTCCAGCA
Source organism: Nodularia sp. (in: cyanobacteria) (assembly GCA_035638855.1). GTDB lineage: Bacteria > Cyanobacteriota > Cyanobacteriia > Cyanobacteriales > Nostocaceae > Nodularia. The sequence goes on along the minus strand of DASQZD010000014.1, from coordinate 66,208 downwards.
TCCGCCCCAAAACTTCTTTTTGTTTGCGTTTTGCCAGTTCTATACTCGCAAAGGGACTGAATTCTTCTGGGGCTTGGATTAAACCCGCCATCATTGCTGACTCACCCAAGGTTAAGATTTCGGCTGACTTTCCAAAATAGCTGCGTGCTGCGGTTTGTACACCATAGTTATTGTGACCCCAATAAACTTGATTGAGGTACATTTCTAAAATTTGGTCTTTGCTGAGAATTTGCTCTAATCGAATTGCCAGTACTCCTTCAGCTAACTTCCGAGTAAAGGCACGTTTTTGAGATAAAAACAAATTTTTCACCAGCTGCATGGTGATGGTAGAGCCGCCCTCTCGCACACCACCTGCTGCCAAGTTAACTATCAAGGCACGTCCGACACCACTGGGATTGATGCCGTGATGGTCGTAAAAATGACTATCTTCGCTGGCTAGTACTGCCCGTTTCAGATTTGGGGAAATTCTATCTAAGGACATGACTTCTCGGTTGGCTTCACCGTGAAGACTTGTTAACAGTTTGCCCTTAATGTCATAAATGTAAGTTGTTTCCGAGGGAAAAAAGTTTCGCAGTTGTCTCACATCTGGCAAGTTACGGAAACTAATAGCCAGACCAACCAACCCTCCGGCTACAATAGAGCTTGCCAGCATTGTGATTGACAGCAGAGTACCGCCAGTTATTTGGCCTACTCCTTTCAAAAACTCAAAACCGGATGAAGTCTGACGTTGTGGCTGCTTATTTGTAAAAGTTCTAGAAGACGACACGGCGTTCTCACTTCCTCACTGGTAAATATAACTGTAATTCATTGAATGAAGCTAGGCGATTAATTTTTGGCAATTATATTAATTCGGTAGATTAAAGTGCTGACAAATTGCCTGTGAATATAACCTACCCAACTTATCAAGTAAAAAGCGTAGTTAATAGCGAATCTCTGAGTATGACGCAAAATTTTTCTTGGCTACATCGTGGAATAGTCGAAATTTTTCCCCAACCAACTGATGCTGAAAGTGAAAGTGAAAGTTTAGAGAAGCGCTTGGTAACTACGAACCGACCTTTAAGGATCAAATTGGGAATTGACCCGACAGGATCTGATATTCATCTTGGTCATAGCATACCAGTACGAAAACTGCGAGCGTTTCAAGATGCTGGTCATACAGCAGTTCTAATTATTGGTGATTTTACAGCTCGTATTGGCGATCCTACAGGTAAATCTGAGGTGCGCCGCCAGTTAACAGAGGAAGATGTGGCTCACAATGCTCAAACGTATCTTGACCAAGTGCGCCCTATTTTGGATTTTGACACACCAGGACGGTTGGAGGTGCGTTATAACTCCGAATGGCTTTCGGGGCTTAATTTAGGGAAGATTCTAGAGTTACTGTCTACTATGACGGTGGGGCAGATGTTGGCAAAGGAGGGATTTGCTGAACGTTATAAAAAAGAGAATCCTATTTTTATCCATGAGTTCCTATATCCATTGATGCAGGGTTTTGATTCTGTGGCTGTTGAGGCAGATGTGGAATTAGGGGGAACTGATCAAAAGTTTAACATTGCTGTGGGGCGAGATTTGCAACGCCATTTTGGACAAAAGCCGCAATTTGGTTTGCTACTACCGATTTTAATTGGTACGGATGGCGTACAGAAAATGTCTAAGTCTCTAGGTAATTATGTGGGCTTGTCAGAACACCATGCCCAAAAATATCAGAAGTTACAAGGTGTTCCCGATAATCTGCTGTCTCAGTATTTTGAACTACTGACAGATTTACCTTTGGAAAAATTGCCAGAAAATCCGCGCGATCGCCAAATGCTTTTAGCATGGGAAGTGGTGAAACAGTATAACGGTGAAACGGCAGCTAATGAGGCTAAGGAAGCGGCAACAAGCGGCGGAAAGGAAGGTGCAGTGCCAGAATTTTCTCTGGCTGAAGTGTCAGAGTTTCCTGTCAAGTTAGCGTATCTTCTCAATGTGACTGGTTTGTGCAAAAGTACTGGAGAAGGTAAACGGAAAATTCAAGAGGGTGGGGTGCGTCTCGATGGCGATCGCATTTCTGATGTGGATACCACTTTTGAGCAGCCTACTGAATTACACGGGCGAGTTCTACAAGTTGGTAAAAATAAGTTTGTGCGTTTAGTGCATTAATAGAAGTTAGGAAACCACAGATGAAGACAGATAAGAAGATTATTGTGGCTTTGGATGTGCCGGATTTACAAAGTGCGATCGCTCTTGTGGATAAATTGCCGCAGGTAAATTTCTGGAAAGTGGGTTTAGAATTATTTACTAGTTCGGGCCCCACAATCCTGGAAGTTTTAAAATCTCGGCAAAAGCGCATCTTTTTAGATTTGAAGTTTCACGATATCCCCAATACTGTAGCTGGGGCTTGTCGTAGTGCTGCTAGTTACGGAGTGGATTTACTGACGATTCACTCCACGGCTGGTAGAGATGCCCTAAAAGCGGCAACTGAGGCGGTACAGGTGGGGGCAACGCAAGCGGGTGTTAAACCACCCCAATTAATTGCCATTACCGTACTGACAAGTATTTCTTCCAGACAACTGGCTTTTGATTTAAAAATTCCCCTGGAATTGCCAGAATATGCTTTAGAAATGGCACTGATGGCGCAGGAATCAGGGTTGAATGGGGCGGTTTGTTCACCCCAGGAGGTGGCACAGTTACGCCAAACTTGTGGAAATGACTTTGTGTTGGTTTGTCCAGGTGTCCGCCCTACTTGGGCAGACAAGGGAGATCAAAAGCGATCGCTTACCCCTGCCCAAGCCATCAAAGCTGGTGCAGATTACCTCGTAATTGGTCGTCCGATCACTGCGGCCTCTGAACCTGAGTTAGCCTGGAATAAGATTGTTGAGGAGTTAACGACAGTGGGATGAAGGCAAAAGTCAAAAACAAAAATTCTGGCTTGTGGCTTCTAGCTTTCGGCTTCTCGCTAGTAGCGGCAAATAGCATTAATAACTCAGTATTTCCTCATAAGCCCGACCTTTCACGGAATTTGGAAAACCTCTCTCCAAACCTCTCCCCTTGTAGGGGAGAGGCTTTGAATTTTCCCCCTTCCCTGCCAGGGAAGGGGGTTAGGGGGTTAGGTTTCGCGTTGGTTTTTCCATATCTTGTGAACAGTGAGGGCAATACATCTGTTTTACTAACTCAGAGTCAAGCCGTTAAAGATGGGCTGAGTTATACTTGTTCTGAACAAAGTTTAGAATTATTAACTACTCAGCTATTGCAAGATTTACCTAGTTATGCCAACCGCGTCACTCAACGCGCCCGCCGTCGCAGTCGTAGCAGTGATATTTATAGTTATGTACTGGTAGCAGGAAAACCAGAGTTTCAGCCCCTGCCCATTAACTCTGGTGGGCATAACACGGATGAGAAGAAAAGTACAGCTACAGGAGTAGAACAAGTTTTCTTTACTACTTTAGAACGGCAGTATATAGCTGGTAAAATCGTTGAATCCCAGCAATTTCACTGGCTGTTATTGACCGAAAGTAACACTGGGTGGCGTTTGGTAATGATGTTTACCCAAATTGCTGCTTATCCTCAAGAACAAGTAGTATCGCCCCCCAGAGATAGTAGTAACGGTGTGATTGCCCAAGCGGTTAAAGCTTGGTTGCGAGATTGTCAGGCGGGGAGTGTGCGGATGCGTACCGGAATTTAATCACAACCACCACCGCCGTCAGAACCACCACTATCGCAACTACTACCACCATCAGAACCAGCAGTATCCCAACTACTGCCACCATCAGAACCACCCCTATCCCAACTGCTGTTACCTGAGTCATAGCTGCCAGAATAGTGTGTATCTAAGCTGTTGCTGTTGCGAAAAGTTATTTGCTCACGACGGCTGATAAAGACAAAGTAGAACACGACAAAGAAGAACAACAGCAACACTAACCATAGAATTAAACTCGACATAATTCTTTTCCTGTGCTAGCCAATTCACCGTAGCAACTACAATTCTTTCAGCCGCTTTTCCGGATTTCATCATTTAGCTAAATTAAAGCAAGTCTGAAATGATCACAGGTGTACCCAGATCATGATAGCTATTCCTCAACAACCCCCAAAAATGACCGTCCAGGAATATCTGGAATGGGAACCCCAACAGGATATTCGCTATGAATATGTCAACGGCAAAATTTTTGCCATGACAGGCGGGACAATTCCTCACAATGATATTGCTCTTAACTTTTATACTGCTTTACGCCCTCATCTACGCTCCAAAGGTTGTCGAGTGAATGTGTCAGATGTGAAGGTGCAAGTCACTCCCAGAACTCCTTACTACTATCCTGATCTTATTGTCAGTTGTGATCCTCAAGACCTTAAAGCTCACAAATTTATTCAATATCCTCGGATAATTGCCGAGGTTCTTTCCCCAGAAACTAGCGCCAAAGATAGAGGTGAAAAATTATCTGATTATTTGAAAATGCCTACTTTACAAGAGTATCTGCTGATTGATTCTGAAAAAATTTCTGTTGAGCGTTACTCACGGGGGGAGGGTAGAATGTGGCTTTATTATCCCTATATACCGGGTGACATTATTACTCTATCAAGTATCGAATTTGAGTTTCCCATTGAACTTCTCTATGAAAATGTTGTATTTGTAAATCAAGAATAACGGACTTGATGTTACAGCGATTTTCGGGTAAATGAACTACATTTTTTTGTTTCACGCAGAGGCGCAGAGGCGCTGAGAGGAATCAAGAGTGTGGTCTAAATACATGAAAACTGCTGTAAAAATTTCAACTATTTTTCCTGATTTCATCCAATTTGGCACGCACTGCTTGGATATCTTGCCACATCAACCATTTAGGCTTACCTACTTCCTTGGAAGGATTACGCAGCAAGTAGGAAGGGTGAAAAATTGCCATACATAAACGCCCTTCCCACTCCAACCACTGTCCGCGAATTTTCGTAATTCCCCGTTTATCGCCAGTGATACTTTTGACCGCAGTTGCACCTGTGAGTAAAATAATTTTCGGGTCAACAAGGCGAATTTGTTCTAGTAAGTAGGGTATGCAAGCCGCTATTTCATCAGGGGCGGGGGGTCGGTTTGCTGGTGGACGACATTTATTGATATTGGCAATATATATATCTTGTTCGGTACTCAGATTCACAGATGCTAATATTTTCTCTAGCAATTGTCCTGATCTACCTACAAATGGTAACCCGGTTTCATCTTCGTTTTGACCTGGTGCTTCTCCTATGAGCATGATTGGTGCTTGGAGATGACCACGCCCAACCACAGCATGAGTTCGATTGTCTCCCAAGACACAACGGTGGCACTGATTACAATCCTGTGCCAACTCGGTGATATTCTTGTATGTTCCAGGTGTAATGGGAATTTTTGCGTCTGTGGGAATTAAATCTCGTGGGTTCGAGTTGGTGTCATCGAAGAGGTTTAGTTGGATGTCGCTGCTCATTAAAACCAGAATTGTAGGGTTAGCACCAGATGGCGCTATTGCTTACTGAGTCATGATATTACCATTGTATCGATTCCCAGTGGCGATGGCTACGCCGCGCCGAAGGCATCGCGAAGCCCAACCCAGGCATATTCTAATTCACAACTAACAAACTCAAAATATTAATATATTGATCAAGCTTTGGCTTTTTATTGAGATAATTTCCAAAGGGTACGCGTTACCCTGGTGAATTTTTAAAGGGGAATAGATGACGATTAAGCGGTTGATTTTATTTTTTGTACTAACGCCGATAGCAATCCTGTTGTCAGTTTCGTCTTTATTTGGTACTTTGCAAGAGCCGCAGTTCCAGACGACTTTGGAATTGTACCAAACTAATATTGCTCTACAAGCGCAAGCTTGGCAGCCAGAAGATAGTAATGACGAGAATTTGTCAGCAATTAAAGCCGCGATCTTGGGAGAGAAACCCCTAGAAAGTGCTACAAAGCAATATGAGCAGGTGCGTCAGTCAGTTAAAACTAATTTGGACAAAGTTCAAAACCAACTGACTCAATCTCAGGCTATTCCCGTACCCCCTAAACCTTTACCAGATGCACCTCCTGACACTAAGGCTTCTCTTCAAGAAAAGCAGGGAAAGTTGCAGCAATCTCTCCAACAATTGCAAAAATTACAGGCTGATTTAGATTTACATCTAGGGATTTTACAAGCAAAGCAAGAAAAAACCGATACAGCTATCAAAACTTGGGGCGAATTACAGGAAAACGCCGAAATTAATCCTGAAATTGGCGAAACGGCGGCTGTGTTGAGTGGAATATGGAGTGATCCTCCTCGACTTTTACCTAATTCCCAACAGCTGATTAACAAAAATTTAGATGGTTGGTTTCGCTCTACTTCTTTAAGTGAATTTTACCAACTCCAGCAACGACAAGAAGCTTTATCAACAGTTAAGGCTGAACAACAAGAAGCGTCTACCCAAGCTGTGGTGAAATTAGCCTTAATTGCCACAATTCCCACGGCGACAGCATTAATTGGTCTGATCTTACTGGTTTTCTTGATTGGTCAGCGTTTGCTCAAAGGGAAAGCGGCTTTATTGGCTCAAAATGGTGATTTGCCTTGGTCAACGCCTTGGGATGCAGAAACGATTTTACAGGTTTTTGTGGTCGGCTTTTTCTTTATGGGGCAACTTTTTGTACCTGTTTTGGTGATGCTACTTCCCATCCCGCGCCCCATTGTGAATGTCCGACTTCAGGCTTTGTCTGTTTTAGTTAGCTACATGATGGTGGCTTCAGGCGCGCTGTTGGTGCTTTATTTATCGCTCAAGCGCTTTTTTCCATTACCAGAAAACTGGTTTCGCTTCAAGTTGCAGGATCGGTGGTTTTTATGGGGATTCGGGGGTTATTGCGCTGCTTTACCGATAGTGGTGCTGGTGTCGTTGGTTAATCAACAATTATGGCGGGGTCAGGGTGGTAGTAATCCGCTGTTGCAGTTGGCGTTGGAAAGCCAAGATACTGTGGCTCTGGGGCTGTTTTTCTTTACTGCTGCGATCGCAGCTCCAATTTTTGAAGAACTGCTGTTTCGCGGCTTTTTACTGCCCTCTCTGACTCGTTATGTACCTGTATGGGGCGCAATTATTTTGAGTAGTTTGTTGTTTGCGATCGCTCACCTGAGTTTGTCGGAAATCCTGCCCCTGACAGCGTTAGGCATTGTTTTAGGTGTAGTTTACACGCGATCGCGCAACCTCTTGGCTCCCATGCTGCTCCATAGTCTCTGGAACAGTGGAACCCTACTCAGTTTATTTATTTTGGGTAGTGGTAATTAATATAACCTAATCACACGGTTGCCAATCTGAAAACTATTTGCTTAGATTTGCATATATAAATTCTATGTTGAGCTTAAATATGCTGCTAGCAAATAGCAATCCAGCAATATTGTGAACTCGGCTACAAAATATCTAGGTAAACATCTAGTAATATTTGGCTAACTTCAGCTATCGCTGGCATATTTATTGCCTGACGTAAGTATTTTTGTGAATAATTATCGGGTTGTAGATTCTATTTTTACTCATCTATAGAAGTTGTCAACGGCAACTAACTATGAGAAAACTGTCTACATAGATATACCATTGCCAACAGTGGCAAAGCTGACATCATAAACATTTTGAATTCCGCGCCGCTTTTTTAGGTTTCTGAACTACTGCTGTATTTGTAAAGTTTTTTTCCTAACTAATGAGGAAAGAGTATCTACAAATAATATAGGTACTTTTAATTAAACAGTGATTTAGTTAGAAGCAACGAATGTGCGATTTCTAATCTCCAGAGCTAAGTACAAGATATAAGTTAGCTGAAAATCTGTACAATTTTCTATTACCATTTTTTCAAAGTTAGCAAATAGCACAATACTTCTTAAAATACCCAGCAATAACTCCTCAGTATCATATTGTAAAATTAGCTTGTCAACTATACAAACTAGCTTTACCTATTGATGTTGGGGCAGAATATTACTAACAAAAACTTAAAGATATATTTACTAAACAAATATATTTTTGTTTTTGATTTTTACTAGAATTAATTAAATTTTTATAATCTCTTTTCCAGGAGGGGAACTAATATGGCAAATTTAAATCCTACTCAACCAACCAAACAACTTCTTGCTGGTTACTGCGGCATTATTTTTGGAGGAATTGGAGCGCATAAATTTATTCTAGGATATGCCCCAGAAGGTTTCATCATGCTAGTTATAGCTTTAATTGGCGGGTTTTTTACCTACGGCATTAGTTTGTTAATTATGCAGCTTGTAGGTTTGATTGAAGGCATGATCTACTTAAACAAATCCCCAGAAGAGTTTGTCAATACCTACTTTGTGAATAAACAGGGCTGGTTCTAGAAATTTCCATATTATCTGTGTACCCTGCCTGAAGCCACGATCTGTCTACATCTGTGTTTATCTGTGGTTCGTTATTTCTATCGCTACGACACACCAGCTATCAGTACCTACAAAGGTGCAAAACACTATATGCTAACAATTAAACGAAAATATCTCACCTGGACAATGTTACTGCTGGTGGGTACGGGCTATTTCAGCGCTATGTCTAGTTTAGACATCCACTATTTTGAGAAAAGTTTGATTGTGATCATGCCCATACAGGTGGGATCTGTGATTTACATCACTTATCTCAGGTGGAGCCGGAGTAAAAGTCAGCCAAAAGCCATAAATTCATAAAATTAATAGCATTGACGTTCTGTCATATTTCCCAATTTCGCCTACGCTCAAATGAGAGACGCTTTTATTGAGGCGTTGAAGTTTCGTAGCGAACCCAACAGAAGTCATGCAACTTGCCCCGAAAACAAAGCTTACTCCAGAACCAGCCCCGACTTCAGAGAAAATTATCCTAGATGTTGGGGGGATGAAATGCGCTGGATGTGTAAGCGCTGTAGAGCGACAGCTAATGCAATATCCAGGAGTCAAAAGCGCCTGTGTGAATCTGGCTACAGAGGTAGCAGTGGTAGAGACAGAACCTGGTCAGGTAGACCAAGATGCACTAGCACAGCGATTGACAGTAGCTGGATTTCCTTCTCAACCGCGTCAAGCTAGCGCAAAAGTAGCAGGCGAATCTACCCGACAAGATCCAGAAGAACGAAAGCGCCGAGAAACTCGTTCTTCATTTGGGCAGTTAATTATTGCTGGGGTATTGCTGGTGTTGTCAGGAATTGGACATTTTGGCAGCATGGGTAGCCAAATACTGCCAATCTTGAATAACATCTGGTTTCACTGTGGATTGGCAACAGTTGCAATATTAATTCCCGGTCGCCCAATTTTAGTAGATGGTTGGCGGGGATGGCGGCGAAATGCGCCTAATATGAATACCCTGGTGGGATTGGGAACGCTGACAGCCTATACTGCGAGTTTAATAGCACTATTGTTCCCCCAAATGGGTTGGGAATGTTTCTTTGATGAACCGGTGATGATGCTGGGTTTTATCCTGCTGGGTAGGACTTTAGAGCAACAAGCTAGAAATCGAGCTTCAGCCGCTTTTAGGGAGTTACTGGCACTGCAACCACAAATAGCACGACTGATTCCCAACCCAGACCCGCAAAAATTAGGTTTGGGAGCAAATATTGTGGAGATTCCTGCCGAAAAGGTGCGTGTTGGGGAATGGTTGCAGGTACTACCAGGAGATAAAATTCCTGTTGATGGTGAGGTTCGCTTTGGGCAAACCACAGTTAATGAGTCTATGCTGACTGGGGAAGCAGTTCCAGTGATTAAGCAGCCTGGGGATGTGGTAGCCGCCGGAACCCTCAACCAGTCAGGAGCGATCGCTATAGTCGCAACTCGTACTGGTAGCGATACCACTTTGGCACAAATCGTTACTTTGGTAGAAACAGCCCAAACCCGTAAAGCCCCAGTGCAAAAATTAGCCGATACAGTCGCTGGTTACTTTACTTACGGTGTCTTGACGGCTTCTATATTGACATTTGTGTTTTGGTTCTTTTTCGGGACTCACATCTGGACTGATTTTACTATGTCTGGTGCCATGGAAATGATGAATCACGCACCACTTTCTAGTGCAGACGCGATGGATGGCGTTTCTACCCATTCCCCCCTGCTCACGAGCTTAAAACTGGCGATCGCAGTCATGGTTGTGGCTTGTCCCTGTGCTTTGGGACTGGCTACACCAACAGCAATTCTGGTCGGAACTGCCATCGGTGCTGAACGGGGTCTGTTAATCAAAGGTGGTGATGTTTTGGAAAGAGTACACCAGTTAGATACAGTTGTATTTGATAAAACAGGCACTCTCACCACAGGTAATCCCACGGTTACTGATTGTCTACCATTTGCGGAATGGGATCATCATCAACCTTACTCTCTCCTCCAATTAGCAGCAGCCGTAGAAAGTGGTACTTATCACCCCCTAGCTAAAGCCATTCAACAAGCAGCACAGAAGCAAAAGTTATCTATTCCTGACGCTGTGGACTTTCATACAGAACCTGGTTTGGGTGTATCTGCCATTGTCGAGGGTTTGTCTGTACTTTTGGGTAACTGGGACTGGTTAAGTAAGTACGGAGTTTTTGCCAGTGACGCTGCACAACAAATGGCTCAACAGCTGGCAGAAGATGGTAAAACGGTGGTTGGCGTAGCAGTTGAGGGCAATTTCGCCGGACTGATTGCTGTTCAAGATACCCTCAGACCCGATGCTGAGGCTACAGTTAACCAGTTACGTGAGATGGGTTTACGGGTAATGCTGCTCAGTGGCGATCGATTAGAAGCCGCTCAAGCTATAGCTAAACAACTAGGACTAGATAGCACTGATGTCATGGCTGGCGTTCTCCCAGCTAAAAAAGCAGATTTGATCAAATCTCTCCAGCTACAAGGAAGATCACAATCCCCCACTTCCCCCTCCGTAGTCGCAATGGTTGGCGATGGTATTAATGATGCTCCGGCTTTATCACAAGCAGATGTGGGAATTGCTTTATATTCTGGAACAGATGTGGCAATGGAAACTGCGGAAATTGTCTTGATGCGCGATCGCTTAAATGATGTGGTGGCATCAATTCAACTTAGCCGTGCTACCTTCAACAAAATCCGCCAAAATTTATTCTGGGCATTTGCATATAACACAATCGGCATTCCTTTAGCCGCAGGTGTATTGTTACCAAATTTTGGTTTTGTCCTCAGTCCTTCTGGCGCGGCGGCATTAATGGCTTTTAGCTCTGTTAGTGTTGTTACCAACTCAATTTTATTAAAGAGACTAGCTCACCGCCTGTAAAAATTGCCATTGACAACAATCCATATTGCCAATCCAATGCTGTTTTTTTGCCATCTCAGGTTATACTTAAGTATCGATACTTGAGTGCTACCATAACCTTTTGAGGCTCCTGCTAAAACAATAGTAGCACTGAGTAGAACAGCTATGTTCTACTCCTTCGAGTCAAGTTTAATGTTGATCAAAGTGATAGCCAAATAACTGTAACCGTTGAAAATAGCAGAAAATGATAATTATTTAGCATTTCGCTGCTGAGGTACAAATTCATCTCTATTTATTATCGCTATACTTCACGAAAAGCAAAAGATGCTATAATTGCGTGATTTTAATTAATTAGACTGCAACCGATTGTAGCAACGATGTATCAATGGCAACGGAAAATAATGAGCGCCATATACTGATTATTGAGGATGATCAAGGTCGCAAGGAATTTCCTCTGGAAAAGACCATTTACTCTCTTGGCAGAGGACGGGAGTGTAATATTCGTATAGTGTCTCAGTTTGCGTCCCGTCGCCATGCCACATTAGTGAGAATGCAACGAGAGCATAATAGTTATAGTAATAATAATAATTATTATTACCGGATTGTAGATGGTGATGCCCAAGGAAAAACTAGTGCCAACGGTCTGATGATTAATGGACGCAAAATACCAGTTCACAATCTCAAAAATGAAGATGAAATCGTTTTTGGTCCTCAGGTACGTGCTATTTATTATTTATTAAAAAATAGTCAGATATCCGGACGAGTGGAAGAAAACGAGTATGATATTACACTAATAAACCCAGGTATGGATGAAGATGAAGATATAGAAGATTGACACAAGTTAAAATAGGGGTTTGGTTGAGGTGCATTTGCATTATGAAAGTAGCTATTACTGGAGCAACGGGATTTGTCGGCAGAAGTTTGGTAGAACGACTGCACAAGGAGGGGAATAGAATACTGGTGTTAACCCGTAACACTTCCTCGGCTCAAAAAGTTTTTCCCCCTGGGGCTTTTCCTAATGTAGAAATTGTTGCCTATACACCCACAGCTTCTGGTTCTTGGCAAGATGCGATCGCTGGTTGTGATGGTGTAGTTAATCTCGCTGGAGAACCGATTGCGGAAGAACGCTGGACACCAGAACAAAAGCAGAAAATCCTCAATAGCCGCAAGCTTGGTACACAGAAAATAGTGGAAGCCATAGCTAAAGCTAATCCTCAACCCTCGGTATTAGTGAATGCTTCGGCTGTTGGCTACTATGGAACCAGTGAAACAGCTACTTTTGATGAAACGAGTTCATCTGGTAACGATTTTCTCGCTCAAGTCTGTCAAGCCTGGGAAGCAGAAGCACAAAAAGTTAAAGATGCTGGTGTGCGCCTTGTGATTCTGCGTTTGGGCATTGTCCTGGGTAGTGGTGGTGCTTTGGAGAAAATGATTACACCTTTCAAACTTTTTGCAGGTGGTCCCCTTGGTAGTGGTCGGCAGTGGTTATCATGGATTCACTTAGATGACTTAGTAAATCTGATTTTACAAGCTTTAACGAACCCAGAAATATCAGGCTTATATAATGCTACTGCCCCTAATCCAGTGCGGATGGCAGGGTTAAGCCAATCTTTGGGACAAGTAATGCAACGTCCTTCCTGGTTACCAGTTCCTGGCTTTGCTCTCGAAGCTCTTTTAGGAGATGGCGCTATGGTAGTTTTAGAAGGTCAACAAGTCATCCCTAAACGTACCTTAGAGGCGGGTTTTAAGTATGAATACCCTGATTTGCTGCCAGCGTTGACACAAATTATTGGTTAAAAAAATGTGGGGGGATGGCTGCGCTGACCGCGTAGCTTCGATAACAGGAGAAGAGAGGACTAAAGTGCTGACTACAAACCTTTAGTCAGCCTGGAATTTCCGAGAAACCCAACTGACTAAACCGCTCAGAAGCGCGCCTCCCATGAGGATGCCAATTGCGGGGTTAAACAGTGGCTGCCAAAGTTGATGCCATAAATCTAAACCTAAGTTTACTCCCACGGCATCACCAATGGCGGCGATCGCTAACCAGATAAAGCCAAATAAAACTAAGAATACATCAGCAACTAAAACTAGGTTTAGCCAGTTTAATAATTTTTCTTTCATCAGGGGGTAGGAAGTAGGGAGTAGGGAGTGGGGAGTAGGAAGTAGGTGATAATTTCTGGCTTTTGAGCAGACTAGTACAGCACGGCTTAAAGAAGTTCAAAATCCCCAAATCAAGCCTTTTGGGTTTTGACTTTTGATTTTTGACTTCCGCTTTGCGGCACTAGTCCCTGTCCTTAATTATTCAAATAGCCAGGTTTTGACTTTTGTCAAACTTTGCCAATCTGGTTTGCGGCTTAAACCATCGGTAATGCTATCTTTAATTTCTTTTTCCCATTCTTCGTTCACAAAAATTAATTGTTTTGCGAATTCAATATGTTCTCGCAATCCTTTTTCACCTGTTTCCAGCATAGACATAGCCAAATTAATTCTGGCTTGTGGGTCTTGTGGATTTAACTTTACTGCCTTCCGCGCCGCTTTGGAAGCCAATTTCGGTTTGTTGTCTAGCAAATACAACCAAGATAAACAAATCCAAGCTGAACTTGTTTCAGGGGCGCGATCGCACACTTCTTTAAATACAGGTATTAAAGATTCTGGTGCTTCACCAGCTTTATAGCGTTCCAAACCTGTATCAAACAGGAATTCAACTGTTTGAGCCATAGCAAATCAGTTAATAGTTATATAGTCACTAGTTAGCAATCAGTCATCAAGAGTAATTAACAACTGACAACCGACCAATGACAATCTTACACTCCAAATGACTTACCGCAACCACAGGTTTGGGCTGCATTGGGGTTAGTGAATTGGAAACCACCACCAATCATGGCATCGCTATAATCGAGCATTAAACCATAGAGGTATAATAAGCTTTTGCCATCACAAACAATTTTGAAGCCATCGTAATCAAAAACTTCATCCACAGGGGTGATCTTGCTGGTGTCCTCAAAGTCCATCATGTAAGACATTCCCGAACAACCACCTTGACGGACTCCTACTCGTAAGCATAGTTCGTTGCCTTGCTTTTGTTGCAAGGATTTTACCTGGAGCAAGGCTGATTCGCTCAGTAGAATTCCACGTTGTTGGGACTGAATTGCTTGTGTCATTTTGCTGTTTCAACTCCTTAAGTGGTCTAACCAGTAACTGGGCTAGATTTTGTATTACCCTGGGGTAACTCTTTGTGTTTTTGCTTTTATTCTAACGATCTTGATCTGGTTAGTTGCCAAATTGTCAACACTCGGTCAAAAGCAACCAAAACTTTTTATTCTAGAATTGAGAGATTCGGTGTGTTTAGGGATGCGGTATGTTTGGAGTTTAAGCCTTGTGCCGACCACCAGTTGCAACCACTCTTCAGGTGTAGCCAGGAAGATTTTACCCAAGGCTAGTTATTCCCCATAGTTTACTTCCAAATTGCTTCTTTTTGATTAACCTACTCTATGACAAGTTTTAATCGCTCTACCAGTCGTCGGTTGAAGACATTAACTCAAATTCCTTCTGTATGGGAGGGCGATCGCCGTCCAATGTCATCATCGCCCACCTCAGATTCAGATTCCGAGTCCCAGGGTGAATGTATTCTTTGGGTAGATGGCTCACAAGGAGTTGTCAGAGGGATGGACGTGGTATCTCCTGAAACAGGTCCAGAAGCAATTGTTCGCACCTTAATGCGCGCAATGGAGCATCCCCACAGTCCTGGTAAACCCGCCAGACCCCAAAAGATTGTAGTCAAAGACCGGGAAATACAGTTTTACCTGCGCGGTGTGCTGCAAGATTTAGATATTGCCATTGATTACGTTCCAGAATTACCCTTAATTGACGAACTGTTTCGTGGGTTTACAGAAATCCTCGATCACCAAGCTCCCAATTTACCTCCCCAGTATGCACAAGCCTTGCATGATCAAGCCTTGGCTCTTTGGGAAACTGCTCCTTGGGAATTTTTAGAAGAACAGCAAATCTTGTCCATAGAGATTAACAGCGCCGATGTGGGTACACTCTACGCCTCGGTGATGGGGATGCTAGGGATGGAGTATGGAATTTTATTTTATCGCTCAGAAGATTCTCTCAAGCAGTTTCGAGCCTCAGTTTTACAGGATGATGAATCACAAGCAGGTTTAGAAGAAGCTTTCCTCAAACAAGATTGCCTATTTCTGACTTTTGAAACTGAAGATGACGACGAAGATGACGATTTAGCCGATCTGCCCACATCACAAATTGAGCCTACTTTCGGTAATATTCATCCTTTAGAAGGATTGCGCTCGGTTTTATATGAAGAAGAGGCACTTGCAGTCTTTGTGGCTCTAGAGAGCCTGAGCCGCTTTATCCGCGATTACCACAGCCAGCTTAATAATGAGACTTTTCCGACTCTGAGCCGTAAGTATCGCATTTCTGTGCCTAAATCAACGTCCGCAGCAATTAAATCTTTGCCTGTGACTGTCTCCACTATGCCGCAGTTAGCAGCCGAATTAGAGGAAATGGCAGGTTTTGCTCTCGAAGAACTAGAAGAAGAGGAGGAATTGCCTGATTTTCCTTCTTTGCGAGATGATTTAATCCCAGAAGATGCGTTTCTCAGTCTGGGAGTAATCTCTTGGGAGATCCTAAATTCCTTGCGTCAAGGTGTTCCAACTCATCAAGCTGTTGAAATACCAAAAGTCGGTGACGGATTACCGGTAATTTTAATTCAAACCTCTCGACCCAAGGCTAAAACTGTGATTGAAAATATTACAGCCGCAGGCGGTCTCAAAGCAATTTGCTTTAATCCAGGTGCAGATCCTTTTGATGGCGATCGCTACGATTTGGGTTTGTTGCAAACTGAAGATGAGGAATTGTTCTTGTTTGGTGAATTTTTAGAGAATGATCCCACTCATCGAGAAGCCCGCAAAAAATGGAATCAGCGCTGTAAAAATACTCACGGACACTGTGGCTTGATTATTGCCAAAGGAGTCACAGGTGCGTACCGTGGTAATCCCCAATTGCGAGATATGATGGCTTTGTTTGAAGCGCGATCGCTTTCACCTCAAGATTTAGGTATCGGAACTCTCCAACTTATGCCGCCACCTTAAATGTACCAATCACCACAGATGAATCTAAATTTTGCTCAAATTTGCCCAAATCGCCTTTATTTCTGATTTATAGCCATAGACAAGGGGGTTAGGACATAAACTGATCATAAAACTTAGACACCAAAAGGCTTTGAGCATCGGTCCCCAGTCCCCAGTCCCCATTTCCCAGCTATCTCTGTGGGTTTTGCAGAACAATAGAATACATATACCCAATAAAAAAACCTTTGAACATTCCTTGAAAAGGGAACTTATTAACAAAGAACCAGCGTCGTATTTCCGGTGTACTCTAGTAATAAATTTACCATTGTTACACTTCTTGGAAACACAAAATCACAGAAAATATCGTCAATGTGTCTGAATATAAGGATGAAAAACTGTTATGATTAATTCAATTTAATCAAGATTATAAACAGACAAAATGCTGATTTTAAACAAGTTATGATCGGCAGAAAAAAAGAAAAATACTCAGGTAATTTCTGGAAGTTTTCAGGATAATAGTCAAAGTAATGCTTAATTGCTCATACCTCTTGCAGAGGATATGCGCTTAGAGCAACCCATCTTGATAAATTAGGAATTAATAATTATTTGGTCAGGCTTTGATGAACACCTGGCTGGTTTAACTGCCTTTACCAGAGAGTGTGCGATATCTCATCTGCCACAATGATAATTGTATTCTTATATTTTATTGGGCAATGATCAATGGATTTGCTCAAGATGAGTTTTTTATTGCTCATGGCATTGCTTGTTTCTTGACACAAACTCTGATAATCTTATCGTCTTCATCTTGAGTTAATTGTTCTTTTAGATGGTGTTAACATACAGCAGATAGCATGATAATGACTAATAAAAAATGGGCCGTCAAACGTATAACTGTGAATTTAGCAACACAGGAAGCGGAAAAACTAGAAAAATATTGTCAGCAAACAGGTAGACCCGCAACAGATGTAATTCGCGAACTGATTAGAGGGCTATCTGTCTCAGATGACAGCAAGGAAACAAATAAGTAGGAATGATGCTGTTGTGGCTTGACAAAATAGTGATTGATAGAAATAGGCAATTCCGACACCAACCCAGTTACAATTTGTAAAGAAACTGAAAAGGTTAAGATAAAATGCGTGTCGCAATAGTGGGTGCGGGACTGGCTGGGCTAGCAACCGCAGTAGATTTGGCTGATGCTGGTTGTGAAGTCGAGATTTTTGAGTCCCGTCCATTTGTTGGTGGTAAAGTCAGTAGTTGGATTGATGATGATGGCAACCATATTGAAATGGGGTTGCACGTATTTTTTGGTTGCTACTACCAGCTATTTGATTTAATGGAAAAAGTGGGGGCGTTATCAAATTTACGCCTGAAAGAACATAACCACACCTTTATTAATAAAGGGGGACGCACTGGGACATTAGATTTCCGCTTCTTTACCGGTGCGCCTTTCAATGGATTAAAGGCATTTTTTACGACTTCTCAACTGTCTTTACAAGATAAACTGCAAAATGCGATCGCATTGGGTACTAGCCCCATCGTTCGGGGGTTGGTAGACTTTGACGGGGCGATGAAAACTATCCGCACCTTAGATAAAGTTAGCTTTGCCCAATGGTTCCGCAGTCACGGCGGTAGTGAAGGTAGTATCAAACGAATGTGGAATCCCATTGCTTATGCTTTGGGATTTATTGATTGTGACAATATTTCCGCCCGTTGTATGTTGACAATCTTCCAGTTTTTTGCATCTAAAACTGAAGCCTCAATCATGCGGATGCTGGAAGGTTCCCCTAATGAGTATTTGCACCAGCCTATCCTCAAATATTTAGAAGATAGAGGCGCTAAAGTTTATACGCGTCGCCAAGTAAGAGAAATTCAATTTACCGAGTCAGGCGAACAAACCCAAGTTACTGGCATAGTAGTTGCTCAAGGTGACACCACAGAAATCATCACTGCTGATGCTTACGTGTTTGCTGGCGATGTCCCAGGCGTTCAGCGTATATTACCCCAAGAATGGCGTAAGTGGTCAGAATTTGACAATATTTATAAATTAGATGCCGTACCAGTAGCCACAGTACAGCTACGATTTGATGGCTGGGTGACGGAACTGCAAGATGAAAAGGAACGTAAACAGCTAAATCATGCGGCGGGGATAGATAATTTGCTCTATACTGCCGATGCTGACTTTTCTTGTTTTGCTGATTTGGCTTTGGCTAGCCCTAGTGATTATTATCGCCCAGGAGAAGGATCATTGTTACAGCTGGTACTCACACCGGGAGATCCTTTTATTAAACAAAGTAATGAGGCGATCGCACAACACGTCCTCAAGCAAGTTCATGAACTGTTTCCCTCATCACGAGAACTGAATATGACTTGGTATAGCGTTGTGAAACTGGCAAAATCTCTCTACCGAGAAGCCCCAGGGATGGACCCTTTCCGTCCTGACCAAAAAACGCCAGTGCATAATTTCTTTTTAGCCGGTAGTTATACTCAGCAAGATTACATCGACAGCATGGAAGGAGCAACCATTTCCGGACGGCGTGCGGCAAAAGTGATTTTAGAGAACGTGAAAAAATAACGCACCGCACTAGGCACACACACCAAGCAGAGGAAGCAAAAAAAATGGCAGACTGGTTAGAGCATAGTGTGCAGATTGAAGTAGAAGCTCCCATAGAATTAGTATGGGGTCTTTGGTCTGATTTAGAACAAATGCCCCGTTGGATGAAGTGGATTGATTCGGTGAAGATTTCGCCAGAAAATCCAGATATCTCTCTCTGGAAACTCAACACTAATGGTCTGGAATTTAAATGGCAATCCCGGATGCTGAAAGTTGTCAAACAGCAAATTATTCAATGGGAATCGGTTGATGGTTTGCCGAATCAAGGAGCCATTCGCTTTTACGATCGCCACGGTAGTACTATCGTTAAAATGACTATTTCCTATGCTATTCCTGGACTGATTGGCAAAATTATGGATAATTTGTTTTTGGGTCGGGTAGTAGAGTCTACTATTCAAGCTGACTTAGAAAGATTCAAAGAATATGCTTTGAATGTCCAGTCTAATAGCTAAGACTGTTATCTAACTACAGTCGTCAATTTGAAACTATGCGGCGTTACACACTGTTGGTTCTGGTAGTGCGTCGCCCGTAGCTTCATAAGCAATAATTAGAGACTCTAAAGCTTCAATTCCATTCGCTACTGCTAATTGGTAAGTATCTCCATGAGTCCGCCAGCGTTGTCCGGGAAAATCCGGGAATCCTACCAAGAAGCAATTATCTTCCTCTGACCATTGAATAACCATTTGGTATTTGAGATTACTCATTTTTTTAACTATACCCAGTCTGAAAAAACTACCAAGTTGGGTCACTATACAAATTAATTGTGATTTCTTCGCGCCCTGGTGATACTGATGAAATACAAGCGCGAATGACATCTCCATTTTCCAGTTCTACTGTGCAAGCGTGACAAGAACCCATGAGACAACCGGTGGGAATAAATACCCCTGCCCGTTCGGCTACATCTAACAGAGGTTCTCCCACTTCGGCATCAACACTAATATCATCTGGCAAAAAGCGGACGGGAATACTCATGAAACAATAGTTTAGCTAAGGTAAAAAGGGCGTTAAGTTTAAATGGTTTTCAACTTCTGTGGCGATGGAGTCTATGATCTGTTCTCGCTGTTCTCGGTAGTCAGCAACACCTGTGGGCAAAGATTTTAAGCCTCGTTGTTGACGCAGGCGATTTAACCAAGCCCGTCGCCAAGGGCCATTGTCAAAAAGTCCGTGGAGATATGTACCCCAAATAGATTGACAGCTATCGACTAATCCTAAATTAACGTCATCAAATAAGGGGTGATAGACTGGTTTATCTCCTTGTTCTTCTATACGCGATCGCCCTTGGTGGATTTCAAAGCCATTGACTGGTAAGCCCATCTGGGGATAATTTGAGCTAACTTGGCGCTGGCGGGCAATTTTCTGGCCTGTAATTACTGTTCTAATGGGTAAGAGATTTAACCCCTGAAATCTCCCAGCTTGTCCTTCTACTCCTTCTGGATCTGCGATAATTTGCCCCAGCATTTGGTAGCCACCGCAAATACCCAAAACAGTACCACCAGAAGCTGCATAGTTTTGAATCGCTTCCGCCATACCAGTTTTTTGCATCAGTAGCAAATCATTAATTGTCGTCTTTGACCCTGGGATAATTACAGCATCGGGATGTCCTAAATCTTGTTTTGGACTAACATATTTGACTGCTACAGTTGGTTCTGATTCCAAGGGGTCAAAATCGGTAAAGTTGGCAATTCTCGGTAAGCGGATGACGCTAATATTGAGGTCAGTATTGGTTTTGTATGAGTTACGTTCTAGCAGATCCAGGGAGTCTTCTGCGGGAAATACTTCTTGAAAATAAGGGATGACACCTACAACGGGGATACCAATTCGTTCTTCTAACCATTTGATCCCCGGTTCCAAGAGCGATCGCTGTCCCCGGAATTTGTTAATTACTATACCTTTAATTAATTGGCGTTCTTCTGGTTCTAGTAACTCCAGAGTACCGACTACATGGGCAAAAGCACCACCACGGTCAATATCAACTACTAATATAGTTGGTGCATTTAAATATTTTGCTATCCGCATATTAGTTAAGTCGCGGTGCTTGAGGTTAATCTCTGCCGGACTACCTGCGCCTTCACAGACGAGTAAATCAAATTCTGTGGATAACTGTTTGAGAGATTCTTCTATTGCCTGCCAACCAATATCAAAGTATTGTTCGTAATAATCTGAAGCTTTGACTCTGCCTACGGATCTACCTTTGATAATGACTTGGGATGTCATATCTCCTTGGGGTTTGAGTAAAATTGGGTTCATTTCTACCGTAGGAACAACACCAGCCGCCCAAGCTTGTACTGCTTGAGCATAACCAATTTCTCCCCCATTAGCGGTGACATAAGCATTCAAAGCCATATTTTGACCTTTAAAGGGAGCCACTCGCCAACCACGCCGCGACAAAATGCGACAAATAGCTGTGCTTATCAGTGATTTCCCTGCGTGGGATGTTGTTCCCACTACCATAATTGCTTTCATAGGTGAGGATAAATTTTTCAAAATCAGGTGAATGATAATATAGCGTTTTACAATTGGGTAGGTTATGCAAAGAAATAAGGTAGACGCATTTAATCCTAAATTTTGAGTTTTCTATCCTAAAAAGGTAGTCTAAACCAGTAAGTTACCGCATTATATAGGCGATCGCTCCACGAAGGACTAGGCCAATTGTCGCCCTGGAATTGTTCTACCAACTGATGTCCTAGAGGAGTGAGGCGAAAACCATCGGTAATTCCTTGACCATCGACTTCGCGCCGCAAAACACCGACTTGGATTAGCCAGCCCAAAGCATTATCGCACGCCAATTCTGATAAAGGGCGTTTGGTATAGCCATGCTTGACACCTTTTTCCATAGCGATCGCACCTAATGCTACACTCTGCTGACGCATGGCTTCAAATAAAACAATATTGAAGGGAGAACAGACAAGCGATCGCTTCGCCCTTACTTCTGTGCTACGAGTATAGAAAAACGTATTCTGGTTTTGAGAATTAACAGTAGGCATTTTTGTCATTAGTTATTGGTCATTAGTCATTAGGAATTAATAATCTTTCCCCCCTGCACCCTGCACCCTGCCCCCCTGCCTCTTCCCACTCCCCACTCCTCACTCCTAAGTAATACTTTCTCTACTAAGTCATTTAAATATTGTAAATTATTGTAAAATTTCAAAGTCATCAATTTAAAACAGGAAAGGTTCATTATGCCTCTAGCAGTTGGTACAGATGCACCTGCATTTACCGTCAAAGATACTAACGGCAACCCCATTTCGTTATCTAGTTTCGCTGGAAAGACAGTTGTTTTGTATTTTTATCCCAAAGATGACACTCCAGGCTGCACTAAACAAGCTTGTAGCTTTCGGGATGCCCAATCACAATACTCTGGTAAAGATGTAGTAGTGCTGGGAGTTAGCGCCGATGATGAAGATGCTCATCATGCGTTCACCGAAAAATATAATCTGAACTTTCCACTCCTGGCTGACACCGACAAAAGTTTAATCAAAGCTTATGATGTGGATGGCGGTGGTTATGCCAAGCGTGTCACTTACGTAATTGACCCTAATGGCAAAATCATTCATGTTGACGCTAATGTAAATACCACTAGTCATGCCAGTGATATTTTAGCTGCACTTGGTCTGTAGATTTGAGATTTTGAATTTAACCTCAACTCCGACTCATTTGGGTTTCGGGGTTGAGGTTTGGACATGAAAGTTACGGCAATTTAATTTTTGCAGGTGAACTCAATGGGGAATCTGTATTGGACTGTTGCTGTGCTTGAAAAGCTTTTTGTTGCCTAGCTCTAAAGTCTGCTGCGGTTGAGTCTAATTGTTCTTTTTGCTGATTAGCATCCCAGTTGATAGTCCCCATATTTGCCCGATGAATCATATCAAACATATTGAAATCACCTGAGTTAGGGGGGGCAAACGAATCACTATTCTGGTTTGTACCACGATCCACTGAGTTCAATTGAGCCAAACTTGGTTGAGCGATAAACAAGGAAGCGAAGCCAATTCCTGCCACAGTTAGCAGTGAAAGTTTAGTAACTGATAAAAATAGTTTTTTCATGGAGTTTTAACCCTTAAATTGCTGTAACGAATTCAGTTGTGATCTTACGCCAGAGTCCGCCGCAGTCGGGGTTGAATGCTCAATAAAGCTACAAAGGCAAAACCAAACAACACCAGCAGCGCTCCACCAAAGGTAACATTACCCCAAGGCGCTGTCATCACTACACTATCTAGTCCCCAATTGCTGTGAAGATAAAGATAGCGAATTGGTTCAATGGCAAAGCTGAGAGGATTTAGGGTAGCGACAACCTGCAACCACTGAGGCATGAAGGATAAAGGAGCCAAGGCGGTACTTGCAAACAATAGAGGCAGGTTAGTAACAAAGATTACGGCAATTAATTCAATATGTCCAGGTAAGGTAAAAGCCAAACCGAGGGAAATGGCAGTTACACCTAATGCCAGTAGAAAGACAATTAAGGCGATCGCACTCAAACCTGCTGCATCCGGTAGCCCCGCCCCTAGAAAGGCTGCTGCTGCCACAATTACGGCTGCTTGCAACAAACTTTGGCTAATAATAAAGATGGCGGAAGCGAAGACAATGGAAAACCGCGATGCTAAAGGTGCTACCAGCAAACGATTTAAAAAGCCGAACTCCCGGTCAAACATTACAGGTAAACCCGCATTCAAAGCCCCGGCAAAAGCTGTAAAAACAATTACGCCAGCAGCGAGAAATTGACCGTAGTTTCCAGTAGTTCCAAACAAACCTTTGGGGGCATTTTGGAACAATGCGCCAAATAGCACTAACCACATTACCGGCTGAATAATTCCGGCGACTAACGTGGAGGGACGGCGTTGTAATTGAATAAACAAGCGACGAGTTAAAGCCAACGTCTCTTGGACTAATTCACCAAAAAAGTTGGGGGCGGCATTCACATCTGCTTGTGGCGATGCTAGTTCCTGCCAATTCATTTCAGATTTAGGAGTAACACTCATAATCAGTTATCAGTTATTCAGTTATTAGGCTTTGAAACACTTACCTCATGTTTTGTTTCTTTTCAGCTTTGGGATCGCGGGTGGAAACTGCTGCGAGTTCTGCATCCAGTAAGGTGCGTCCGGTGGCGGCGAGGTAAACATCATCGAGGCTGGGGCGAGATTGGGCAATGCCAAAGGTGGGCAAGCCGACGGTGTTCAGGGATTGCTGGATGGTAATTAGGGCATCACTTTGAGGTGTTACCACTAAGTTGAGGGAATTTCCTTGAGCGCTGTTAATAATTACTTCTTGCACAAAGGGTAAATCCTGCAAGAGGTGTTTGGCTTTTTCGGCTTCCTCAATTGGGGAAAATTCGCGGATTCGCAAAGTGATGCGATCGCCCCCAACTTGATCTTTTAATTGAGAAGGTGTACCAGCCGCAATTACTACACCACGGTCAATAATTGCCACCCGATCAGCGAGGGCATCAATTTCTTCTAAATAATGGCTGGTAATCACTACTGTTGTGCCAGAGGCGCGTAGCTGTCGCAAGAAATCCCATACCACAAAACGGCTATCTATGTCAAGCCCCACTGTTGGCTCATCCAACACCAAAACATCTGGTGCGTGGAGCAAACCAGCAGCCAAGTCCAGGCGCTTGCGTAAACCACCTGAGTAGGTTCCGGTTTTTTTATTGGCGTATTCCTGTAAACCCAGCAAATCCAATACCATATCAATACGCTGTTTAGCTACGGCGCGAGGGATATGATAAAGCGCCGCTTGGAGTTGCAGAAGTTCTTTACCAGTCAGTACCTTATCTAATGCGACTTCTTGCGCCACATAGCCCAGCTTTTGTCTGGCGATTCTGGGGTTATCTATAACGGAGATCCCAGATACCGCTATTTTCCCAGCATCCGGTGTAATCAGAGTACATAAGGCACGCAGAGTAGTAGTTTTCCCAGCCCCGTTAGGGCCGAGTAAACCAAAGATTTCTCCTGGTTCTACCTGAAAGGATACATCTTTGACAGCAACTACTGCGCCGTAGCTCTTTTGCAGATTTTCAATTAAAACGGCGGGAGCCATGACAGCTTAACCCCTAACTATACAAATCTCAACATATTCTATTTCTATTGTAGTTGAGTAGTGTGAGGTCAGGCGATCGCTTGGCTACAAACATAATTTATTCTCCTCCTCGCGGGTGGGGTTCCGAAAAACCTAAGAGGATGTTTGAAAAGTTTTGGGGAGTCAAAAATTAAGCCAATCGCTTCACCATAATACTGATCATTGCAAGGTAGATAAACGTTTCTGAGGTTTCGGGCAATAATTCATAATCTCTGACCAATCGCCGACATCCCATGAACCAGCCAAAAGTGCGTTCTACCACCCAACGTTTTTTGAGCAAAACAAAGCCCTTGGTTTGCTGTGGTCGCAGCACCACCTGTACAATCCAACGACAAAAATTCATAACCCACTGCATGAATGGTTCCCCATCAAAGCCACCATCAACCCAAATGGTGGTTAATCGATGTACTGACTGAGATTGTTTAACTCGTTTGATAACTTGTTGACCACCAGCGCGCTCACCCACATTGGCAGCCGTAACCAAGACTCGTAGCACTAATCCCAAGGTATCGACTGTGATAAATCGCTTACGCCCTTTAATTTTCTTACCTGAATCAAAGCCTACGTCTTGACTCACCATGGCCGCACTTTTAACACTTTGACTATCGATGATAGCTTCTGATGGACTCTTGTGTCGTTCCTGTTCTATTCGCACCCACTCTCTGAGACTGTCATGGATTAACAGCCAAGTCCCATCTTTGCACCAATTACGGAAATATGTGTACACTGTCTGCCAGGGTGGAAAGTCTCCCGGTAGCCCTCGCCATCTCACTCCTTCTACCAAAATATAGAAAATCGCATTCAGGACTGACCACATATCAACTTCACGCTTGCTTCCACCTGGTTTTGCCTCTGGAATCAGGTCACTAATCAATTCATATTGGTCACGGGTTAGGTTGCTAGAGTAAGCTTTACTCATGTCGCTCTCTCGGTGCTGTTTATGATCTATTCACAGCTTATACCCAGAGAGCTTTTTTACAATCTGCCCGACTTTTCAAACAACCTCTTAGGCGGAAGTTCACTTATTTTGGTTATATCCCCTAACTCAAGTTCATCTCTATTTAAGTAGCTGATAAAATTTCGTTGATAGACTTTGATCGCTTGTTTGTCAACTTCAGAATATCCCAAGCATTGACCACCTAGTTTTTCTAAAGCGATTCTAAATCCACCAATACCAGCAAATAAATCTATGAAAGTAAATTTATTTTGATAAGTTACTAATTGTAGAGGTAGCTCTATTTGTTTTGGTATTTGCGAACATACAGGTTTCATTTTTGTTAGCCGATGCTACTAACTAGCTATCAATATAAAATTATTTTTTATTACAATAAATTATACCTTAAAATTAGATAAATTATGGTTAATTAATTAGAAAATATTGAGCCTGCATAAGCAGGCTTTGTTTATCTTGTTTCAGCCTTAAGTCTGAAGGAATAACGAAATTATTAACTGGCTAAATCTGGGAAAACTTCTTGCACAGCCGGATGTACTAAGCGATGATTTTGAACATTCAAGCCTTTAGCTAATGCTGGGTTAACTTCCAGTGCTTTGATGCCTAGATTTGCTAACTGCACAACATAAGGTAATGTACTGTTATTTAGTGCCTGAGTTGCTGTCCAAGGTACTGCACCTGGCATATTAGGAACACCATAATGTACTACACCTTCTTCAACATAGACAGGATTTGTGTGTGATGTCACGTGTAGTGTTTCTACGCAACCGCCTTGATCAACTGCAACATCTACAATGACTGAACCGGGATGCATTTGTTTGACCAATTCACGGGATACTAGTATGGGCGCTCTACGTCCTGGGACTAAAACTGCACCAATCAGTAAGTCGGCTTCTTTGATAGCGGCTTGGATGTGAGCAGAGTTACTGTACACCAGTTCGACTCTCGAACCAAATAGGGTTTCTAAGTAAGATAAGCGCTCGACGCTAACATCTAAGATTTGCACAACAGCACCCATACCTACGGCAATTTTAGCGGCTTCTGTACCGACAACGCCGCCACCTAAAATTACGACTTTTCCGGCTTTGACTCCTGGTACACCGCCTAAGAGAACTCCTCTACCACCTTGCTGGCGTTCTAGAAATCTGGCTCCAAATTGTACTGCTAGTCTACCTGCAATGATGCTCATGGGACTCAGCAGTGGTAGTTTGTTAGCACCGGGTTGTTCTACGGTTTCGTAGGCGATCGCACAAGTGCCAGAATCAATTAAATGCTCGGTCAATTTGCGATCAGCCGCTAAATGCAGATAAGTAAATAAAATCTGACCTTTTTGTAAAAAATTATACTCACTAGTTAGAGGTTCTTTGACTTTGACAACTAGCTCCCGATTCCAAGCTGCTTCAGGTGTGGAGACAATCTCAGCCCCAGCTTCTTGATAGTCATCGTCTGTAAATCCCGCACCACTACCTGCTTGAGTCTGAACAAAAATGGCATGACCATTTTCTTGTAGCACCCGCACACTAGAAGGACTCAACCCTACCCGAAACTCCTGATCCTTAGACTCTCTAGGAACGCCGATTTCCATGTTCCGCCTCTAATCATTTTTTATTCAACTTTAGCCTGCCAGTATCAGGCTTGCACTTCCGTATTAAGGATAACTAACTACTAACTTAGCGAGATCAACTCCAATAGCAAGCTATGAAACTCCTACCCTTGACTATTGCCCCAGTATTTATACAATATATAAAAAATAATTACAAATTGTTAAAATAGGGTTAGTAGGGTTTTTTTGGATGCTGTAGCCGCTTCTCCCAGAGATGCTGGCATTCAAGCACCGCCATCGTCCCCATCAGTTAACAATAATCAACTTAGGAGTCTGCCTCCCCAACTTTTAACAAAAGTTGGTTTCAGTCAGGTGATCAATGCCTTCTGAAACCTTGATAATTGTTTACTGTTAACTGTTTTAACTCCCGTTTGCCAAAAAGAGGTTCCAGGAAAATGACACAATCACAACCAACAATTACCCCCAAATTAGAAGATCCAAAATTTGGGTTTAATGAATATGCTGAACGCTTAAACGGTCGAGCTGCAATGGTTGGCTTTTTATTGACCGTGGTTATTGAGTACGTTACTAATCAAGGTGTGCTATCATGGCTAGGCCTGAAATAGTGGTGCTAACAAGCATAAAACTTGAAGTTGTAAGCTAGTAATTACAAGTGTTTGAACCAGCTGGAACAACTAGCTGGTTTTGACCCTATCAATACCTAATAGGGAACTCCCTTGCACAACTAACTGTCTATGACGAAGAGGTACACAAAAGAGTGTTGGTATAATCTTAAACTTGCTGGTAAATAACACCTGCAAGAGGGTTAATCACTAGACTTTTTCGGTACTTTAGAAAAGTATATTGGTTGAGATGCCTATCGTCAAAATGGCAGTTAATGTGTGAGGTTTTCTCAGTAAAATTACACATAAGGTAATTTGGATAAACCAAGCCGTGATGAATGCTGTATTACCTCGTTTTTTAAAGTCAGTTTACAGAAGAGACCCAATAATCAGCGTATTGATGACGGTAGGCGTGGTAGATTCGCTGATTGGAGGATTGAATGATAGTTGGTCGTTATTTGCTGTCGGTTTGGGGACAGCAGGAATCAGCCTAGCTTTTAAGTTGTGGCGAATCCAGCAACGGCAACCCCTGGGGGATCAGCCTGTAGCACAATATTATTTACCTTCCCAATCATCTAGTCCTACTCTGCCAATGCTGACTATTTCTAAGAAAAAACCACCTGGTAAGGACATAGTTCGGTAAATTTGATTGGTGTAAGTATCTTAAAAGTGAGGAAAAATAGTGAGGAGTGAGGGAAAAAGTGGTGATAATTCCGTACTGCACCCGTACATGATAATGGCATTTATGGCAGCGATCGCTCTGCCGATAACTGTCTGGCAAGGGTTAAACATTCCTACTGCTCATGCTGCTGTTGAATTCGCACCAAACTCTCAAATCAGAAGTGGGGTAACTGGTCCCCAACTGCTTTATACCCTCTCTGGACATAGAGGAAACGTTAAATCTCTAGCCTTTAGTCCCAATAGCCAAGTTCTGGCCACTGGTGGTGCTGAAAATGAGGGGATTATCCAATTGTGGAATCCCAGAACTGGTGAAAGAGTGGGGCGGATTAGCAAAGCCCACCAAACAGGGGTGAAATCTTTGGTAATTTCCCCAGATGGTCAAACTTTAATTAGCTGTAGCAGTGATAATACTATTAATCTTTGGAATCTGAGAAATAATCGGTTTAGTCGTTCTTTTGTGGGACATAGCAGTAATGTGATGTCTTTAGCTGTATCTGCCGATAGTCGAGTTCTGGTCAGTGGTGCTTTAGACGGAATTCGGATGTGGGATTTGTTACAAAAGCGTCCATTAGCTACCTTAGTCCGCTTTGATAATTCTATACATACAGTGGCAATGAGTCCTGATGCTCAGACTTTAGCTAGTGGTGATAGCAAGGGCATGATTAAGCTGTGGAACTTGAATACTGGTAAATTAATCCGTGAATTTACTGGGCATTCTCAGATAGTTACTACTCTATCTTTTACACCAGATGGGTCACAACTGATCACTGCTAGCCGCGATCGCACAATTAAAGTTTGGAATCTGAATTCTAGCGCGCCAGTACGCACCCTTACAGGACACAATAACTGGGTGAATGCGATCGCTATCAATCCCGATGGACAAACCTTAGCCAGTGCCGGCAGAGATGGCGTGAAGTTGTGGAATTTAAATACAGGAGAATTAGTAAATACACTAATGGGGACTTCAGACTGGGTAAGTGCGATCGCCTTTAGTCCTGATGGTCAAACCCTAGCCAGTGGTAGTTTTGATGGCAGAGTTAATATTTGGGGAATCGCACCAAAAAGCAATTAGCTGTTATTCATCGAGTCACAAAAAAAACTATTTTGTAGGGTGGGTTAGCGATTAGTAATCCACCCTACAATTTTTGGGTAATTTATTTTGGGTAAATCCCTGATTCATTGATCAGCAGTTGATAACTCATTTATGGAAACTTACACCAAAAATCTCAAAACTCCGCCTCATCCCTAAACTTCGCTAATTGTTCTGAATAAGCTGCTGTACCTGCTGTTGCAAAGCCGGGTCTTGCTGAATAGCGATCATTATCTCATTGAAGCGGTTTGGTTCTAACCCCCCAGCCCGCACGGCTTCCTCCTGTTCGGACAGCGTATCCTTTTGAATTGACTCGATTTCAGGGGCTATTTGATTAAAAGACTGTTGCTCCTCTGGAGTTGCTGGTGAAGACGGTTCAGCCCCAGGGGACTGCTGTGCTTCGGAAAGCTCTTGAAATCTCTCTACGCTCAGGCCTGATTGCTCAATAATTTGTGCAGACCTTTGTTGAGATGTTTGACCAATTTTCTGCAAAGTGGGGATAACCTTGGCAAATTGTTGCAGTTCTTCCTGGCTAACAGTCGTTTTTACTTGAGATAATTGAAGTTGTGCCTGTAGCGATTGAGACAATTGAGTTTCAGGTTTTGATTCTGGAGCTTGTGCTAGAGCAGAAAGATTCCCTGCGAGCAAAAAAGCGAAAACATAGCTACCTTTCAAAAGTTGCTTGAACATACTGACTTCCTCCGTAGAAATTACTTACCTTGCGAAAGCAAGGGAACTGGTTTCAAGAAATCAAGCTTGTGGGATTCTTCTTCCCAGATGTATTGAGCAATTGATTTGATAGCAAACACCAGGTATGACTGATGTATTAACATCAGTTGCCGCCTAGCTTAATACAACTTACTCGATTTCTGCAACATCAGAGGGAAAGGTCTTTATTTCCCATCTGGGAAATATGGAATGTCAGTTTACTTGGCTATTTTGCCGCTTTTACGGTTTAATTCAGACTAAAAGTCATGAAAAAAGCCCCCAGATGAGGGCTGATTTTGTTATTCGCGTGGAGTGAATAACTAATAATTAATACTCAAAGTAAGTACAGTAATCCGAACAAAATAATCCAAATTACGTCAACAAAGTGCCAATAGATTTCCGCAGCTTCGATACCGAAATGCTTTTCGTTACTGTAGTGACCGGGAACGCGCGATCGCCACAAAACAGCCACAATAGCCAAAACGCCGATAGTAACGTGCAGACCGTGGAAGCCAGTTAAAACATAAAATGCACTAGCAAACAAATTCGTCGTCAGACCAAATTCCAGGTGAGCATATTCATATACCTGACCCACCAAGAAAGTCGCGCCCATCAACGCCGTAATTGTCAACCAAATCTGCATACCCTTGGTATCATTTTTTTTGATAGCGGTATCAGCATTATGCATGACAAAACTACTAGAAATCAGATTGATAGTATTGACTCCGGGTAGCAATAGTTCCAATTCTGGCGTACCTTCTGGAGGCCATGCAGGTAAGGTAGCACGGAAAGCTAAATAAGCTCCGAACATCCCCAGAAAAATCATTCCTTCAGCGATGAGAAACACCACTAGTCCAAACAGACGCAGGTCTGGATGTTCTTCGTGATGAGCATCTGCTGTTGCGGGATGATGATTCAGTTCAGTTTTCGCTGGGTCAATTATTTGACTTTGCATGAATCTTTAAAAATGTATTGTAATGGGGATTGGGAACTGGGGAGCGAATGGGATGGGGGATTTTTTTCCCCCTACTCCCTACTCCCTCTTAAACGCCAGACTCAATAGTTGGGTATGGTTCACCAGGTTCGATATTTAAAACCGCCTGAATATCTACTTTTTTCCCACTTACGCCATAGTCGTAAGGGCCAGTAGCTAAAACCGGGAGTCTTTCAAAATTTTCAATGGCTGGTGGTGAAGTAGTCATCCATTCTAGGGTGAGTCCTCGCCAAGGATTATCACCAGCTTTTGGCCCATACCACCAACTCCAAACAGCATTGATGATAAAGGGTAATGTGGAAATCGCCAGAAGGTAAGATCCGTAGGTACAGATTTCATTCAATGAGGTGAATTTGGGGTCATATTGAGCAATTCGGCGGTTCATTCCCATCAGCCCTAGCTTGTGCATGGGTAAGAAGGTCATATTCAGACCGACAATGGTTAAAACAGCATGAACTTTACCCCAAAATTCGTTCATCATCCGTCCGGTCATTTTTGGGAACCAGTGGTAAATCGCGGCAAAAATTCCTAAAACGCTACCACCAAATAGGACGTAGTGCAGGTGTGCGACTACAAAATATGTATCATGAACGTGAATATCAAAGGGGACTGCGGCTAACATTACACCACTGATCCCGCCAATTACGAAGGTTCCCAAGAAGCCCATTGCAAAGATCATGGGACTATTGAGGCTAATTTTGCCACCCCAGATAGTTGCTAACCAACCAAAAATTTTAATTCCCGTGGGTACAGCAATGATCATCGTAGTGATCATAAAAAACATTCGTAACCAACCGGGGACACCACTGGTAAACATATGGTGCGCCCAGACGATTAGCCCCAAGAAACTGATCGCCAGGGATGAATAGGCGATCGCCTTATAGCCAAAAATCGGCTTACGGGCATGAACGGGCAAAATTTCCGAAATTGCCCCAAAGAAAGGCAAAATCATGATATAGACTGCCGGGTGAGAATAAAACCAGAACATATGCTGGTAAACCACCGGGTCTCCCCCGCCCGTAGGGTTAAAAAATGTTGTCCCTGCTAACAAGTCAAAGCCCAGGAGAATCAGCGCCCCTGCAAGTACTGGTGTAGATATCAGTACCAGAGCCGAAGTTGACAACATCGCCCAGCAAAACAAAGGCATTTGATGAACGCCCATACTGGGAACACGCATCTTGAGGATAGTAACTAGAAAGTTAATCGCTCCCAAAATCGACGATGTACCCAACAGCAGAACACTCATAATCCAAATCCCCTCACCCACTTGGCCTGTTACCAAGCTCAAAGGAGGGTAGGAAGTCCAACCAGCATCAGGCGCATCACCCAGGGCTAAACTAGCGATGAGCAAAATCCCGGCTGGGGGAATCATCCAAAAGGCGACAGCATTCAAGCGAGGAAATGCCATATCTCTCGCCCCAATCATCAGGGGAATCAGATAGTTAGCAAATCCAGCCCCTGTTGGCACAATCCACAAAAAAATCATGATTGTGGCGTGCAGTGTGAATAGACTGTTATACATTTCTGGGCTAACAAAATCCACTTCCGGGGTGCGTAATTCTGTCCGCACCAAGTCAGCCATTACGCCGCCAATACAGTAGAAAACAAAGGAAGTAACTAGGTATTGAATCCCAATCACCTTATGGTCGGTGCTGAAACCAAAGAAGTCTCGC
Organism: Nodularia sp. (in: cyanobacteria); assembly: GCA_035638855.1. Taxonomy (GTDB): domain Bacteria; phylum Cyanobacteriota; class Cyanobacteriia; order Cyanobacteriales; family Nostocaceae; genus Nodularia. The sequence goes on along the minus strand of DASQZD010000014.1, from coordinate 33,011 downwards.
CAATGTCTTTCTTCTGGTTCTTCTATATGAGGCGGGATATTGGCAGTTTTTTCTAACTGAGTTTGTGTCATAAGTTAATTAGTCATTAGGGAAATTAATTTTTTGGTCTTCCCTTGTTGTTTCTCTGGACTGAATTACCATGAATTTCTGCTTGGTATTGTCACTATAGTCAGAGATTAACCCCTAACTCAGCTAGCAGTACTTTTTACTCCACACTCATTTGGTGGATATGATGTAGCATTTCTGGTTGAATCCCCATGTCCTTAGTGTAATGATTCAGAAATTCATCTGGGGATAAATCCGCAGGATTCACGGCTACGGCTTGATTGAGAGTTTCGCTGCTAGCAACTAATTGTTCTGCCATCCAAGCGTCATAGGCTTCTTGGGTTTCTACCACTACTTTTGTGTTCATTGCTCCGTGGTAAGGACCACAAAGTTCAGCACAAATGATGTCGTAAGTACCAGCTATTCTGGGCGTGAACCGAATTTCGCTTTGTCTACCAGGGATAGCATCTTGTTTCAAGCGGAACTGTGGAACCCAAAAAGCATGGATGACATCATTGGCTGTCATGTTGATGTCAATTTCCCGACCAAGGGGAACGTGCATCTCACCTGTAGTGATACCTGTATCAGGATAAGTGAAAAGCCACGCATATTGTAAACCCGTTACATTAACTCGTAGTCCTGGTGGTAAACCTGCTGTTTCGGGACTACTCCCAATTGTGGGAGCAACAATACCGATCCCAGGCGCATTAAATTTTTGGGGAATTTGGTTAGCATTGCGGACTGCTGCGGTGGCTGGGTCTTCCATAGCCTGATCAGACTTTTCCTGATTGAGGTTGGAGCCTGTGCTGGGAGAGGTATCGCTTAAAGTTGCGGCGATTGCGGTTCCCGCAGGCTGCGCGATCGCAGTTCCCCGCATGACCATAGATTCCTGAGTTATCGGGGCTTCATGAACAGAATGGGGATCAAAGCCGCCGATGTCGTTGTAGACTTCAAAGCTATAAACAGAAATACCGAGAACGATAATTGCTGGGATCGCCGTCCAGAGAATTTCTAAAGGCACGTTGCCCTCAATCGCTGGCCCGTCGTCGTTATCATCTGCCCGCCGACGATATTTAATTGCAGCGTAAATCAAAATACCTTCCACAAGTAAAAATATGCCTGTGGAAACGATCATCATTGTGTTAAACAGACCATCCACTAAAACTGCTTCGTCTGTGGCGGCTACTGGCAACAGACCGTGATTTTGACCGTACCAAAGGCTTAATAGCGTTAGGACGACACCAATTATTAATGTCCAGATGGAACTTGGAATGTTCACGGTTTACTTAAATAAATTTACTACGTTATCTCTATGCTACTCACTTACCAAGTTGACACTCCCCAGCCTAAAGGCGTGAGGATTCTTGTTTCACGGGGATTCCAATGAATTTACCCTCCGCAAGCATCTTCACCGTATGCCCTACGGCTGCAAGCCCTCTAATCAGAACTACTTGTGCGGCCGCAACATCTCTATTAGTTGTATATCCGCAATTCAAACAAACATGAGTACGCTGTGAAAGCTCCTTTTTGCCTGTCTCCACTCCACAGTTAGGACAAATCTGACTGGTTTTTCGGGCATCTACTTTCTGAAAATAGACATCACGCACAAAACAAGTCTGTTGGAGAATATGGAAGAATTGTCCAAATCCGGCATCCAAGCAATGCTTACCCAGCATTCCACGGGACAAGCCAACTAAATTTAAATCTTCAACAAACACCATCCCGGCGCTGTCACAAATTTGATGAGACAGTTTTCTGTGCCAATCTTTACGGCAATTAGCAATATACTCATGCAATAAAGCCACTTTCTTTTGGGCTTTCTTCCAATTGTTCGAGCCTAAGCGTTTTCTGCTCACACGCTGTTGCAGCAATTTCATCTGGCGTTCGGCATCAACAAAAAACCTCGGACGCTTGACTAAAAGACCATTGGAAGTTGCAGCAAAACTAGTTAGTCCTACATCTATTCCGACTGCTTCTCCGTGTGGCATGGGTTGGGGTGGACTAACATCCCACTGGATAATTAACATCACGTACCAACCAGAAACACGTTTAACTACTCGTGCTTGTTTAATCACTCCTCCCTCTGGAATTGAGCGGGATTGACGGCACTTAACTACCCCAATCACGGGTAATTTCACATAGCCATTATTTAATGGATTTTGCCCTAATTGGGGGAAAGAAAAAGACCGCATCCGTCCTGGCTTTTTAAATCTGGGAAATCCATGATTTTGTGACCACATAGTCACAAAAGCCTTTTCCAGTCGCCTCAATGTTTGCTGCAAAGATTGAGCATTCACACGTTTTAAATACTCGCTTTGTTTTCTTGCAGCAGTAACAGACTTGCATTGACTAGCAAAAGTTGGGCGTGGTGTATCAGCAGGGAGGATATAGCAACTATGGAGACTACAAGCGTTAATCTGACAACTACGGGACTTGTACCAGTCCTTGCGTTCAGCTAAAGCATAGTTGTAAACCCGTCTATGAGTTTCCAACCATTGTCCAAACAATAATATTTGTTTTTGCGTTGGCTTGAGCTTGAATTCGTAAGTCAGGTTAAACACTTTTATCACCTCCTGAGTACATTCTAGTAATATCTACGTCCAGATGGGCAAAAGGTTAAAACCCTAAGAATATCGAGAGCGCAGTGCAGGGAAACTGTACACGCTGCGTGCGATCTAATAGAGAGGGGCTAGGTTAATACTCTCCCTCGACTCTACCAACCCCAAGTTTTTGGTAGTGCAGGCAATAAAATCTGGAGTCTCAAGGTTTTAAGATTTTATTAATTTTTCCAGCTAAGTTACTAATTTTGGGTACAAGAGATTTATTCGATACTGCCAAAACTAGACATAAATGCGTAAAATAATTTCCATAAATTTGAGGTTAGCAACATTAATTCTCATTTATGAATTGCTGATAACTTAAAAAATACCTAAAGCTCCTGCTAAAACTAGCTAGAGTGATCCAAAGTATTAAGTGCAAGCTAATCTTTTAAACTCTGGCTCATACGTTAGGGTGTAGATGGGTCGGTACTAAAAATTGAAAATTTTAAGAGAGCTACCACTAAGAACGGGTGGAAGGTACTGTTCATGAATGAATTTGTCCTAGAACAACAAAATGAAGCGGCAACTGAGCAGCGAAAGCCCAAGGAGGTTATTCGTCGCTTGGTGTGGAAAATGTGCATAGCCACCTTGATTTTGATGGCCATAGGCAGTGCCACCCGTGTGATGAATGCTGGGCTTGCTTGCCCAGACTGGCCATTGTGTTACGGGGAACTGGTGCCAGCCAAGCAAATGAATCTTCAAGTTTTCTTGGAGTGGTTTCACAGATTGGATGCAGGGTTAATTGGTTTAAGTGCGATCGCCCTTGCTGGTTTATCCTGGTGGCATCGGCGTTTTTTACCTCCTTGGTTGCCGGGAGCATCCACATTTGCCCTGTTTTTAATTGTCTTCCAAGGTATTTTGGGAGGACTCACCGTCACCCAGCTGTTGCGGTTTGATATTGTTACCGCTCATTTGGGAACGGCGCTGTTGTTTTTCACTACCCTACTGATTGTCGGTATCGCCCTCACTCCCTATCAAGGAACTGGTACTGTTGGTAAGTTACCTTGGTTGAGTTTAAGTGCCGTTATTTTTGTTTACTTGCAAAGTATACTCGGTGCTTTGGTAGGCTCTCGTTGGGCTTTACACCAATGCTTTGGCGATTCTCAGCTTTGTAATGTGATGTATAGCCATATTTTTGGCTTGGTACCGCCAACTGTGGCTACTTTGGCAGTGGTATTCATCTCCGGGCGAACACCAGCACTGCATCCAGCCTTGCGGCGACTGGCAAATATTGCTGGTGGGTTGTTGATATTACAAATAGTCTTGGGAGTTGCCACTTTCCGATTACATCTCCAAGTCGAGGTTTTGACAGTTTCTCACCAAACTGTCGGGGCGGTTTTACTGGGTACTTTAGTAGCTTTTACAGTTTTAGCATTGCGAGACTGGGCTATGTCCCGTCAAATCAAGGCTTTTGCTGTTGAACCAACAGCAACTGTTACCAGTACACAAGCAAATGGATTGAAAGCCTAAATTAATTCAGGTTCGTTTTTCTAGTGCTTTAATCACGATGCTTGCTGATGAGTAATGGCAATTAGCTATTAGTTATTTAGTCATCAAACGAACTTGACATCACATCTAGCAACAACCCCTAACAACTAGAAGTTGTAAAACCATAAAAACCAAAACCGCGTGCGCCTAGAAAAGTCTTGACTTTCACCAGCCAGTCTGAGCAGGGGGATATGGGGGAGCAAGGGAAGATCAGAAAGCTAAATTTTCCTCATCTTCCCCATTCTCCTCATCTTCCTCATCTTCCCTCAGTCTCAGTAACTATTTTTAATGTCAACTCAGTATGAGCAGCGGCCGCATAAAAGTTGTTGAAAAATAAGGAACAAGAGCCAAAATGATTGAGACTAATGTCTCTCGCCACCACCAAACACTTCTCCAAGTTATCCAAAGCTACTACCAACTAACAAAGCCCCGGATTATCCCGTTGCTGTTGATTACTACGGCTGGAAGTATGTGGATTGCTGCACAGGGGCAAGTTGATCCATTGTTGCTGCTAGTAACTCTTACTGGTGGCACTTTGGCTGCTGCTAGCGCCCAGACAATTAACTGTATCTATGATCGAGATATTGACTATGATATGGAACGGACGCGTCATCGTCCAATCCCTTCGGGTAAGGTGCAGCCTCGTGATGCGCTCATTTTTGCGATCGCTCTAGCTGTGATGTCTTTCACACTACTAGCAGTATTCGCAAATTTACTGGCTGCTTGCCTAGCATTCTCCGGCATTGTTTTTTATATTTTGATCTACACCCACTGGTTGAAACGCCACAGCACTCAAAATATTGTCATTGGTGGAGCCGCAGGAGCAATTCCAGCATTAGTGGGTTGGGCTGCTGTCACAGGGACTTTAAGCTGGGCAGCATGGTTAATTTTTGCCATAGTTTTTCTATGGACACCTCCCCATTTCTGGGCGCTAGCGCTGATGATTCGGGATGACTACGCAAAAGTTGGCATTCCCATGTTACCTGTAGTTGAGGGTGATGTAGCAACCGTCAAGCAGATTTGGTACTACACACTGGTGACAGTCCCAGCCACGCTGTTACTAGTTTATCCCTTGCACGCCAGTGGATTTGTCTATGGAGCGATCGCTGTGAGTCTAGGAGGATTATTTATCCATAAATCTTGGCGTTTGTTACACAACCCAGAGGATCGCACTATAGCTAGAGAGTTGTTTCTTTATTCCATCTCTTACATGATGCTGTTGTGTTTAGGCATGGTAATTGATAGCCTCCCCATTACCCATAATCTGATCAGTACAGTCATCAGCCACCTGCATTTGATCAGCTAATTAGTGGGGTGGATCAGCGATTTCCCATAAATTCCCAAAAATCGTAGGGTGGGTTAGCGACAGCGTAACCCACCATTACCAACACTGGTGGAAAATAGTTAAATACATTTGAGCAACCTTCTTCTTCTGCCGCTATCTTCTCTCTCTGTGTCCTCTGCGCCTCTGCGGTTCGTTAATATTCCAACAAAAACCAAAGAATTAACCCAGTTCCGAATACACAAATAATTCCCGCCGCCCCAGCCAGGGGTTTTTTGTTTTTACCAGTCCACCATTCCCCAGCTTTACCAGTATAAGTAATAAGTACTGCCGTATCTACAGTAGCGATCGCCCAGACTAACGCTGCGTGTAATCCCCAAGCCATACCCAAACTACCACCATCAGCAATCCTAGCCAAAACCAGCATCATTCCCATCAGCCACAATCCAGGGATTTGGGGTTTAGTTTCCCGTTGCTCCCATACTAAATGCAGCAAGGCAAAAATTAAGCTAGAAATAGCCGCAGCTAACCATACTGGATAATCACGCTCTAATTCAGTGAACAAGAAACCCCGAAAAACTAACTCTTCTATACCCCCAACTAACAACGCTACCACTAAAATAGTTGGCAAAATGGAAGGTATCAACTTGATATTTGATTTTTCCAAATAGCACCAGCCTAGCCAGAATTGGCAGGTAAACATCATTGCTAGGCTCAATACTCCCAAACCAAAACCCAGCGCTAAAGAACCCAGCAGCGAAACATTCCCCACAAAGCCGTAATCTGAGAAAGATTTATGAGATAGCCAAATAACTCCCCAGAGAACCAGGGGAGCTAATAGATAAAGTGGCACTAATAAGGGTAATTTTTGTTCCGGCTGTAAAGATTTGGTAGGTTGCCAATTCAGTGTAATTGCTATTACTGCTGCTATTGGTAACCAGCATCCTATCCAGATCATAAAAAATGTCATCACTACAACCGGTACTGATGCATCTTCTATAAATGCTCGTAAGGTATTGACTATGCTTATCAAAATAGACACAAAAAAACACGATAGACTTCTTGCTTATTAATCAAGACTCTACTAAAATCTGTGACTTCTGCAAGGGGTCTAATCGTATTTTTACAATCTTACAAAATTTCAGCCAAGAGAATTAAGCAGTTAGCTGTAGTGCTAGCAATGAATTATCAAGCCTTCACCATCAGCAAACTGACTCTTACTCTTCCAAATCTTCATCTGATTCTTCAGAGTCGATATCTTCCAAGGTGGCTTTTTTGTCAGTTTCACCAAGTTGAATCAAGTGAATATGCTTATATCCAAGTCTAATTTCAAACTCATCACCCGGCTTTAAGTTCATTGCCTTAGTGTAGGTAGCACCAATCACGATTTGACCGTTTTGGTGAACGCTGACTCGATATGTCGGTTCACGTCCACGACCATCTTTAGGTGCTTCTGGACTGAGGGGAATACCTCTAGCCGATAGCAAAGCATCATAAAAATCTGTGAGATTAACGCGGACTTGATTATTCTTAGTAACGGTGTAATAGCCGCATTGCTTGGCTCTTTCTCGGCGGGGTAAATTAGAAAGTTCTTTTACCTTAGCAAGCAATGCTTTTCCAGTTAATGGTGCGGTTGCAGTTTCAGTCATTACGCTCAAATTTTCCTTACTCTCTCCAAACTGATAAACGAAGTTGTCTCATGCCAGTATTTGACTACTCATGACCCTATAGTGGGGGATAAATTCCTGTTTATAGGTTGAGCTATCAGCGCCTATATTATGGTCATCCACAACAAATTAAAGGTCATGGTGGCCACCAACATTAATTTAGGTGATTTTACGGCATTTTTAACCATTACTCGCCATCGAAAATCAATTGATTTTCTCTTTTGGCGCTACTGTAGCGGTGTAAATTTCAGCCACCTTCACAATCGGTTTGAGTTCTACTACAAATAAGTCGTAGACCCCATAAATTGCAGGCTTTCAAGTTTCAGTGCTGGCCTTTATTGCCCTTGAGTTGTTAGGTTTTCCCTACTCTAACTCTCCAGCCGAGGACAGCATAGTATTTGAATAGGCTCTTAAGGACATACACCTTTGTCCTGCCTGTAGAGACGTGAATTTTCTTGTCTCTACATTACCAATTAACAAAACAGCATTAACCATGCTTATGCAGCTATTAGTACTGGATTTGTTACTTCGTAATTTTATATTAAATACTAGCATGAACTAATAATAGCAAAATAATTGTTTAGTTTTAAATTTAAATTGCAGATAGACTTTCATCTAAATATCTAACCTTGGAGAGGAAAAAAGCGGTGAGGATTTTCCTCATGCTTTATTACCCTAGTGAGTATTGCAGCATAGCTTTTATAAAAATTAATCTAAATTTAGACGCGCAGTTTTGACAAATGAGTGAAATTCCAGATTTACTTGATTTTTTACAGACAAAAGGAAGAGAGGATTGTCCTGCTGGTTTATGCTCACGAAACAAAAAGCGGACAGCCATTATATACGTCTCTCTTTGGGAAGAATAAATTTTCCCATATTTTCCAAATGCTTGATTGTGACTAGATGTTTATCAACAGGTTTAGCACTTCCATCTCCACAAAAAACTGCCCTTTTCGACTAGATCAGGGATTTTTACGAGCAATGGCTCTCATTGCTCTTAACATCAAGATATATTGAGAAGCATTACTGCATTTAGTTGGGATATCTTTACTATCCAGGAGATGAACGTTGCTCTTTCTCCTGATCAACTCACTTGTGGTTGTACTGCCAAACAAGTCTGTTAAACCTAGAGCCACCATTACCTGATTTGAGTTTGGTTTTGGAGCTTGATAATAATATCACTTCTAGCACTTGGTGCAAATTAAATTTTAATGGTTATGCTTAAACTAGAATCAGTTGCTCTTTGATTATCAGCCTATTAACACTGGTCTGGGAATGCAGGGCAACAAGAGTATAGCTCAATTTGTGCAACCAGCAGCCTTTACTCACGATTTCTGAGGCTGGTGATGTAATTTTAAGATTTTGGTTCGTGATAATGGAAGTTCTATTTAAGATCATTCGGCAGCAACAAAATTCTTCTCCTGTTGTACAAACTTACCTTTTAGAGGTAGATTCTGGCAATACAATCCTAGATTGCCTCAATCGAATTAAGTGGGAACAAGATGGAACACTCGCTTTTCGCAAAAATTGTCGCAATACCATTTGTGGTAGCTGTGCTATGCGAATCAATGGGCGTTCAGCTTTAGCTTGTAAGGAAAATGTTGGTAGTGAACTGGCTAGATTCCCACAAGTTCCTGCTTTGGAGAATAACGCCAACACTATTCGGGAAATTATAGTAGCTCCTCTGGGTAATATGCCCGTGATTAAAGATTTGGTTGTGGAGATGAGTAGTTTCTGGAATCATCTCGATGCAGTCGCTCCTTATGTTAGTACAGCAGCGCGACAGGTTCCAGAAAGGGAATTTTTACAAACACCACTGGAGCGATCGCGTCTTGATCAGACTGGCAATTGTATCATGTGTGGTGCTTGCTACTCTGAATGTAATGCCCGTGAAGTTAATCCAGATTTTGTTGGACCTCATGCTTTGGCTAAAGCCTATCGCATGGTCGCCGACTCTCGTGATAGTGAAACTGAAAATCGCTTAGAAAGTTACAACGAAGGAACTAAAGGAGTGTGGGGTTGTACTCGTTGTTTTTACTGTGATTCAGTTTGTCCAATGGAAGTAGCACCATTAGAGCAAATCACTAAAATTAAACAGGAAATTCTCCAACGTAAAGAAGCCAAAGACAGCCGTTCAATTCGCCACCGCAAAGTATTAGTTGATTTGGTCAAAGAAGGTGGTTGGATCGATGAACGTCAATTTGGTATCCAAGTCGTTGGTAACTACTTTAAAGACCTTAAAGGATTACTCAGTCTTGCACCTCTGGGTTTGCGGATGATCCTTCGGGGTAAATTTCCACTTTCCTTTGAGCCTTCCCAAGGTACTCAACAAGTGCGATCGCTCATCGAATCTGTACAGGAAGAATTGGGGAGTGGGGATAAGAAATAAGAGTACTAGCCTCTAAGCTCTAACGCGGATCTTGAGCTATATTCAACCTTTGTCCAGATTGTTCATAAACTAAAACATCCCATTGCCCATTGTTACTATACTCAAACGCAATCCTTCGACCGTCAGCGCTAATAGTAGGGTTGCGGACTTCGGCTTGCAGATTATTAGTTAAATTTCTTGATTGTCTGGTTTCTCGGTCATAGAGAAAAATACTAGATCGCCCCTGACGACTAGCTGCAAAAACAATGTAGCGACCATTTTCAGCCACGCTAGGATCAGAGGCGATGGTATCTAAAGAATTTAAACCGGGTAAATCTACCAAACTGCGAGTTAACGTATCAAACATATATACATCTTGACTACCCCGGCGATCGCTCGTAAAAACAATATATCTCCCAGAAATTTGAGGATTTAGTTCCGAAGCTAGACTATTAAGACTGCGACCACCAGGATCAAAGGGATAATTCGCTAGACGAGGATAGCCAACACAGCCACCCAATAAAGCCAAGCTCGCAACAAATATAGGTATAAAAATAGTTTGATGAGTCATTGGTCCTTAGTCATTAGTCATTGGTTATTAGTCAATGGTCATGAGACTAACAACTTACAACTAATACCATTTCTTTGCGATAAGTAGGTGTGTGTAGCCATAAGTCCGCCCAATTTCCCTCTTCCCTCTTCCTTCTTCCTTCTTTCTTCTTTCTTTGTGAACTTTGCATCCTTTGCGGTTCGTTCCTCTTACATAGCAGACGCGATTTATCGCGTCTCTACAAAACGAAAAAATTAATTGACACTAGCACCACTGGGAATATCTAACTCAATATTCGGTCCCCGGTCTAAAACTTCAATATCCCACTGACCACGACTAGCGGTTTCAAACACAACATAACGTCCATCTGGGCTAATTCCCGGATTTCTGACCCAACCGCGATAAGTAGGAGTAATAATTTGTGACTTTTGCGTAGCGCGATCGTAAAGTGCCACCACAGGTCTACCTTGGTCACTGGTAAGATAAGCAATATAACGCCCCGTGTAACTCAAACTCGGACTTTCAGTAATTGTCTGGGGTCTATTTAAACCTGGAGTGCGAACCAACCGTTGTTCTGTCAAATCATAGATCAACAACTGGTGACTACCATTGCGATTAGATATAAACGCTAAAAAGCGCCCATTTCCACTTAACGCTGGTTGCTCTTCAGTGTAGCGACTGTTGAGAGAAATAGACCCTATGGGTATTTCGTTAGAACTACAAGATAATAATAAACTAGCAAAGCTAAAAACCAGGCTCCAATGAATTGGTCTTTGGAGCCAAAATCTAGGCGTTAGTTTTTTCACCTCAATTGTTTTCCATCGCCTTCAGACCTAATTCTCACCCAAAAGTGCTAAATCATACCATCATGAAAGTCAGTCGAATTATCTGGCTCCTGATCGGGTTTTTCAATCGGGTTATATGGTGCGTATTCAGTTGGTATGGCATCATCATCCTCACGGGGTCGGCGCGAACCTGAGTCAGTCGGTGGGCGGCGCTTTCTGGTTCTGGGCGGGATATCCTGGTCAGGAGTGTCTGGGCGCTGTGGTCTGTTTGTACCACGACGAGAAGATTTTTTTACTTCCCCTCCTGGATTTTCCCAATCATCAACTGGCTTACTAGAACCACTCCAATCTTCTTGTTCAAAACTCTCAGGATTGCGACTCACCGGACGGCTAGAACTAGGACGACGGTTTTTTGAACCTGTTTCCGGCTTTTCCCTACTGGTGCGGCGTTCTAGACGACGTGGGGGTTGTTCCTCATAGTAGTCATCACGAGGAGAACGAGTATCCCTGCTACCCCGAATTCGAGGACGTACAGGCGGTTCTTCCTCTTCATAAGGCAGTGGTTCTAAATCATCCTCCACCTCAGCCTCATATCCTCTGCGATTGTAAGAATAGTTTCTGCTAACTTCTCGTTCGTCATCCACAATGGGAGTATTACGTTTAGCTTGTTGAGTAGCTATACCTCGCAAACGAATACTTTCAACCGCAAAAAACACAGTTGAACCAACTAAAAGCAGCTGATTAAATTGCAAAATTGGGTCTAAACGCCATCCTTGGAAAATGAGAATAAAGCCGCAGAGTAAGCCCACAGCTGCAAAAAATATATCTTGATCTCGTGACAGTTCTGGACGCACAGTGCGGAGAAAATACAGTGCTGCCCCAGACACAGCCAGGAAAATTCCTAGAATACTGGCTGAGTTCGTCCCAAAATTGACCTGAGCCAGAACGCTGGCTGAGTTCAGCCCAAAATTTACCATTGTTCTTTTCCAAATATCAAATCTATGTTAACGAGTCACAATTAAAATCACTACTCTAATCAGACACAATATGCACAATATATTTAAGCTGCAAAGCCTCTCGCAAAGAAAGCTTATTAAGCTGTTCACCGCCAGCTAAAAAAGCCGATGTCTGTCAACTAAGTATACCTTGTCCTCAGTGGGAGGACTTTCTGCTTTTGGTGCAATTAGGTAAACTCCTTTAAATGAGTTTTAACTAAAATAGCGACAGACAATCGCTGAGATGTGAGAGTCCCTTGGACTCTCAAAAGCATTATGAACGCTGGATTTTATCTTTTTGGCTAATGAAAATCAGCCCAACTGTAACGGGGACTACTACAATCAAACCACCCCAGAGTAGACTCCAAAGAAAATTTGCTAATGAAGGGGTCATATTTCTAAACCTTTTTTTACACACTTCATCATAATTCTAATATGGTGTCTCGCAAAAAAAGTGCTGACTGCTGAGTGAAAAAAAGTCTGCTGCGTTCAATTAGTTAAAATTAAAGAAAGAATACTTAACAAAGCTGCCAATTTGCTGGCGATCGCCTAAATTCTTTCTAAGTTCATAAATAGTAGCTCAAACCGATGACTGGTGTTAACCTGACTGTTTGGATTCTCGGACCCGTGTTGGGACTGATGATATTTTTGTTTATTTTCCGCATCATTCTGACTTGGTATCCACAAGTAGACCTGAATCGTTTCCCCTTTAATCTCATAGGTTGGCCGACTGAACCCTTTTTGGTGCCAATGCGAAAGCTAGTGCAACCCATAGGAGGGGTAGATATTACCCCTATTGTTTGGGTAGCAATTTTCAGTTTAATCAGGGAAATTCTCCTCGGTCAGCAAGGACTACTCACCATGATGACTCGTTTGAATTAGAGAGATGACGGAGTAGGAACAAGCCGGGGGCAAAACTCCCTACTCCCCACTCCCTAAAGTTTCATCTCCTGCACAAAATTGGTGTAAACATTACCTTGCAAAAATTGTGGGTTTTCCATAATCTTTTGGTGAAATCCAATAGTAGTTGGAAGTCCGGTAATGGCACACTCTCGCAGTGCGCGCTTCATACGGTTAATTGCAGTGGCGCGGTCTGGTCCCCAAACAATTAATTTACCAATGAGGGAATCATAATAGGGGGGGATTTGGTAATCGGTGTAAACATGGGAATCAATGCGGACACCGGGGCCACCAGGGGGAAGATAGCCACTAATTCGTCCAGGTGCGGGGCGAAAATCATGGTCGGGGTCTTCAGCGTTAATCCGGCATTCAATAGCATGACCCCTCAAGACTACTTGATCTTGGGTCAGTCTCAGTCTTTCCCCTTGGGCAATGCGGATTTGTTCAACAACTAAGTCTACTCCCGTAACCATCTCTGTGACGGGATGCTCAACTTGAATCCTGGTGTTCATTTCCATAAAATAGAACTTACCAGACATATCTAGAAGAAACTCGATTGTGCCAGCCCCAGTAAAGTTGATAAATTGAGCAGCTCTCACAGCAGCGTGTCCCATTTTTTCTCGTAGTTCTGGGTCAAGTCCCGGACTAGGAGCTTCTTCTAGTAACTTTTGATTGCGGCGCTGAATTGAGCAGTCCCGTTCACCCAAATGGATGACGTTACCGTAATTATCAGCCAAAATTTGAAATTCAATGTGGCGTGGACGTTCAATAAATTTTTCTATATAAACGCCAGAATTGCCAAAGGCCGCTCCCGCTTCCCCTTGGGCTGCTAAGAAAAGTTTGACAAATTCGCTTTCAGAACGAACTAAACGCATTCCTCTTCCGCCGCCGCCAGCTGTAGCTTTAATCATCACCGGATAATCCATATCCTTGGCGATTATCAATCCTTCTTGCTCGGATTCTACCAAGCCATCACTACCGGGTACTGTGGGAACCAAAGCTTTTTGCATCGTTTCTTTGGCTGTGGATTTATCCCCCATCAGCCGGATAGCTTCCGGTGTGGGGCCAATAAAGGCAATATGATGGTCAGCACAGATTTCTGCAAATCTGGCATTTTCTGATAAAAATCCATAGCCAGGATGAATGGCGGTGGCGTTACGAGTCAGAGCAGCAGAAATAATATTAGGAATATTCAAATAACTTTTACTGCTAGCAGGCTCGCCAATGCAAACCGCTTCATCAGCAAGTTGGACGTGGAGAGCATTCCGGTCAACTGTGGAGTGAACCGCAACAGTCGCGATGCCCATTTCTTCACAGGCTCGGAGAATGCGAAGGGCGATTTCTCCCCGATTGGCAATTAATATTTTGTCAAACTTCATTTTTTAGCTTTGATATTAGTACCAGTAGATAGTTATTGTCTCTCATCCCATTTGCCACAATGCTTTCGCTTTATCTCAAATTATCACAGAAGTTTTTTTAGCCTCATCCTGGGCAGATTTTAGAGAGGATGAGGCTTCGGAGCCTTTACGGATCTTAACTAGACTAACAATATTGCATCTGCTAGTCTGGAGGCAGTTTTCCGAATTAGGCTTTTTTGAGCGCGGTTTGCATCTCACTTGTAAAGCCACTGTATTTTTATCTGTGATATATCCTTCTTTCAGGGATTTGTTTTCACTTCCACTTAAATTTTTAGTAATTTTTGCTAAATTTCAGTATTTTCTTACTATTTTAATTTTTTTGTGCTATGCTTTATTTCTGGACAACCAGCGCGGATGTGGCGGAATTGGTATACGCGCACGCTTGAGGTGCGTGTGGCTTTGCCTTGCGAGTTCGAGTCTCGCCATCCGCATTTTTATATGTTTAATTTTGATTAGAAAGGATGCGATCGCCTAAAGCCCTGACGTGCATAACTACACTCACGGTGGAGCTTTTGCTTTGCACTCAGCGCTGCTGCAAGCAGATCGTAGCGTCCTTTTAAAATTTATTGGTCAAAATTAATCTCTGTACTTCTCAACTTGCTAGTGGAAGCATGATTTTTGTGCTTTGATATAAGTAAGTGAACTTTTGTAAAGAACATTGACTGCAACTTTTACAGGCACAAACAACTCAACATTGCCCACAGCATGGCATCGCCTCACTCCGATTTGGCAAGGTGGGGAGGAAGTTATTCAAAAAAGTTTGCCTCACTCACAGTTAGCACCGCCGTGGCAATTGTTACTTTTAGGTGACGGCTCGCCCACAAGGCATTTACAATTACTCACGGGTGAACCGACAGAAGTAGATGTGATTGATATGTCTTTGATTGGTATGAACTCAGATGATGCGCCCAACTTAATTCAAGCTGTACCAGGGCCAAGACTGCGGCGACAGGTATGGTTACGTACCGCATCAGGCCAGCGATTAGGTTATGCTACCTCATGGTGGGAAGCTAGTCATATAGATGAGTTTTTGCAAAATCGTTCACTACCAATTTGGGCAAGTTTAGCTCGCATCCGTACAGAGTTATATCGGGATATTCAAGGAATTTACTACGGGTATTCAGATGCACTAGAGTCGGGTTTTGAGGTGTGTGGTCCTTTTTGGGGTCGCCATTACTTGTTTTGGCATCATGGAAAGCCTCTGACTTTAATATATGAAGTTTTTTCGCCTTATTTAACCAAATATTTGGGTGCTACACATTTGATTTCCGCTAATGGAAAAGAGCAAGCCACTTAGTATTAGTTAAAGACAACAATAGATGAAAGTCGTGTCAGTAGAGCGCAGCCTACTATCCTCATCGCTTGCAGGTTTTTCAAGTTAGTTATACCCTCAAAGTGCTGGGAATAATGGATGTCTCTTTGGGGAATTTATCCCTAAAGGAACTATCCCAGAAAACTTGTCTGCTCAATTTAACAAAGCATGAGGTATTGGTTTAGATGGCTCTGCCTATTGTATCTGTTATAAAAAAGAAAACAAAGAAACCGTCTCTGCTGCTGACACTATTGGCTGCTGGATTATTGATTGGTGTGGGGAGTGCAGCCTACTGGTTTTTAAGTCAAAGGCAAACATCTTCTAGAGGCTTACCAGTGGGTGCAAATATTATTCCTCAAGATGCGCTGTTTACGGTTTCTTTAACTACAGATCCCAAACAATGGCAACAATTGCAGGAGTTGGGAACAACAGCAACCCAAGCAGAAATAAATAAAAATTTAGTTCAGTTGCGCGATCGCTTTCTCACTAAGAATGGTTATGACTTCCAAAAAGATATCGCTCCTTGGGTAGGCGATCAAGTCACCCTAGCGATTTTGTCCCCACCAACGACACAACCTACACTCAAACCAGTAGAGAACGATGGCGATGCGGCTAAAGTTCAACAGTCGATGATCATGGTCTTACCCGTTAATAACCTAGAAGCAGCTAAAAGCATCTTGTCTGAACCCAAAACCCTTAAACAAGGTAAATGGATTGACCGCACTTATCACGGAATCACCATTAAACAAACTGACGGTCAGTCAGGGGAAAAGCTTTCAGCCGCCTTACTAGATGAACGGTTTCTAGTCATTACTGACCATCCCCAAGCTACAGAACAAGCAATCGATACATATCAAGGTAAACCATCCTTAGCAACAGTTGGAGGCTTTGGCGATAATTTTCCGAAAATCTCCAGTCATCGCCCCTTTGCTCAGTTTTATTTAAATGTACCCATAGCCGCCAAAATAGCTGCTGCTGCTCCCAACCGGGCTTTACCCGCTCAGGTTTTAGCTCAACTGCAAAATAACCAAGGTTTAGCAGGGTCTATGACTTTGGAAGCACAAGGAATACGCTTCAAGGGTATTTCCTGGCTGAATCCGAATAGTCAGCGTGTGCTGAAAGTGGAAAACAAAGCCGGGACAATGCAAAACCGTGTACCAGCCGAAACCTTAATGATGTTGTCTGGCGGAAACTTACAACGGTTCTGGGAAGACTACGTTTTAACATCACAAAAAAATCCTCTCTCGCCCATATCACCCGAAAAGTTGCGAGGTGGTGTCAAGTCACTTACCGAGATGGATTTAGATCAAGATTTTCTCAGTTGGATGCAAGGTGAGTTTTCTGTCTCGGTGATTCCCAATAGCTCAAATAATAATTCTTCCCAGGATTTCCGAGCAGGTTTGTTATTCATGGTACAAGCAAAAAATGCCTCTGACGGGCAAAGTCTACGCAATTCAGCTGGAGCATCTTTGAAAAAGCTGGATGAGGTGATGAAAAACCAATACCAGTTTCAGATTCAATCAAGTACAGTTGCAGGTAAACCTGTTGTTAACTGGATTACACCTTTTAATACCTTAACCGCTACCCGTGGCTGGTTAGATGATGATATCGCTTTTTTGGTTGTGGGCGCTCCCATTACAGATAAAATTGTCCCTAAACCTGATAAAACACTAGGGGCGTACTTGCCATTTCAACAAACGGTTCCCACAGAACCCAATCCCACAAATGGGCAATTTTTCTTGGATATGGAAATGGCTGTGAAAAACTTTGCTCTAAATAGTTTATTTCCTAATCAACAAATTTTTCTAGATGCCACTAGATCAATTGGGGTGACATCTGCTGTGAGCGATAACCGCAGTACTCGCTATGACATTTTTATAGTCCTCAAAAAAGCTGACACATCAGCAATTTCGCCTAGTTCAGCCCTGAGTTTTCAGAGGCGATAAATCCCATCTGTAAAAGAAAGTCTCAGTGGGTAATTCTGAAACTGAGCTAAAAATCGTGTGTTATGAGTCTCTAAACGGATAGGATCAGAACAGTCAGAATCACTATTTTAACGAATCAACTGGGGAGAACACTTTATGAATCTGGTTGAACTCCAGAACTGGCTGGACAATGCCACATTTGCTGTATTATTTCTCACAATGTTGGTGTATTGGTGCGGGGCAGCTTTTCCTAATCTACCGACACTGGGGACTTTGGGGACTGCGGGGATGGCGATCGCCAATTTGTGTATAGCTACCTTATTAGGGGCGCGATGGATAGAAGCTGGCTATTTTCCCCTCAGTAATCTGTATGAATCCCTATTTTTCTTGGTTTGGGGAATTACCGCCGTACATCTGTTTGCTGAGAACACCAGCCGTAGCCGCTTAGTAGGAGTTGTTACCGCACCTGTAGCAATGGGGATTACGGCTTTTGCAGCCCTCACTTTGCCATCAGAAATGCAATCAGCAGAACCTTTAGTACCTGCGCTCAAGTCTAATTGGCTGATGATGCACGTCAGTGTGATGATGTTGAGTTATGCGGCTTTAATGGTGGGATCATTACTAGCGATCGCCTTTCTGATTGTCACTCGTGGTCAAAACATCCAACTCCAAGGCAGTTCTGTCGGTACTGGCGGTTATCGCAGTAACGGCTACCGCTTGCTCAAAGCAGGTGAACTCGTTACTCAACCAGCTACACCCCCAACAGAAAATAATGGCTTTTCTCGCTTTGAAAGTAATAAAAATGGCAAGGGTAATACTGCGGTTTTAAATTTAATCCCGGCTACCGAGCTTACCTCTGTAGTCACAGCCAAAGAACTACTTTCCCCACAGCGCCTTAGCTTGGCAGAAACCCTCGACAATATCAGTTATCGCGTCATTGGGCTAGGATTTCCCCTGATAACTATTGGCATTATTGCCGGTGCAGTTTGGGCTAACGAAGCTTGGGGTTCCTACTGGAGTTGGGACCCCAAGGAAACCTGGGCGTTAATTACTTGGTTGGTTTTTGCCGCCTATCTCCACGCCCGAATTACTCGCGGTTGGCAAGGTCGTCGCCCGGCAATTTTAGCCGCCAGTGGCTTTATTGTTGTTTGGGTTTGCTATCTGGGTGTGAATCTTTTAGGGAAAGGTTTGCATTCTTACGGTTGGTTTTTTTAAACACCCCACGCCTAGCCCCTCCCCCTTCGGGTTCACCAGTCGCCTACGGTGGGAAACCCGCCTACAGCGCTGGTTCACCGCAAGCGAGGAGGGGAAAAAACCGATGCAAAGTCACTAATATTGTCTGGAAAGTATACGTTGAGTTAGAAGAAATATTTATGGGAAATACATTTGAACATCTAAATCATAATGAGGTTGTGTCTGTCAAACCAGAGACTTTTAATAATTTAGAAGTTGCTCGAACTTTTAAAGTCAGTGACTTACTGATAGCTATTATGGAATGTGTCAAAGCAGATAACACAAATGAAGCACCTTTGTACGGTAGTGGATTAAATTGTGAGGTTTTGAAATTAGGTGCTATGAAGTGGCAAACAGGAAAAATTAGAATCAGTTTAGAATTTTGTCCTGATGAACCAGAATCAGCGCTAGATGATATCCGTCAGCAACTTAAAGAATTTGAAAATTAGTTGCCCAGTCCAGAAAAAGACCTGTCGTTCATTCAGGCGGATATCGTTGCAGCACCCAATCGCATGAAATTTGGTCATGGGAGGTTCAATACATTTTTGGCGCTAGCCACAAAGCAATATTACGCACATAAGTTTTAATGTCTTCTTTTGCAAAATTTCTACCGTTGAATTGGCACCAGCCAAAGTTATTACTTCGTTTCCAGTTAATACTTTTCTAGAAAATTTAGCGATCACTTCTGATGGCACAATATTGGTGACAAATCATGAGATCGGTAAGATAGAGATGGAACAAGAAGATCAAATTGTCACCGTAGTCATTTCACAAATTGTCAAACCAGGATGCGAAAGCGCTTATGAGGCTTGGTTGAAAGATATTACCAGTGTTTCCAGAACTTATGTTGGTCATTTAGGTACAAATGTGATTCGCCCACAACCAGGCGTGCGTCCAGAATATGTAATTATCTTCCGGTTTGACGGCTATGAAAATTTGAAGGTATGGATGACATCACGCGATCGCGAATATTGGCTGACTCAAGCTCAACATTTAGTTCAATCTGATCCTCATATTCAGCAAATCAACGGATTATCAGCTTGGTTTTCTCTTCCTGGTCAACCACTCAAAACTCCACCTCGATATAAAACAGCATTGCTAACTTGGGTAGCCGTGTCTGTATTGATTAATGTGCTGCCTAGACTTTTAACACCCTTGCTGGGTAACTTACCTCCTGTGATGATTTCATTAATTATTCCCGCAATCATGGTCGGATTGTTAACTTATGTTGTCATGCCTTGGGTAACTCGTCTCTTTAGTCCTTGGCTATATGGGAAATCACGAGGTGTTTAAAAAATGAGAGCGCCGCAAATATGTGATGCTTTTTTAGATAATATCTAGTTATTTCTGCACTAGATAGCAATTGTTTC
Organism: Nodularia sp. (in: cyanobacteria); assembly: GCA_035638855.1. Lineage (GTDB taxonomy): Bacteria > Cyanobacteriota > Cyanobacteriia > Cyanobacteriales > Nostocaceae > Nodularia. Next base: position 13,073 of record DASQZD010000014.1, on the reverse strand, counting down.
ATATTTGTATCTAGTGCAACATTGGAAATTCATAATGGTTTATTAAAAATGCGTAACTGCGGATACCAAAATTTCTGGGAACTGAAATTAATATTGAGCCTGTGTCTAATAATTCACTCTTCCATTCTATTATTCATTTTGATTTAACTGCTAATTGTCATAACAAATAAATATGGATAAAATCAGAAGTGTTGAATCCTGCAATAAAACTTTACAATTTTTGCGTTTTACCCAGGTAAAATCCCTTATCTATTGATAATAGAGTCATTAACTGGTTAAATTTGGTATCACCAATGCCAATGCACAACTTGGGCAATATCCTCAAAATCTTAACATTCAACACTTCTGGGATAAAATGTAAGCACTGAATAATTAGAGTGAGTTAGGCTCATAGTAAGGTATTCACTGTATCAATGAGTTAATTAATACATTTAATTAAACGGCATCTATCTAAGAAAAGTATTATTTATTTGGGCTGGACATCTATCTCTATGTAAACTATAAACGTAGTCACAGGAGATTTATATGGAAAATGGATTTGAACGATTGAATCATGATGAAGTTGTGTATGTAGAGCCAGAGATTTTTAATAATTTAGATGTTTCAGGAACATTTAAAGTTCATGATTTGATTTCAGCAATTAAACAATATCTGGGAGCAGAAGGGACAACTGAAGAAAGTTTGTATAGTCAAGGATTAAATTGTGAAGTTTTAAAATTTAGTGCCGAGGGCTGGACGAAAGGAAAAGTGAGACTTTCTTTAGAATTTTGTCCTGATGAGCCAGAATTTCCATTGGCGGAAATTTATCAACAACTTGAACAAATGCAAAGCCAATCATAGCTGACTAACTTTTAACCACAAATACACACTGGTATGATAAAAATTATCTGGGTTTGTATGCGGTTAATTAATAAAAATGGTATGGTCTGCTCTACACGCAAAAATACATCGTACTATTCGCTCGCGCCACTTATTTGAGCGTCAGCAAAGGCTATTAGTCGCGGTTTCTGGTGGTCAAGATTCTCTGTGTTTAATTAAGTTAGTGTTAGATTTACAACCCAAATGGGGATGGGATATAAGTATTGCCCATTGTGATCATGGCTGGCGTAGCGATTCTCAAGCTAATGCTAATCATGTGGAGAAATTAGCTAAAAGTTGGGGTGTATCTTTTTATTTGGAAACCGCAACACAGGCTTTAAATAGTGAAGCGGCGGCACGTAATTGGCGGTATGAAGCTTTAAGTGCGATCGCTCAAGCAAATAATTATCAGTATATAGTTACAGGGCATACTGCAAGCGATCGCGCCGAAACTCTGCTTTACAACTTAATGCGTGGGACTGGTGCTGATGGGTTACAAGCCCTAACTTGGCAAAGGCCACTAAGTGCGGATATTTTTTTAGTGCGTCCGCTTTTAGAAATTACTCGTCCAGAAACAGAGCAATTTTGTCAAGAGTATAATCTCCCAGTTTGGGAAGATTCCACTAATCAAGATGTCAAATATGCCCGCAACCGCATTCGCCAAGAGTTAATCCCATATTTACAAACAAATTTTAACCCCAAAGTAGAATCCGCCTTAGCTCAAACAGCAGAACTGTTGCAAGCCGAAGTGGAATATTTAGAGCAAGCAGCCCATAAGTTGAGGTCAGAAGCGATCGCAGAAAAAATGGGGAATGGGGGAAATGGGGCTGAATGGAGGTTAAATCGGCGCATATTACAGACAGCACCAATAGCGCTGCAACGTCGCGCGATGCGACAGATATTACAACAAATACTGACTGAAGCACCGAGTTTTGAACACATTCAAAAATTAACTGCATTAATTACAGCGCCCAACCGTTCACAAACCGATCCATTTCCTGGAGGTGCGATCGCCAAAGTTCAAGGAGATTGGATCTGCCTAACTCTCTTGTAGACAAGAAATTATCGCGTCTCTACGAAGTAACGCATTTCATTAATAGTCTGGAGTTGATAGTCACCACTTTCTTGAACTTGAGCCACAGATTCGCCGATTCGTTGCAACTTATGACGTAATCCATCCAGAGCATCCTGAATCGGTTGTAATGCCTCTTGATAAAGATTCACACGAGCGCAACATTCAGAGCTTGCTGTTCGCAGGGATAGCAAATTGGTTTCTATCTCTTGGCATTCTTGCTGCTTTTGATCTTGCTCGTAGGTTTGATTATCAATCATCCCTTGCGCCGTCTCAAGAGCAGCAAGCATCTGGGAAATTTCATTTTCTAACTTTTCTAGTTTTTGGGAATGTTCTTGTCGCTGCATTTTTATCTGCAACACAATCGGACTCAAGTCAATTTGGTTATTTTCTTCTGTATTAGTAACAGTATGTCCTTGTCGTTGCAGAAGTATATTTTCATGTTGCTGAATCAACTTTTGGCGTTGTACCAAATTGCGGCGTTGCCCTACCAAACTTTCGTTTAACATCTGGTAGAGGTCTTTTTCATCCACCAGTTCAGTTTCCAAATTGATTTGCTCTGGCTTGGCTGCTTCCTTGATTTGATTTTGCAGTTTTTCTATAGTTTCTTGTTTATATGTCAGTTCTTGCTCCTGATCGTGGACAAAGCTAGAATCCATTTCCAACTTATACTTCAAGTCTTGTATAACCTGTTGTAGTTCTTCTAAAGAAATCCTTTCCAGAACTTCTACATCAACTTGCTGGCTCAATCCTACATCTCCATGAGTTGCCGCCAAAGAGCGAACTTGCTGATGTAAGATATCTTGATTGTGCAACTGTTCCTGGACGATCTGAACATAATCTTGCTTACTGGCCAGAATTGCGGTAGTCACTTTTAATTGAGCTTTTTCTTGTTCGAGAAAATCGCGGGCTTGTTGCCATGCCTGTTGGCGATCGCTTAAAGTTTGTGATAATCGGTCAATTTCTTCTTGCTGTTGAGTTGCTACAGTTCTTTGCTGCTCTAGTTTTTCCCAATGTGGGTTTAAAGTAGCTTGCTGGCTTTCGACTAATTCCAAAGCTAGATTCAGGTGTTCACTGACGGTTTCCGTGTCTGCAACTCTATTAGACAAGCGCTCGAGTAACTCCTGCATCACCCGACTTTGCTCCTCATCTAAAATCGTAGAAGGTACAGAATCTGCTTGACACTCCTCTAGGCGGCGGCGCTCACCCCGCAAATGTTCCCAAGCTCCCTCTAATTCCTGACGGTTACGTTCAAGCTCTGTCTGCAACTGTGAAACCTGCTCGCGGGTGGTTTCAACTTCCTGTTTTTCTGACTCCAGACGTTGAAACTCTTCCTCCATTTGTTGTAACTGTTCTAAACGAGCCTCCATATCCATTTCCCGGCGATTCATTTCTTGCGCCTGAAATGTTAGTGACTCTTTCCACTGATCAATTTCATCTTCCTTGAGCTTAAATTTTTCCAACTGACGGGAAAAATTTTGCAAAATGTTAACTAATGGCCTTCCAGCTTCTTGAATCCTCTGCACTTGACGATTTGGATTCAATTCCACCAGTACCAATGCGCCATCATTTAATTTACTAGCGTCCTCAGCACTAATTGATTCTTCCGACACAGTACTCCAATTCTGGTCGGTTCGCTGACACGCTAGCAGTTTCAGTTCGGTTTTAGGTCCACCACTGAGTAAGCCGCCTTTTTGCTTTTGTACTTCTGCTAAATACAGCACACCGTTTGTCCTCTTGTGTACTTGATGTCCGTCTTTCGGGATATACCTGAGATAATACTGTTAGTTCTGATTAATTTTACCTAACTTTGTGAAATAAACACAGACAAAACTATTTATAGACGTAATATAAATGTCTTGATATTTAGACAAACAATTTATTTATGCCTTTATATTTTGTACTGATGGCATTGATGATGACTTCAGTGTTATCACTAGGTTTAGCAAACTATATTACAAAACTTTACAGATTGTAGCTAAATGTAGCATCTGATTGACACTAGTTGTAAAGGAATTAATCTTTTGAGTAATATTACCTGATTTATCTGCTAAAAACATAGAACCCAGAATGAGCAAAATTCACAAACAACGTCAATGGAATTATCAGGAGAGCCTTGAAGCTAAATGCAGGGAAATTTAAATGAAATTGATATTCGCAGTATCCTGCAATTGATTTCGTTAGGACAGCGAACAGGGCAACTTTTGGTGGAAGCCTGCTTTCACAACAGCGACCAACTCACAAATCACGACACAGGCAAACATCACCATTCGTGGAACAGTGAAAAACAGTTTTGGTTCGTCTTCTTCCTGAACGGTAACATTATCTACTGTCAACAAGGTGATACTGATTTGTCACGGATTGATGATTACTTACATCATTACCGCATCAACACACGACTTAATGAACGGCAACTTGCTTCACTAGGTTCAGAGAATGCACCAGAGTATGGCTATCTCTGGGCATTGATAGAACGGAATATAATTGACCCGAAGGTAGGGCATAGTATTATCCACAGCTTGGTGTATGAGACACTTTTTGACCTACTGAGTTTACATCAGGGTAGTTTCATTTTTCGTCAAGGTGCGACCCTTACCCCGCAATTAACCAGCTTAGAAATTGCTCCTTTAGTATACAAAGTTACGCAGCAAATACAAGAATGGAAACAGCTTTATCCACAGATTCAGTCTTCTGAACAATTACCAATCCTAGCGGATATGGTTCAACTAGAATCATCACTCCCACCAGCAACAATCAACAAGCTACAGCATTGGGCAGATGGTAAAACAACACTGCGTCAACTGGCTCGCCATCTCAACCGAGATATTTTGACAGTGGCTAAGGCTATCTATCCATACGTGCAGCAGGGTTGGCTGCAACTAGTATACTCAAGTCCTAATAATTCCCCGACCCAGAGGAAAAAGTCAGGACTCGATGACAATTACCAGGTGCGAATAGTATGTATTGACGATACCAAAACTATCTGTGAAACTGTAGAGTCGATCTTAAAGCCACAGGGATATGAAGCGATCGCCTTGAACAATCCCTTAGAAGCCATCAGTTTGATTTTTCAACTCCAGCCAGATTTAATCTTATGTGACATTGCGATGCCGCAATTGGATGGTTACGAAATTTGTGCCATGCTGCGGCATTCTACCGCATTTCAAAATATACCGATTATCATGCTAACTGGTAAAGATCAATTCATAGATAGAGTCAGGGCGACAATGGTCGGAGCGACCGATTATTTAACCAAGCCCTTTGGGGATACTGAGTTACTCATGCTCGTGGAAAAATACATCAAAGTCCCATCGAATCAGGGAACACCCACAACGTGTAACACTAACTGATACCATAAAATCAAGGAGAAAAAATCTGATTAGAGAATCATCTGATTCAAGTAGCAGGTTATTATTTAGTACATTAGTTTTAGTAAATTAGTGAAACAATAAAATTAATTTATACAGTCAATATTTTCGGGGAAGCAGGGAACGTTGCCATCAGGAGATAAACATTTATGAGTACAGTTCTGATTGTGGAAGACAGTATGGCACAACGGGAGATCATGACAGACCTCCTGAAAGCAAGTGGTTTCACAGTAACCCATGCCAAGGACGGAATAGAAGCATTAGAGGTAATTGAAACTGACACTCCTGATTTAGTCATATTGGATATTGTGATGCCCCGGATGAACGGCTATGAATTGTGTCGGCGGTTAAAATCCCACCCCAAAACCCAAAACGTCCCCGTCGTGATTTGTTCTGGTAACAGCGAAGAATTTGATCGCTACTGGGGGATGAAGCAAGGTGCGGATGCTTACATAGGCAAACCGTTTCCACCAAGCGAATTGGTGGAAATAGTCAAAAAAGTGCTAAGAGGATGAAAACCATATGGTCAGCACATGGAAAAATATATCAACCTCCAGTCTGATTTGGGAACACTAACAAGATGCAATACCTACTGATGTCAGAAAATATTGGGTACAAAATGTGATTACCGAATCATTTAACTCAAATAGCAGGTTATTATCTAGTACATTAGTGAAACAATAAAATTAATTTATACACTAAATATTTTTGGGGGATCAGGAAATGTTCCAACCAGGAACGTTGACATCAGGAGATAGGCATTTATGAGTACAGTGCTGATTGTGGAAGACAGTATTGCACAACGGGAGATGATTACAGACCTCCTGAAAGCAAGTGGTTTAATAATCACCCATGCCCATGACGGAGTAGAAGCATTGGAAGCAATTCAAACTGCCCCTCCGGATTTAGTGGTATTAGATATTGTGATGCCCCGGATGAATGGCTATGAACTGTGTCGGCGGTTAAAATCTAACCCCAGCACCCAAAACGTCCCCGTAGTCATGTGTTCTTCTAAAGGTGAAGAATTTGACCGCTACTGGGGTATGAGACAAGGTGCGGATGCTTACATAGCCAAACCGTTTCAACCAACCGAATTGGTGGCAACAGTCAAACACCTGCTACGAGGATGAAAACGATATGGTGAGCAAACCAGACTTTTTAAGTGGTAGTGGTCAAGATCAGTTTCGTCCAGAATTACAAGTAGAAAGTCCTGAAGGTGAATTACATTTGCGGTTTTATATTGCCTCGGATCTGGAGTTTGCACTACCCGCCACTGGTATCCAAGAGGTAATGGAACTAAGTCCTGATAGAATTACCCCAATTCCTAATGCTTCGCCTTTACTTTTGGGTACTCTAAATTTACGAGGTCGAATCATTTGGGTGGCTGATTTGGGTCAATTCCTGGGTGAAGCAACCGCATTAAACACAGATAGAGCCGAAATTCCCGTGATTGCTATTGAAGAACAAGACACAATCGTGGGACTAGCAGTAGAAAAAATTGGTGGTATGGACTGGCTAGATATCCAGGATTTAATGCCACCAAGTAATGTACCGGATTCTATGACTCCGTTTCTGCGTGGAGAGTGGTTAAGAGGTGCTGATCATAAACAGTGCTTAAGACTGCTTGATCAAATGGCAATTTTGCGGAGTGCGAGGTGGGCAGGATGAAATTGGGAGAGAGCAAATGGCAGCTAGTTTAAACGATTATTTAGATTCATATAAGCAGGCTTGTACAGCCTATGCACAACAGAACTATGAAGTTGCCGCCACTTTAGTAGACGAGGTGGTGCAGAACGTACCAGATGACCCTAACTGCCATTTATTACGTGGTCATATATACTATGTTTTGCAGCAGTACGATGTGGCACAAACAGAGTATCGAAAAGTTTTGCAGTTGTCTGATGATCAAGAAATTATTGGTTTTGCCAATAATGGTTTAGAAAACATTAATCAAGAGCAAGCAGGAGTAGAGTCAAACATTGATCCTGAAGACAATGATCCAGAGTCAGGAAATTTTACAGAAATTTTTGCTCCTGTGGAATCTGAACCCCCAGAATTAGAAGATTTAGGCGTGTTTGGCGACTTAGAGAGCCACAGTTTTGAATTGAATTCGTTGGAAGAGCTTCAGCCATTGGCAGATGTAGAAGAGCTATCCACAAGCGATCCATTTCAGATCCCTGAAGAAACTATTTCATTTCATCAAACGCCAGATTCAACAGCATTTTTTAGCGAAGATCCTTTTGCTATCAATCAAAATCAAAACGGGAAAGAATCTGATACCAACAACGGCGACGAGCAAGTTGAATTAGATTTACCCGTTTTCTGGCAAGAAGAAGAAGAGGTGGTAACAGCAAGTGTGGAAGAGCCAGAAACTAGCAGTAACTTATCAGATACTGCTACAGATAATGCACTGGAAATTCCCCTGATTTATGATGAAAATGTCGATGACAGAGCTTTTGCAGAAATGGTCTTTTCCACGAGCAATAGTTTAGCAAATACTCCTGTTTTGACTGAAGAGCCAGAACAAGAGCCATATTCGGAAAATTTTGATCTGCCAACAAATCTCCAGGAATACGAAACTTTACTGATGGAAGAGGAGAATATCAAAGATGGTTCGAGAGAACCAGAGAATTTGAGTGAAAATTCTCTAGATGATTTTCCTGAGTTGGGAGATAGTAATTACTTAGAGCCAATAGAGGTGGAAGAAAAATTATCTTCAGCATCCTCAAGCTTAAATGGTAGATATTCGCCAACAGATCGGCAGATAACAAATGCTCCAGAGTTAGAGATAAATAACTTTGAAAGTGATGATGCGTTTGATGATTTTGAGGTATTTAAATCGGCTTTTGGCGATGATGAAGATACAAACACTCTACTAAGAAGCGAACATTCTCAGAGCAATATAGAATTTTTAGATGATTTTGATGAATTTGATGATTTAGGGAACATTCCGGGATTTGACTTAGCAGAAGCCGATTCTAGCTTTGGTGATGTGAGTATGCTTTCGGGTTCACTCGACATTAGTGATCACCGACCAAGTAAAGAGACGGCAAATAAGTCTAAGAAGGAACCAAGCGATCGCTTGGAAACTAATCGTGACGATGAACTGTTTTCCCTCACCGGCTCACAGAATGGCTCACAAGAAGCAGATCCTATTATATTTACGGAAACAGATAGCTCGAACATAGTACCAAACGTCAGCGTCGAGCAAGGCTGGCTAGCTCCTTTAGAAAATGCTTCCTTAGATGTAAAACCGTGGATCGTCGCTGGCACAGTGGGCGTTTTTTCGGCATTAGTTGTAGCTACAGTCAGCTTCACAGCTACCAACTTTTCTCCCCCAGAACAAAGAGAATCAGTCAGAAATACAGGCTGGGCGATGTCATTAGCGGCGGGTGTGGCTGGTTTCGCTACCGCAGCCTTTATGGGGAATCTGACACTCAAGCAAATTCGCCGCACCACCAAGGATCTGCAAGCTCAATTTGATGCAGTCCGCCAAGGTAATTTGAATGTGCAAGCCACGGTGTATTCCGAAGATGAATTAGGACGTTTGGCTACTGGCTTTAATGAAATGGCTCGTGTAATTTTTACAACTACATCAGAAGCCCAACACAAAGCTGTGGAACAAGAAGAAGCCAAAGAAAACTTGCAACGCCAAGTAATTCGCCTTTTGGACGACGTGGAAGGAGCGGCTAGAGGTGATTTGACAGTCCAAGCTGAAGTGACAGCCGATGTACTAGGAGCCGTGGCTGATGCTTTTAACCTGACAATTCAAAACCTCCGGGATATTGTCCAACAAGTAAAAGTGGCAGCAAAAGAGGTAACAAAAGGTGCAACCAACTCGGAAACATTTGCTAGAGCCTTATCAAGTGATGCCTTGCGACAAGCCGAAGAGTTAGGTGTAACTTTAAATTCGGTACAGGTGATGACTGACTCGATTCAAAGGGTAGCGGAAGCGGCACGGGAGGCTGAAATTGTCGCCGGTGATGCCAGTGTGATCGCCCTCCAAGGTGGGGAAGCAGTGGAAAATACGGTGGCCGGGATTTTAGAAATTCGCAAAACTGTGGTAGAAACTACCCGGAAAGTGAAGCTATTAGCGGAATCTTCCCAAGAAATTTCTAAAATTGTCGCGATAATTTCTCAGATTGCCTCCCGTACAAACTTACTAGCACTCAATGCCAGTATTGAGGCAGCCAGAGCGGGTGAAGCCGGACGCGGGTTTTCCATTGTGGCAGATGAAGTGCGTCAGCTAGCAGACAAATCTGCCAAATCCTTAAAGGAAATTGAACAGATTGTTATGCAAATCCAGAGCGAAACAGGCTCACTCATGGGAGCAATGGAACACAACATCCAACAGGTAATTAAAGGCACAGAATTGGCAGAAGAAGCCAAGCGATCGCTCGAAAACATCATTCAAGTAGCTAATCGCATTGATACTCTGGTGCGCTCAATTACCAGCGACACAGTAGAACAAACGGAAACCTCCCGTGCCGTTGCCCACGTTATGCAATCAGTGGAACTCACAGCCCAAGAAACCTCCCAGGAAGCCCAGCGCGTTTCCGGAGCCTTACAACTTTTAGTAGGTGTTTCCGGCGACTTGATTTCCTCCGTAGAACGTTTCCGCGTGGAAACCCTCGATTCCAAGTAAATCAAAGTTAGGAGTCTAGAGTTAGGAGTAAATCAAACAAATTACCAATCACAACTCATAACTCACAACTCATAACTCACAACTCATAACTTTTGCTATGCTGCCGGAACAACAACAGCGGATTTTAGATTTATTCATCAACGAAGAAGCCAAAGAGTATGTGGAGACCATTGAGCAGGGCTTAATGAATCTCCAAAGTACCTTGAATGACCCGGAAATGGTCAACGAAATTTTCCGGGCGGCTCATTCACTCAAGGGAGGCGCGGCTATGCTGGGGCTGAATAGCATTCAGCACACTTCCCACCGTCTGGAAGATTGTTTTAAAGTTCTTAAAGAACATCCGGTTCAGGTAGACCAAAAGTTAGAGTCTTTATTTCTGGGTGTATCTGATACCCTCAAGATGCTATTAGAACATTTGAGAGGGCCATTCGGTCTGTCGGAAGAGGCTGCTAATACTTTGATGTTAGAAACTGAGCCGGTCTTTCAATGGCTGTATGAACATCTGGAACTGCTGGTACAACAAAGCAGCAGTGGAGTAGTCCGAACAGAACTAGAAGCAATCGGCACCGACAGTGTTAGCACACTGAGCGAACTGTTTCTCGAGCGAGATATTCCCACTCTGGAAGAAGACACCGCCATCTCATTTGCACAAGCACATTCGCTCTTACCCGCCCAAGCAAGTGACTATGGGGATCAATTTCAAACCCAGGTGTTACAAGCACTGCGGGAAATGTTGCAACAGTTTAAAAAGAAGGACACACCCCAATCTCGTCACAATCTTCACCAATCCTGTCAGCAGTTAGTCACACTGGGACAGAGGTGGAATTTGCTTCATTGGTGTAGCTTATGTCAAACGGCTGCCAGTGCGATCGCTAATCCGGAAAATAGCTATCTCACCCTAGCGAAAATTGTCATTACCGAAATCAAAAAAGCCCAAGAATTAGTTCTCCAAGATAGAGAAAGTGAGATTACAACTAGTCAGCAATTAGCCGCGCTCTCCAATGTGGCAGAAGTTGAGGTGTTACAGTCTCAAGATATGTTTGCTGACGAGCCTGCATCTCTAGCAGAACTGACAGCAGATCAGGAATTGTCTGTGACTACAGATAATTTGGCCAGTGAATTTACTACTTTACAGCCAACAGACAAGATAACTAGTCTCACTGAACTATCCGAGCAACTTCAGCCCAGTCAAGAACCTGCAACCGTAACAGCAAAAACTGTCGCTGAAACTACTATTACTTCTAATTTATTCTTGAGCATTCAAGAAGACACAGACAATAGCAATATTGGCCAAAATGGCCCATTAGTAGGATTAGCCGAGTTAAATACCCTGGCTGATTTATTTGCAGGTGAAACGCCAGAACTAGATCAAACCTGGCAACAAGACGAAATTTTAGATATTAGCGCCGCCAGTGAATTAGGAATAGATTTCAGTGACAGCGATATTGAAGATGTTGATCAGGATTTAGCTGATTTTCTATCGTTTGATCAAGGTCAAACCAACGATGATCTGCAAATAAGTCTCACAACAACAGAAGAATTAAACCTATTATTTGGGAACAATTTTGCGGAAACAGAGCTTCCAATTCAGCAAAATGAACCAATAACTGTGGAAATTCCCAGCGAATTACAGCAACCTTCTAGTAATATTAATGAGAATGATTTAATTGGTGATTTATTAGCACCAACAGTAGATGAGAAGGAATTGTTGCCTACAGGCGAAGTAACTCAACCAGAAGAAATATTAACTACCCAAGAAAGCAGTTTTGACGAGCTATTTTTAGCAAAAGATCATGCAGATGTAGAAGAGACTTTGCAGGATGAAGAAATAGAAGTCAAACCGACTATATCCCAGCCAGAGTCTTTAAGTTTAGATGGTTTATTTGATAATTATGATCATCTTCAAGATACTCCACCACCGTCTAGTGATGAGTCGGAAATTAGTGATTTATTTGATATCACACCTACAACAGAAATAGAATATATTCAGGCTGAAGATAATTTAAACGATTTTTGGAACCAGGAAACGCCAACAGAACAAGAAGAGGAAGGTGTTCGGTTAGTTGAGCAGGATGTAGCCAAAGCTTTGGAAGAAAGTTTGTTTGCGGCGGCTGCTAGTGATATTTTTGGCCAGATGGAAGAGTCTCTATCCCCGCCCTCAACAAGTATTGATTTGCAGCAAGAGTATTTGATCTTATCATCGGATAGTGGTGTAGAAGATGATTTATTTGCAGATTTAGCAGCATCCAATCCCATATCTCCTACCGAGGACTTGACTCTACAGGAAATTAGCACCTTTTCCCAAGAGCCAGAAGCGTTAGATTTAATCCCAGAATTTACAAAAGAACCACCAAAAACAGATGCTGTAGATGATTTGGCAGGATTTGCTGATTTTGAAGTTGATTTGTTTGATAGTAGCGATGAAAATCCCCAAATCGTCTTTGCAGAAATAGCCAGTACAGATAACTCAACCTATGCACAACTGGATGATGCCGATATTATTCTTGACGATCAGGAATTATTGGCTTCAGAAACAAGTTTAGATATCAGTGAGCCAGAAAATTTAGATTTCGCACAGTTTGAACCTGAATTGGAATTTGTAGATATCAATATTAATTCTAGCTTTACGGTTGATGTTGATATTACGGAAGCAACTGATTTAGGTGATGATTTATTCGGCGCGCCAAATGAGCAGCCAGTTGTAAATTCAGCAGAACTATTAGCTAATAATATTGAAGAAAGTGCAGTATTATTCTGGGATGACAGCGAAGAGGAGTTGAGTTTAGAAGATGATGCCCAAATATTAGGAGAGACAGCAGATTTATCAGATCAGTTGAACACAGAGCCAATATCACTACACCAAGAATTCGCCCAGAGCGCTGATTTAGGTGATGATTTATTCGGCGCGGAAAATGAGCAACCAGTTGTAAATTCAGCAGAACTATTAGCCAATAATATTGAAGAAAGTGCAGTATTATTCTGGGATGACAGTGAAGAGGAGTTGAGTTTAGAAGATGAGGCGGAAATATTAGGAGAGACAGCAGATTTATCAGATCAGTTGAACACAGAGCCAATATCACTACACCAAGAATTCGCCCAGAGCGCTGATTTAGGTGATGATTTATTCGGC
>DASQZD010000013.1:0-12468 GCA_035638855.1 Nodularia sp. (in: cyanobacteria) | reverse complement strand
AAGTGGGCGTTAAAAAATATAATCTAAACCTAACCCCCCAACCCCCTTCCCTGCTAGGGAAGGGGGAGTCAAAGCCTCTCACCTGGTAGGGGAGAGGAATGGAAGCGAGGTTTTATATTTAATTGTGCCAAGCTACTTAGCGCTGAACTAAACCACGAATTTGTCTTGTATAATGATTTACACAAAATAGTAAGTTTTAATTATACTAAGGTTTAAGGTTTGCGTGTATGGGATTTGCTGAAGATATTACTAAATTGTCTGAACAAGTACGTAAGCGAATAGACAATGTTTCTGGTGAAGAAGCAACTAAGATGGCGCTAATTGTCCCTTTTTTGAGCGCTCTTGGTTACGATGTTCATGACCCTAGTGAAGTAATACCAGAATATATCGCAGATTTTGCCATAAAAAAAGCAGGACAATTTGAAAAGGTAGATTATGCTTTAGCGATAAATGGTTCTATAGTCATGTTCGTAGAAGCTAAAGCCTGTGGTCAAAAAGCTGACGCACATGATGGGCAATTAAGTCGTTATTTCAATGGATTGCTCACAACAAAAGTTGCTATCGTTACTAACGGTATTGATTATCGATTCTTTACCGATTTACGTGATAAAAATGTCATGGATAAGGAGCCATTTTTGATTTTTAATATTCTTGATTATCAGACTAAAGACATTGAAAATCTCAAATTCTTTCACCGAAATAACTTTGATGTGGAAGCTATTACTAATCATGCTGAAGAAATGATCTATGTAAAAGCCATAACTCAACTTATTGGTAATGTCTTACGTTCTCCTTCCGAAGGATTTGTACGCTTTTTAGTTAGTGAACTTGGTACGGTAGCCCCTGGTTATGAAATTCCCGGTCGAATTACTGGAAGGATTATTGAAAAATTTAAACCTATGATTAAAAAATCTATTCAAGGTAGTTTAGTAGAATTAATGACACGTTCACTCAATCAAGAAATGGCACAATCCGTTGAATCTATTAATGTTCATCAGACCGATGAAGCAGATATAGAAGCTGAAGAAGACAAAGCCAAAATCATAACAACGGCAGAAGAATTAGCAGCTTTTGAAAAAATTAAAATAATTCTTAAAAAATCTAAAATCTATAAATTTGAAATTCAATATAAAGATACAGTAAAATATTTCGCAATTAACCTTGGTCAAGTCAAATGGTGGTTTTTACGATTTTATCTATCTTCAACAAAGAAGAGTTTTATTGCCCGAATAAGTAGAGATGAAGTTAAAAAATTATCTTCAGGTTTCCTAGTGCAAGAAGTAATAGCAACTACAGGAGAAACATGGTCAAAAATAACTATTTCTTCTGTTGATGATTTAGATAGACTAGCAACAGTTATTATTAGGTCTTATCAACTAGAAGCTGCTAAACATTAAATCACAAAGTTAGACGGGTCTTGATCTCGTCGATGCTGAATGGGAATAGGGGCTGGCTGTCCATTACCTGCAAGGGCTGCGGTTTTCTCCAGGGATTCCCGCAATCGTTTGGCTGCGTAGATGGACATATCTCGTGGTACATTAATGCGATCGCGCAAATATCGTAGAGCAACATCAGCTCCCGATGGAGGTACACAGTCTTCACCCGTCATCATGTGTGTTAAAGCACAACGTAGCGCTTGATCAAACAAATTATCATCTAAGGGGTTGACTCGGATAATATTGATGCGGTGTTTGATAGTTCGTTGAAGAGCTTCCATGCGGGAGTTTTCGGGTTCTGCATAAGTAACATCTGGTAGCCCAAACCAGGGACCGTTATCCACCCGCGCTTTATTGAGAAGCATCTGAGTTTCGCCGTTTTCCCAACAGCCCCCCATCTGGGGCGGTAAATCATGTGCGTGGGTGTGAAAATCGCTCTGGGTACCGCAGTAGGTAGGTCGGCTTTCCATTGCTGCAAACCATGCGCTTAAGCGAGGGTTTTCCTTTCGCAGGGAGTAGCCTTTGTAGTAGTAAAGGCTGGCATTCATCCGTTCCAGATATGGCGTAAAAATCACATCAACAATACCGAAGCTATCGAGAAAGTAGGGGCTTGAGGTTCGACCCAGAGCCTCCTCGACCTTAGCCACCACTGTGATAAATTGTTCTCGGTTGCGTTGTTCTTGTTGAGAGGAAGCGGCTTTAGAACACAGCCAAACACACCAAGCTCTAAATAAAAGTCGTTCTAATTGACGTAGAGGAAGCACGCTGCGGTCTTCCATCCCTTGGCTCAATGGAGCAAAAACCTTTTCCAAAGCGATCAAAATATCATCGCTTTCCTTAATAATCCGTCCATCTAGCTCGATTGCAGGGAGCATTCCTGATGGAACCTTACGTTTGTACCAACTTTCTTTCTCCCCGTAGCAGAACATTGTCACTTTTTCGATGCGGTAGGGGATCTGTTTTTCCTCTAGCCATAACCAAACTTTTTGACAGTAAGGACACCAAGCGTGGTTATCGCGGTACAGCGTTACCCGCACATCAGATTCGGGCTGACCAAACAAGCGTAACCTGGCTCTAGCATTGGTCAGACCATTAACAGTATCTATTTGATAGTCCGTGAGGGTTTCTAGTTCTTGCCAGGTTAAGGGTGCAGTAGTCATAGGGGGAGTTGAATAGGGCAATACTGAGGACTTTACAATTTTACCGACTACTTGCCAACATATTTACTGAACAATTGAATAGCGTCGGCAACATTGACATCTCCATCCGCGTTGGCATCCAAGAAGGAATTCAATACAGAATTTCCACTAGTTTGGGGATTTTGGGTATTAGCACCAGATTGCAATAAATTTAATACTATAGGCACAATCACAGGTAACAATTGCACAATTGTATCAGCATCTAATCCTGTATGTTGAGAAGCTACCTGTGCTACCTGCTGTTGGATTTGAGGGGGAAACAGGGAATTGACGGCTTGAGGGTTAGAAGAAGTCCCAGCATATTGATTAACCAATGCTTGGGTTGCTTCATTACCTTCTGAGGCTTGTTTCTGTTGTAAAGCAGAACGTACATAGTTACCTACCACACCAACAACCGATTGTATAGTTGAAGGATTTGTACCAGTGGTATTACTCAGCTGATTAACAGTGTTAATAATACTGCCGAGTTGACCTAAACTAGCTTGTTGATTGGGATTGCTAACAGCACCGATAATTTGATCAAACAGACCCATAATCATTTTTCTCCTGATGTTCTCATTCGTTGACTGTAGAACAGCTGTTGCTATTATGAAACAATTAACTCCGCAAAACCAGACACTCAAGGATGAAAAATCTGGTAAATAAATCTCAAAAAAATCAACCAATTTCCTTGACAGAGTGGCTTAACGTCTTAACTCAGAATTTCAATTACAGCAGTCAGAATTATTGGATTGTAGCGTAAACAATTATCTCTTCAAAAATTTCTGACGCATCCGCACCACAAAAGTATTCACCTCTGGTATTTTCAGAAATGACACAATCATGGCAAACACCAAAATCCCCATTAAGCCTGATACACACAACTGCAACAGTTGAATGATGAAACCCTGCGTACCTAACACCTGCTGCAAACCGACCAAAGTACCAAAACTGGCTAACCCAGCGACAAAACTACCCCCAGTCAAACCCAAAATTGGCACACTCCACTCACGCCAAGGTAAACCATTGAGTTTGCGGTCAAGCAACCATAACAGCATCAACATTGAACTGCAATTTACGCCTACTGTTGCCAACACAATACCAGTCGCCCCGAAAGGTTTCACCAAAATCGCATCTAGTAAAGCGTTGAGTAAGATGTTAAAAATACTAATGCGAAAAGGTGTCTGTCCATCCCCTAAGGCATAAAACACCCGTACCAAGACATCACGCCCTAAATAAACAAACATCCCAATACCGTAAGCAATCAACAAGGATGAAACCATCTGTGTAGCTTCTTGTTTGAAAGCACCCCGTTCATATACTATCTGGACAATTGGCACAGATAGCACTATCATTAGCGCCCCCAGAGGTAGCATAGTCACGGCGGTGAGCAAAATTCCTTGGCGAATGCGTAATTTCAGGTCTGGCCAATGTTCTGGTTCAGCCAATTTGGCAAATATTGGTAACAGAGGTAGCAAAATAATATTAGAAATAATCCCTAAAGGAGTCTGCACGAGGAGATTGGCATAGTTAAAACCAGCCGCCGCCCCAGGGATCGGACTAGCAAAGTAAAGGCCAGTGGCGACATTAATAGGCATCATCCCAGAGGAAATTGTCGCCGGAGTCATGATTTTAATGACTTCTTGCACTCCAGGGGATTTAAAATCAAACCGCAGGCGTAATGTACCTAGTCCTAAGCGCCACTGCACAATTAGCTGTACCACCCACTGGAGAATTGCGCCGGCTAAGGTTCCCCAGGCTAAGACCATACCACCGATTAAGGCGTATTCTGGCTTGATAATATCTTTACCTAGTTGCCCTGTTAAGATGGCAATGCCAGCAATGACAGTAATACTGGATAATAAGGGACTAATTGAAAGTAACCAATATTGATTGGCGGCGTTGAGGGTGCCGAAACCAATGCCAATTAAACCCGCAAATAAAGCCATTGGGGCCATGATGCGGATTTGTTGAATGGCGATCGCTCTAGTACTGGGTTCCAAGCCATAACCCACAAGATCAACGATCGCATCAGCAAAGAAAATCTGAGCAAATGTCACCAACAACAGTAATCCACCCACCAGAGTTGTCACCGTTTCTACCAGGGGCGCGCTTTCTTCGCGTTGGCGCTTGGCTAAAACACTGACAATCGCACTGTGTAATGGTCCATTCACACCACCCAGTAAGATTAAGAGAAAACCAGGAATAATGTAAGCGTAACTATAGGCAGTAGCCGCAGCACCAACACCAAAAGCGGCAGCGATCGCTTGCTGTCGCACCAAACCAAATACTTTACTAATTAATGTAGCTGCCGCTACAATGCCAGCAATTCCCGCAAAAGAACGAGCGGGTTTCGAGTCTTTTTGTGTCACTAATTTTAACTAATTCATGAAAACGAACCGCAAAAGGCGCAAAAGGCGCTAAGAAACATTATGGTACTAGCCCAAAGTTTTCTCCCCTGCTCCCTGCCCCCTGCCCCCCTGCTTCTTCTATCGACATCCCAAACTATCCCGCGTCGCCACCCCCGTAACCGGATTTACGCCATCAGCGCGATCGCACATTAAAGCCACTTGATAGCGGTCGATCAAAGCATCAGTAAAATCCGCCCCAGTAATATCCGCATCAAAAAAACGACTCCGGGTCATAGTCGCTTCCGTAAAAATCGCATTTTTTAAATTTGCGCCATCCAAAGTCACACGATCAACCAAAGCGCCTGCAAGGTTGGCATTTTCCAAATTAGCATTGAGTAAAACCCCCTTAGTCAGAATCGCATTTTTTAAATTTGCGCCTTGAAAATTTGCCCCCCGCATTTCCGCCGCCACAAAAGTTCCACCAGCTAAATCGATGTTAGAAAAATCACGATTCTGGAGACTAGCATTGCTGTAATTTATAGTGTTGATTTGAGAAAAAGCCGGTTGAGGATTGATTATCACCCATAACCAAGCCAAAACCAAAATCACAAGCAAACTTAATAATCTCACTAAAAACTTTTTCATAACTTGATAAACTTGATTGATCATCATTAGCCAATAGTCTAATAGACTATCACCGCTACGCGGAAACCAAAATCAAATAATCACGAATGATTAATGATTAATGACTAATGACTAATGACTAATGACCAATAACTATTTCCAATCTTGCCCAATACGAATTGTCAGATCAGATTCTAAATCGCCAGTTGCCGACACGTCAATTTGACCAAAACCTATGACTTGTTGTAGTTCAACTCCTGTTTGGCGATCGCCTTTCTGGACAATAATCTGAGTTTGCCTTTGGGTATCAGGCCAATCCGACACCGCATAAACATTTTTAAAACCTTTTTGTTTGAGATAGTTAATAACTTTTTCAGTTAGCTGGGGTTGATTGGAAGCATTTTGAATAGCAATTGTGTGCTGATGAACTGGACGTAAATCTGCCTTCAAACCAGGTACATCTACCCCAACATAATCATTCAATAAAGACTGTTGTCCATTCAGATTTAGCCAATAACTATTGGGATCTTGACTAAATCGGCTGAAATTACCAGGCAAAATGGTCATTTGAAAATTATCCCGTTCCAAGTTGACCGAATAATTTGCCAAAGCCATCATTTCTTCTACTTTGAGATTTGTGTCAAAATATTTCCGCATCAGGCGTGTTAATTGCGGTAATCTGGGTAAAACAGTCGGACTATTGAGACGTTGGAGTAAAGCTGTCATCAGGGCTTGCTGTCGTTGCACTCTAGGTAGATCCCCTAGTCCGGCTTCACGGAACCGGGCAAACATTTCCGCCTTTTCACCGTCAAGGGTTTGCCAACCACTGACTAAATTAATCGATAACTGACTGCTGGTGTTTTGAGATGGCATTTCTTGGGGTACAAAGACATCAACCCCACCCAATTGATCAACTAACTGCCTTAAACCACTAGTAGAAATGCGGATATAGCGATGAATCGGGGCATTGTTTAAAGTCCGGCTAACTACCCGTGCTGCCAAAACTGGCCCGCCTTGAGCATTAGCATCAGATACCTTAGTCAATCCCTTTTCGGGGATAGCAATCATCGTATCCCTGGGAATTGACAGTACCCGCATAGTTTTATCGCTGGGGTTAAGCCTCACCAGTAACATGGTATCACTGGTTCCCGCAAAACTTTCCGGTGAGCCATCAACAGTACCTTGAATGGGATCAACTCCCATAATCAAAATATTCATTGGCCGCGATAGTTTATACTGGGAAATATTGCCCCATAATTCCCCAGGCAATGGCACTTTCTGGTCATCCTTGCCAGAAAATCCTAATTCTTCCTCTGTTCGCTCCAGATTGCTCCACAGTGGAGTCCATAGCGCCAATGTTGATACCAGCAGACCGGATAAAACTATCCCCACGACTACTGTCAATGTCCACAGTAGCCATCGAGGCATGGTTAAGCCTAACCTGTCGTAAAGCTCATGGGGAATTGCACCCACAGAGTCCACAACACTACGGGAAATAGTTCCTGGCTCATGAGTTACTATTTCCAGATTTGAGGCTGATGGCTGTTCAATTCCTAGCTCATTTTCTGCCCATTGTACTTGTTGAGGTCTTTCCTCTAGTTCTAACTCTGGTACTTGTTGCGACGGCACCTGATTGTCTGACCATTGAAATTGTTTAATCACAAATTATCTCCCCACTCAACCACTCCCTAAAGGTATGTTAATCGCAGCCACAAATCTTGGCAGGGCAAAAGCTCACTGTACACTGATAGTGATCTGAGCTAGGTGTGTATGACAACATGAGTAATTTACTGTTTCCTGTAATTCTTGCCGGTGGCAAAGGTGAGCGTTTTTGGCCCTTGAGTCGCAAAGACCGACCCAAACAATTTTTAAGTCTTGATGGTAGCTCTAGAAGTCTATTACAGGCAACTGCCGATAGACTAATCGCAGTTACAAACGGTTGGAATAACCTCTGGGTGATTACTTCTAGTCAGATAGCCCCAGGTGTCAGACAACAACTACCTGAACTACCAGCTCAAAATTTATTAATTGAGTCGCAAGGGCGAGATACTGCCGCAGCCGTCGCCTGGGCAAGTTTGGAAATTAAGAAGCGTTACGGAGAAGACGCTATCATCGGCTTTTTTCCCTCTGACCACTGGATAGCTGACCAAGAAGCGTTTAAACGCACCTTAGATGCTGCTACCCAGTTAGCGGCAAGCACAGAGGCGATTGTCACTCTGGGGATTAAGCCTACTTTCCCATCAACTGGTTACGGCTACATCGAACAAGGCGAAAACATTGGTAGATTTAATGATTTGCCAGCCTATCACGTCAACCGTTTTACTGAAAAGCCCAACCGTGAAACAGCAGAAACTTTTTTATCTACGGGGCGTTTTAGCTGGAATAGTGGAATGTTCGTGTTTCGGGCTGGGGTCGTTCTCAAGGAACTACATACCCATGCGCCAGAAATTATCGAACCCTTAGAACAACAAGGCCCTGATATATATCCTCAGTTGCTTAAACAGAGTATAGACTATGCACTGATGGAAAAGACAAATTTAGCATACGTCTTGCCAGTTGAATTTGGTTGGGATGATTTAGGAGACTGGAATGCACTGGAGCGCTTACTGAAAAAAGCTGACAATCCCAATGTAGAACTGGCTACCCATGTGGGGTTAGATACGCAGGGGGCTATTGTTTATGCTACTAATTCTGAAGATGTGATTGTTACAATTGGTTTAGAGGATGTCGTGATTGTGCGCGATCGCAACGTCACTCTTGTGGTCAACAAAAATCGCACTCAAGAAATTAAGCAGATTCTCAAAACCCTCGCAAATGATCCCCGATTTACAGATCTGTTGTAGTTGTTAAGCTTGAAGAGTTAAAACCCTAAGCAGAGGTTTAACATTCATAGCATCTATTATAACTGAAATGTCGGTTTTTCAGACACACTACTAGGGAATAGGGGCTAGAGATTAAAAGACACAGAAAATTCTTCTCCAGTCCCTCCTCCCCCTCATTCCCCTAATCTCCACATTTCCCCACAATGTTCCTCACCCAAACTGTTCCTCGTCAAAGAGAAATTATCGAAGTAGTCCTTCGCAATGGCTGGGACTATATGCGAAGGCTGCTGACTGGTGGTAAAGCTGATCAACCCCAGCTACCCACACCTGCGGTTTTAAAGAATATCCTGGTGGATTTGGGGCCAGTTTATGTCAAACTGGGTCAGCTACTTTCTACCCGTCCAGACTTACTCAACGCCGCCTACATTGAAGAACTTTCCACTCTCCAAGACGAAGTACCCCCAGTTCCTTGGTCAGAAGTAGAAGTATTCATCCGTAAGCACCTCAAACGACCCCTGGAAGAAACCTTCAGTACAATTAATCCTGTCCCCGTCGCGGCGGGATCAATCGCCCAGACTCATCGCGCCACATTAGTCGATGGTCGAGAAGTAGCGATAAAAGTGCAACGTCCGGGAATTGCTCTCACTGTTGCTCAAGATATCGCTTTAATTCAAGGAATTGCTGATTTAGTCGCCCGCACAGAATTTGGACAAACCTATGAAATCAAATCCGTCGCGGCTGAATTTACCAAAGCTTTAGAAGACGAATTAGATTTTACTCTCGAAGCTGGTTTTACCGACGAGCTACGAGGTAATTTATCCCGTAGTCGCTGGTTTGATCCCACACAACTGGTAGTTGCAGAAATTTTCTGGGACATAACCACCGAAAAGTTATTGGTTATGGAATGGCTAGATGGAGTTCCCTTCCTCTCAGCGAATTTAATCAGCATTGAGAACGGTAAAACTGCTGATACACAACGCCAAGAAATCACTACTTTACTATTTCGAGCTTTTTTCCAGCAACTATATATTGATGGCTTCTTTCATGCTGATCCCCATCCTGGAAATTTATTTTATCTCGCAGATGGTCGCATTGCGCTTTTAGACTGTGGAATGGTGGGTAGGCTTGATCCCCGCACTCAGCAGATACTCACAGAAATGCTCTTAGCCATCATTGATTTAGATGCAGGGCGCTGCGCTCAATTAACTTTACAATTAGCAGATTCTTCTCAGCCAGTGATTTTGTCACGCTTAGAAAATGATTATGATCGGATGTTGCGGAAGTATCATAATGTCAACTTGGGTCAACTGAATTTCAGTCGGGTAATTTATGAAATTTTGCAAGTCGCCCGAAACAATAAAATTCGCTTACCCAGTAATATGGGGTTATATGCCAAAACTCTGGCGAACTTAGAAGGGGTAGCCCGGACATTTAACCCAGAGGTGAATTTATTTGATGAAATCCAGCCATTAATTACAGACTTGTTTCGGAGGCAATTATTAGGCGATAATCCAGTGCCATCGCTTTTAAGAACTGCCTTAGATATTAAGAGTTTATCATTACAATTTCCCCGGCAAATTGAACTGTTATTAGATCGAGTTACCTCGGAAACCTTGCAATGGAATCTCTCCCTGCGTGGTTTGGATGGTATGCGGCGGACTTTGGATGACGCAGCTAACAGATTATCTTTTAGCATTTTGGTAGGTTCTCTAATTATGGGAGCAGCCATTATTTCCACCAAAGCCCAAACAACTCAACTTTCTTATTTAAGTACTGTCCTCTTTGCTGCTGCGAGTTTATTAGGCTTGTGGCTAGTTTTTAGTATTTTACGATCTGGGCGTTTAAAGTAACCCTTGTGTTTATTGACTGGGTAATTAAAAGCCGAACCAATCATCAATACAGATAAATAATTGATGTGCATCTGTATTTATCTGTATTTTCAACATAAAATTATGTCAATTATCACCGTTAACAATCTAAGTAAATTGTACCCAGTTGCTGTTAAAGAACCCGGTATAAAAGGCACGCTCACCCACTTTTTTCGGCGCACCTACCGTTCAATTAAAGCAGTACAGGATGTTTCCTTTGAAATAGCACCAGGTGAAGTAGTGGGTTTTTTGGGGCCAAATGGTGCAGGTAAAACCACCACCCTGAAAATGCTCACAGGACTGATTCATCCTTCTGAAGGAACAGTCAGAGTAGCTGGACACGTACCATTTCTTCGCCAAGAGGCATTTCTGCAAAAAATTACTTTGGTAATGGGACAGAAACAGCAATTAATTTGGGACTTACCCGCACTAGATTCTTTGAAAATTAACGCTGCTGTTTACGAAATCTCTCATAAAGAGTTTCAAAAGCGAGTCGGGGAATTAACAGAGATGCTCACCCTCGAAGGTAAGCTAACCCAACCAGTGCGGAAATTGTCATTAGGTGAACGGATGAAAGTAGAACTGTTAGCAGCACTTTTGCATCATCCTCATGTATTATTTCTGGATGAACCGACACTAGGACTAGATGTAAATGCACAGGTGGCGGTGCGGGATTTTTTGCGCGAGTACAATCAGCGTTATCAAGCCACCGTGTTATTAACTAGTCATTACATGGCTGATATTACTGCCTTATGTGAGCGAGTGCTGTTGATTCACCAGGGAAAGCTAATGTATGACGGTAGTCTGGATGGACTGCTGCAAAATTTCGCCCCTTACCGGGAAATTAATCTTGAGTTAGCCCAACCCCTACCAAGAGAAAAACTGATTTTTTATGGTGATGTCAAACTTTTAGAGGGGCGTGCAGTCAGTTTTATGGTACCGCGAGAGGCGCTGACTCGGACAGTATCTCAGATTTTGAATGATTTAGAAGTAATAGACTTAACAGTGACTGAGCCGCCCATAGAAGAAGTGATTGGCAGGGTTTTTCAGGCGGGAGTGGTGTAATTTATAATTCTTAATTTAAGTGAAAAAAAATATTAGGAAAATATTAACATTTCTTTCTGTTTACTACGCCTATATGGTTGAGTATCGAGCAGAACTGATTTTATGGGTTTTGTCCGGGGCTTTGCCAATTATCCTGATGGGTGTGTGGATACAGGCGGCGCAAGGTGGACAGTTTGGTTTAACACCTGTGGATTTTGCCCGTTATTTTATCACGGTTTTCTTTGTTAGGCAACTTACTGTTGTGTGGGTAATTTGGGATTTTGAAAGAGAAGTACTAGAGGGTAAGCTGTCATTCCGGTTATTACAACCCATAGACCCAGTATGGCATCACTTCGCGGGTCATATTTCTGAAAGAGTTGCCCGCATACCGTTTATATTGCTATTAATTGTCTTGTTTTTTATCCTTTATCCCCAAGCTGTTTGGTTGCCGAGTTTAGGGCAATTCTTACTGTTTGGGTTAGCGGTGACATTAGCTTTTATTTTACGGTTTGTAATTCAGCATACCTTGGCTATGTTAGCCTTTTGGACAGAACGTGCTAACGCTTTGGAAAGTTTCTGGATGTTGTTTTATTTATTTTTATCGGGGTTAATTGCGCCTTTAGATGTGTTTCCTGAGAATGTGCGAACAATAGTTATGTTTACCCCTTTTCCCTATTTGATTGATTTTCCTGCAAGTCTTTTGGTGGGGCTACCCGTGGATGTAGGGCGGGGATTTTTATCAATTTTGGGTTGGATATTCGTCTTTTTGGGTGCAAATCGTCTGCTGTGGCGTGCGGGCTTAAAACGTTATTCGGGTATGGGCGCTTGAAAGAACCTCACCCCCAGCCCCTCTCCGACGCGGAGAGGGGAGACCAAATTGGCATTGTGATTATGCTAGCGATCGCACTTCTGGTTCTGGTAATCTTATAACCCACATTCCGCACCCTAAAGTGGTAGTAGAGGAGAAAGTAATGTCTAATTAGTACATTAAGAAGAAATAAGAATTATAGCTATAGCCATCAAAATTAGGACGTAAACTATAAGAGTTCCCACATAGCATCTATCCTATTTAAGTGGCTAAACCCTATAGTGATGATTTCCGGCAAAAGGTAATGCAAGCGATAGAGTTGGACGGTCTCAAGAAG
>DASQZD010000012.1:0-3111 GCA_035638855.1 Nodularia sp. (in: cyanobacteria) | reverse complement strand
CAAGCGCCAATGAGTGGAATCATAGTAAATATGTACCAGCACAAGCGAATACCTAACATTTACCGCCCACCTCTGGGCTTGCCTTTGAACTGGCGAGACGAAACATCGGGAGAATTGCCCCGTGCAGTTTTCAAATACTTTAGTTCCCAGTCCCTGACCGCCGATGAAATCAGCCTCATGGCTGAATACTGCCAGCATTACATCAACGCCCCTTGCTGGGATGCCACCGGAGGATTCCCCAATGAGCTAGCAGCGCTGCGGCAATCAGCCAATTCACTTTCTAGTGTTAGCGAGATTGGACAGTGGATTAATGACTGTCTCGAAATTGCGATCGACCCTTTTTAAGGGTTTAAAAAGTAGTTATCAGATGCTTATCATCCTGTTAACTAAGCAAAAAAAAAAGCGACAAGAGCCGCTAGTAAAACTTAATTATTTATCAAATATGACAACAATTCTAGCATTTTTTAGAGGGTAGAACAATGATTTTATCTACTCCTCAAACAGTCGATACCGTTGCATCTCATCACTGGGAAGAATGGCAGCTAAGTGGTGTATCTGCAAAAATAATACAGCGAAACGTAAGGACTTTGTATGACTCTAGAGAAGTCGATAAGGTACTAAATCGCAATACAAAATCCAGACAGAAGCACTCAGATCATTTAGTACCTTGTTGGATGGTTGCAGGTGTAAATCCACTGACTGGAGAAAACACTTTAGATGGTGTACAAGTAAAGCCAGATACTTCCCCATTAGGTAAGGATGGAAAGGTAAATAAGTATTTAGGAGCGGCTGGTTTTGGTGCATTTCCCTTATTCCTAGACACAGGAATAGAGGATTACTGGCAAAAAGTTCTTACTGATAAATCAATCCCTGTAATCATTACTGAAGGAGCAAAGAAAGCAGGTGCAGGGTTATCAATAAACCTGCCAACCATATCTCTCCCTGGTGTATCGACTTGCCGAAAACTTGGCAGGCTTGACACATGGATAGAAGCCTTTGCTGGTTTTGGACGAACTTTCTACCTCTGCTTTGATGCTGACGTATTGCATAAACGTCCTGTCCAGCAAGCCTTAATCAATATCGCCAGAGAATTAACCGCAACAGGTTCAAAAGTGATGGTTATTAAATTACCATCACTTGAACTTAAGGGCATGGATGATTTTATTGCTGCTAAGGGAGAAGATGCCTTTAAGCAATTATTAGAAGATGCACCAACTATTGAAGAATGGAAAAAGGATTTAGAAGAACAACGTAAAAATGATACAGAATACGACGAAGAAGAACGCACATCAAAAGTATACCGAGCATACAAAATTATTAAAGATGGATGGGGTGATAATCTCCGGTTAAACCAACTCAAAAATATCATTGAACTGAACGACCAAAAAATAGACTTAAACCAATTGCGGTTCTATATATCACGGGAGTTTGACATGGATGTACAAATCGGAGATGGTCAGGTAATTGTTGAAGTGATAGCATCTCAAAACGCTTATCACCCAGTAGTTGAATATTTGGATGAAGTTGCAGCTAGATACGGAACAGTTGACCCATCAATTCTTGACACCTTAGCGACTAAATACTTTGGTACTGACGACCCGCTTCATAATACCTACCTGAAAAAAATGCTGATATCAGCAGTAGCTCGGGCCCGTCGTCCTGGGTGTAAAGTTGATACCGCTTTGATATTGGTAGGCGAACAAGGTTTGAATAAGTCCAGCTTCTGGCGTGAACTGTTTGGGCGTGATTGGTTCACTGACGAACTCAGCGACGGCAACGAGAAAGATGAGCTAATGAAACTGCATCAGTTCTGGGGGCTGGAAATTCCAGAAATCGAACACATGTATAAGAGAAAGGATATTAGCAGCATCAAAAAATTCATGTCCTCTAGCGTTGATGCTTTCCGCGCTCCTTATGCCCGCGAGGTAAAAGAACATCCCCGCGCCTGCGTTTTGGTCGGAACAAGTAATGAGACGGAACTCCTCAACGACCCTACAGGCAATCGGCGATTTTGGATTATTCCTGTAATAGACGACATTCCAATTGATATTGAGCAGCTAGTCAGGGAACGCGATTTAATCTGGGCAGCTGCTAACGCCCTTTATGAAAAAGGACATCAGTGGTGGTTGTCCTCAGCCGAGTCAAAGGTTCACAACGAAGCCAGTAAAGATTTTCAATCCGTCGATCCTTGGACAGATACAGTACTCGCTTACGCTCGACAACAGGGAGAGACAACCACCTCTGAAATTTTGAGAATTGCGCTAGGAATTGAACTTGGTAGACAGGAGATGCTTTACACCAAAAGAGTTTCAGCAATTCTCCGCTCCAATGGCTGGGAACAATACAGGCAAAAAATCGGTAACACTCGCCCTTGGGCTTGGCGGTTGAAGTTATCACCAGAAAAAGAAAAAAGTTTGGGTAACAAGGCGGATCAAGGCGGATCACCCGGATCACTTTCTCCAAATTTAGAACTTGAGACTCAATTAGAAAAAGAAAAAAGTTTGGGTAACAAGGCGGATCAAGGCGGATCACCCGGATCACTTTCCCAAAAACTCCAAAGTGATCCGCCTAGCGAGCATCAGAGGCGGATCACACCTAAACCATTGCAGCAAGAGACTTCCGAGGATTGTGATCTGCCTGTGATCTGCCTTGATCCGCCTACTTTACCTAACTTTTCTGAAAAAAATAATTTGCAACATGAAGCAACTGAAACCCCCAATACCATCAGTTCCAAAAAAGATTTTGATTTTTGGCTAGTGTCGCCGACATTCCTTAGCCTTCACATTGCCACCCATCTTGGAGACATAATATGTACTGTCAAGCCAGAAGCAAAGATTTTGAATAAGGCTAATACCCTTGTTGGCTATGAGTGTTCAATGGTGTGGCACTGGCCCACTGGTGGGCAAGCCCAAATCAAAGTAGGACTTACTCAAGCAGGCGAATTTGAAGAGGGGGCGAACAAAATAGCTAAGGAATGGCTTGAAAAACAGGAGCCGTGGCAGCCTCAAGTAAATAAAGATGCTATGTACGGCGGGGAACTGGTCAAAATCGTTGGACGCTGGCAAGGGAAATGGCAGGTTGAGTTGTCTTCTGGGCGCTTTCAGTATGTCC
>DASQZD010000011.1:0-29986 GCA_035638855.1 Nodularia sp. (in: cyanobacteria) | reverse complement strand
GTTTCCGTAAATCAATGAACCAGCTACTGGTTCACGGATACCGTCGATGTCTACTGGAGGTGCAGCTACGAAGGCGATGATGAAGCAGGTGGTAGCAGCTAATAGGGTTGGAATCATTAGAACTCCGAACCAACCGATGTAAATGCGGTTGTCGGTGCTGGTGATCCATTCGCAGAAGCGATCCCATACGTTAGCGCTTTGACGCTGTTGTAAGGTAGTAGTCATGTTTTTATAATTGCGGTTGTTTTTATGAATCAGGTAGGTCTTTTTACCTGTTGTTCACATAGTAAATCATTTATTTAGATTTGTAAAGCTTTTTAACAAATATATTTACAATCACCCTGTAAAAACCTCCAAAACCCTACGCTGCAAGCAAAATCATATATTTGATGCCGTAGGTAATCTGAGCAAATCAATATATATATAGTGTCTTATGCCAAATTCTCATTCTTCCACCGTCACCTATAGCCCGGCTTATACTATCGTTCCGACTTATGAGTGCTTCAATCGCTGTACATACTGCAACTTTCGCACCGACCCAGGTCAAAGCCCCTGGATGACTTTATCGGCAGCAGAAAGGATCTTGCTACAAATGCAAAGCCAGCAAGTATGTGAAATTCTCATTCTCAGTGGTGAAGTACATCCCCATTCACCCAAACGTCTGGAGTGGTTTCAGAGAATTTATGATTTGTGTGAGTTAGCTTTGAAAATGGGATTTTTACCACATACTAATGCGGGAATACTGAGTTTTGCGGAGATGCAAAAGCTGAAGAATGTTAATGTTTCGATGGGTTTGATGCTGGAACAGTTAACCCCAGCATTGTTACAGACTGTACATCGACACGCACCGACTAAATTACCAGAAATTAGATTACAACAATTAGCATGGGCGGGAGAGTTGCAGATTCCCTTTACTACGGGTTTACTTTTAGGAATTGGGGAAACTGAAGATGATTGCTGGGAAACTTTAGCAGCCATATCAGACTTACATCAGCATTACCATCACATTCAAGAAGTCATCCTCCAACCCCACAGCCCAGGAAATCAGCAAAGCTTTGATGCAGCAGCTTTTGACCCTCATCAATTACCAGAAGTGATTGCCAAAGCACGTCAAATTTTACCGCCAGATATTACAATTCAAATTCCGCCAAACTTAGTTCAAGATGACCAATGGTTACTGGCTTGTATCGCAGCTGGCGCGAGAGATTTAGGCGGAATTAGTCCCAAAGATGAAGTGAATCCTGATTATCCTCATATTCAGGAACAGGCTTTGAGAAAAATTTTACAGCCTGCGGGGTGGGAGTTAGTGCCACGTTTGCCTATTTATCCACAGTTTGATGATTGGTTATCGGGTGAATTGCAAAAAGTAGTTAAGCGATCGCGCAATGCTATGTTATTAGCATAATAGGTTAAGTACGAGCGCTAACCAAGAGCGATTACTTTAGTACTGATGACCAAGAAGATATACATCTACCTTGACTTTGCCCAGATTGCGTAGGTAGGCTTTTTCTGTGTAGCTCCAGACTTCTAGTCTAAGGGATCTGAAATACAAGCTAAAATTAATAAACTACTATCAAAACATCCATCTATGAGTAGTGAATTGATTACACTAACTTATGAAATTGACCTTAAACCTGGGGAAAAATTTAATCTCCCAGACTCAATACTTGAGAATGTTGCTGCCGGACATTGGATCATTACCATCCAGCAAAAATTGCCAGAATCTAATATTACCCGTAGTCATGATGCTTTTTTGCACGGCTACGCACTAGAAGACGAAGGACTTTATGAAGACTATCCAAGCAGGTGAGTTTTGGGTAGCAAATATTCCATTTACCAATGGTGGCGGTTTTAAAAAGCGCCCTATACTTGTATTGTGGTTAGATGGTGATGACGTTGTAGCAGCAGTTGTTACATCTGCTCAACCACGCACACAAACTGATGTACTTCTGAAAGATTGGGCTACTAGTGGTTTACGAGTTTCTTCAACCGTTCGTCTGTCTCGATTGGATTGTCTAGAACAACCTTTACTGCTGACTAAAATTGGACAAGTTTCTGAATCAGACGCAAATTGCTTAAAAGAGGTATGGAATTTCTTCATCAAGCTTCAGTTTTAGGCATCTTAAATTACAAGCGATCACTTCAAGAAATGGCTCGACTACCTGTGGCAGAAAGGCACAAAATACTAGAACCTTTTATTGCCGCCACAGCCGAAGATTTTTTGAATGACCCGGAACTAACAGAGTTTGCCATTTTGGATGGTGAAGACTGGAAAATTGATTTAACAAAAGAAGAACTTTGATCTGACTTAACTAATACTAATGCCTGCATTTAGCCTGCGTAGGTAGGCTTTGTCTGTGTAGCCCCAGACTTCTGGTCTGAGAGTTCTAAAGTTACAATTTCCCCAAAAATACAGATTGCAACCCCCAAAGAAAGAGTTTGCAGACAAATCCCTGTTGTAAAATAGACATAGGTAAGAATTCGGGGGGCCATTTACTGGTCATAAACGCCTATAGAAACTATTTTTGGCAATCTCCAAGGACTAAAAGCCAGTCAGCTGAAGCAACTACAGCGACTGTATCACCAGCGCATAGCAGGCGATCGCATCACCACTCCTGAATTTTCCCAGCGTCTGGCAGCAATTAGCACAGAAATCAATCAGCCTGTGTGTGCCTACGTCAACCGTCGCGGACAAGTGATGCGTGTAGGGGTAGGTACACCACGCCAAACGCAAATCCCACCCCTAGAACTGCCCCGTTACGGTGCAGAACGTCTGAGCGGTATTCGTTGTATAGCTACCCATCTCAAGCCAGAACCGCCCAATGAATCGGCACTGACAGCGATGGCGATGCAACGGTTAGATGCTCTGGTAGTGATAAATATCACCGGAACAGGATTTACAAAGCGCGGTGGCGGTTCCACTGGGTACGTCAAAGAAACTTATTTGGCTCACCTAGTCTCAAACACCAAACACCTCGTATCAACTCCGCCATCAGTAATCAGCGACGAGAAGTCTCTGGCGCAAGATACAGCCCTCTACTCCAGCGTATCGCCGCCGATGACCTTAGAGATGCTGTCAGAGCAAGATTTTATCGACTTGGTCGAAGGTCTGGAAGCAGAATTCCAACGAGAATTTGTCGCTCAGGAAGTAGATGCTGACCACGATCGCGTCCTACTTGTGGGACTGATTACCGATAAAACGACTCCCCAACGATACCAGGACACCATATTGGAATTAGCTCGGTTGGTGGATACGGCTGGCGGAGATGTCTTGCAGACAGTCCAACAAAAGCGATCGCGTATTCATCCGCAGACGGTAGTTGGTGAAGGTAAGGTGCAAGAAATCGCCCTCACCGCCCAAACCCTGGGAGCTAATCTTGTTGTCTTTGACCGCGACCTCTCACCCACCCAAGTCCGAAACTTGGAAAGAAAAATTGGTGTCAGGGTAGTTGACCGCACCGAAGTCATTTTAGATATCTTTGCTCAACGCGCTCAGTCCCGTGCTGGTAAATTACAAGTAGAACTAGCACAGTTAGGATATATGATGCCGCGACTCAGTGGCAGAGGTCTATCCATGTCGCGGTTAGGTGGTGGTATTGGAACTCGTGGCCCTGGTGAAACTAAACTGGAAACAGAACGCCGGGCGATTCAAAAACGGATTTCCCGACTGCAACAAGAAGTAAACCAGTTACAGGCACATCGTTCGCGGTTACGCCTGAGACGGCAAAATCAGGAAGTTCCCTCTTTAGCCTTGGTTGGCTATACCAACGCTGGTAAATCCACCTTGTTAAATGCTCTAACGAACGCGGAAGTTTACACAGCCGACCAGTTATTTGCTACTCTTGACCCCACCACCCGTCGCCTCGTAATTGCTCATGGCGAAACTGGTCAAACTCAAGAGGTTCTACTCACAGATACAGTAGGTTTTATACACGAACTCCCCGCTTCCTTAATGGATGCCTTTCGCGCCACCTTGGAGGAAGTCACAGAAGCCGATGCCTTACTGCATTTGGTTGATTTATCTCATCCGGCTTGGTTGAGCCATATTCGTTCAGTCAGGGAAATTTTGGCACAAATGCCAGTAACTCCCGGCCCAGCGCTGGTGATTTTCAACAAAATTGACCAAGTAGATAGCGCCACACTGGCTATAGCTCAAGAAGAGTTTCCCCTGGCTGTGTTTATTTCCGCAAGTCAGCGATTAGGATTAGAAACCCTACGCCAACGACTTACCCAACTGATTAAATATGTTGTGGAGGCTCGGTAATGTTGTAGCTGGCGCGTAAAATCTCATTTTCTTGTTGACCCATATTTGAGTCAGTAGCTAGAAAGCGGTGCTAATGTCGTCAAGTCATATTTGATGAACTGGCTCCGCTTCTTTATTAATCGTAGAACGGTTAGAGCCACTAAAATTAGAAGTATTAAATCTAATTGAGGACATTATGGCTGCCAACGTTGAAATTTACACTTGGAGTACTTGCCCGTTTTGCATCCGTGCCAAAAGTTTGTTAAACAAAAAAGGCGTTGGTTTTACCGAATATTGCATTGATGGAGATGAAGCGGAACGAGCTAAAATGTCCGAAAGAGCTAACGGGAGACGCTCGCTACCGCAAATTTTTATTAATGATTACCATGTTGGTGGTTGCGATGATATCCATGCTTTAGAAAGTCAAGGCAAGCTAGATGAACTACTAGCTTCTAGTCATGGTGGATAGCTTGACCAGTATTAAGAAGGGATGTTTTCCCGGCAGCGATTGTGAATTGCTCTAATCATCAGGGGATAATTTAAATTGACACTCCCCGCGATTGAGGCAAACAAAGTGAAACTGGCTTTTATTATTGATCCCATTCATCAACTTGACCCATGCCATGATAGTAGTGTTGCGCTGATGGAAGCAGCACAAATATTGGGACATGAAATTTGGGTAACTCAGGCGAATCTGCTGAGTGTGGTAGATAGCAAAGCTTGGGCTGTTCTACAGCAAGTTGAACTTGTTCGGGTGCAGTTAGTGGAGGGACGCTGGATTGCAAGCAATCCTTGGTATAAGTTGAGCGATACCTGTTTTACCTCCTTAGAAGCAATGGACGCTGTGTTTATGCGGACAGATCCACCTATTAATGATTCTTACCTCTACGCCACCTATGTTTTAGACTGCATTAACCAAAATAAAACTCTAGTAATTAACAGTCCTAGTGGTATCCGGGGAGCAAATGAAAAGATGTATGCCCTTCAGTTTACCAATGCGATTCCAGAAACCATTGTCAGTGCAGATCAGCATTTAATTAGGCAATTTCTGGAAGCTAAAGGTGCAGCAATTATCAAACCCTTGGGAAATAAAGCTGGGGAGGGAATTTTATTTTTACAACCAGGCGATCGCAATTTTAACTCGATTGTTGAACTCAGTACACTGCGTGGTCGATTACCAGTCATGGTACAAACTTATTTACCAGCAGCTAAAGAAGGAGACAAACGAATTATCCTGCTCAATGGCGAACCAATTGGTGCGCTCAATCGCCTTTCTAGCAGCAGTGATTTTCGGAATAATATGGCGGCCGGTGGGACGGTGGCTCAAACTACAATTACCCCAAGAGAGTATGAAATCTGTGCCGAAATAGCCGAAACCTTACGTCGAGATGGTTTAATTTTTGTGGGGATTGATGTCATCGGCGGTTATCTGACTGAAGTCAACGTTACCAGTCCTACCGGAATTCGTGAAATTGACAGACTAGATGGCACTGGCTTAGGTGAGCAGGTGATTTCATGGATTGAGAAAACGCTAAAAAACTAAAATAATTTGCCTGAGTTGAGTTGATTCCCTGGGCTTCTGAAAACTCCCGCCTCAGCCTTAAGGTAGGCGGGGGTAGTTTAGTCCACGTCTTTTCACTTTTATAGCAGGGGAGTAGGGAGTGGGTTAAAAACCTTTTGGTGTCTAAGTTTGATTATCCGCTTATGTCTTAACCTCCTTGGCGGTTGCTATATCCCTCTTTTGTCACTCTCCGAAAACATTTGCCATTCCTGAATCCTAGAGCTTTTATCTACCAAGCGATCGCACGATTTTTTCTAATAACAAATACAGGACCAATTTTTTTTTAATAGGATAGCTTGTATTGATTGCCTGATGAGGCTTCCAAAGATCGCCCTTCCGGAAAGTGACAGAAGAGGGATATTTTTAGCACAAATTTAGGCATTTGAGTCAGTCAACTCCTGCCTAATTTGCGGTTTCAGGGGTAGCAAGGGAATCACTTACTCCTGATCCTGGTGAAACTCTCACGGACAAAATTTTATCCGGCGTTCAGACATCCTCTGAGACGGAAAATTTGCCCGACAACTTAAATTCTCTAATCCATTAATTCCGTGGTGTCCGCCGATTTCGCAGAAAATCAGGAATATCCAATCCGGTTTTTTCTTTAGGTTCCGTAACTGGTGCGGGGGAATTAACTGGTGGTTGTGGCGTTGAACGTTTGGGATTAGCTGGTACTCTAGTATTAGTCACATTTTGGGGTGGTACTGCTTGTATTTCACCAGTAAACCCAGTTGCAATTACAGTAATTCTCACCTCACCTTGGAGCCTGTCATCAATTACCGCCCCAAAAATAATATTGGCATTGGGATCAACTACTTCATATATTGCTTCGGCGGCAGCGTTCACTTCATGTAAGGTTAGATCAGTGCCACCAGTAATATTAAATACAACTCCTCTAGCTCCTTCAATAGAACATTCTAATAGAGGCGAAGAAATAGCGGCGATCGCCGCTTCTCTAGCTCTGGATTTGCCAGAACTCACACCTATCCCCATTAATGCCGATCCCGCATCAGCCATCACAGCTCTGACATCAGCAAAGTCAACGTTTACCAAGCCGGGGATAGTAATAATATCGGAAATACCTTGTACACCTTGACGCAGCACATCATCTGCGTAGCGAAAAGCTTCTTGTACAGGCGTTTGCTCTGGTATGACCTCCAGCAACTTATTATTCGGGATAATAATCAGTGTATCTACTCTACTTTTTAGCCCTTCAATGCCTTGTTCTGCTTGGCTGGTGCGGCGGCGGCCTTCAAACACAAATGGACGTGTCACAACACCCACAGTCAAAGCGCCCATTTCCTTGGCTACTTCAGCGACAATGGGGGCTGCACCTGTGCCAGTACCGCCTCCCATACCAGCAGTGATAAATACTAAGTCAGCACCTTCTAAAGCCGTAGCAATTTCGTCTCGTGATTCTTCAGCTGCCTTTTGACCAATGGCAGGATTACCACCAGCACCTAAACCTCGTGTGAGTTTCTGTCCAATTTGCAATCGACTTGGCGCACCAGCCAAAGTCAAAGCTTGGGCATCAGTGTTAATTGACCAAAACTCTACTCCTGAGACATCAGACTCAATCATGCGGTTAACCGCATTTCCACCCCCACCACCTACACCAATCACTTTGATGTTGGCAACCCGACCGGGAACAATCTCGCCAATGCGGCTATTTTCCGTAGACATCTTTTTATTATCATGGTTTTGTCCATAGTTCAGCCCAGAATTGTTAAAGGAGTTGGTCGAGTTCACTGCGAGCGGAAACCCGTGCTGTCCCACTGATTGGGAGTTTTTATAGGTAAGCCCTTGGTTATTATCAAGTGTCATTGGGTTCAGAGAGGTAGATAAACGACTTTTTCAGGTATTATTGACCAAAACCTCTGTGTCGAGGCAGCCCCTGGCTTTAGACATGAAGTTTCTGATCTTAGAGTCAACTATATAAACATTGCCAAAGATTTTGGCTTTGTTTTTGATGGTGATCACGACTCTCAACTTTAACAAGATTGTGAGTGCCAAAGTTTGCTATGGGGTCAAGCTATGGGCGCAGTGCCAAGGTTATAGCACAGCTAACTCTAGAGAAGTATACTGAGATTTACTTAAAATTTATCTGTATAACTTCCAGGAAATATTAATATTTTCACTAAGTAAGTGGGCGATTCAGCACATAATGCCCTCCTCTATTTCTTATTAATACTTTAGATTAGCAGATGTTTCTAGGGAGTTTGAGCGTTAAGTTTGTGGTTTGTTTGCTTGAGATGTACCAAGGGAGATGCCGGATTTTTCAAATCAATGTACTTGATCTGACTAAAATCCATTTTTGCAGATAAAGATCGCATTTGGGCGAGGACTTTGATTTGTTCGGTTATCTGAGGACTAAAAGCACCAAGATGTACATTTCCAAGTTCTGTTTTCAAAATTAGATTTGTGGGATCTTGGCAATCAATTTCCTGGATTTTTACAGGACTTTGACTTAATGATGCATAAAATTGACTCCAATAGGAGCGATATTGTCCTGGTGTTCCCACAACTATGAGACTCGGCAGTTTGATGTTGGGATTGACCAATGTGTATTTATTTAAGGGTATCAAAACTCCACTAGCGTCTAATAAGCCAGCAGGAGACTGTTTTTTGGGACTCTGGGCTATTGCTACGGGGACTCTTTCCTGGATTTCGATGTTTAGTCCAGGCGGAAAAAGGCGGCGATTGACAGTTGCTTGTGCAATAGTCGGTTGTTGCTTCAAAGAGTCGGCGATCGCATTTGGTTGAATCCGCCATAAAGACTGAGGATAGGATATGACCAGTAATGAGTCAATTGTGGCTTCAGATAGTAATTGATTGCCTGATTTCATCACAATTTGCTTGGGAGCATTTAAGACCCATATCGGTTGGAGTGCCACCCACAGCAAACCACCAGCTAGGCCACTAATGGCAACAGTTCGCCAAATAGCCTGAATAATTTTAATCTGCCTTTGCCGTCGGATTTTTTGACGGCGCTGGGCTAAATACTTTTGGTTTACTGATACTATGCCGGCCATTCAAACCTCTTTCTGGTTGCAGTCCAATTATTCGGTAGCCTCAAATCATTGATATTGATTAATTAACCTATGACTATCTCTTAATTTTTCTCCTCCAGATTTTTTTCACATTTTACATAAACTACACCAGTATTGGAATTATGGAAGTACTAAGGATTTTTTCTATTTCAGTTAGCAGTGTTTAGTTTAAACCGAATGTAACCTTTTTGGCAGGTGATAGCTATTACTATCTGGTAAAAAGATTTTTGGCAGATCAATAAACTTTCACTTGCAGCGTAGATTTCTTCATTTGCGATCGCAAGTTATCAGCTTTTGCCAGATCACACAATAGACTCAGGTGGCGACGACAAGATGGGACGTTGTTAAAAACACTGATCAACGGATACAGCGATCGCATCAATCCTATTACTTTCAATCCAAAGGGTTAATTGCTGTTATCTAACAGCATAATTAAACTTTGGCATCGGTCAAGGAAATCCCCCTTAATTCCAACCTTTAGTCGACATCCTGGCTACTGTGAAGTTTCAGAATTAATATCGTCAAAGACTGGCATCGACTTTTGTGATGGCATTAACGCAGGCGCTAAATTTTAGCTTGATGAGTTAAGAGATATGACGAGTCATTAATTTTTAATTCAAAACTCCAAACTTTTTTTCAGCTTACCAACTCAAGGTGCGATCGCCGTTCGCGCAGCGTTCCGTAGGAAAGGCGGGGCTTTGCCCATCGCTCTCTAACACATCATCACTCTTTTGCTGATCAGCATAATTTTCCATTGCATCTGGTGGCAAAGTCGCTAAAAACGCTTTCAGTCTCATGCGTTCAATGTAAGGCCAGCCTCCTTCAGACTCAATATCTTTGAGTAAAGAGTAGAGTTTTTGGCGGTTATCAGGCAAACTTTCTTGAAAAGCATTATCCCTAATATCTCGATGTAACTGCTCTAAATGGCGCAACAAGCCCAAAAGAGCGATCGCGTCTCCTTGAGAAATGCTAGCTACATCATGCACTGCCATGGCGATTTCTTGCAGTTTTTCAGACAACGTTCCTGATTCCAAACTTTTTTGGTTGCTCATGCAACTGTCTCCCTGTAAATGCGGCCTACTCAAATTTACCGAAGATTCTTGGTTTTTATTCGTGATCACAAATTTTCCCAGGCATAAACAGATAAATCGAGTCCACACTCAAAAATTTTCCGCAGCCAGGAGTGGCTTATAGAGAGGCTTTTAGCTCTAATCTCTAACTCCACAATCCAGCCAACTATCAACTATTTTCAAACACAGTCATCACCTCTAGCACAGCCGCCCACTCAGCTAAAAACAATCAGGTATTTTGGGATCAGAGAAGACAGCTTTGATCTTGAGTTAAAAAAAATCGTATGATCTGGCTAATTTCCCTCAGCAATGAACTGTATTTGTATCAAGTGGCAACACATAACACAATACAGAAACATTTGGGCAACACCGAAAATGCCATAGGCATTAGTTTTACAACTTAGATATTAAATTTTGAGATTGAGGTTAACCATGAGGTATCGCGCTTTAATTGTCGCATTCTTGGCTGTATGCCTGGGGCTATTAACTGCTTGCAGTGATGCTCCCACCGCTTCTAATACTAGGGATGTACTTAGCTACGAACAAATTAGAGGTACTGGCTTGGCTAACAAATGCCCCCAGCTGGCTGAAACCAGCCGTGGTTCCATTCCCATCGAATCCAGTCAGTCTTATGCCATCAAAGAACTTTGTTTGGAACCAACCAATTACTTTGTCAAAGAAGAACCTGCTAATAAACGGCAAGTAGCAGAATTTGTACCTGGAAAATTGTTGACCAGATACACTTCTACCATTGACCAAGTACAAGGCGACTTGAAAATTAACCCAGATAATAGCTTGACATTTTTGGAATCAGATGGTCTGGACTTCCAAGCCATCACTGTCAAACTTCCTGGTGGTGAATCAGTACCTTTCCTCTTCACCATCAAAGATTTAGTAGCTCAAACACAACCTGGTTTGACCAGTATTAACACCTCTACGGACTTTGAAGGTACTTTCAAGGTTCCTTCTTACCGAGGTGCTTCTTTCCTAGATCCTAAAGGTCGTGGTGTCGTTAGTGGTTATGATAATGCTGTGGCTCTTCCTGCCCAAGCTGATGACGAAGAACTCACCCGCGCAAATGTCAAGAGTGTGGAACCTCTCAATGGTACTATTTCACTACAAGTGGCTAAAGTAGATAGCGTTAGTGGTGAAATTGCTGGTACTTTCGAGAGCGAACAGCCCTCTGATACTGATTTGGGTGCTGGCGAACCTAAAGAAGTCAAGATTCGTGGTCTGTTTTATGCCCGCGTTGAACCAAATCGCGGCTAAATTCCCTGGAATAATGCTGTAATTATTCACTTGTTCGCAAGACTTGACCCATTTGTTTCTTTTGATCTGGAAGCAAATGGGTTTTTTTGAGCAAAGATAGCTTCAATGCCCTGTCGCTTTTAGCATCAAGGATGGAAACTAGCATCGGGATTTTCATCCTTGCGTTCAAAAATAATAACTCAGGGATCACGAAAAATGATCATTGCAGGCTCCCAAATCTACATCTAGTTGATAAAAGTCCTTAAATATAAAGGCTTTTTATTTTTATTTGATCAGAGTAATAAAAAAAGTTTTGATGTCAGCCGGGTTAGTTGGTGTGGCTAATGCATGAGATGAATAAAGCCCTAACAAAGACAGAGGATCAGTTAGTTGATAATTTTAAACTTCAAATGAATTTTCTTGATTAAATATAGTACTTTTACGGAGAAGCAAATTTTCAATTCTTAGAGAAATTGTGGCAATCAGCCCTCATATTAAATTAATAAATTAATAAAGTTAAGTACAATCTCGGTTTGTAAATGAAAGCATAATTCTATATTTTGTCTATATGTAGATTAACGACCTACAGAAATTAACCAATCTAAATAAGAATAACTTTAGCAATTGCGCTTATTGGAATCTGGCTCAATTGTCAACTTAATAACGGGTTTAAGCAGAATGTTTGTGATTACATACCATGTTTTACCGGAAAGACTAATCCAAGTCTTTCGGGAGAATTTCGCAATTGCAAATTTTGTTTAAGCGTGTATTCACTGTTTATTTTAATCAATAAATCTGGTAATATGCCTACTACAGCCAGCCACGAACTGAAGCATGAAATTTGGCAACTATTACGAGAGTATGAGCAATGTCGCTCAGAGACTATTCGTAATCAACTCGTAAAACTAAATTTTGGCCTTGTCAGAAAAGAAGCTCATTATTGGACGAATCAGTGTCATGAAAATTATGATGATTTACTCCAAGTTGGTTATTTGGGTTTAATTCGGGCTATTGAAAAATTTGAAATCTCCAAAGGACACGCCTTCAGCTCCTTTGCCATTCCCTATATTCGTGGTGAAATTCAACACTATCTCCGAGATAAAGGCGTTACAGTCCGAATTCCTCGGCGCTATGTAGCACTACAACAGCAGGCAATAGGAGTCTCACGATCTTTGATCGAAAAATATAATCGCCAACCTACTGACGCTGAATTAGCCGCAGCATTGGCAATTTCTCCCAACGAATGGCAAGAAATTAAACTAGCCTGTGTCAATCGCTCCCCTCTGAGCCTAGATGTACCAATTTTGGACGGAGAAGAAGGAACTACCAGTTTGGGAGAATTAGTTCCCGATCCCAGTTACCGCAGCTTTCAACTGGCGCAAGAAGATCAAATTCGCCTCCAACAAGCACTGTTTCAGTTAGAGAAATGTACTCGTGACGTGTTGGAAGGTGTCTTTTTCCAGGACTTGACTCAAAAACAAGTGGCAGAACTTCTTGGAATTAGTGTAGTTACAGTTTCCCGCAGAGTCAAAAAAGGACTAGGCTTATTAAAGCAATTGATGGGTGCGAAAGAAGATTAACTCCAAACAAGGTGAAGCTGAATTTAATTTAGTACAGCACGATGTAAATAGCACAACCATTTGAAATCAACATAAGTCTGTAAAATTAGCCTTTTGACTTCTGATTTGACTGCGTTAGTAGGCTGGTGGTGCTAATAATAACAATTAAAATTCCCAAAATTAGGTTATAAAGGTAACATAGTTTGC
Organism: Nodularia sp. (in: cyanobacteria); assembly: GCA_035638855.1. Classification (GTDB taxonomy): domain Bacteria; phylum Cyanobacteriota; class Cyanobacteriia; order Cyanobacteriales; family Nostocaceae; genus Nodularia. The sequence continues at coordinate 17,051 of DASQZD010000011.1, read as the reverse complement.
CTTAAATATAAATGGGCAATATAAATTCCACAAACAGCAACGTTTCCTAGAGCTTTTTAGAACAGCTAATGGACAAAAATTTCCCAATTGCATTTGTAGCTCTTTCAATTTTAGCGATCGCTGGATGTACTATCGGAGAGACACCAGAGGCAGTTGCTCCCACCCCTACTGCAACGCCAACAGCCACCGAATCCTTTAGTAATCCTGTAGTACCTAGTAAAGAACCACAAACAAATGCCTCTGCAACTCCTAACTTGATTCAACTCACTAATGCCACAGAGCGTGAGCAGATCGTCTCAAAAGGGCGGAATGACCCATTTGCCCAACTTTTCGAGCCGCCTGTTCGTAGACTACCGACAGCTACATCAACCACAACTGTTCCCGCAATCCCTCCCCTACCGACCGCTCCCAGCAGAGTTCCGCTCAGAGGTTCACTAGGGGCCGCTCCTAGCACAGTTCCGCTCAGACGTTTACCTACTACAGTAGCAGGACAGCCAACACTTAGATCGGCTCCTGGTACGGCAACTAGTACAAATGTTGCAGCCTCTCAAGGGACAAAGGGACCAAAGCCTAATACTGGTGCGGCCTCAGTTCTACCTAAAGTTATGCCAGGATTGGTTCCTAATCCTACTCTCGGATCTGTACTACCACCACCACCACCAAAACCTGAATTGGCTGAGGGAGTGATGGTCAGTGGTGTTGTGCTAATTGGTAAAGAACCACAAGCAATTATTAAAGTACCGAATGAAGCCACAAGTCGCTATGTACAAGCGGGACAGCGCCTGTCGAGTGGTTTGTTAATCAAACGTATTGAAATGAATGAAGGTTCCAATCCGATTGTAATTCTGGAACAATATGGGATTGAAGTTGCCAGAATGGTAGGCGAAGCACCTGTTAACGCAGCATCTTCAGCTACTAAGGTTGAAGCTTCTTAAAGATGGAAACTCCAGAAAAAATTGAATTTGCTGGTTTATCTCTGGCTGTCTATCGAGAAATAGCTGCTCATTTGCGCCAAGTCGAAGGAATAGAAGCTGGCTTAATTCCCCAAGCATCTTCAGAATTTGATTACAATCAAAGCCAAATTGCTGCCTTATGGATTTCTGGGATACCTAGTTCTGATTCAGAAAGTCAGCAACGCGTACAGCAAATTTTGGCTTACTATCGAAACTGCTACAGTTTTTAATTTTCTTGATTTACCAGCGCTGAATTTTCTCATTAACCTGGAGATCAAATTAGGCTTTTTATTCTCGAAAGTGACCTTGTTAATCATACAGGTCTATTTTTTTAGACAATTTTTTTAGAGCTGGCTATTCCACTTTCAAGAGGTTGACTGCATACTATGCCAGAGTTTTGATAATTTTACTTATTCTCAAGCGATCGCTCTCCATTACCACCCCGGAAAGCTGATTTAGAATTGATGTCTGCTTTGGCAATAGTGTAAATACTGGATAATATTCATGTGAATGAACAAAGACTCAAGGTTTATCTTTCCGGGCTTATTCTGCAACTCAATTAATATTACCCAGTGGGGAATTTGCATTGATCGCTCGTTAAGAAGATCAGACACGCTGACGGATTCAAATCCATTTTACTCGTTTGGGGAACGTGCAAAAAGTCAAATAGTTAAATTTTTTGTGAAGCAGAGGTTAATTTTGCCGGAATTTGCAGCAAATAGTCAAGTTGAGGGGATGAAATTGCTAGTTACTGAGTTAAACTTGCAAGCAAGATCATGCACAATTTTACTCAGATGCTCTTCGGTGTGGGCATAACTCATAATGGAACACTGGCAATTTCTAATTCAGAAACAGGGCGATCGCTCTTGGCATAACCTGGAATCGCCTAACTTAGAAATTTCGGAAGGTTGGTACAGAGTATTAGCTCGTTCTAACCTACGTAATACTGACGTGGAAATACGGATAACTCACTCCTCAATTCAAGAAATTCCCCCAAAACGGCGAATTGAAAAGCGATCGCACCGCACTAATGCCGAAGGTTTAATGGCGGTAATTCCTTTTACCCACCTGAAACCGGGAATTTGGGAATTGCAATGCTCTGGGGGTTTGATATCCGATTTACTCGGTACATCATGGCAATACGGTATCTATCTACAAGTATTATCTGAGGAATCTACTCAGTTATGGGGACAATGGTACAGTGGCGAAAATGTATCGTCACATTTACCCCAGTATCCAGATATTACTTCTAATAGCAACTGGAAATCCGTCATTACACCAAAACCTCAGCCTACTTTCAAACCCGATCCAGAACTTACCGATTTATCGACTGAAACTACAACACCAGCCACAGTCATCGACCAGCCTGTTAGCCCAGTTTCCGTCAAAGGTGAAACGGCCGAACAAATTTTAAAAAATTTAATGGATTTAGCTTTACCCACCTCTGAAACTCTGTTAGAGGATGGCAAAGTTATGGAGACTTTAGCAACAAAACCACGGACACCCTTATCTTTGACTTTAGATCAGGAAGCCTATGTTGCGTATTGGGGAGAAATAGCTGTAATTCATGGGTTAGTGGCGCTACAAGACCAAATCAATCAAGCGGGTGAAACACCATACCCAGAAAGTCTTTATGATTTGCAACTACTGATTGAGCTGCGATCGCCTTTAACCTCAGAAATTTTAACCCAGGTTCGGCAGCCTTTACCAAATAGCTCGTTACCCATTACAATCAGCTCGACAATTGATATTCCCCTCAATTGTGAATCTAAGCTGATTTTGGCAGATATTAATTTGTATGGCGCACTCAGCGAATTCGGTGAAGTAATACTATTAGCTAGTAAGTCTTTTACAATTACAGCAGATGTTACAGAATTGCTCGCCATCACAGCCGCAGCTAGATTGAATCAACAAAATTTATTAGATCACCCTATCACAGCACAAACAGAGCCAGAACCATCTATTAGCATTGATTTACGACTTTTCAACCTAGCTAAAACTCCACAAACAGACTATCCTCAATCTATTCAAATTTCCCTAAACAAGTCATTACCTCCGCAACTTGACTGCGAAAAACTAGAAACAGCCTCTCTACGAGACGCTAGGCGAACGCAGCGAGTCTCTGAGCTAAATCAATTAGCCGATCCGCCTTTACCTCAACTACCAAAGCTACCTGAAAACCAAATCACTGATCAAGGTTTCACCACTACTGATGTAGTTACAGAATCCTCTGTAGATGAAAATCTTGTGGATAAAAGCGAGAATATAGCCCCCATTAACTTAGCACAACTGGTAATTAGACATCATCGTGCGCGGATACTGCACAGCACTTTTCGTTATTTGAAACGCCTGAAAGTTTTACCTGATCAAACTCAGCAACTGAAAACCGATACACCAGATGCGTTGTCACTCCCGGCCGCTAATGATTCCCCACAGATCGATATAAATGTAGTTGAGTATGAAAATACACCGGAGTTAGTCAGTGAGCATCCAAAATTCGAGGATGACTCAGAAGCACCGGGATCTCTCTTACCAAATTTAGAATTAAACGCAGAAGCTAATCTCTATTCATCGCCTTTGATTAGAAAGTGGACGCAAAGTAAAGGATATTTCCTACCTGAATCTATTATTGAGATTTTAGAGCAGCAAAAGTTAGCCGATGAGCAGCAGGTTCAGCTTTCGACTGAAACCCTGGACATTAACTCATCATTAAACCTAGAACTGGAAACGGATATCGCAGCCGATCAGCTACCTTTACCTTCGCTGGCTAATGCTACACCAACAGCCAGTGCTGTAGAAATAGAGGAGATGACAATATCAGCACAGCCAGAAGCAGAAAATATATCAGCAGAAATTTCTCTACCCTTTTCAGATTCACAATTCCCGCCTGCTGATGATCTCAAAACATCTGCGGCTTGGTTGACACAAGAATTTGTGATAGAAGATACATATAGTGAAACGACTTTGGATCTGAGAGACGGCTATTCCTCTGGACAAAATCAGCAACCAATCTCAGATTTATCGCATACGCCACTGATGGAAGGGCGAATTGTTGAGCCTTTACCAATTCCGCAACTACACGTTCCAGATGGTGAACTGATCGCTGGTACTTCCGTCAGGGTGAGGGTAGAACTACCTGTGGTATCCCCGGAAATAGTTATCAAATTATGGGTGGAAGATTGTCAAACTCGCTGGCTGTTAGATGGACCCCATTTGCTCACTGACTTGCTACCTAACTCCTTGGGGAGTTTGGATGTGATCACTCAATTCAATATTCCCTTTGGTTGCTTGGAAATTCGCTTTGAGGCGATAGCTTTAAATCAAGCTACCCAACAAGAAAGTCACAAAGTCACTGTGCTGCGAAGTGTGATTCCTCCAGACTTACCGAATTTGCAGCTCGATGAATTACTGGGGATTTGAATATCTCACACCAGAGTTGTGTTAATAATTTTGAGAATTTCAAAAATCTGGTGAAATTTGCAGTAAGCTCGTTTTCGAGGATTGTCTAATTATTCAATAGGAAACTTCACTATGGCAGCTTCATTTTTGCCTTCGATCTTGGTTCCTCTGACTGGTCTAGTTTTTCCAGCAGTGACAATGGCGTTTTTCTTCTTATACATCGAACGCGATGATATCAGCTAATTAGTTGAATGAATTTCTCGCCTCCACTTGGTTGAGGGGTGGGATTCGCGTTTAACTCAAATTACAAACCGCTTGTTTCTTAGAAACAAGCGGTTTGTTAATGCTGATTTTTAAACAATTGCCCGAAAATCCAGACGAAATTGTTTTCGGCTCAAACTTTTTTTACATTGAAGAACCGACTCCAGCGTAGGCTCCGTAAAAGAAAATGCCTACAACTGTAATTACACCTAAACCTGCGATTGTAGCGACAACCCACAGGGGAATTCTTCCACTTCCAGCAGACACAGCTTATCTCCTCCCTTAATAACAAATCAACACTGATTCAATAAACAAAGATTTACAACAGTCATTCTCTGTTAGTTAAAGAAGTAACTGGAGAACAAAATTCCTAGAACAAAGACTAAAAGTAGTCCCAGGTATAGGGAAGTCCGGTTTAGTTCAACCGGTTGATTATTCGGATTGGGCGATCTATCCATAATTTTCTCCTAGCGTTGAATAAACTGCATGGCGGCGATCGCGCCTAAAAAGAAGACCGAAGGTACACCTAAAGTATGAATTGCCAGCCATCTCACCGTAAAAATGGGATAAGAAACTGGTTGATTTATGTCATTTCCGCTAGTCATAATCTCAAACTACTTACCGATAAATTGTTCAACTTGCTGTTTAGCGCCAAAACGATCATTCACAATGGGCAATTCCTGCCGTGTTTGTGTGTAGTATTCGTTAGGACGGGGAGTGCCAAAAGCATCATAAGCCAATCCGGTTTGGACAAAGAGCCATCCAGCAATAAATAATGCGGGAATGGTGATGCTGTGAATTACCCAGTAACGAACGCTGGTAATAATGTCCGAAAAAGGACGTTCTCCAGTGGTACCTGACATTTAGATCCTTACCTTCACAAAGATTGTTATTGTCTATTATCCTACAAAGTTTAGAAAGAGTTACAAGTTGCAACGACCTTCTCAGAAATCAGCGCGAATACTGAAGCCAATCATCTCACTAAGCAGCCTCTTGTGAGGAAGTTTTGGTACTATTGGGCTGGTATTTTAGCAACACGCCGCGATCGCCGATCACAAATCCCTGATTAGGATTGAAGAAAACAACTTTGTACAAATTAGCCGCTACTCCTTCCACATCACGGTCTTTTTCCCAAGTTTGACCACCATCAGCGCTTGACAGTAAATTACCGCTACCGCCACCTATCCAAAGTTCTTTGGGAGTGCGATAAGCCAAATCCAATAAACCCCAGCTTGTAGCCAACTCAGGATTTTGTGCTTTTTGCCATTCTTCGGGATTATTGAGATCGCTAAACTGCACCTGACCTCCTCGTGCTAGCAGCCACAACTGCCCATTCTCCGCAAAACCCATATTTTCTAAGCGGCGAGAATTATTGCGGTTATGGGGTTCCCAGCTAGTTTGTCCTGGTTCCCAAGTTGAGTAGAAACTACCCTTAGCCGAAACCGCAACATATTTACCATCAGGCGATCGTTCAATATTTCGCACCACACCGACGGCTCCTTCTACCTGGGCTTTCCAGTTTCTCCCACCATCTTTAGTTTTGTATATCGCACCCACATCAGTAGCCATTTCCGCCGTATTTTCTCCCAGAGCATAAATAGCGATGGGACTACCCGGTAGTTTTTCGCTTAGAGCAATGCGCGACCAAGAACTACCTTCATCAGTGGTATGCAACAGTAGTGAAGGTTCACCTAAAATCCAGCCTTCTTTGCCAGCAAAACTTACTGAGTCAAAACGAGACTTCGGATCATCCAGTTCCAAAGTTAGGGGTTTCCAAGTATCACCACCATCATTTGTTTCCAAAAGGGTAGCGTCCCCACCCACTAGAAAACCATGCTGAGAGTTATCAGTAAAGGCAATATCCAGCAGCTTTGATTCTGTTGGCACAGAAATAATCGCCCAAGGATTAGATACGGTAGAGGGAACTTTGCTACAACCTATACAGAAGAAAACTACTATCAACAAGGCAAAGATTTTTTGCCAACTTTTCATAATACCCATTGAATGCATCAGTATTTTTTACTTTTTTCTAAATTTTTCATCTTAATGGCGATCGTAGCCCTCTAAAACTTGCTACAAAAGATAACGGGTCTTATTGTAAGCCGTAGAGACTGAGAAAAAACAAGAAACCCAGAGCCAAAGCCCCAAAAATCAAAAGATTTTTTTGCCCAGGTGTCATTGTGTTAACACCCAAACCATAACTGAGATTTTCTTTAAAACCCGATACAGTACCAACAGGGCCAATATTCGCGAAAGCAGTTTTTTTCGCCGTACATACTGGACAACGCCAAGTTATAGGCAATTCAGCAAAGAGAGTTCCTGGGTCAATATTATGGCTATCGTCTCCCTTTTCAGGTTCATAAACATAACCACAGGCACGGCATTCATAACGGTCTAATGCCGGAGTTTCAACAGCTTGTTCGTTAGCTTGTTCGCTCATGGCTAAATCCTCACAGAGGAGAAATATTAAATATACGTTACAAATTATGACATAAGTGTGAGATTTTTCAATCATCTGCAAAAACGATAAATACCTGAAATCGTTTTGTTTCACAGATTTCATCAAAAGCAACCAGATATAATGTAAAAGAAAGTAACAGCCTTATTTACACCAGAAGCGGTAGATATTTATTGTGTTTGTCCTCAGCGGTTACGAGTACCTTCTAGGCTTCTTCATCATCTGTAGCCTAGTTCCTGCCCTTGCACTGTCAGCCTCCAAGCTCCTGCGACCCAAAGGTAACAGCCTAGAACGGCTAACTACATACGAATCAGGCATGGAACCCATTGGCGGAGCCTGGATTCAGTTCAATATTCGCTACTATATGTTTGCCCTAGTTTTCGTCGTCTTTGACGTAGAGACAGTATTCCTGTACCCTTGGGCGGTTGCCTTCCACCGTCTAGGGCTTTTGGCATTCATTGAAGCCTTAGTTTTTATTTCAATTCTTGTAGTTGCTTTAGTCTACGCATGGCGTAAAGGAGCGTTGGAATGGTCTTAAACTCAAAATTAACCACCCCAGACAAAGAGCAAATCATCAACCCGGTTGAACGTCCCGCAATCACTCAGGATTTGTCAGAAAACGTCATCCTGACCACAGTTGATGACCTCTATAACTGGGCAAGGCTTTCGAGTCTGTGGCCTTTGCTGTTTGGTACAGCTTGCTGCTTTATTGAATTTGCAGCTTTAATCGGTTCCCGGTTTGACTTTGACCGTTTCGGTCTCATTCCCCGTTCCAGCCCCCGTCAAGCCGATTTAATTATTACAGCAGGCACAATTACCATGAAGATGGCACCCCAATTGGTGCGTCTTTATGAACAAATGCCCGAACCCAAGTATGTCATCGCTATGGGTGCTTGTACAATTACTGGCGGGATGTTCAGCATGGACTCTCCCACAGCTGTACGTGGAGTTGATAAACTAATTCCTGTAGATGTTTACTTGCCTGGTTGTCCCCCCCGCCCAGAAGCGATTATTGACGCAATTATTAAATTGCGGAAAAAAATAGCTAACGATTCCATGCAGGAACGAGGTCAACTGAAGCAAACCCATCGTTTCTACAGTACAACTCACAATCTCAAGCCCACAGAGCAAATCTTAACTGGTAAATATTTGCAGTCAGAAACTCGCTACACACCACCAAAAGAATTGACAGAAGCTATTGGTTTGCCAGTTCCACCTGCGCTGTTGACAGCAAAGACACAAGAGAAGGAGCAAAACCGTGGCTGAAGAAGATTCCCAACCAGTACCAGCAATAGAAGAGTCTCTAGTTAAAGCAGGTCAAATTTCCCAATGGTTAACCGAAAACGGTTTTGATCATGAGTCTTTGGAACCTGATAAGCTTGGGGTAGAAATAATTAAGGTAGAGGCAGATTTTCTGCTCCCCATTTCTACAGCCCTTTATGCTTACGGGTTTAATTACCTTCAGTTTCAATCTGGTATTGACCTTGGCCCAGGTCAAGATTTAGTCAGTGTCTATCACTTAATTAAAGTCGGTGATAATGCTGTTAAGCCTGAAGAAATCCGGGTAAAAGTTTTCCTACCTCGTGAAAATCCCAGCGTCCCTTCAGTTTACTGGATCTGGAAAACCGCAGACTGGCAAGAGCGCGAAACTTACGATATGTTCGGCATTGTCTACGAAGGTCATCCGAATCTGAAGCGGATTTTGATGCCCGAAGATTGGGTTGGTTGGCCTTTGCGGAAGGATTACATCTCGCCTGATTTCTACGAGTTGCAAGATGCTTATTAGATAGCGCTGAGTTTCAGCAGTGAGAATTTTGTTCAGCTCACCTTCACCCCTTTCCGGTAGCGGAGAGGGGTAATGTTTTTTAACGCAAAGGGGCGCGGAGGTTAGTACAAAGGTTCGCTGAGTGGCTAGTGGTGATTAGTTAAGTTAAGTTGGCTTCGCATCTTGGGTAAGATACTATTATTTAGTCAAAATATACGTTATCCCTAGGCTTATTAAGGTGTCAGAATATGACTCATGCTTGCTGCGGTCCTGGTTACGCTAGCCCACAAGTAGCCATCCAGGCAGAACCGGAAAAAGTTCTTTATGTAATCGCTCTTTATACGGGTACGGGTATTGAAGACCCAGATTATTTAGCAACTGTAGATGTTGACCCCAAATCTCCAACCTACTCCCAAGTAATTCATCGTCTTTCTATGCCTTATATTGGTGATGAGTTACATCACTTTGGCTGGAATGCTTGTAGTTCTTGTCATGATGATACGAGTAAATCCCGACGGTTTACTGTGATTCCTGGACAACGGTCTAGTCGGATTTATATTGTTGATACAGCAGAGAAGACAGCACCAAAACTGCATAAAGTTATTGAACCAGAAGAAATCAAAGCAAAAACTAACTTAACTGCACCTCATACAGTACATTGCCTGGCAGATGGTCACGTCATGATTTCTATGCTGGGTGATAGCAATGGCAATGGCCCTGGTGGTTTTTTGTTACTGGATGACAATTTTGACATTGCTGGACGCTGGGAAGGCAAAGCCGATACTATGCAGTTTAACTATGATTTTTGGTATCAGCCACGCCATAATGTCATGGTGAGTAGTGAGTGGGCTGCACCCAAAACCTATTATCCCGGCTTTGACCTGAATGATGTAACAAATGGTAAGTATGGACACCACATACATTTTTGGGATTGGTCAACTCATGAAATTATACAAACTGTTGACTTAGGAGAAGAAGGTTTAATTCCTCTAGAAGTACGCTTTCACCATAATCCAGACAGTACTCATGGATTTGTCGCCGCCGCACTCAGTAGTAATGTTTGGCATTGGCACAAGTTTAATGATGTTTGGCAAGTAGAGAAAGTGATCGACATCCCATCAGTAGAACTCGAAGGCTGGCCTATACCTGTGCCATCATTAATTACCGATATTTTAATTTCTATGGATGATCGCTATCTTTACTTTTCTAATTGGTTGCATGGAGATATTCGTCAATATGATATCAGTGATCCTTCCCATCCTCGTCTGACTGGTGAAATTTGGTGTGGTGGTTTGCTAGATAAGAGTAGCGAATTACAAGGTCACAAATTGGCTGGCGGCCCACAAATGCTACAGTTGAGTTTAGATGGTAAGCGCCTTTATGTGACTAATTCCCTGTTTAGCACTTGGGATAATCAGTTTTACCCTGAGTTATCTAAAACTGGCTCATATCTATTGCAGATTGATTGTGATACTGAGAATGGGGGACTGAAAATCAACGAAAATTTTGATGTTGATTTTGGTAAAGAACCATCTGGCCCTGCTCGCGCTCATGAAATGCGCTACCCTGGCGGTGATTGCACTTCAGATATATGGCTGTGAGGATATTTCTGGGAAAAGATGAAAACTTATCAGGTGGAACTAGTTAATCTTGATCACTTGGTTGTCGAAGTGCCGAAGAATCAATATATTCTCAATGCTGTAGAAGCATTGGGATTGCGCTTACCTGTAGGTTGTCGATATGGTGCTTGCATTACCTGTGCAGCACGCCTTATTGCCGGCAAAGTTGAGCAGTCTCAGGCAGTTGGACTAAAATCTGCTCAAGCATCGATGGGTTATGTTCTACTATGTATTGCCTATCCTCGTTCAGATTGCAAGTTTAGGGTGGGTGTGGAGTGTCAGGATGAACTTTACATCAATCCTTTTAAAGGTCGGCGTTGATTTGCAATTAAAGCCCACTTTCACATTTAATCAGGTAGGACTGCAAGTACAAAATTCTCTACATTGAGAACTTAATGTACTATAGCCGTTTCCATTAAAGCGTTAGCCAGCTAAAAACTTGCTCAACAGTTAGGGATAAATCAATGTTGCTGAGAACGGGTAACGAGTCTGCACCTGTGAGCATTTCAACTCGTTGATTTGGGAATATAGTTAAAATGCTGGCTTCTTCTGGAAAAATTAACCAGCCTAATTCTGTGCCATTTTGGGAACAGTGCAGCAGGTTACGAAGAACTTTGGCTTGGCTTTGGTCTAGGGAGAGGATTTCTATTGCCCAGTCAGGATGAGTTTGAAAGCGATTGGTAATTCTGCCGCTTGGTTCAAGGGGAATGCTTTCCCAACGAAATACGGCAATATCAGGAACTATGGCAGCACCGCCAAAAACACAACGGAGTTCGGGGAAGGCTAGGGCAATTTTTGGAGTTTCAGAAACTTCATTAATCGTAGCGACAAGTTTACCTTGAAGACGGCTATGTTCTCCTTGAGGCATCGGTTTTTGGCTGATTTTTCCGTTGATATATTCGGAAGCGGGTTTGGTTTCGGAGAGTTGCAGGAATTTTTCTAAGGTGATGGATTTGACTAGGGTACTCATCGTTTTTTTCGCCAAATTCTCTTACGTCTATTTTGCCTGTGACTGCATTGGATATTTAGGCAGTGCATTACTATTCTATTTTCTCAATTTGTTGGTGGAGGTTAGCGATCGCTTATCTGAATTTTTCCTCCCTACGCCTACCCAATATTATTGTTAATCTTCCCATAAAAAACCCCTATAAGAATCAACTTACAGGGGTTTTTCATCTAAGCGGGCGGCGGGAATCGAACCCGCATTATTAGCTTGGAAGGCTAAAGTTTTACCACTAAACTACGCCCGCAAAAAGAGAAAATATTTAATTAGCTCAATGTCCTAATATACAAACTACACATAAAATAAATCTATACTTTAGCTTGCATATAGACACCAATAACTATAGCATACAATAATTTGATTGCACAAGAAAATTTTCAAACTATTTTAAGTCAAGTATTTTTGGTACTATTGAAAAATGACCCAGAAATCCGATGCTGACCGGGAGTCAGTTGATTCTCAGCAATTTACAGAGCCGACTGATGGCACTCCTAAGTCGGGAGATAGTGCTTGGTCAACCCGTATTACTAATATCTGGAATAAAACTACAAACCGCTTAGTAAAGCTCGTACCTGTAGAGCAAGTAACACAAACCATCGTTCAATGGTTTAGTGTGAGTGAAGCTGAGGTAGGAGAAATTTTGGCGACAGTTCGAGCCGAACTCCCAACCACAGAGGCTTTGCTCATTGGTAAGCCCCAAGCTGGCAAAAGTTCTATTGTCCGGGGCTTAACGGGAGTATCTGCGGAAATTGTCGGTCAGGGTTTTCGCCCCCACACTCAACATACCCAGCGTTACGCCTATCCTTCTAATGAACTACCGTTGCTGATTTTTACAGATACAGTGGGACTGGGAGATGTGAATCAGGATACTCAAGCGGTAATTCAGGATTTAATTAGTGATTTACAAGAATCGACTCGTCGGGGTAGAGTCCTGATTTTGACTGTAAAAATCAATGATTTCGCCACCGAGACACTGCGACAAATTGCGGAAAAGCTCCGTCAGCAGTATCCAGAGATTCCATGTCTATTGGCTGTTACCTGTTTACATGAAGTTTATCCCCCCAGTACAGCTGACCATCCTGATTATCCACCAGACTATGAGGAAGTCAACCGCGCCTTTACAGCCATTGAGCAAGCTTTTACAGGACTATATGATCGCTCTGTCCTCATTGACTTCACTTTAGAAGAAGATGAGTATAATCCTGTATTTTATGGCTTAGAACTATTACGCGATTCTCTCGCTGAAATACTTCCAGAAGCAGAAGCCCGTGCAATTTATCAGTTATTAGATGATGCAGCTAGTAAGCAACTCGGCGATATTTATCGGGATACTGGTCGGCGTTACATTTTACCATTTTCGATTATGGCAGCGGCGTTGGCTGCTGTGCCATTACCATTCGCTACCATGCCAGTTTTGACTTCGTTGCAAGTATCAATGGTAAGTCTGCTAGGAAAATTATATGGGCAAACGGTGACTCCATCACAGGCAGGAGGCGTTGTCAGTGCGATCGCTGGCGGTTTTTTAGCACAGGCTGTTGCACGAGAGTTAATCAAATTTGTGCCTGGTTTCGGTAGTGTGATTGCTGCTTCTTGGGCTGCTGCTTACACTTGGGCGCTGGGAGAAGGTGCTTGTGTTTATTTTGGTGACTTGATGGGTGGTAAGAAACCCGACCCTCAGAAAATTCAGGGGGTGATGAAAGAAGCTTTTCAGAAGGCGCAAGAAATGTTTAAAGGTATTAAAACGTGAGAGGATATCTGACCAGAATTGGACAAAACAGAATTCAACTCAACTCTGTTGAAGCGAATTAACATATAAAAAAGAGGTTTTGTTTGTGTAGCTGCGACTTCTAGTCGCCAGGGCTGTGATCAAAAAACCGAAGATTTATTTTCAGTTGCTTGAACAAACGCCTCAAATTGACCTTTCGGTGTCCATTGGATAGCGCCGTCTTCTCTAGTAAAAAACAGTTTAGTCTGATTTTTACTCAGTTCAGATAGAGTTTTTGAGTCAAGATTAGCAGCAGAGGAGATCGCCACCTGTGGTTGAAACATTTGTACTAAATCTTTCAAGGACTGAGGGCTACACCACAGCACTTGCGGGCGCAGCAAGCTTCCTGCTTTAACTAGCTGTTCCACTTCTTGAGACTTGACATTACCTACCAATAGCCAATTTTGACCTTGAATTTGAAATTGTAAAACAGGTAACTGCTCATTAATTAATTGAGCAACCATCGAACCAGTATTTACTGTTTGACCGGGTGCTAAAGGCTGATAGCTTCCTTGTTGCTTTTGGACTTCCTGTTGAATTGCCGGAATAGTAGTAGTATTTTTTAGATTAGGTGAATATTCATAAAAATTTTTGATCGGTAGAGTTTGCAGTAGTTCCAACCAACCATTGCTATCCTGATATTTAAAATTACTAGCGATTGCGCTCCGCACACTGCCATAGGCGATCGCCCAATCTATTTGATTAACGCCCTGTTGTTGTAGAAATGGTAGAATTGTGAACCGTCCAGTCCCCTCATCTCCACTATTAATCAGCGTCACTTTTCCTCTGTCTTGAATGACTACAACTGGCTCTGTACCTGCTGCTAAGACGGTAATTCTAAATAAAGTATTTGCAGAATACCAAGATGGGATCAGCACCAAACCCATAGCCATTAAACTTGCGAACAACCAGCGTTTCTGCCACCAACGTACTAACCAAACTAAAATCACCACTGCATATATCCCTAGTAACTGCCACGTAGAGATACTTCCTACACTGAGAGAATTACCAGGCAAGTTGCTAAATGATTCTACTAATTTAATCAGCCAATCAGTAGGGTAATGTAAGACTCCCGCTAAAGCGCTACCAGCCGCAGGCCAAACTAATGCCGTGATCGCACTAATAATTCCACCTATACTAATCGTAGCAATCAAAGGTGTGGTGATAATATTCAGTAACAAAGCATAAGCCGGCACAACCCCAAACACAAAAAGTTGCAGAGGTAAAGTCCAAATTGTAGCAGCCAGGGGAACAGCAACTAAAGAAGCGATCGCCAGTGGTAGCCAATCCAATCGTTTCACAAGTGCCGGGACTGTAACAATTAACCCTAGTGTTGCTAAAAAACTCAATTGAAAGCCTAAATCCCAAATCCATAACGGGTTAATTAGCAATAATATAGTTGCAGCCAAGAGCAAAGAACCAAATTGTTTAACCTTTCTTTTTAATAGCAAACCAACTAACGCCGCAAAACCCATAATTACGGCTCGCAGTACCGAAGCCTGGAACCCTGTTAAACTCAGAAAAATAATTAATACCAAACAGCCAAAGGTAAATTGTGTTCCCTTAGATGCACGCCTTGTCAACTGTAGAATCAAACCCAAGATCAAAGAAGTTTGAAATCCTGAAGCTGCCAAAGTATGAGCCAAACCTGCTTTCACAAACAAATCCCGGATATCGTAAGGTAAATCAACCGCCTTACTACCCAAAACCATTGCACTGACAAGCGGACCATCTGGAACACCTAACCAACGAACTTGCGATCGCACAATTCGTTGCCGAACTTGCCACCATCCCCATTCACGTTCATTGTTCTGATCCAGAACATTAATCTGTCTTCCAGTCAAACCAGCGAATATTCCTTCTTGCTTGAGAAACTTCTGAAAATCGAAAGCACCAGGATTAGAAGCTGTTCTAGGCTTGTATAAAACTCCAGTCACAGCAACTTCTTGCCCAGGATATAACCCAGTCGCTTGAAGCATCGGCACTGTCACATATAATTTGCCCGTCACACCTTTAGGCACATCTACCGGGCCAGTTTCATTTTTCACCTCATCAAGCTGAGTAGCCGATAACAAAAATTGTCCTCGTTGGCTGCGAGTCAAACGGGGATTACTCGCCACCTCCCCACGAACAATCACCAGTTGTTGTTGATTACCGTTATTTTCCGACGAAATAAATGTACTGATATCTTGTTCATCCGGTTGTGGTACTCGCCATTGAAAATAGAAAGTTGCTAACAACCCCACCAACCCAGCAACTAGCCATATTCTAGGATGGGGAGTATCTTGCCAAATATCAGGAACAGCCTGAGTTTTACCTGCTAAATTTTCGGTTTTTGGACCAAATTGACCTAACCTGCGTCTTCCAAACACAAATGCTCCCACAAACCCCAAACCTAAAACCCAAAAACCACCCCCAGGAACACCCGTCAACAGCAATCCTAGAATAAAGCCAAGACAGATAAACACACCACTTGTCTGAATCATAAGTCACTCGTAAAAAAATTTACTTGTTCATAGTGAGGGCTTTAGCCCTTAAAACCCCGAATGTTAAACAAATAACTACAAACCACAAACTTCAATTTATGCTTAAGCGGATATAACTTACAATTGATTTAGAGACTTCACCAAATAAAATATCCCGAAATATTTTGTGGAGCGGGCAAGATGCCCGCTAATCCCCGAAAATAAGGAAAATAAAAACCCCTCAACTTCCTGATTTTCTCTTTGACATTGCCACGCTTAAACGGCTATCCCCTTCAGCAAAGGAAAACCCAACTTTTCCCGTTGCTCAACATATAGATGAGCAACCTTCCGAGCCAAATGACGAATCCTAGCAATGTAACGAGTTCTCTCCGTCACCGAAATTACACCTCTAGCATCGAGCAAGTTAAATGTGTGCGAACACTTCATCACATAATCCAGACTCGGTACAACCAACCCACGCTCAGTCAATTGGCTAGCTTCCTGCTCATATAAATTAAATAGTGTCAGCAGCAATTCAGGATTGGACCCTTCAAAATTATAAGTACATTGCTCAATCTCACTTTGCAGGAAAACATCACCATAAGTAATATTGTCCGTCCAATCAATCTTAGTAATTGCTTCCACTTGCTGGAGATACATTACCAGGCGTTCTAACCCGTAAGTAATTTCAATCGATACAGGACGACAATCAATTCCCCCACACTGTTGAAAATAGGTAAATTGAGTAATTTCCATCCCATCTAACCAGACTTCCCAACCAGTACCCCAAGCCCCCACCGTTGCATCTTCCCAGTTATCCTCCACAAACCGAACATCATGGTCTTCTGGACGAATGCCCAAAACCCTTAAAGAATCAAGATAAATATCTTGAATATTATCTGGCGACGGCTTAATCAGAACTTGGTACTGATAATAATGTTGAAAACGATTAGGATTTTCACCGTAACGTCCATCAGTAGGACGACGACATGGTTCAACATAAGCAACAGACCAAGGTTCCGGCCCCAATGCCCTTAAAAATGTATGCGGGTTTTTAGTACCCGCCCCCTTCTCAATGTCGTAAGGCTGGGCAATTAAGCAACCACGTTCACCCCAAAACTGATGCAATAAAGTAATCACCGACTGAAAATTCACGCTCTACCCTCCCGTAATCAGCAAAGTGCATACACTATTGTTGCCTACAACCTAGCACTGTGGGGAGTTTCAGACACATTCAAAAATAGATTCAAAATAAATTGAAAAAAGAGTTGACAAAGTAATAGAGGCTCGTTATATTAGATAAGTGCCTGAAAGACGAGCGCCAAAGAGCGACGTTCAAAGGAACACCGAACCTTGAAAATAT
>DASQZD010000010.1:0-2171 GCA_035638855.1 Nodularia sp. (in: cyanobacteria) | reverse complement strand
GGCAGCTGCCTACACCTGGGCATTAGGGGAAGGAGCCTGCGTTTACTTTGGTGATTTAATGGGAGGTAAGAAACCCGATCCCCAGAAAATTCAATTGGTGATGCAAGAAGCGTTTCAGGCGGCACAAGAACGGTTTAAGGGGATCAAACGTTAAGACTTGCTTAAGCGAACAACTATCGTAAATCTACTGACACTGCTATATTCGGACTGGAATCCTATTTTGTACATTTGTAGCTTTATTTAGCCGAGGAAATAAGAATACCCTAAATTGCTGTCCTTCCCCAATCACTAGTTCCGCCTTTATGTTCAACCTGAATCGCCGTCAGTTTTTATTGCGGAGTACTCTCGCGATCGCCGCAACTATCACCTACGATCAAGTACTTGCCCAAAAACCACCTTCCCCCGGTGCTTTACCCAAAGGATTGCCGCGTCAAAAGGTGCTTATTGTCGGTGCAGGGATTGCCGGTTTAGTGGCAGCGTATGAATTAACAGCAGTTGGTCATGATGTCACCGTTTTAGAAGCAAGGAAACGTGTCGGTGGTAGAATTTTAACTCTGCGAGGAGCCTTCCAAGGAGAGGATTTAGTAGAACTTGGAGCCGCTAGAATTCCACCCAATCATCATTTAACTCTAGGTTACATCAAACATTTTGGTTTAAGACTTTCACAGTTTGCGCCGACATCGGGGAAATATCTCACGATGAAAGACGGAAAACGTCTATTAGTCGCAGCGAAAGAACTATTTCAAAATCAACCACAAATGCGTGCCCAAGAGATTCAAAAACTGACGGATGGATTTGATCTACTTCCTCAAGCGTTTGCCCAAGCATTGACTAAAAAAATTAAACTTGATGAGCCTGTTGCTCAGATTGTACAAACATCTAATGGTGTTGAAGTATCGAGCTTATCAGGGCAACGATATCTTGCTGATTGTGTGTTGTGTACTGTCCCGTTAACTGTTTTAAATCAAATTACTTTTTCACCTGAGCTATCTCCGGCAAAAAAACAGGCGGCGGCAGGAGGATATAACTATCGAGAAGCAACCCGTGGCTTTGTGAAATTCCCTAATCGTTTCTGGGAAAAGGATAACTTAAATGGCTGGGGATTTTTCGAGGATGAAGAACTGTGGCATACTACTTGGGATAAACCTGGAAAGACAGGTATTCTTCATGCCTATCTCAAAGGAAAAAAAGCTCTTGAGATGGATGCTTTTGAGGGCGAAGCTCAACAGAAAAAATTACTCCAGCATTGGGAAAAGTTTTTGCCTGGGGTAAGTAATTACTCTGTCCAATCGCACTTTTATTCATGGACAAAAGATATCTGGTCAAAAGGAGGCTGGGCCTATCCAACAGATGAACAAGAGAAGAAACTATTTTCAGAATTAGGGAAGTCAGAAGGAAAGATTTATTTCGCTGGAGACCATACTTCCAAGACGAGAGGCTGGCTTCAAGGAGCATTAGAATCTGGACTTAATGCTGCTAAAGAAATTCACTTTGCTGACTCTACCGTTCCTTTGATGAAAAAGTGACACCTCAGATAGCCATCATTGTTACCATAACTGGGTTTGAGCCGAAAAACAAACTCACGCCCTACACTTTCTCCTTTGCTGATGGCACAATCCCAAACTTATTTAAACCTATATCGATTTCCTTAAGTAGTTTAAAATCCTCCTCTGGGAAGGGATAGCTACTACTGCTGAACAAACCCGCACTGACAGCAGGCTGCTTTTCTAAAAAAGAGAAAGCTTGGCGAAACTGATGCGGCTTGGCTTTAATCGGTGAATCAAAGTGGCAAGGAATAATCCACTCGAAGTCCCAACTAGCAACTTTATCAGCCCAGTCAATCGTTTCTTGAGGTGCGCGGTTGAGAATCAGCGTCTGTAAAATTGGGGCAACAAACAAACGCCCATCACCTCGCAGAGCATCAAACGATCGCTGCCAATCTGGATGCCATTTAAAAGGATACAATCCAAAATAAGCTTTCTTTGAACGTTCTGGTGCTTTCAAGGCATCTTGCAACACCTGACTCCATCGGCGGATATTTAGTGCGTTTGGTTGAAAGTACAAAGCAAACAACGAGATGCGCCCCCATCCCTTACGGCGATTTGCCTGAATGTCTGCAACAATATCAGTAGCATCATCCTTGGCATGGAATAGTAAGGGATATGGATCTA
>DASQZD010000009.1:0-4081 GCA_035638855.1 Nodularia sp. (in: cyanobacteria) | reverse complement strand
CAAGTCGGGAAATTCTCGTTTGTGTCATAGCACCCCACCCCTAACCCCTCCCCGCAAGCGAGGAGGGGAACTGGATTTACACTTAAATCCTGTTGTTCGGGCGGGAAAACCTTTATGGGTAAGGATGTGTGTACACCGTAGGTCCCAAAGGGAGACGCTACGCGAAAGCAAGGAGAGGGGAGAATTTGATACAAGTCAAAAACCTTTTTTTGTATGTTATTTAATTCATATTCCTAGCCATGTATATACATAATTACGTTGCTGCTAAATGTCAAGTTTCTGAGTTGTGATCATCTAAAGTACCGTTACGGGCAAAAATCTCAATCGCCTCACTTCTGGTCAAATTATTTTCAGATGCCAATTCTGCGAGCTTTTCCCAAGCTGTATCTGTCAGTCGCATAGACCTGAGATGTTTCGGTTCACGACTATAATCCATCTTAAATTTACCCGACGCAGTACGGTTGCGCCTGGGTGATTTCTGAACAGTACCTGAATACTGATTGACAGTTGGCGGGTTGGGAGTCTGATTACTCGTTAGTAAGTTAATTAAATTATCAATGAGGCGATCGCGCTCCATTGGTAACAACTGGTGACTATGTAGCATATTCTGAATAATGGTGAAATGAATTAATGTCCCCGCAAAAATCCGCGCCGCTACTTCTGGATCAGGTAGTTGCAGTTCTGGGTGGTTTGTAAAATATTGCGTTAGCAGTTCCAAAGCTGGTTTGTCTATGTTACGCACAAACTCTTGCGCCAGCAATGGAAAACGTCCAGATTCGCCGATAATTAGGCGCACTAAATTCAAAACTTCCTGTTCATCGTTAATCCGCTCTAAAATGTTGGTTGCTAGGCGGCGCAACACGATTTGAGGTTCTCCTTCCATGAATTGCGGGTCTTCGGGATTAAATACTGCCCGATAATTTTCCTGGGCTAGTTGCTCAATCAGTGCAATGAATAATCGTTCTTTATCTTGAAAGTAGCTGTAGACAGTGGTTTTGGATACTCCTGCGGCTGCTGTCACCTTATCCATTGTTGTGGCTGCATAGCCATTTGCTAAAAATTCTTGCATAGCACCAGCGAAAATTGCATCAACTTTCTCTGGGGACAGCAAACGGTCTACCTGATTGCTTTTTGTCTGTTTCTTTTTCATTTTAGATTTTTGGACTCTTGACATTATTAGAATGTACAGTTTAGTTTAGTAAAATAACAACTAAACAGTTTACTCATACGTAAAAGAAGGGGCTGATGGTACCTGATAGCACAGCTAAAGGTTCTGCATTCTTTAAGCCTAGCTCTCGCCAACTGATTATGTTGGCAGTAGCTACAAGTTTGGCGATCGCCGGCACAACAGGTTACAAATTTTGGCAATTACAACCAACTCAAACAAATCCCACCGACCAGGTGAGCATACCGCAAATTAAAACGGTGACTGCCTTGGGAAGATTAGAACCCAAAGGTAAAGTAATTAAACTTTCCGCACCGTCATTGAGTCAAGGTAGTCGGGTAGAGACGCTTTTAGTCAACGAAGGAGATCAGGTCAAAGCTGGGGAGGCGATCGCAATTTTAGATAATCGCGATCGCTTAGAAGCCGCACTACAAGAAGCCGAAGCAGGCGTGAAAATAGCACAGATCAATCTGGCAAAAATTCAGCAAGGTGCAAAAGTAGGCGAAATCCAGGCGCAAAAAGCCGAGATGGGGCGTATTCAAGCCCAGACTATAGGAGACGAAAGGCAGCAAAGAGAAACAGTCACCAGGTTAGAAGTACAGTGGCAAGGAGAGAAAACGGCACAACAAGCAACCATTAACAAGCTCGAAGCCGAACTTAAAAATGCCCAAGTAGAATTTCAACGCTATCAGCAGTTGTACTTGTATGGAGCAATTTCTCAGTCTTTATTTGATAGTAAGCGCTTGAGTGTCGATATCATCACCCAGCAGTTGAGTGAAGCCAGAGCCATTCTCAACCGCATTGATGGCACTGGTCGCCAGCAAATTACCGAAGCCCAGACAGTGTTAGCTCGAATTCAAGCAACCGGCAGCCAGCAAGCTAATGTCGCCTCTGCTACCTTAGACCGGATCGCCGAAGTACGTCCGATAGATGTCGCGGGGGCTGAAGCTGAAATTAGGCGGGCGATCGCAGTCGCCAAACAGGCAAAGGCAAACTTAGCTCAGGCTTATGTAAAATCACCCCAAGACGGCGTGATCTTTGACATTTTGACCCGTTCAGGCGAAATGGTATCTAATCAGGGCATTATCGAGATTGGGCAAACCAACCAAATGTATGCAGTTGTCGAAATTTATCAAAGCGACGTGAGAAAAGTGCAACCACAGCAACGGGTGCGAATATCCAGTAATTCTCTATCGGGTGAATTAGTCGGAACAGTAGATTGGGTCGGCTCGAAAGTACAACGGCAAAATATTATCAATAGCGATCCCACGGAAAATATTGACTCCAGAGTAGTGGAAGCCCACGTCCAACTTGATCAAGCATCCAGCCAGAAAGCTGCCAAATTTACCAATTTACAAGTCAAGGCGGTGATTGAACTGTGATGGAATTAATCAAACAACTACAACGGCGAACACCGCTAGGATGGCTACAACTCAGCCATCACAAAAGTCGTTTGGTTGTCGCCTTAGCCGGTATTGCCTTTGCAGATGTCCTGATGTTTATGCAGCTTGGCTTTCAGAATGCCCTATACGACAGCAACACCAGCATAAATCGGGCTGTGCTGGCAGACATCATTTTAATGAGTCCGCAAAGTCGGAATATGCAAAATATGTCTACCTTTTCACGGCGGCGATTATTCCAGGCTGCTGATGTTCCAGGTGTACAATCAGCTACACCCATGTATATCGGTTTAATCACTTGGAAGAATCCCCAAACACGCCGCAAAACCACAGTCCAAGCCATTGGTGTCACTCATGAACAGCCTGTGTTAGATTTACCAGAACTAAATGCTCAATTAGATAAGATTAAACTACCTGATTCCTTTTTGTTTGACCGTGGAGCCAGAGGTGAATACCAAGAGGTATTTCGCCAAATTGACGCAGGTAAAACCGTATCCACAGAAGTAGATAAACGTACCATTAACATCATTGGCGCATTTAAATTAGGCGCATCCTTTGGCGCTGACGGCACATTGATTTCCAACGATGACAATTTTTTAAGACTATTTCCCAGACGACAAGTAGGGAGTATCAGCCTGGGCTTGATAGATATTCAACCAGGCTATGACTCACAGCAGGTCGCCGCAGCATTAAAATTGCACCTCCAAAATAATGAGGATGTCAAGGTGCTAACACGAGCGGAATTTATCAAATTTGAGGAAGACTACTGGAAAAGTGAAAGCCCCATTGGTTTTATCTTCAGTTTGGGCGTATCTATGGGATTTCTGGTCGGTGTGATTATTGTCTATCAAGTTCTTTCTACTGATGTGAATGCCCATTTGAAAGAATATGCCACCTTCAAAGCAATGGGTTATGGCAATTCATACTTGTTAGGGGTGATTTTTGAAGAAGCCATTATTTTAGCTTTCCTGGGTTTTATTCCCGGATTTGTTGTGCCTTTGGGGCTTTACCACTTGGCTCGCAATGCGACAAATTTACCGATATACATGACTTTATTCAGAGCAGTAGTTGTGTTATTGCTAACGATCATTATGTGTACTATTTCTGGAATTATCGCCACTCAAAGATTACAATCTGCTGACCCTGCGGATATGTTTTAGGAGTGGGGAGTGGTGAATAACCAATGACTATAGGACTTACGCAAAAAACCCTTCGGCTGACGCTCACGGCGAAGCCTCTCAAACTCTCATAACTCTGTGTACTCTGCGTCTGGAGTGGTAGCCTTCGGTCTACGTTTATTTAAATAATTAATTTCGAGTAATACCAATTCTGTATGAGGATGCACTGAATTATATGAGTAACGAACCGCATTGGCGCTAGGGCGTGTTTTCAAACTACAACCACAACAAAATACAGGCGATAGTAATCATAGCTGTATAATTGGCTGCAAGTTTTTCATATCGGGTGGCAATGCGGCGAAATTGTTTGAGTCTGTTGATAGCGCGTTCGACAATGT
>DASQZD010000008.1:0-3266 GCA_035638855.1 Nodularia sp. (in: cyanobacteria) | reverse complement strand
CGCAAAGTTGCATCTATTGTTGGTAATTGCCCAATATCCCCACTTCCTGCTTTTAGTTGAGTTAGTCGTAATTTGGCACTGCTCAAAAAGTCGGTATTTGAGGCAGCGATATTGCCAGTATTTTGAGTAACGCGATCGCGCGACTCGCCCTTCTTAAAATTCTGCTCGTTCCTTGAGACTCAGCTAGCATTATTCAATTGTTGAAATTATTGTATAAATACACAGATAAAACCATATCACTGATACTAGTGTGGTTTTACCTCGGCTAGTCGCTCAATTGAAGCTTTTAGCTCTTGGGTTAGTTTCAGCGTGGGTTTAATTATTCCCACAGCTACTATCCCTGACTAAGACTTGAGCGATTTAATTTGAATCAATCGTAAAATATGTTACCTAGCATTGTCAAGGTGTGCTTTGTGTAGCGGAATATAAGGGATAAGAACAAAAAGCAATTATCTCCAATACAAAATTACATAACTTTGCGGTCTTCTAAATGGCTATGAGCAGTCAGGAAGCATATTGCAATGGCTTAGTCACCTCGTATAGATGATTAGCTCTAGTTCTTAATTCATCAAAGGTGGGTTACTCATCTAGAAAGTAACTTTCATTCATTTCTGGATTTGGACTAAAGTCGTAATAATCTATCTGCATAAGCATAGGATCTACGCGCTCTCCTGTCGCTTGAACTTCTCGCTTTAAACTATTAATTGTGTCGCATGTCTGTGGTTGTAAATAAAATTTATGCTCAGACAACCAATCCATCACCTTGTTAAATTTTCTCCGAGCAAAATTTTTGTCTTCTTTAAGCTTTCTTAATTGCTCTATTGCTTCTATGATTGATGAACGCGGAATCTGAGGCATGAGATCGGGAACTAAATCAATTGAGCCATCCTCAGACACTACAATAGCTATGCAAGGATACTGGCTTTCTACATATCTAATGGCAGAGTTATATCTTGCTCCTCTCGCAGGTGAACCTTTGCCAGAAGCCAACCCATCCAAAATTACACCAATTGCATAACACATAGAACTTGGATCGATAAGTACAGCTCCATCGATAGCTGTTATCACTTTCATAATTTGAGTTGTAATTTCTATAGGTTCGATAACTGTAGCCTGATTTTTCAGACGATTTGACTCTTTTTTAGCTCCAGAAGAGACAACAACCATTGTGCCGTGTTTTTGCCTGGTTGCTTCTAAAACTAAGTCCCACAACCTCGAAATTTCTTTAGGTGTAATTTCAGGAAAAATCCTTTTAATATCTGTTTCAAATTTATGCTTGTTAATACTCGCTCTTGGTAATTCTGGTTGACGATAAATTACCCGCATCATTACATGGTCAGCGTGTAGGAGTTCCCAGGTATAGTGCTTAGTAAATTTTACTAAAAATAAATCTTCTGCGCGTTGTTCGTATGATCCTTTGATATTTCCTAGCCCATAAATATACTCAGAGTCACTAAGCATACAAATTTCATCAGAAGACATCTCAAGCAGCTTTCTGACTGCGCGATGATTTTCGATTTTAACTGGAGGCAATAAAGCAAAAGCGGTTTCAATGTTGGGATGCCCTCTTTTTGAAAGCAGCATTCTTCCAATGCCTTCAGCGCCTTCATACTTTAATGAAGAAATTGTATTGCAAGCTTCAAACAGCCCATACCAATTACCAAACTTACCACATGCACCAAGAGGTGTGTACATCAAGTTTTTGCCTGCTGCATGAATTATCTCATTAGGGTCATGATCGAAGATCCTCGTAAAACCAGATCCAGGTTCTGGTTTTCCTAGAGCTTTAGCACACTCCTGAAAATACACCTCAACAGTGGCATCTAGTAAGGAGGTATTGATAGTGAATATGTTAAATTTAGTTTTAGTGAGAGAATATTGAGCAAGATATACATCTCGATTGAACTGAAGAACAACAACAACCCTGTGCTGCTCTACTAATACCGGGTATGAGCAAAAAGAAATTATGTTGCGATATTCAGATCCACTATTAACAATGTGATTTACCGCAGTTTTTAAAGCATTCAGCTTGAGATCCTGAATATATCTTTCTTGAGCGATGGGATCGGTATGAAGTATATCTCTTTCTGGATCGATCTCCTCGAAGTGTTGCGCTAGCTTTTTTACCTCTGCAAATTCATGAGGGCTATAACCACAGTCTTCAGGTTCCAAGCAAATTGGATGACAATCATCTCGCTTTTGATCCAAAACACCAACCAGAAACACATTAGGTTTAAGGTCGCTGGCTAATCGTGAAAAAATATCTTTAGCTTCTGCTTGAGCAGAAATCTGAAAATGACGCTGATAGCCCCACATGAACAGTTCAATGGTTTCCATAGCTTTCAGATATTTCTTCTAATTTTTTGATGCACAATAGCATACAAGTTTAACTTACAGAAGCAGTGATTGTGGGCACGGTAGTAAGACATAGCGATCGCTAAAAAGCGACTCGCCTCCCAGCAAAAAACCACCCGGTTGTCGGGTGGCTCGATGATGCAAAAATATCCTCAATTCTTGCTTCGGTTTCTCGCCAGGTGATGCAGTTGTAATGCTGCATCCTCCAAGTGTCTAATCACCTCATCAGTTGGTAACTGTTGACGATATCCCCAGCCTGCTAATGCCTCTAACAAGTCTTGGAATGAATAGCCCTCTTGATGCAGCAGTTCAATCAAATCTTCTACAAAGTTAATCAGCCCCTCCCTACGGGAATCTCGCAAAGCAGTGCGAATGTGTAGCTGTTGTTCGGAATCAATCATGATTGTTGGGACTCCTGAATGTGTTCATTAAGAGCAGTTATCTTGTTTTGATAAAACTCAATTTCAGACTGGATATCCTCAATAAGTTCGGATGTCTTGAGCGGACTGATGTTACTCTCCCGAAAGGCTTCAGCTTGGTCACTGAGGTCATTTCTTAACACCCAATAACTCCAGCCAGCGCCCTCTTCGTAACCTCTAAGGGTTTTAGGTTGGTAGTATTCAACCCCAACGATTTCACCCTCCTTTACTCGTTGTCCCAAATGGTATTTAGGTTTTCCCCAATGGCTAGGAAAACGAATGCATGACTTCTGAGCAATAATTTCTGGTGTATCTTCTGGCATGGCGTTACCTCGTTTGTTATTGCAGCCCTTGCAAGCTGTTCTGAGATTTTTGAGTTTGTTATTGCCACCTTTAGAAAGTGGAATGAAATGGTCAATGGTTAGCGAATATGTTGTGAGTGCGACTTCACACCAAAAGCACTTCATGCCGTACTTTTCAATCAGCAGGGAT
>DASQZD010000007.1:0-1854 GCA_035638855.1 Nodularia sp. (in: cyanobacteria) | reverse complement strand
AAAAATCTTTCAATTGGAACTGGGGATTGAGCGGAAACTTGAGCCACTCACTTGCGGTTAGGCTAGGGACAAATGTAGTAGATGTAACAATATTTGAAGAAGAAGTCAGAAGTCAGAATCAAGACGCTCGTGACGCTCGATGACTCGCTAACGCTCTTGGCGTGCCGTAGGCAAGACTCGCTAACGCTTCGCTATCAGTCGGGGATTCAGACCGGCGCAGGATTGTTCGCGCTTGCGTCTCGTAGAGAAGACCACCAAATTGGAAATTTGGTGGCAGGGTGGTTTCATACGGCCGTAGAAAAATGATAATACCCACAAAGGGTATTAAAACATCTACGGTTGGAAAAAGTATGAATCTGGTAGAACAATTACGACAAATTCCGGACTACCGACATATTCGAGGACGAAGACATGAATTATGGTTGACACTTTTGCTAATTGTACTGGGAGCAATGACAGGATACTGGGGCTACCGACCATTAGAAGACTTTACAGTTACCCACAGAGAAAAACTTATAGAACTGTTAAATTTAGACCCAGAAATAAAATTTCCTTCTTACTCAACATTTCGACGTATTCTACTGAGTCTAAATTTCCAACCATTGACAGATTTATTTAATAGTTGGGCATCATCTTCTCTGGAGGCAATAAAAGGAGAAGTAATCGCAATGGATGGAAAAGGAATTCGTTGTACGGTAACAGATTATAGCGGTTCTTACCAAAATTTTATCAGCGTAGTGTCGGCTTACA
This sequence comes from Nodularia sp. (in: cyanobacteria), assembly GCA_035638855.1. Lineage (GTDB taxonomy): Bacteria > Cyanobacteriota > Cyanobacteriia > Cyanobacteriales > Nostocaceae > Nodularia. The sequence continues at coordinate 1,104 of DASQZD010000007.1, read as the reverse complement.
GTCATCAACGTGGGATTGTGCTCAGAATGCAACCAATGTTTAATAAGCAAGAAAGTGAACTAGGTATTGTTGAGAAGTTAATATCAGAATTTAGTGACAAGAATGTGATTTTTACTCTTGATGCTTTGCACTGCCAAAAAAAACAGTAGAGCTAATTATATCTGGTGGTAATGACTACTTGGTAGGGCTTAAAGAAAACCAACCAAAACTATATAAAACAGCCGAGGCTGAATATCTAAAAAACACCCCTGACTCCATAGCAGTCATGGTGGAACATGTCCATAAAAGATTGGTAAGGCGAGAATGTAAGGTGTTTGCGGTACCAGAAACAACACAAAAAATCTGGTGTGGATTAAAAGCTTTTGTTGTTGTGGATAGAGATGGTGTGCGTGATGGCAAGCCGTGGAGCGAACGCCAATTTTATATAAGTAGTCAAATTATTAGCGCACAAGAACTTTTAGCCCGCACTATCGGACACTGGGGAATTGAAAATCGACTACATTGGGTTAGAGATGTGACTTTTTCAGAGGATTTCCCAGAGCGAAGAGGTGGTTATGCACCTGTAAATTGGGCTATTTTACACAACTTATTCATTACAATTGCTCGTTGGTTTGATTTCCGCACTATACCTCAAGCAAAACGAGTTTTATCGAACCAACTCTCAACAATTTTTACTCTACTAATTTTGCAACCACTTGAGCAAAATCAATCTTAACTTTAAGAATCAAATATTATCATCCCCGACTGGAAATGCTTGTGCCAAAGCAAATTTGTCGCTCTTGGGTTTACCCCAAGTGATGTAAATCCATTTGAAACAGAGAACTTGGTGCTCAGCGTAAGCTGAGCACCAAGTTCTCCTCAGCGATCGCCTGAATTTTCGGTAACTAGATATCGTAAGTTTAATAACCCACGACTTGATTCCGCAATCATCTAAGTATCTTGTCCTAGTATTAAGTATAGATATCAACCAGTAATAAGACTTAGATATTATTCTCTCGTCGTATGAAACCACCCTGGCCCACAAAAAGCCCAAAGGGGGTGAGTTAAGTGAGCTTCAAAAAACAGAGAATCGGCAATTGAGTCAATCCCGTGTAGTTTGCGAAA
>DASQZD010000006.1:0-150402 GCA_035638855.1 Nodularia sp. (in: cyanobacteria) | reverse complement strand
GGTACTTTATCTGCACAACTGAGTTCTTTTAGTGTCAGGTCTTCTTCAGCAGTTAGTATTATTCTTAACGCACTAGGCATCAGCTATCACTTAATTTTTGCACTCTATCTATCTTACGTTTTTTTTGGTTGACCTACTTATGCCCTAGCTAGGAATATCCGACTTCATACGCTTCTGGGTATGTTAATTCCCAACGTATTAATGCCGTATGCCAAGGTTTATTTGCTGTTAAACGCTCATTACCCAAGTAAAGAACGGACTTGAAAATATCCGGTGTGATTAATTTTTTGGCTGCAACAGCCACTATGCTATCTTCTAGCTACCTTAATTACAGCTTATTTACCCTAACTTAGCATTAATTTAGGCTTTTCAGTAGAGTTGATCGCTGCAAATGACAACTCCTTTACACAAATTTACTTTTCAACTGTTGATAGACATTATGTGCTAAACAATAACTTTAAATTTCTGACACTTCAGTAATATTTGCATATTGACATCCCAATCTTATTACAGCTATTTAATCTTTAATCCCATATTTATGCGAACATAAACTGTTGTTTCTCAACTTCACCACACTTTTCCGGTGTCTTTGCGGAATCTTTATGACTTTCAGGGGTCTGTTTAAAGATTGTCATAAATACAGGATAAAATGTATTGATATATACTTTTTTTTAAACCCACTTCTCGAACAATCTACATAGACCGTCATAGAGCAGACAAATTAGCGATAACTTGGTGAAAAAGCCTAACAAGTTGATATTTACAGCTAATTTAGTCAAATATCAGGTGTAGATTTAATAACTTTATTTTCATGCTGGCTAGGGTTGCATACCAAGGTTAACAACAAATTATTTATCTAATTCTTTAGTGATATAGATCACACAAAGGGGAGAATTTAGATCACATTTTATACCAATCAATATCTTGGATAATTATTACCACATATAATTGGTTTATTAGTTATGAGAACTCAATATGTTATTCGTCAATTGGTAGAAAAAGCACTCGACATTAAAAAATTAACACCTGAAATCGAAAATGAAATTAATTCCGAACTGACTCAATTGGGTCATATTTCTGATGTTGATTATGAAGCTTTAGAGTTATTAATGGCAGAAATGGATGCTGGTCGAATTAAGTTAGTACCTAGTTGGGGATATTAACCCTGATTGTGTCAATGAGATTTAATTGTAAATAAAGCCCAATTTTGACTATAAATAGGAAAATTAAGCCTTTAATATAGATTAACAGCAATGGTGATGGCAGCCAGGATATAATTGCTGGTATTTTGCAGTAAACTTTCGGATTTATCTCACCAGTGTGGCGTAAACTGTGCTAATGAGCATCCACAATTTGCATTAGTAGTAAACCGCCATGCAGCCCGCTAAACGTTTAGAAAAAATTCCTCCCTATTTGTTTGCTGAAATTAACCGCAAACGGGAACAACTTGTGGCAGAGGGAGTTGATATAATTAATCTGGCATTGGGCGATCCAGATAAACAAACTCCGGTTCACATTCTTCAAGCCATGCACGAAGCAGTTGATGATGCTTCCACCCATAACTACCCACCTTATCAAGGGACGATAGAATTTCGCGAGGCGGCGGTTAATTGGATGGAACGTCGCTTTGGTGTGACAGGGTTAAATATAGATACAGAAGTTATCTCTTCCATTGGTTCCAAAGAAGCAATACACAATACCTTCTTAGCTTTTGTAGAAGCTGGAGACTATACTCTCATCCCAGATCCTGGTTATCCTGTGTATCAGACTGCGACAATTTTTGCTGGTGGTGAACCTTACACTATGCCTTTGAAGGCAGAAAACAATTTTTTACCTGATTTAAATACGATTCCTGAAGAAATCGCCCGTAAGTCCAAATTATTGTGGATTAATTATCCTAATAATCCCACTGGAGCCTTAGCCAGTTTAGAATTTTTTGAGGAATTGGTAAGTTTCTGCAAGCAGTATAATATTTTGCTGTGTCATGACCATGCTTACTCAGAAATGGCATACAATGGCTATAAACCGCCGAGTGTCCTGCAAGTTCCAGGTGCAAAAGATGTAGCCATTGAGTTTCACAGTTTGTCGAAGTCGTATAACATGACAGGCTGGCGCATTGGCTTTGTAGTTGGTAACGCCATTGGTATTCAAGCTTTGAGACAGGTGAAGACTAACGTCGATTCTGGAGTATTCAAGGCGATTCAAAAAGCAGCGATCGCAGCTTATTCTACCAGTGAAGTCGAACTTCAAGCATTAATGTCAGTTTACCAAAAGCGTCGTGACATTATCGTGGCAGGATTAAAATCTCTGGGCTGGCCAATTGAACCTCCCAAAGCTACACTTTACGTCTGGGTACCTGTACCCCCAGGATATTCTTCCACAGAATTTGTCTCCCTCTTACTTGACAAATGTGGCATTATGGTTCCTCCTGGTAATGGTTATGGTGCGGCCGGCGAAGGCTTTTTCCGAATTGCCCTCACCATTTCCGATGAGCGAATGCATGAAGCCATTCAACGCCTCAGAGATGCTGGTATTCGTTACGCTTGATTTGGGGACTGGGTATTAGGATTTCGCAGTTTCTTCCCCTTTACTCCCTACTCCCTCTTGATACGCTTGCCAAATTTGGTGAATAAATTGATTAAATTGCAGTTTAGCGGCTGAGTCAGGTTCGGCTTTAGGTTCTTTTGCCAAAATTTGGCTCAATAAGGTAATTACTTCTGTATCAAACGCTGGTCGAAATAAATTTACAGGCCAAACTAAATCGGATGCTTCTCGGATATCAGTAACGAGTGGTGATTCTTGGGTCAAGCTAACTAGCAGCAAGGGACGGACCCAGCACAACTGGCGAGAAACCACTACTTGGATGACTTCTGCGAACAGATTTCTGTCATCATGATCTAAAGACACAATTTGTCCTGGTTGAAAGTCTAGGCTCATGTTCACGGAGTTGGGACAGTGGTAAGCAAAGATTTTTTGCAGTTTATTTGATTTTAAACGCGAAAATACGCTGTTATTACACAAAAATACTTTAAAATTAAGATATAACTCTTCAGCCTGTCAGGTATTGGGACTTGGATGCGAAATGACTTCAGCCAAAAGCATTCCTTTGCCATCAGGTTTGGATGGGAATGTTATAGCATAAGTAAATAAGTGTTTAGTAAATACTAAACACTCATTCGGTTGTAGTAAATCATCGCATAAAAAGCAAAGAGCCGTGTCAGTCGAAACTATTGAAAAGCCTTCCACGTCCCGCAAGCTCGCTCCTCGGTATCGCGTTTTGATCCATAATGATGACTATAATTCTATGGAACACGTGGTGCAGTCATTATTAACCACAGTACCGAGCCTTACCCAGCCCCAAGCTGTAAGCATTATGATGGAAGCCCATACTAATGGTCTGGCTTTAGTCATTACTTGCGCTCAAGAACACGCTGAATTTTATTGCGAAACATTACAAAGTCATGGTTTAAGTAGCACAATTGAACCTGAAGAATAAATAAAAATATTGTCTAATGAAGGAAGACAGGACAAAGATATTGGCTCTAAGTTGTGACTTGAATTTTGTCCTCTTCCTCAGTTTTGCATGAAAATCAACCTAATTCGTTTAGCCCAACGCCCTGTCCCCATCAGGCTGGGTTATTTTGTTGCAACTTTATTGCTGCTATGGCTACCCGTTGCTGTACCGATTTACTTATTAGTCAGTGATTCTAACTTAGTAAGTATCTTGACAATGGTGGTCTTATATGTAGAATTTATTTTTCTCTTGAAGCTATGGGGGAAAAATGTCTATCAGCAACCCCAAATACTCAAGCAATATGGCTGGGAAATTACGCAGATAAACGCTGTGGATTTACTGAGTGGCGTAGCTACTGGGATAATTAGCATTCTCTTAGTGTTTGGTCTGCAAGGTCTGTTGGGTTGGCTGGTGTGGCAACAACCGCAGGTTTTCTTGCTCAGAATCATTGTAGAGGGTTTACTTGTCTCTTTGGGTATCGGATTTGCTGAAGAGTTGTTATTTCGAGGTTGGTTACTTGATGAGTTGGCACGGGATTATAGTTCAAGTGTGGCACTGTGGATAAATGCTGTGGCATTTGCTGTCTTGCACTTTATTAAGCCTTTGGAGGCAATTATTCACACACTGCCACAATTTCCAACTTTAGTACTCTTGGGGTTAACGCAGGTATGGGGAAAGCGTTGGCGGAGGGGACGCTTGGGTTTACCAATTGGTTTGCATGGTGGTTTAGTTTGGGGCTATTACATTATTAATGTTGGGGGATTAATTAAATATTCTGGTCAAGTTCCTGATTGGATAACTGGTGTAAATCAGAATCCTCTACAAGGAGTTATGGGGGTAGTATTTATGGGTATATTGGCTTTGTGGATGCGGTGGCGAGCAAATACCAAATCTCAAACGGATACAAATTTGAGATGAGACTGCTTTGTCAGTGTTTCCACGAATGCTGAATACAACCCCCAAGGGTTATCGGCAAGAGATTAGTGGTATTTTAGACCCTACATAATCAAGGTTATTCTAATCACTAAGTCATTTTATAGCAGGGGAGTAGGGAGTGGGGAGTGGGTTAAAAACCTTTTGGTGTCTAAGTTTGATTATCGGTTTATGTCTTAACCTCCTTGGCGGTTGCTATAACTACTGTACCGACCAAGCAAGCTTTATCTAAATTTACCCCGCTTAAATTTGCTCCTTCTAACTCTGCACAGAGTAGATTTGCGCCGGTAAAGTTCGCCCCCGCTAAATTTGCCCCGCGTAAGTCAGCTTCTTCTAAATTGGCTTCACTTAATAAAGCCCCTTGCAAATCGGCACGACTCAAATCAGCACCTTTGAGATTTGCCCCTGTGAGGTTTGCACCGCGCAAGTCAGCACTGCGTAAGTCAACGCCTTGTAAGTTGACGTTGATTAAATTTGCACCACTCAAGAAAGCGCCAGCCAAAGATACATCGCTGAGTTTAGCCCCCATCAAGTTAGCGCCGCGTAAATTACTACCCCGCAAGTCAGCACTGGTTAAGTCTGCTTGCATTAAGTTGGCTCCCATTAGGTTCGCCCGCAAGTCGGTTTTTTGCAGGTTTGCACCCATTAGGTTTGCTCCCTCAAAATGCGCGCCTTGGAGTTTGGAACCGATGAAATTAGTGCCGACAAGGGTAGCGCCTGCAAGATTTATCCGGCTTAAATCGAGGTGAGAGAGTTCCTCATCTTCTAAGTTTGCGCCTGGGAGTTGTTTGAGTTTTCCTGATTTAATGGCTTCAATATTCATTTGAAATAATTACTAATTTCCTCACTTGTCTTGCTATAGCTGTCCCATTGAGCGTCAAGTAGCCATAGGCCTGTGCTGACTTTAGGTGACATCAGAGGTAAGTCTAGCCCTTGCTGTAAACCCATAACTAATAAAGCTAGAGCATCTACCAGTTTAGGGTCAAAGCGGGTTGATTGTTGTTGTCTGCATTCGTCTAAAGCTTGAGCAAATATTTCTGCGCGAGTTTTCTGGGATGATTTAATGTTGTTGACTCGCCATTGAAAATCGGCAAGTAAGGCTAAAATTCTCGATTCTAAGGGAATTTCATCCCCAGCTAAACTTGCTGGTTCTCCTGTACCATTCCACCATTCGCTTTGGTGGGTGATAATTTGGGCAACAGCACGCAGTCTGGGCATGGTTCGTAATACTTGCGCTCCTGGTACTAGGGGACAAGTTAAGGGACAACTGGGGGCTTGTTCATGGTAGCGGGTGGATGTACCGGGAGCCAGGAGGCTTTCAGCTTTTTGGAGTGGGTCTATACGATGTAAAAAACCTGCTAGTCGCAATCGTTTAATTTGCCATGCGGGTAGTTCTAAAAGCTGCCCTATGATCTCAGAAAGTGCTACTACTTCCGTCGCCGCCATGGGATTGTTGACATCTGCCATATCCATTAATTGCGCCATCCGCAAAAATGCCTGGATTTCGTTAGAAACCAAGTTGCGGTCTAATACTTGTTGACGCAGGGCTGTGGGGATGGATAAATTATTTTGCTGTGTCTGGAGATAATCGACGACGCGGGAAACAACTGCACTTAAATGTGCTGGTGTTGCTAGACTTGACTTTATGGCATTTTTATGATTAGAGAGTTTTTGTGCTAGTTCTGGATTGTATTTTTCAATGTGAGCGATCGCTAACTGTGCCGTTTCTTGGACTAAATCTGGTTCAAATGTCCATAAGCCATAGAATTTACGCTCTATATCTGACGCTGGTATTCCACCTGCACCATAATCAGCTTCTGATAACTCTTGACAAAGTACCATTGCTGTGTAATCTGGTGACAAGATAATTAAGTGCCACTCCTGTGCTACTGAATCATCTGAATTTAATGATACTAAATCAACGTTAGGGAGTTGGCTGGTGGGATGTTCAGCAAAGCTAGCATCCAATGTTGCCATGATCACAATTTCGCGGCTACACTTAGCGATATCTGCGTATCTTTCGGCTTCTTGCAGATACCATTTACCCTGTTGAAAGGCTGTGATTACTAAGGGTGTACTTTCTTCAGTTAATATATGATCTTCTAAAGCATGGCACAAAGAAACTAAGGTATTTTTGTAATAAACCCCAAATCGAATTGGTCTAGTAGTATTGCGGTGCGCCGTTTCCAGCTTTTGTAGTATTGAACCTTGTAACATGGGCTTTCATAATTCGTAGTTCGTAATTCGTCATTTTTAGGGGCTAGGGTGAGAAGCTATTAATTTAGTCAAATCCCTAGTCCCTGTATGCTACAGTATCCCAGCTAACTGTTTTTCTTTCTTTTCTATAGGTGCAGAAAGTGCTTCTTCCAATTCGGCACAACCCAATTTTTCTTCTAAAATTTTCATCACTTCGCGTCCGAAGTCATTGGGGTTTTGTTGCCAAGCTTGCAAGCAGACTTCTCCAAAGAAGGAACCAAGGGGTTCAGGATTCCAAAGAAGTTTTTTAGCTGTCCACGGCATTAAGCTCATGGGGTCATACCCTGGTTTAAGGATACCTTCTTTAAAGGCATATTCTTCTAAATGAGTGTGGGGTTGCAGTCCAATAAAGAAAATGGCAGGTTCCACTTTATCAGCGCCAAAAATTCGTTCTAGTTCGCGGTGGTAGGCGATGGTTTGGCGAATGGTTTCGTGACGTTCGTCAATGACGTTAAAAGAGTAGTTGACGGAAACCACATCGTTAAAACCAGCAGCTTTTAAGTCACGGCAGTTTTGCAGAACGGTTCGTAAGTTGTAACCCATCCGCATTTTCCGCACGAGTTCCTGAGAACCACTGGTAATACCGATTTCAAAGTAGTTCATCCCGGTTTTAGCCATCAAATCACACAACTCTGGGGTGAGGTTGTCGGCTCTGATGTATGCCGCCCAGTTGATATCTGTCATCCCAGAATCGACGATTTTTTGTAAGAGTTCTACAGCATCGTCAATAAATTTACGGGCGGGGATGAATTGAGCATCAGTAAACCAGAAGTTGCGAATGCCGCGATCGTATAATTGGCGAATCTCGGCAACTACTTCGTCTGCTGGGTTGATGCGAACTTGTTTGCCTTCGACGACGGTATAGACGCAATAACAACAGTTGTGGGGACAACCGCGCTTGGTTTGTACGCCAATATAAAAGTCTTGTTCTTGCAGGTAAAAGTTGAATTCCGGCCAGATGCTTTCTATATAGTCGTAGTTACAGGCGGTTTTTTCCAGGGGGGTGGGTTGTTCATGAATCATTCGTTGCCGTGGTTGAGTTTCTCCGACTACATAGCAACGTTCATCTTTAATTTCTCTGCCACTTAGCAGTTTTTCTAGGAGTGTTTCGCCTTCACCGATAGAAATAATTGTACCTTGGGGTAAAGTTTTACCCAATTGTTCGTAAAATACGCTGACTGCACCACCACCTAAAACGGCACGAGCATCAGGATGATATTTCTGGGCGCGTCGTAAACCGCGTTTTACTAATCCTTGGTTGCGCCACAATTCTACATAATAAGCAATAAAAATTCGTAACCCGCCAAATGCTCCGCGTAACTTAATCAGGGGATTCTTGGCGTAATAAAATTCAAAGGCGTTTTGTAATGGATTTCCACCACGTCCACCTACTGGGGCATAGATTTGAATATCCCGCCAAGAAAATACTAGGAGTGTGGGCTTAAATTCATCGATACAAGTATCTAGGGCGGAGGCGTAGTCTAAAGGTGGTACTGTTCCCAAATCAAAGATACGCTGTGCTATGCCGGGAAATTTCTTGTGGACGTGATCTGAAAGATATACTACCCCAATGGGAAAGATGGGGTTACACGGAAGGCGAACATAGAGGATGCGATTTTCCATCATGGATTGTTGAATTTCCATCTTGCAGCAGTTGGTTATGAAATATATAGACAGATGCGATGCAGTTTAAAGCTGTTTGTTTTAGTGTGCTGTGTTTTTCACAGTTATGATTGCCATTTCAGCCAATTCCTGGATGAGGTTAGCCTGTGTTAACAATTGTGGAAATTGTTGAATTGGCTATGGATCAGATGAAATAGAGAAATTTTATGAGAAGAATTGTTATATATCTTTACCATAACATTGACTTTGACTATTCAGCTATGATTTCTAGCTGTAAGTCTGAGGATAGATGTGACAAACAAATTTTCCTTTACAGTTGAGGATTTGTGAGGGCATAACTGCTCAACTTCACCTGCTAGGAGTGACATCTGATGGTTTTATTCTGGAAGAAAAATCTCAAATCCCGCTAGCGTAGTATATTATTTTCGCTGGTATCCGCTTTTTGGTGAAATTTTCATAACTTGAACATATATTTAACATATATTTAGATAGATATATCGTAGAAATTTTCAGTTGGTAGTCGGAGTTACAGCATCTGGGGATCAGGCAATGTTAGTTTGACTGGTGTAATGTAAAATTGTGGCGTAAAGCTCCTCCGCAGTTATGGCTCAAATATTAGATCCTCTACCACCTGAGCAATCGGGGAATATCCTTTGTTGTTACGTTAATGCTACGAGTAAAATCCAGATAGCTCGCATCTGCAATATTCCCAACTGGTACTTTGAAAGAGTTGTTTTTCCAGGACAGCGCTTGGTCTTTGAAGCTCCATTAGAAGCGCAAATGGAAATTCATACGGGGATGATGGCCAGTGCAATTTTGTCTGATACAATTGCGTGCGATCGCCTTGCAATTAACGAGCCTAGCAGTAGTGAATTTCATACAGACTCAATAGGCATCGACACTATCAGTACAAAACCAATGGTGCAGTCCATTCATACAAAAATTGACAATACAACAAAACCCTTAACAATTGCTGGCTTTGGACAGATTGATTAAAAAAAAACAATTTTATATAATTTCAGGGTTGCTAAATTTTGCAACCCTTTTTATTTAGTCATTGGTCATTTGTCAACCCCCCTCATCTTCTCCCGTTCCGGTTTAAAATCAATGTTATGAATTTGCCTTCTTTTATTTGGTTGTGGAAAATAGCGGCTTGGTCTATGGGGTTGTCGCTATTGGCTTATTTGCTGCTAGCAGTTACGGGTGTTTGGATGTTTCGGGAGAGAAGTTCGCCACATTTGCCTAGTTTTCCGTGGTTTCTGGGCGGACGTGGAAAGGTGCGATCGCTACACTATACAATTGGCATCACTATGGTCAGTTTAGTGTTGCTACTGTTAGCCGTTGGTATTGTTGGCACTTTCGGACACTTTGGTTCCTTGGGACACTCATCACACTTAGTTGCTGGGTTAATAGTAGTAGGGTTGGTTTTGCTGTCTGCTTTTAGCGCTACACAAATTAGCACTCGGCGTTCTTGGGCTAGACCTTTACATATTGGTGTAAATATAATTCTATTCGGGGGTTTTACTTGGGTATCCCTAACTGGTTGGATAGTGGTACAAAAGTATTTGCCTTAGAAAATCCCAAACAATCAATATTTTTCCACCTCAAGTGAGTATTTAGGCTTTTTCGGGAATTTCCCATATACTCGCTGTATATGAAATTATAGTTAATTTTCCAGAGAAGTCTTATGTCTAACCCACAACCCAATTCTAAGCAACCAGCTAACAAAAAACTCAATCCCACAACAAACAATCATAAAAAACGACCTTTGAACAACGGTAGACCAGATAAAACAGGCCACTAAGTTCAAATAAAATCTTCAAAAACATCAAGTTCAATTCTTAGAGACGTAGCCAGCACGTCTCTATATTTATTTTGGTTGGTAAATAAGATTTACACAGAAAAACTCTGAAACTCTCTTGACTCCGTGACATCTGCGGTTCCTTATTTCATGATTTTAGATAAAAGCTAGGATAATGGATGGCAAACGCCTGGAAAATATCAGCCATAAATCCCATTAATTTTTTTCAAGAAAGAATCGCAAGTATTAAACAATTGCACAAGCGAAGTTGGTAAAAATACCATTGGCAGCTTGCAATTACAGGCATTTATAATGTATTGTTATGTATGTTACTTTTGGCAAAAAAAAATCTCTAGGGTAGAGACATCAAGCTACTGAGATTAGATCATTCATTTCCAAATGTTAATTGATACAACCAGAAACGTAGATTTTTGTGATATCAATGTATACTACTGAATCAATCAAGTACTCTACTAGAGCGGAAATCGGACAAACGAGCCGAATTCTAGTGGTAGAAGATGAAGAATTAATCCAAGAAATGCTAGCTGTAGCATTGGAAGAAGAAGGTTTTGGCGTAATAACTGCCCGTGATGGGCGTTCGGCTGTAGAATATCTCAAAAGTTGCGAACCCAACTCAGGGGAGCCGCCTTTTGACTTAATAATTCTTGATTTGATGCTACCTCATATTAATGGGCTAGATATCTGCCGCTTGCTGCGTCATCAAGGAAACCCAGTCCCAATTTTGATTCTTAGTGCTAAAGGTAGTGAAACTGATCGCGTTTTGGGGTTAGAAGTAGGAGCCGATGATTATCTGACTAAACCCTTTAGCATGAGGGAGTTAGTAGCTCGCTGTCGCGCTTTACTCCGTCGCCAACGCTTGAGTAGCTTGCCACAAATACAAGTTCTAAAACATAAGAATATCACTTTAAATCCCCAAGAGTGCCGGGTGCTGGTGCGTGATCAAGAGGTGAATTTGTCTCCAAAAGAGTTTCGCTTGCTGGAACTGTTTATGAGTTATGCTCGTCGAGTCTGGTCCCGTGAACAACTACTCGATCAGGTTTGGGGTCCAGAATTTGTTGGTGATAGTAAAACTGTAGATGTTCATATCCGTTGGTTACGCGAAAAACTAGAGGAAGACCCAAGTCATCCACAACACATTGTCACTGTCAGAGGTTTTGGTTATCGGTTTGGGTAATCTATGCAAATAGTTGTTAGTTTTTATTAATCACAAAGCAACTAACAATTCACGTTTTAATGCTCTTATTAGGATTTTTTCTGGGTTTAGCGGTAGGTATTGAGTTTTGGATTTGGCAACAAGTTCAATTAAAGCGCTATTTGGGGCGAATACTGCAACCGTTAAGCTCTGGTTCTGACAAAGTGGTGCTACCGCTAATACCTCGTTTGCAGCGCGAAATAGCCAGAGTGAAGCAGCACCAACAAGATTTGCAGCAGTCACTACAAACCTACCAAGACTTGCTGGATTTTGCTCCCCTGGGATATTTGCAGGTAGATGAAGAAAATCAATTGCTGTGGTGTAATCAGCAAGCGCGAGATATATTGTATCTGCAAAGATGGCAAGCAGGACAGGTGCGCTTATTGCTTGAGTTGGTGCGGTCTTATGAACTTGACGATTTAATTGAACAAACTCGTGATTGGCAGAAACCACAGACAAAGGAGTGGGTATTTCACCCGTCTTGTGATGATGCTGCACAGATGCCAACCGTGAAATCACTGGTTTTGCGTGCATCTAGTTTACCTTTGCCCAACGGACAAGTAGGGGTTTTCTTGGAAAATCGTCAACCTCTGCTGGATATGAATCAACAACGCGATCGCTCTTTTTCGGATCTAGCCCACGAACTGAGAACGCCATTGACTTCAATTCGTTTGGTGGTGGAAACTTTGCAAAACCGCTTAGAACCGCCCTTAGATCGTTGGGTGAATCGGCTGATGCAAGAAGTTGATCGGTTGATTAATTTGGTACAAAGCTGGTTGGATCTGACCCAAATGGAAGCCAACCCCACTATGGAATTGCATCTAGAAACGTTGGATGTGCGATCGCTGATTGCATCTGTTTGGGAAACATTAGAACCAATAACACAAAAGCAACGACTGTCTCTTGAATATTCTGGACCAGACAATATTTGTATTAAAGCCGATGCCGCCCGAATTTATCAAGTCTTTCTCAACTTGCTGGACAACAGCATTAAATACAGTCCTCCTGGTACTTGCATTCAAATCCAAACGAAAATCTTATCTGTAGAAAATAGCCATAGTAACAATCGCGCTGTCAATATTGTAGAAATAAATCTTATTGATGCCGGACTAGGTTTTGCCCAAGCAGATTTACCGCATCTTTTTGAGCGATTTTACCGGGGAGATAAAGCGCGGACTCATTCCTCATTACCCGAAAATAATGCTCTGGGGACAATTGTGGGTAATGGTTTAGGTTTGTCCATCGTCAGGCAAATTATTGTCGCCCACGGCGGTTCCATCAAAGCCATGAACCATCCAGAAACTGGTGGCGCTTGGATGCAGCTTCAACTTCCTGAAGTTATGGCAAACGAACGCAGCCAAGACTATAGTTAATAATATCTTCACCTTTGAGACTATAAGCGTGGAAGCTGCCTTGTATGATCACAATCCCCACCCTAAAAATCCCCAGTTGGCACGTGCCATTAGGCGCTTAGAACGGGACGTATTACGCATGGGCGCTTTAGTAGAACAATCGTTTCGCCTCAGCCACCAAGCGCTATTTGCCCGTGATTTAACAGCTGCGGAGGAACTTCCCCAATTAGATAAAAAAATTGATCGCTTTTATAGACAAATAGAATCAGATTGCACAGCAATCATGACTCTACAAGCACCTACGGCTCAAGATTTACGTTGTTTAAGTGCGTTTATGCAGTTAGTGCGAGACTTAGAGCGCATTGGTGATTATGCTGAGGACTTAGGTAATATTGCCGTTAAAATCTTTCCTTATCCGCCTCATCAGTCTTTACCAGACATTGAAAATATGTCTCACCATGGACAAGCAATGCTAGCTACAAGCTTAAAGGCTTTAGCTGATTTGGATGAAGTTGGTGGACGAGGTTTAAAATACTTGGATGATGCTGTAGACAATGCTTATGATCGGGTTTATCAGACTTTAGCCCAGCAAAGGGATGTACCTGGGGTCGTCGAGCCAATTTTGCTGCTAGCACTGGCAATTCGTTGTTTGGAACGCATGGCAGATCATGCCACTAATATCGGACAAAGAGTAGCATATATTGTCACCGGACAACGTTTTTAATCAACTGGACAAAACCTTCTTTGATTACTTTCCTTCGATAAAAATTATACAGCCTTATTTTCAGGAATTGGATCAACTTAGACGTAGGTTGGCTTGAAGGTCTTGAAACTTAACACCAAGAAGCGCTAGTTTTTTTGGGTTTTGTAAAGCCTCCAGCCAACCTACGAATATTTTATGAGCGATAAATAACTTCTGTATTCATACCAAACCATAAAAAATCTGCTATTTTTTATACAAAAATTATTACTCTGGTAAACAATAGGACCATTAAAATTTTGTTAACTAATATACAATTTACCAAATCATTACCTTTTCTTAAACTTGCTGAATTACAGTACCTACAGAAAACATAAAAACTGTTTTTGATTTCACCCATAAATTAGATGTCATCAAAGTAAGGAGTATCACACCCCGATATTTGCGTTTCTCGGATGTGTAGCTAAAAATGATACACACCAGTTACTTGGCCAAGCTTTGGTTGGTTAGGCTGTGGTTAACCTACCCAATAAATCTAATTTTTCTGCTAAAACAGCAGTTTCCTCAGTATAAAAATGAGAATAATTACATATCGCATTTGTTTTTAAGATGCGATACACCAAAGTTTTGACAACGATATTCTCAGCTTTTTTTAAACATTAATAATTTTAATTATGTAAATATATTCAGCCTGGAATCAGAATTTTTTCGTTGATTAATTAACAGCCCAATTTACTTTGCACTCTTACAAGTACTTGCACCATGTCTTCCACAAGTTTTACTCCCAAATTATCTAATTTATCAAATGAATCTAGCTCCGTTGCAGAGTTACCACAAACGTTATTTACGCGTAGAGAAATCATTCCGCTTGACACAAATGTACTATGGCGGATTGAGCGCGGAGCAGTTCGCACCTTAACCTGGAGCGAGGAAGGAATATTTATTACTCTAGGTTATTGGGGGGCTGGTGATTTGATTGGCTATTCTTTATCAAAAGTTCAACCCTATCAAATTGAATGCCTGACAAGTGTAGAAGCAAGCATCATACCGCAGCACCTTTGGTATAGAGACATTGATGCTTTTTTGTCCCACATTAAACATTCAGAAGAGCTTTTAAGTATTGTACATCTGAAACCGATTTCTTTACGTTTGGCGAAATTTTTGCTGTGGTTAAGTGAAAAATTTGGGCGTGATGTAGAACAGGGTAGATTAATTGACCTAAATATTACTCATCAGGAAATAGGAGAAGTATTAAATACTACTCGTGTTACGGTGACACGGTTACTACAGCAATTTGAAGAACAAGGAGAGCTGTTACGCTATAAGCGTCGGATTATTCTTCTTTCACCAAATAAACAGATGAAAACTATAGTATAAAAAATGAAAATTTACTTGTGTTAATGATCAAAAGTTTGCTATCTTCATTACTGAAGGTTTAAGTGAATCGAGTGAAAAAGTTGTAAACTTTTTCGTAATTTCAATTATTTGGTGTGAGTGAGATTAAAAACATGACAAAACTACTTTGGAATGCTCTGAAGGTTAGCCCAGCTATTGCTGCGACATTTTTGGCTGCTAATAGTGCCTTAGCTGTTGAAGTTAATGAACAAGTAACAACAGTTGCTCAGTTGTCCCAAGACGCTAATAGTATGGGTCAAGTCACATCTGTTTCTCAGTTTTCGGATGTGCAACCTACGGACTGGGCGTTTCAATCTTTACAGTCCCTGGTTGAGCGTTACGGTTGTATCGCAGGTTATCCCAATTCTACTTACCGTGGAAACCGTGCGTTGACTCGTTATGAATTTGCGGCTGGTTTGAATGCTTGTTTAGACAGAGTTAATGAACTGATTGCGACAGCAACCGCCGATGTAATTACTAGAGAAGACCTAGCTACATTACAACGCTTGCAAGAAGAATTTTCTGCTGAATTGGCTACCCTGCGTGGTCGTGTAGATTCCTTAGAAGCTCGCACTGCTGAGTTAGAAGCGAATCAGTTTTCTACCACCACCAAGTTAGCTGGGGAAGCGATTTTCAACGTATCTGATGTTTTTGGTGATGAAAGAGTTGGTGGTGGGGACTTAAATAACAACACCACTTTCTCTAACCGAGTACGTTTAAACCTGAATACCAGCTTTAGCGGTAAAGATAAACTGCAAACTCGCTTAACTTCTGGCAATATCGTTTCTAACAGTGCTGTTACTGGTACTAATATGACCCGTTTGGGTTTTGACGGTGATACTGGTAACAACGTTTCGATTGATAAACTCAACTACGCTTTTAATTTAAGTGATCGTGTACGCGTCAAGATTGATGCTACGGGTGCTGAATTGTGGGAAAACGTGAACGCTTTCCACCCTAACTTTACTAGCTCTGGTAATGGTGCTATCTCCCGCTACGGACGCTTCAGCCCCATCTATCGCGCAGGTTCTGGTGGTGCTGGTTTAACTGTGGAATTGAATCCCAATGGACCTTTAAGTTTAGCTGCGGCTTATCTAGCACCCAGAGCTAACAATCCTGATGATCGTAATGGTGTCTTTGATGGCACTAATGTGATCTTCGGTCAGCTATCTTTTAAACCCAGCAAGGCCTTCAATGTCGGTTTGACTTATACTAATAGCTATCAAAATAATGCTGGTGGTGGTAATGTCAACCTGTTCCAAAGTACTGGTAGTACTCTTGCCAACAGACCTTTTGGTAATGTTGCAACGACATCCAACAATTATGGTGTCGAAGCCAATTTCCAACCCAGTTCGGCGTTAAGCGTTAGTGGTTGGGCTGGTTACACCACTGCAAGCTCTGAAGTGAGCGATGCTGATGCAGATATTTTTTACTGGGCTACTAGCTTAGGTATCAAAGACTTTGGTGCAAAAGGTAACGTACTTGGTGTGATCTTTGGTCAACCCCCGA
Organism: Nodularia sp. (in: cyanobacteria); assembly: GCA_035638855.1. Taxonomy (GTDB): domain Bacteria; phylum Cyanobacteriota; class Cyanobacteriia; order Cyanobacteriales; family Nostocaceae; genus Nodularia. The sequence goes on along the minus strand of DASQZD010000006.1, from coordinate 134,106 downwards.
AAGTAACTGGCGGTTCTATAGGTTCAGAATCGGACACCTCCTATCATTTAGAAGGTCTTTATCGGATGCGGTTCACCGACAACATTGCCGTTACTCCTGGTTTGTTGGTGATTTTTAATCCTGAAAACAATAACGATAACGATCCTATCTACGTAGGTACACTCCGCACTACTTTCAGTTTCTAAATCTGGTTTTAGTGAGAAGTTAAATCTAAAGCCCGCACCAAAGCGGGCTTTTTGTATAAAAATTATCCTTATGTGGGATGATAATCTTGTGGATTTGGTATATCTAAGGGTGGGCGATCGCTACTCCATGCCCACCAAACATAACTACATTGGCAATTGTAAAATTCTTGCCATTTGCGTCGATGGTCTGCTGTGATTACAGGCGATCGCCTATTTATCCAAACTTGTACGGCTTCTCGGCTACTGGACTGACAACTAGGACAGCAAAACTCGTAAGCGTGAATTGCCTGATCTGTCCATTTAGGCGGAATGGGAGCAAATGCGTCCATTTAATCTTTATTGGGAGTTCGTAGTGAAGCACTTAAGTAGTATTATGTCATGTATATGAGCAGAAATTTTTAAACGCAGAGGGACGCTAAGTTAGCGCATACGCCGTTAAGCGTTCCCACAGGGTAGGTACGCTGAGTAAGAATTGTGTGTAACTACGAATTATTATAATGGAGCCAAGGGTTGAAATTCGCCGTTTGTTAGATGTGATGCCTGCTTCTAGTCGGATGACAACAAAAATTGTCAGCAAGCCGGAGCAGGTAAAGGTGATTGATGCGGCTTTTCCCTTACCTTGGCATCGGGAGCGATTGATAGATATTAATTTTGATTTGTGGTTGCGTCTGGCTAAACCACAACGGGATTTATTGCTGTTGCAGAAGGTTAGCTGGTTGATGGGGGTGAAGTGGTTTAAACCTGAGATTTATCAAGGTGTGGTTCTGGTGGGTTTGTTGGCTGGATTATTAGAATCAGCAGAAGCAGATGTGGTGGGTGTGGCTGTGGCTGGGGGTTTAAGTGCGATCGCTTTGGTGCGGATTTGGCGAACTAACAAATCTTCCGAATCAGAGTTAAACGCGGATTTAGCAGCGCTGCGGCTAGCCCAACGCCGGGGTTATTCGGAAACTGAAGCCGCCGAGCATTTATTATCTGCTATTGAGGCGATCGCTCAGATTGAAAAACATTCAACTCTAAATTTTAGCGAGTTGATTCGTTGCCAAAACTTACGCGCGATCGCAGGTTTATCACCTGTGAGTGTACCAAAAAGCTATATCTTTGGGGAGGGAAATTAAAGGCGATGGCGCTGTTTATCACCTGGGAAATGCGAAGATACATTTCATTTATTGACGAAGCCGTGCGATCGCTAACATCATCTAAATACTGTTTTTTGCATCTTCGGAAGTAGCTACAAATTAAGTACAGTGATACAATTGGTACTTATAGCCGTTGATTGCGGGCAAACTTTGGGTATCAGGCTCACATTTTTCCACTTCCTCAGCTATAGGAGCCTGAAAATTCACTAACCATAAATCAAACGGTCGTGGTAACTCTTTTAAAGTGTTATCTAGGGCTATAGTAGAAGTATTGGGATCTAGGTCTTGATGGGCAAGAAGAAAGAGAGGAGATGAAGAATGTGAATTTTTCATTTTAAATTCCCTTGCTAAACCCATCATTTCACCAATGTGTACATGAGTTATTTGAGTATTAGCAATAAGTACTGGAGCTTGGGATCTTTGTTGAATAAGTTGTACCACAAGATCAGGGCGGTAGTATTTTTGATAACCGAGATTAGAAACAACTGTCACAGCACTGAAAAATCCCATTAGCCAAATGAGGATCACGGCTTTTTTTCCAGTTATTTTCCATTTGCCTATACTTTGATCATGCCAACAAACTGCGAGACTTGCACCTAATAAAATGATAGCGGCGGGAAAGTAAACAAAGTTGTAACGAGCGCCCCGTGTTAAATCAATGCCCAGAAAGTAAATAAAAATAAAGAATAAAGCCATCGCTCCCACAACTAAATTAGTTAATATCTGAGTCATAAACTGATGCTCTGGTTGCTGTAGTTGCACCTTAAAACCACGAATGAGTATTGGTAATGCCCAAATTAAGAACATCAGCATTACTACTCCAGAAGTAATCGCAATTCCTAGCTGTGGTGCTTCTATTGGTAGTAAGTAAACCATGGTTATCCAGGCTGCCAAAACTTGAAAAATTGGGCTGATCCAACCAAATCCGACTCGTGGTTGCTGAATCCATTCGGTTAATTGACTACCATACCTATTTTGTAAAAACACAGGTAACCAAACCAATCCTGAGATAAAAGTACCAGCAGCAACAATATAGATACGCTGCCAAAGAGGGGAAAAGAAAACAGAAATTTTCGCCTTAGTCGATCTTTGCTGCCAAGCTAGAAAAATGATTACCAAGGCTTCTGTAACCAGGGTAAGAGCGAAGAAATAATGAGTAGCAATACCTAAAGCATTAATGACTATCCAGGAAAATACTAAAGAAATCGGTAATTGAGTTTGATTTTGAATATGACGTGTAGCAATTACCAAACAGGCAAAGGAAGCAATCACCCACAAAATAGCCAAAGTGTAATGACGGGCTTCTTGTGCGAGAAAGATCCCAAAAGGTGATACTGTCATCATTGCAGCAGCTAAATGACTCACCAATCGAGAGCGAAAAGTTAGCCAGCCCAAAGCATAGATAGCGGGAATAGAGGCTGCACCAAAAATAGCCGCCAGCGATCGCGCTCCCCATAAGGAAACTAGACCGCCTTGTGTAGGAAATAACTGCATCCACCAATGAGCTAGAAAAAAGTAAAGTGGAGGATGGTTAGTTTCTTGACTCATGTGTGTCCATACATCTTGGACATTGGCAGTTACTTGTGGTTGCAGGGGTTGTAACAGGATATCAGGTGCGATCGCTTGATCTAAAGGTACTGTTAAAAAACTATTTCCTAGACTAAATACTAAAGTAGAAAACTCATCAGTCCAAGGAGGTTTTCCAGTCAAATTAGCCAAACGTAAGCTAATCCCGATCATGAACCAAGTCAGCAACAGTAGAGGATGAAACCAGCGAGTCGAAACAGCAGAGCGCCAATTATTATTATACAGATACATCTATTTTTCGGCAGAATTTTTGCTGGCTGAACCTAGAAAGTCAACTAACTCACACTTCTATTGTTCAACCCCGGATATTTTACGATAAATTTGCGTTTCTTCCATATTTTTTAGCAATATATACTGTGTTTTTAATCTAGTTTCCAGTAAAGCGATCGCCTCTGGATAATCTTCTAAGTACCAGACATTTTCCTTTTTGACAATAAACTCAGGTTTTTGTTCCAACACTTTGAGCAATTCTTGAGTAGTATTAGCAGTTGGACTTTCCACAACACGCAATAAATATTCTTTGGAAATATTCGATGGATGCGTTACTATTTTTATTGGTGGTTTAATGTCCAGCAGCCAATAAACCAGATGATAATCCATCATGTACACCGTAATATTGCGCCCACCCTCTTGAGATAAGTATTGGGCTAACTCATATTCTTTACCATAGAACATTGATTGTTGTGCAACTAGGCGAGATCCTACTGTTTTATATTCATTCAATGTTGGTAACGCCGTGAGAATCAAGCCAACTATCAGGATAAAATAGCCTACTTTGAGGTTTAAATTCAAGATTTTCTGGAACCAAGAGGCCAATACCACTGCCAAAAAGGGAGCGAGTTGAATCATGTAATGGCTATGTGCTGCACCACTATTTAAAATTGACCACTCAGTACCAAAAGAGAATATCAAGCAGTATATTAATTGATTTTTTTTGTCTGAAGATTTTTCTGATTGTTTAATCATCCTCATCATCTGGAAGCAGCCGATTAAAAATATAATTCCCCAAACATCATAAAGTTGTTTAAACATAACTTCCCAGAATGATGCTTGAGCAGTAGAGTAAGTTAATGAAGCATCAATAACAGAAGTTTTAAATAATTGAAGATTGTTAGTGAATACGTATGGTAAAAGCAAAGATATAAACGGAATTAAACAACCAATCGCATAAACAAATATTCCCCCTGAGATGTTTTTAATTGAATTAATCTTTATACTCTTAGCTGCAATGTATAAACCTAAAATCAATGCTAAATAAGCTAAATTCAGGCGAATCATACAGGCAGATCCGATCAGCAATCCAACCAGAAAAATTTTAATATTAACTAACTTATTGCTGCTGACAAGTAAAGCTAAAGAACCGAGTAACGGCACAATAGCTATATGCTCAGTCATGACTGATTTACCATCCATCAAAGGACCCGTTAAGACTATAAATATGATGGCAGCCAATAGACTAAGTTTTGAACTCGACACTGAGCGACAAATATAATAAGTGAGGATTGCCGCCATTATGACGCAGAGCGTTCCAAATAGGCGAACAGATATAATAGATTTACCAAAAATTAAAATAGCTAAAGCATAGCTAAAGAATACTAGCGGTGGCTTTAAATCCCAGATTTCTACATAGGGTAAGTTGCCATCTAAAATAGATTGACCCATTAAAATAAATGTATTTTCATCCCAATTGAATGTAGCACGAAAGAAAAAGGGCAGCCTAAACAATAAGCTAAATATTATTATAATAAACAAGTGTAAATAGTTCATTCAGAATAGTTTCTATGGTTTGTTCCAGTGGTAAAGCATTTACTTTTTTAGACTTCAATTTGAGTTTTAAGTTCAATAAAGTTGCTGCTATTTTACATCTGTGACGCGCCAACTGAGTTTTAAGTTCACCCAGAAATTCCAAATAGTCACAATTGCGATCGCTATCAGGTTAGCAATGTATCTGTTACGAATAATGAAATTAAACACCAAATTCAAAACCAAAACATTTAAAGCCAATCCGCCCAGGCAAATTAAATTAAATTTTAAAAATCGCTTCAAACGTTGATGCCATTCCTGCTGCTTGCTACTGACATCAGCAAAAGTCCAAGCATCATTCCACAAAAAATTATTGTAAATCGCAATTTCACCAGCAATGATTTTACTCCGCGTTAGGGGTAAAGCCAAAGTAGTCGGATCACTGAGTAAATAAAGTATAGCCATATCCACAAAAACCCCACTGAGTCCCACCAATCCAAACCGGAGGAATTTACCAATGGGGAAATTGATTTTTTGCTGCACTCGTCCCAGCGCTCCCGTAGACAATCGCAAGCGGACTAAGTGCTGTAAATATTCTACATATTGCTTCCATGTCACCTTGCTTTCACCTTGTTGACGCTCACAAAATACATAACCAACTTCAGCAATGTGATTGACATTTCCTCGCCCAATCACCTCCAGAAGAATTTTGTATCCCACTGGATAAAGTGTGACACCTGCAATACAAGCACGGCGCACCATAAAATAACCACTCATGGGATCAGAAACTCTACCCAGTAATCCTGGTAGTAAAATCAATCCTAATACCTGAGCGCCACGGGACAAAAAACGCCTGATGATATTCCAACTACTAACGCCACCTCCTTCGACATGACGGCTAGCTACTGCTAAATCTGCGCCCTGTTCCATTGCAACTAACAATTGGATTAATATTTCTGGTGGATGCTGTAAATCTCCGTCAATTACCCCTAGTATGCTACCCTGGGCAACTTGCCATCCACGAATTACAGCTGAAGATAGCCCCCGTTCGTGTTCGCGTCGCATTACCTGCAACTGCGGATATTCCCCCATCAAGGATTGTGCTATTTCCCAAGTGCGGTCGGGACTATCATCATCAACTACAATTAGTTCGTATTGTCCTGGTATAGATTTATTGAGCAATTCACTCAATATTTTGACAATATTTTGAATATTGTCACGCTCTTGATAAGTGGGAATTACAAGTGAAAAATAGATGGGTTGACTATCAGCACCTAAGCTGGGAGGCGGTAATTCGGAAATTTCTAATGGAGTAGTTATTTCTGACAACAAGGCATTAGTTTTTTCACTCATCTGGATAAAGATTATACTAAAAATATTTGTTGCTACTAGGAATTGAGTTTAAATAGGGATTTGATCAATCCTGATAGTCTGAAGATTAATTCTAATTTCTGTGAAAATAGGAAGAGTAACTTGGTTATCACTGATGCCCTGTAAAACTGTTGATAGTATTTTGGCTCATGCCCTTTTGGGGTACGATTTATCTCCCGCCGATGGAGTGGTATTATTAAAACAAACTGATCCAGAAGCGATCGCTGCCATTCGTACCACGGCCGACAAACTCCGCTACACTCAAGCAGGCAATACAGTAACTTATATTATTAACCGCAATATCAACTTTACTAATATTTGCGAGCAACATTGTAGTTTTTGCGCTTTCCGTCGGGATGATGGTGATGCTGGTGCTTACTGGTTAGATTGGGCGCAAATCTTAGAAAAATCCACAGATGCAGTGCAAAGAGGTGCAACGGAAATCTGTATGCAGGGGGGATTAAACTCACAAGCGCAGATCAACGGTAAGTCTTTACATTATTACCTGAAGTTAGTAGAAACCATCAAGCAGGAATTTCCCCAGATACATCTACACGCTTTTTCTCCCCAAGAAGTGGAATTTATTGCCAGAATTGATGGCATTGAATATGCTGATGTGATTGCTGCTTTGCGGGATGCTGGTGTAGGCTCAATGCCAGGAACAGCTGCTGAAGTATTAGATGATCAAGTCAGGCGGGTACTGTGTCCAGAGAAAATAAATACAGCCACTTGGTTAGAAATCGTTGGTACAGCTCACAAATTAGGTTTACCCACAACTAGCACTATACTATCAGGGCATATTGAAACGCCAGAACAACAAATTGGGCATTTAGAAAAATTGCGATCGCTCCAAAAAACCGCCATTGATAGCGGATATCCGGCGCGCATTACCGAGTTTATTCCATTACCATTTGTCGGACAGGAAGCACCTAAATCATTACGTCGTCGTGTCGGACGTGACCAACCAGTGTTAAATGATGCTCTATTACTCACAGCTGTAGCGCGGATTTATTTGGGAAATTACATCCCCAATCATCAACCAAGTTGGGTAAAACTGGGGCTAGCTGGTGCTACCGAAGCTTTATTGTGGGGTTGCAACGATATCGGCGGTACGCTCATGGAGGAACACATTACTACGATGGCTGGTGCTTTGGGTGGTACTTGTATGGAAGTGGAAACTCTGCAAAGTGCGATCGCATCTCTAGGAAGACCCCACCAACAACGAGATACTCTTTATCAAAAAGTCATTGGTCATTAGTCATTGGTCATTATTGGGAAGTCACAATCTTTTCCCCACTCCCCACTCCCCAACCGAAATGTGATCCCCAGGATACCAATCCAAGATAGGATAGACGTTGATTTATGTATTATTCACTGAACACATATGAAGCGCTATTGGTCGCGTCTACTTGCCTTGGTTTTGGTTGTAACCCTTGGCCTCATGGGCTGTTCTGAAAGTCCAGACAGTTTGACAGGGGATTACCGTCAAGATACCTTGACTGTAGTCAATGTTATGAAAGAAGCTTTGGATTTAACAGCAGAATCACCCGACAGAGCCACTATTCAATCAGAAGCACGTCAAAAAATTAACGATTTTTCGGCTCGCTACCAACGGGATAACTCTGTTTCCGGTCTTAATTCCTTTACAACCATGCGAACAGCTCTCAACTCCCTGGCTGGTCACTACAGTTCTTACCCAAATCGCCCCGTACCCCAAAAGCTCAGAACTCGTCTAGAGCAAGAGTTAGCACGGGTAGAAACTGCCCTCAAGCGTGGAGCTTAACTATTGGTAGTTCGATTGTTAAGAGTCAAAAGTCAAGAGTCATCAGTTTTTACTCTCGACGCTTGACTCTTTACTACTTTGTGGAGAAGGAAATAAAGAACCACAGATAAACACAGTGGCTTCTTTCTCTCAGGTTACACAGATACTTACTGAGAAGATTAGGAAATGCTATGTTTAAGTGTGTCCTGCAAATAAACGATTTCCATCGCACTTAAATAACCACAAAAGTCAAGTATAAATTTTCTGAAAAATACCCAAATTCTGCTTTTTGTTCCAGAGTTTTGCACTTCATGTTAAAAAATTATCCAAAAATCTGGCAACAGAAAGAGAATTTTGGCAGTCTTGAATATGTAAGCTGCAAAACATTCAGTTATCAAAGAGAACTTTTGATACCTGTAGCTAAAAATTATTTGCATTAGGATTGATTACTGATTTGTGCTTCTACTTTTAGGTATGTCCAACTGTCCTTTGAATCTTGTCAGAACAATTTTATTTTGGCGCTGTCTGTTCGCTAGTGTTTTCACCAGTAGTTTGTTGATTTCCCAGTTTGGCAGCCCCCCAGCACAGGCGCAAGTAACGGAGTATTGTCAATTATCCACCGCCGCAGCAAAAGCCAAGGAAGACTTACGTTTGTTAGCGCTCAAAGGTAATCAAGATGCCCAAAACCGCTACCAACAAATAGTGCAAAAACACGCACAGGAATTGCAAAATTGCCGCACTCGGACTTGGCCAGAAACCCAAGCCATCTGGTTACGTTTATATCCCTGTGATATTCAGCCAGGATCGATTGACCAGATTATGGATCGGGTTGTCAACCGTGGCTATAACCAAATTTATGTAGAAGTTTTTTCTGATGGGCAAGTACTATTACCAGCAGCAAGTAATCCCACGGTGTGGCCATCTATGGTTCGCACCGCAGGAGCCGAAAACATCGATTTGCTGTCTGTGGCTATTCAAAAAGGGCGGCAACGTGGTTTAAAAGTTTACGCCTGGGTGTTTACCAACAATTTCGGCTATACTTACTCACAACGTCGAGATCGAGTAGATGCGATCGCACGCAATGGCAAAGGTCAAAACAGCCTATCTGTCACTGATAACGGTTCTCAACTATTCATTGACCCCTATAATTTACAAGCCAAACGCGACTACTATCAAATGGTACAGGAAGTAGTCCGCCGCCGCCCAGATGGAATTCTATTTGACTACGTGCGCTATCCGCGACAAGCTGGAATTGATTCTATTGCTACCAAAGTCTCTGATTTATGGCTATTTACTCCAGCCACTCAACAAGCTTTATTTAACCGCGCCCAGAATAACAAAGGACGAGAACTAATTAAGCGTTTTGTGCGTAAAGGCTACATCACAGCCGGGGATATCAACGAAATAGATCAACTTCACCCCCAAGAAAACGAACCAATGTGGCAGGGTCGTATTTCTCAGCCACAGCAAAAGTCAATCCTGTCTGCAACTGACAGACAACCAGTATTGCAATTACAATTGTGGCAACTAGCAGTTGCTCACGCTATGCAAGGTATTTTAGATTTTGTCGCCTTAGGTGCTTACCCAGCCCAGCAACAAGGAATACCCTCCGGAGCAGTGTTTTTTCCAGATGGTAATCAAGCTATTGGACGGGGCTATGATTCCCGCTTGCAACCTTGGGATAGATTTCCTAAATCTTTAGAATGGCATCCCATGTCTTATTCGACTTGTGGTAATGCTAGCTGCATTGTACAAGAAGTACAAAGAGTTTTGAAAGCTGCACAACCAGGGACAAAAGTTATTCCAGCTTTAGCCGGAAGTTGGGGAAAATCAGTGGGGAATCGTCCATCACTAGAAGTGCAAATGCAAGGACTAAGGAAAATTGCCCCCCAATTAAAAGGAGTAAGCCATTTTGCCTATTCTTGGCAATACCCTGAACATGATAGCGATCGCAAGTTCTGTCGAGTTCGGTTAAAGTAGGGAAACAAAAGGCGTAGGGGAAGATTGTTCCTTCCTCTTATCCTTGATTGGAACTGGTTGCTGAAATTTGTTCCAACCAAATTGTTAAATCTTCTACCGAGGAAAAATCCAGCAGCGCTACAGATAAATCTTCCAACTGAGTCAGCGATAACTGCTGAACCCGTGCTTCTAACTCAGGAGTCAATGTACCAACTCGCCGAGGAAGTTGGCGCATAACTAAAGATAGTGTTGCTTTCTCCATTCCCTCTTTCATCCAACTTGTAACTATTTGCATAACTTCCTCCTGTTCTGTTGGTTCTATGGTAGCAATATCATCTTCTAACAGTTTTTGCTCTTGGGGACTGAGGCGCAAGTAGGTATCAATAAAACCGGAAATTAACCGCATTCTAGCTGGGTCTAATTTTAATGTCGCCAACAGACGCAAACATTCAAACTTGACTTGACGGCGTTCTCCTGGTGCGATGTTCATTTTTGCCATTAATGCAGTAGCGACTGGATTTTGTTGACGGAGAAAATCTCGCCAGTTCAGTTGATTTAGTTGAATGACATCATAGTTGAATTGTAAAATAACTTTGTGAGGAAATGCGATTTGATGTACATTTGTTTCCGGCGTTTTCGGAGAATCGTAAGATAATAAAACTACCGGATAAACAGGTATGTCGAATTTTTCATACAACCGGGAGAAGTAGCGAAACATTCGCTTATCAAAACTTGGTTGCTTCGAGGATTGGTTTTCGACATGAATCAAAAAGCAAGACTCTTGACCCAGAAATTTAACTTTAACAATTAAATCAGCTTCGTATCGTTCTCCAGCCGTGACATCAGTGAAAACTTCCTTATCCAAGAACTCTATAGAATCTTGTTCGAGATAAGTTAGCACTTCCGGTAAAAACAATGCTAGAAACTCTACAAAAAAAGTTGTCAGAAGTTCCTTAAATAAACGATCATGATCAATCATTACATTATCTAAATGTAGCTGTAATTATTTTGCATCCATCCAATTATCACCGGCGCGGACATCTACCAGTAACGGTACACTCAAAGATACAGCATTTTCCATGACTGACTTAATCTGTGGTTGCAATTCTTCCCATTCTTGGGGAGGAACTTCAAACACCAATTCATCGTGAACTTGTAATAACAATTGTGCTTTATATTTCGGCAAAACTTCATGCAGTCTAATCATGGCAATTTTGATAATATCAGCACTAGAACCTTGAATTGGCGCATTAGCCGCAGAACGTAATAATCCCGCATCTTCAGGACCCAAATTTTTTAATTTAGTTAAGTCAATGTCTTCTGGGTTGCTGTTTTTTAATTTTCTTAAACTATCATTGTTAAAATTAACATAACGCCGACGACCGAGAATAGTTTCTACATAACCTTGGGAAATCGCTTGTTTTTTTACACCTTCTAAATATGCAAAAACTTGCGGGTAACGTTCATTAAAGCGCTTAATAAACTCGTTGGCGATAGTTTTATCTATCCCAGTTGAACGAGAAAATCTCAGCGACCCCATCCCATAAATCACACCAAAGTTGATAGTTTTGGCTATCCGGCGTTCATCTGATGTAATATCTGATTTTTCAAATACCAACCGGGCTGTAACAGTATGAATATCTTCGTTTTGCTGATATGCTTGCAATAATATCGGCTCTTGACTTAAATGAGCCAATATTCGCAACTCTATTTGTGAGTAATCAGCCGCAGCCATTAAATATCCTGATTTTGGTAAAAATGCTTTGCGAATCTGGCGACTAAAAGCTGTGCGAATGGGAATATTTTGTAAGTTGGGATTAGAAGAAGATAATCTACCCGTGGCTGTGACTGTTTGATTAAAATTAGTATGAACTCGTTGAGTATCTGGACGGACTAATGCTGGTAACGCATCGACATAAGTAGACTTTAATTTAGATAAAGTGCGGTACTCAATAATGGCATCAACAAACCCAGTTTGATCAACTTCTTGGAGTTTTTCTAATGTCGCTACATCTGTAGAGTAACCAGTTTTGATTTTTCGGGAATATTTGGTACTTAATCCCAATTTATCAAATAAGATGACGCTCAATTGTTTAGGAGAACCCAAGTTAAATGTTTCTCCAGCGATTCCAGTTGCTGTTTCCTGTAATTTAGCTAAATCTATTTCTAATTGCTGCGATAGTTCGTGCAGATAAGCTGAATTAATGCAAACACCTGTATATTCCATTTCCGCTAAAACTTCTTCTAGCGGTTGTTCTACTTCTAATAATAATTTGTGCAAAGCGGGAAACTTTTTTAGTTCTTCACTTAATTTCTGCACAAGTTGAAATGTGGCGTGGACTTGTAAACAGCAATAATATCCCACAGATGCAATACTGATGTCAGCAATTGTTTGACCTTTGGGAACTAAATCTTCATAGCTTTTGAGAATTAATCCTAAATAACGCAGTGATATATCATTCAGGTTGTGGGGAGTATCTGGGTTGAGAACATAACTGGCTAACATCGTATCAAATACAATTCCCGCTAGCTTAATTCCTTGACAGCGAAACACTAAGCGGTCAAATTTGCCATTTTGGAAAGTCTTGGGATAATCAGCACTAGTGAGAATGGGAGTTAGTGCTGCAAATACCGCATCTTGACTCAAATTTTCCCCAATTTTATGCGCTAGAGGAATGTATGCTGATTCATCGGGTTCTGTTCCCCAACAGCAGCCAATTCCTACTAAGGTCGCATCCCGTGGTTCTAAATCTGAGGTTTCTGTATCCCAAGCCACGGGGATGGCTGGGTTTGTGAATGTTTCCAGCAGTTTTACTAATTCGCTGAGTTTTTCGGGGGTGTTAATAATCCTGGGTTGAATTAATGAAGGGGGTTGCTGTAATACTGCTGCGGCTGTTTCAGCAGCAGTAAAAAACCATAGATCATCATCTTGATCATTGCTGACGGGTGCTGTGGAAATTTCCGCAATTTCTCCGCCAAAATGTTGCTGAAGTTCATCTATTTTTCCCAGAAAATGATTAAATTCTAATTTCTCTAAAATAGGTCTGAGAAGGCTGGTATCAAATCCTGTTAATTTGCAATTTTCTAAATTAATTTCTAGGGGAACGTCTAAAACAATCCTTGCTAAATATTGCGATTTTTCTGCGTCTTCTTTACCTGTGGCTAATTTTTTCTGAACTGCGCCTTGAATTTCGTTTATGGCTGCATAAATTTCAGCCAAAGAAGCATATTTAGTTAGTAGCTGTACGGCTGTTTTTTCGCCAATTCCCCTGACACCAGGAATGTTATCTGATTTATCACCGCAGAGGGCTTTATAATCAACAATTTGCGTAGGTAATACACCTAATTTGGCTTTAACTTGTTCTATACTAAATTCGGTGATGCTATTTGTGGAGCGTTTGAGAGCATCCGGACTAAAGTTTAAAACGGTGATTTCTTGCTCTGGGTTAATTAGTTGAAATAAATCTTTATCCCCTGACAAAATCTTGACTTTATACCCTGCGGCAGATGCTTTTTGTGCTAGGGTTCCTAAGACATCATCGGCTTCATAACCTGGGGCTGTGAAAATAGGTAAGTTAAAGCCTGCTAGCAATTCTTGGAGATTTTTTAAGTCTGGAACAAAGTCTTCTGGTGTTCCCGGACGATCAGCTTTATAAGTGTCGTCGGCTTCGTGGCGAAATGTTGGTAAGTTTAAATCAAAAGCGATCGCCATTGCTTGGGGCTGTTCTGTGGTTATGACTTCTAACAGACATTTGAGAAAGCCAAAACAGATGCTGGTAGGAATCCCCGCTTTAGTCCGCAATCCGCCATCTCGTCCTTTGGCGAAAGCGAAGTAGGAACGATAGGCCAAGGAGTGTCCATCTACAAGGATGAAGGTGGGACGTGTGGCGGTGACAGGATTGGAAGTTTGAGACATAACCATATTTTAGCCTAAGTGTTGCCTACTACCCCCTAGAGACTGCTAACCTCATACTGGGAGTTCAAAACTAGGGAATTTATGCACAAAGCATCTGCCTCTGACTTGATATTGACTGGTAATTATGCTATGGCTGCACAAAATATTAAATTACTGGTTTTAGATATAGATGGGACGATTTCTGGAGAGTCTAACACGATCAGCGCACCTGTGAAGGAGGCGATCGCCGCAGTACAAGCTCAAGGAATTCAGGTGGCGATCGCCACTGGTCGGATGTATTGTTCTGCTTTACGCTTCCACCAAGAAATTAACTCTCTGCTACCATTATCAGCTTATCAGGGCGCTTGGATTCAAGACCCAGCTAATCAGAAAATTCACCGCCATTGGGTTGTTTCCAGAGAGATGGCGCACCAGTTACTAGACTATTTTGAACAGCCGCATCTGCGATCGCTTTTATCTGTTCACTTCTATATCAATGACCAGCTTTATGTCCGAGATTTGAGCCAAGAAACTCAAATTTATGCACAACGTTCTGGTATTACCCCGATTCCCGTGGGCGATTTACGCCAAGTCCTCACCAATGAACCCACAAAAATCTTAGCTTTGTGCGACGATACAGAAGCGATCAACGAGCTATTGGGGAACTTGCGTCGCCAATACACACCTGCTGAACTTTATCTGACAACATCTGTCGCCACCTTTTTTGAAGCCGCTAATCCTTTAGTGAATAAGGGAACTGCTGTGCGCTACATAGCTGAAGAACTGCTAGGTTTAGAAAGCAGCAACGTCATGACTATTGGTGATAACTTTAATGATGTCGAAATGCTACAATATGCTGGCATCGGTGTAGCTATGGGTAATGCTCCAGATGATGTGCAGGCGATCGCACAATGGGTAGCACCTAGTGTAGATCAAGATGGAGTTGCAACTGCTATTGATAAGTTTTTACTTTCGTAACGGTATTCTTCTTATATACCTGAAAAACTAGATGAAATCAGAAAAGACACCGACGACTGGCCGTGTTTCGTCTCGGTGCCTTCGCTGGTTCGCTCCTCACACAACTGATAATATAGCCGAGGGGATGAAATCAGTCAATACTTACGAGAAAAGTTATTAGTCATTAGACAAGACTTTGACTAGGCGTAGGTTGGCGTAAAATTTTTATAACTCCCGAGGAGCAACAGCACCCAGTTTGTCCACAAGTAAACACCTCAACACAGACTGAGTAGCGATGATTAATCCTAGTCTGGCTTGGGCTAACTCAGGTAAATAAATTTTTACTTCACCCCAAATCCGACACTGGCTCCAAAAAGCCTCAAAAGCTTGACTTAAATCCAGTGCTACCTTTTCCCAGTTGATCGTACTACTCACATCAGCACACTCTAAATTATCTATTACTTCGACTAACTCGGCAATGAGACGACCTTCGGCAGGGTGACTGAGGCGAAGTTTTTGCTCATCGTTGAGCCAAGGTATTTGCTCTGTTGTCACCAAATGATCCGAAGCCGAGTTTTGGCTCATATCTGGGATTGGTTCTCTAAGTTTAATTAATCCTTCTCGGTGAGCTAGCAGAACCAATGAGTAGCAGCGTGCATGAGCATATTGAATAGCAAACAAGCGAGACGCATTCGGCTGGGTAATTTTTCTGTTTTCCCTTTCCCCGTTTTCTTCTACATTCGTAACTACGAGGCTTTGCAACCAAGCTGCTAAAAATGGATCACTTAACTTTAAATAAATTGACCCTGGAGGAACAATTTGCACTCTCACAACGTCCCCACCGATTGTTGCTAAGTGAGAGACAATACCACTAGCGATGTCCATAGTTGTGTGATTATGAGATTTTGCCAATTGCAGGGCTACACCTGAGATATATAAAACTCGACTATCGTCTCTACCTTTGTACAGTGGAAATTTTTGAGTTTCTATGCATTTAAGTCCAGCATTAAAAGTATAAATATTTACCGCTCTCAGTAAATAAGAGTATAGTAGCACTTTAATTGATGTATACTTGCTCACTAGTAGCTTGTAATATCATAGAGTTGTGTTCAAGAGGTATCGTTTATTTATTTGTATATTTTCGTCAGCTATCTTAAGATATAAATTTAGTCTTTATGAAGAAAAATGAGAGTAGCATAAAATTTGATGAATATTCGATGAATAGTAAGTAAATTTTACTACCATCATTGTACAGTAGGAAGTATAACAAAAGAGTAGAGTGCAAAATAACTGCTTTTCTACTCTTTGGATGGCTGGCGCTGTTAGGCGTTAAGCCGACTCCGCCAACACAAAGACACTCCTTGCACCTTTTTATTACGTCTTTGTCTTCAGCCGAACGCTCTTTGTTACCTATGCAATCTCCATCTTCTTTTTCTGAGGCATCACGGCCTTTTTTGACTTGGCAACGGATTCTTGACTGGGCTCAAGAACACTATCGCTGCCGCACCTTTAGCAAAGATGAACGCATTCCGGCCCGGCCTGGTTTGCTGTATTTAGTGCAAAGAGGTGCCATCCGCATGGTAGGAACAGCACAAGTTAGTGCTACTGCCAGTCAGCTAACGTCTCGACGAATTAACAGAACTCCAGAAGAAGCATTCTTGGGTTTTGTCGGTGCAGGACAGCCGTTTGAAATTGTTGCTCAGTCACCATTCACGCTCCAAGCATACGCCCACGTTGACCAAACTGCGGTGCTGTGGATGTACTGGCACGACTTAGACAACTGGCCCCACTTCCGCCGTGAAGTGATGGATGCCTTTAGGTATCAGCACCAACGTAAATTGCTGTGGTTGAGTGCCTTGGGACAACGCCGCACAATTGATCGACTCTTAGGATTTCTCACACTGTTGATTGAGGAATATGGAGAGCCTTCCATGAGCGATACCGACCCCGATGTGATTCGTGGCTACGCTCTGCCTTTCCCCTTGACTCATGCCCAAATTGGTAGCGCTATTGGTTCAACTCGCGTGACGGTGACTCGCTTGATGGGCAAGTTGCGTCAACGCGGCTTAATCCTGACTCAAGGAGACAACCTTATTTGCTTGCCGGCAGATTCGATTAATCGAGTCAACTAAAACGCAGTTCAGAGCTGATGACAAAAAGCCACAGTAAGTTAGAGTCAGCAACACCTACTTACTGCTGGGTTTAACCAATCTGTTTGACCACCACAAACAGATTGTGCTTAATTGCGTAATCTGTTGACCAAAAAATCTCAATGCTCAATTTGTTACGTTTACCAAAACATTGAAAAGGGAGAATAAATGTTTTTGGTAATGAACAGTCTATTGCCCTTGCGTCCGCCCCAACGGTAAGGGCAAACAGCCTATGCAGGCAACATCTCTGGGGCAAAAGGGTGTGTGGGATGCTACCAAAACTATCAGTGAAGTGTGACAAGGCTTGGGTGGTCGTGGAAATCAACGCCATATTAGACACCATGAGGTTGACCACTCAAGTTACCTTGGACACAATCAATTTTTGGTGAAGAAAAAGTTTTTGTAATTTTATCCCCAGGGCTGGAATAGTTAATTTGGGATGATTATGGCAATGGCTCAAAGTCATAGTCAGTGCCTGCGCGCTTACCAGGAACTATTTTGACTAATTGAACAGGGCTAGTGCGATCCCCTGAAGGTAAAAATCGAATCGCACCAGCAGCACCTATCGCCGAAAAATCAGGTGATGAAAGTGCTTGTTGTACGCCTGAACGCGTAGGATTTTTTTCTAATGCGGCAATCAGGGCGACAGTGGCATCATAAGCCATCGCAGTGCGCCAACTAACATCACCACCCCACAATTGGCGAGATTTTTCGGGAAATTTGGACTGGAGATCGCCTGAAATATGCCAGGGAACTGCTACCACCATTCCAGATGCTTGCTCTCCACCAACTTCTAAAGTTTTGACGGTGTAAACATCATCTCCTCCTAGCAAATTTAATCGTTTCTGGTTAATTTGAACTATTTGCAAAGCTTTATCTTGAGTTTCATTATTAGTTGCTAACATCAGAACTTCTGCACCTTGCCCAGCTGCTTGTTCTAAACTTTTCGCAGCACTAAAATTAACCTGTGACAAATCAAATTCTCTTAATACTTGGCCGCCCTCAAGCACCACAGATGAAACAAATTCATTTTTCAAAGATTCACTGTAATTACTCTGGGAATTGAAAAAAACAACTGCCTGTTTTTTCTGCAAGTTTTTGACCATATAATTAGCCAAGCTTCTAGCAGCCATAAAATCACTAGGAACTGTGCGGAAAATGTAGGGGCTAAAGTTAGTAATTTTCACAGAAGTACTAGTAGGCGAAATCGCCACCAGTTTCCCGGTATTATAATCAGTGCCTGCGGCTAAAGTCGTATCACTGGCATTAGGACCCACTACGCCTAAGACAGCCGGATTTTGGACTAAGCTGCCAGCGATTTGTTTTGAGATTTCAGGATTATCATCATCATTGGCTATCCCTACCTTTAAAGGCACTCCCTTAATTATTCCAGAGGTAATTCCTCCAGAGGTATTAACGGCATTTTGGGCTTGGGCGACACCACGTAAAATTTCTAAGGAAGCGTCGGGATCAGTACCTAAAGGTACAGATGCCATAATGCTATAGCTTTTAGCAGAACCAATCCGGGCATTATTCAGATATATCAGTGCCTCGGGATCATTGCGCTGCTGTTTTAAGGATGTTTCTAACTTGGCGATCGCCTTAGCATAATTTTGAGCAGCGAAAGCTTGCACACCCTCTATTTTAGAGGGATTAACTTGACCCGATATTAAAGCTTTTTCTCCAAAACTAATGCGATCGGCAATGGATGAATTACCAATTGTTTGTAAATTATTCCCAGACAGGTTTTGGGTAAATATTTGCTCTTTAAATAACGATAGTCCACCACCCACTAATCCTAATGTAACGAACAGGGACAACAAAAGTACTGTAGTTTCTTTTTTTTGGGACATAGAAGATTTATAACTTGTGAATTATAGCGATTATTTTATGAATGAAAAACAATTTTATCTGTGTTTAGGTGTTATAGATTATTTACTTACCCCTACCCAATTGTCAAGCGCTATATAATTAAATTATCAATGATATTAATTTGTAAATCAGGCGAAATATAACTGCAACTGAAATAGCTACTAAACCAGCAGCAACCGCTAGGACTGCTATTCCTGGAATGTTAATCCCAGCGCGTAAAAAGGGCATAAAAAAAATAATTGCCAAGGTAATTCCCGGAATTATTAATAAATCAAATCTTTCAATCCAGCGCCTAGTTTGGGCAAAAATAAGTATGCCTAAAATCACAGCAGCAGCCGATCCCGAAATTATTGGTGATCCAAATAAACTAAAAAGTGCGATCGCTATTAATGCACCTTCAAACCCGCTAAAGGCTGCTCCAGTCAATAATTCCCAAGTTGAAAAAGCTGGTTGAGGTTGTACTTTTTGCGGCTGTGGTTGTGGTTGTGGTGGAGATAATGGTTGTGCTGGTGGTGGAAATGGTGGTGGAGATGGTGGTTGTGGCTGTGGTGGTAAAACTGTAGGAGGAATGAATTGGTGAGCCAAAGCTGCAAGAACGTCATCAGCCGACTGAAAGCGTTGATTAGCAGCAGCGAGGAGCATTTTATCTAAAATATCAGCTAGGTGAGAACTAACAGTAACTTGCGATCGCCATTTCAACTGGTTAGTATAAGCATCAAAAAGCTGAGTTGCTTCCTTTCCTGTGAGCAAATTAAGAATAGTTACAGCCAAAGCGTATAAGTCTGTAGATGGAAAGACTTGATTTCCAGACATTTGCTCAGGTGGGGCAAATCCCATAGAATAAATTCCGGTAGAAGTCCCAGTTTCCGTTAAATTAACATTTGTTACTTGCTTGACTGCACCAAAATCTAACAAAAAGAGTTTGCCATCACGGCGACGCATGATATTGGAAGGTTTAATATCTCTGTGAATAATGTTTTTATCATGGACAAACTGTAAAATTTTGAGAATTTCTTGCAGTACCTCTAAAATTTGCGGTTCGGAAAAATTGCCATTTTGAATTAATTCTTCCTCCAGGTTTTGTCCATCGATATATTCTTGTACCAAGTAAAAAAACTGATCTTCCTTTCCTGCTTGTAAGCTATTAACTGTCACCGGGAAGAAAGCAAATAAATCAGGTATTTGCTTGTGTTGACTACCTATTTGGGCTAAAACTTCGGCTTCTGTTTCAAATAACTTTTGTGCTTTTTCCAGTTGTGTTGGTGACAAAGTTCCCGTAGGTTGGAACTGCTTCACTACACATTCACGCATTCCAGGTATACGCCGATCGCGTGCTAAAAAGGCTGTACCAAAACCCCCTCTTCCCAGGAATTTAATTGGCACGTATCGACCATCAAGCAACAGTGGCATACCACAGGTGGTACAGTATTTTTGCTGGGTTGTTCTCAGCTTAGTAGTATCATCTAAATCTGCAAAATAGTTTTCGGGGCGAGGGCAACTGGGACGAGTGCAGTAAATTTTCATTTTCTTTATGCGTCATTAGTCATAATTATTTTTAATTGATAATTCGTAATTCGTAAGTGTTACTTTTTTCATCAATAAATTGAATTGCTCTGCATAACTCATTTATTAATTACGAACTACGAACTATTTGGTCATTGGTCATTTGCAAAAACAACAAAAGACTAATGACAACAGACTAATGACTAGATGTTAGCCTGCGTTAGCAGAATTGGTGGTAGCTGCATCCAGTGTATTTACTACTAGCTTTGGTTGTGATAATTTTAACATATCTTGATTCCATTCTGGGGTAGCAAACTGAGGCAAAATTTCTCGACTAAAGGCTTCTGCTGCCTTGGAACGATAGCGATTAGGATTAAAAATCATCCACAGCGTTCGCTTGACGACAACACCTTCAATCGGGGTACATTGTAGTACACCCATTTGTAATTCTTTGGCGATGGCTGAAGTGGAGACAAAGGCAGCTCCCAAGCCTGACTGCACGGCATTTTTGATGGCTTCTATGGAATTGAGTTCCATTTCAAATTTAAACCGCCTGGTATCAATATCAGAGCGTGCTAGTACCTGATCTATGACTTTGCGAATAGTTGATTGGGAATCCAGAGCAATGAATTGTAGTTTATATAAGTCTTCTTTTTGAATTTTGTCGAGTTTGGCAAAGGGATGGAATACCGGTAAAATCAGGGCTAATTCATCCTCAGCATAGGGCATAACTTCCAAAGATTCGGCCAGTTCCGCCGGAATTTCACCACCGATAATCGCCAGGTCAACTTGTCCATTAGCGACACTCCAAGCGGTGCGGCGCGTAGAGTGGACGTGTAACTGCACAGCTACATCTGGATATTTTTGCCGGAACATACCGATCATTCTAGGTAACAGATAAGTGCCAGTGGTTTGAGACGCGCCGACAATTAAAGTACCACCTTGGAGATTTTGTAAATCATCCACAGCACGGCAGGTTTCCTGACACAAACTGAGGATTTTTTCACCGTAGCTTAAGAGTAGATGCCCGGCTTCGGTTAATTGTGCGCGACGACCGCCACGGTCGAACAAAGGCACATCCAGCTGCCGTTCTAAGTTTTGCACTTGCAAACTCACAGCAGGTTGGGAGACATAAAGACTATCAGCAGCGCGCTTGAAGCTTCCTTCTGCGGCGATCGCTTTAAGGATACGTAACTGATCTAAAGTGAAAGGAAGGTCAGACATAAGGCTCAACCCACAAATTTTGACACGAGCAGCTTTGGCAACAAATCAATCCGCTAGGCGGAGTCATTAGTCATTAGTCATTGGTCATTAGTTAATCACATCCACGATAGCTGGCGTGGCGTAGCCTGGGTTCTTGTTTGAACCAAATCCTTGATCATGAGTTTTGACACCCAAGATGGACGGAGTATTTACCCCAAATCACTAATTACTAGTCACTGATGACTACTTAATTAGCTTGTGAGTTTGCCACTGGTCTTAATTTGTTGCATTTTCAACTTGGAGGCTTTACTCAAAAAAGACAGTACCACAACATCTTGATTAAAGCCTCCGGGGGAATACTTTATGGTATTGGTTGTACTGAGTTAAATTTTTGTTAAATTACTTCACCTAATATATACGATGCTGAATTCTTGGCTTACTCCCAGTCATTTTGTCATGTTGGGGTTACAATTAGCTTTCGCGATCGCTCACAGTGGGGGAGCCGCCCTCCGTCCTTGGGCAGAGAAACACATAGGACCAAGGCTTTATCGCATTTGCTTTGCATTAGTTAGTTTACCGTTAGCTGTAATCTTAATTATTTACTTTTTCAATCATCGCTATGATGGCTTGCAACTTTGGCTAGTGCAGGCCGTACCGGGAGTCAGGGAAGTCGTTTGGGTATTATCAGCAATTTCTTTTTTATTTTTATATCCTGCCACCTTCAATTTACTAGAAATTGCCGCTATTCAAAAGCCCCAAGTCTATCTGTTCGAGACTGGAATAATTCGTATTACCCGCCATCCTCAGATGGTAGGACAAATAATTTGGTGTTTTGCCCACACCCTCTGGTTAGGTACTAGCTTTACCCTGGTTACTTCCATTGGATTGATATTGCATCACTTATTTGGAGTTTGGCATGGCGATCGCCGACTTGCAGCCCGCTATGGTGAGTCGTTTGAAATTGTTAAACAAAGAACATCAATTATTCCTTTCCAAGCAATTATTGATGGTCGTCAATCTATCAAATGGCAGGAATTTCTCCGCCCTGCCTATTTAGGAGTGGGAATTTTTATTGCTCTGCTTTCCTGGGCGCACCCCCTGTTAGTTGTAGCGACTAATAGGATACAATGGTAGTCTGAGATGATCCCCGGCATTAAAATAAAATACAAGTTAGAGAAAATTTATCCTGTTCAACTGCTACCAAATCAATGTAGGATAAATTCAAATAAGCTGTCAGTGGGGGTGCGCTCAGTCAGTTTGAGAATTTATAGTAGTGAGTTGCTAGTCAAATGCTTTTGGTGGGGAGCCGATGTTATAGCAGTCTAATTTCCAGACTCGCAGCAACCAGGAGTTGAATAGCCGAAATAGCCACAGTACGCGTCGCACTGATTTTTTATCAGAGTGAAAATCAACACTGGAATAGTTGCATAATTTGGGTTTCCTTAAAGCTGATGTCAGGAAATGACTGGCTCGCTAATTCCTGCTACTGATAGCTAGTTTAATATCAAAACCTTATAAATTTAGAGGCATCATGGTGTTGTTGGTTAGTGAACGGACATTTACTCAAGAAGTTTTACAATCTCCAATTCCTGTTTTAGTTAATTTTGAAGCACCCTGGTGTGGCTTGTGTCGCATTATTCATCCTCTGTTGTTGCAATTTAATGCTCAATGTGGGGACAAAATTAAGCTAGTAGGGGTTAACGCTGATGATAATTTTAAACTAGCTAACACTTACCGACTAAAGTCACTACCAACATTACTATTGGTGGAAAATGGACTGGTTCGGCATCGCCTAGAAGGTTTCCGTGGTAAAGAAGATTTACGTCTGGCTTTAGAAGAAATTAAACTCACTTACAACAACCGTTCTCAACCATACAATAATCTCACAACAGCAGACTTGGAATATCGTTCAGCATGAATCAGGTTTTAAGGCGTAGTCACTGGTTATAAGTAGCACTATTCACATTGCTTATTTCCTAGTACTCAGTTCCACAAATATAAAACCATGCTTAATTACCCCACCCAATCAGCTTTGGGTGGGGTATTTTATCCTCAAGGGTGTGTGTCACAATTATTAACAGTTCAGCCTTAGTCAAGAGTTCTAAAAGTAAGCGTCAGTGATGGAACTAATCTATGAATATGCCTGGCTAATTCCAGTATTTCCGCTTTTAGGAGCAATGCTGGTAGGTCTAGGATTAATTTCTTTAAATCAGGTGACAAACCGCCTGCGACAACTTAACGCTGTATTGATCATCACCCTGATGGGAGCAGCAATGAGTTTCTCGTTGGCCTTGCTGTGGAGTCAAATTCAAGGACACGCTCCTTACCTCTATACCCTGGAATGGGCAGCAGCAGGCAATTTTCACTTGAGCATGGGCTACACTATCGATCACTTAACAGCCGTGATGCTGGTGATTGTGACTACAGTAGCGTTATTAGTCATGGTTTACACCGATGGCTATATGGCTCATGATCCAGGATACGTCAGGTTTTACGCCTATCTCAGTTTATTTGGTTCCTCGATGTTGGGTCTAGTCATTAGCCCCAACTTGGTACAGATTTACATATTCTGGGAACTGGTGGGGATGTGTTCTTACTTGCTGGTCGGCTTTTGGTACGATCGCAAGGCCGCAGCAGATGCTTGTCAAAAGGCATTTGTGACTAACCGCGTCGGTGACTTTGGTCTGCTATTGGGCATCCTGGGACTGTTTTGGGCGACAGGAAGCTTTGATTTTGGTGTGATGGGCGATCGCCTGGCGCAACTCGTAGAAACAGGTTCTATTAGCAATTTCCTCGCCATTTTGTTGGCGATTTTGGTGTTCTTAGGGCCAGTAGCCAAATCCGCCCAATTTCCTCTGCACGTCTGGCTACCAGATGCAATGGAAGGCCCCACCCCCATTTCTGCCCTGATTCACGCCGCCACAATGGTAGCAGCCGGAGTCTTCCTCATTGCCCGGATGTACCCCGTATTTGAACACGTCCCAGTCGCCATGAACGTCATTGCCTTTACCGGGGCATTTACGGCGTTTTTAGGGGCTAGCATTGCCATCACCCAAAATGACATCAAAAAGGGTCTAGCTTACTCCACCATCTCCCAATTAGGCTATATGGTGATGGCGATGGGATTAGGCTCATACAGTGCGGGATTGTTCCACCTGATGACTCACGCCTACTTTAAGGCGATGTTGTTCTTGGGTTCTGGTTCTGTCATTCACGGTATGGAAGGCGTTGTCGGTCATGATGCCGTTTTAGCGCAGGATATGCGCTTAATGGGAGGAATGCGAAAGTATATGCCCATCACCGGCATTACCTTCTTGATTGGTTGCTTGGCAATTTCCGGTGTTCCACCTTTTGCAGGTTTTTGGTCAAAAGATGAAATTCTCGGTAAGGCTTTTGAAGCTAGCCCCCTGCTGTGGTTGATTGGCTGGTTAACTGCCGGGATTACTGCTTTCTATATGTTTAGAATGTACTTCATGACATTTGAAGGCAAATTCCGGGGGACTGACGAGAAAATCAAGGCTAAACTCAAAAAAGCCGCTGCTCCCATTATTCTGGAATTAGATTCTGCCGCACTAGCACCTAATTTTGGTCCTGGGGCGATGAAAAAAGGAGAATTGGCAGCAAATGCTCATGACTCCCACGAACATCACAGCGATACTCCCCATGAATCGCCGTGGACGATGACTTTGCCTTTAGCACTTTTGGCTATACCTTCAATGTTGATTGGTTTGGTGGGGACACCTTACGCTAATTACTTTGAGGAGTTTATTTTTCCCCCTAGCGAAACCCTCGCCGAAGTTTTGGAAAAAGCTGCTGAGTTCAACCCGACGGAATTTTACGTCATGGCGGGGGCTTCAGTGGGTATTTCCTTGATTGGCATTACCTTGGCTTCGCTGATGTACTTGCGGGGTAAAATTGACCCAGCTGCGATCGCATCTCAAATCAAACCACTTTACGATCTATCCCTCAACAAGTGGTACTTTGATGACATTTACCATCGCGTCTTTGTTCTGGGCTTACGTCGCCTAGCTCGACAAGTGATGGAAGTTGATTTCCGCGTAGTAGATGGTGCTGTTAACCTTACAGGCTTTTTTACCCTCGTGAGTGGTGAAGGTCTGAAGTACCTAGAAAATGGTCGCGCTCAATTCTATGCCTTGATTATCTTTGGGGCTGTTTTGGGTTTAGTGATTGTCTTCGGTGTAACCTAGTTTTCACAGGGGTGGGCGGCTGTCCGCCCCGACATTTTTTTTCACGCTCCAGGCGCAGAGTCGCAGAGAGTTACGTTGGAAAAGATGACAAGATTTTTTAATTCAAGGTGGGTTTTTAGGTTGCGTCCCGCAGAGTACAAAATGAAACCCAACATTCTAAAATTATTGATAAGTTGTTAAGATTTTAATAAAACAGGTAATTCTATGAAATTGAGGTTTGAATGGCATGAAAAAAAGCCCAAGAAAACCTCAGAAAACATGGAATTAGTTTTGAGGAAGCAAAAACAGTATTCAATGACCCCTTCTCGATCACGATAGCTGATTCTAAACACTCGGATCATGAAGAACGCTATATTGATATTGGTCTTTCTAGTAGAAATAATTTAGTAGTTGTAGTTTACACAGAACGTCAATCAAATACTCGCATTATTTAGTTGCCGTGAAGCTACAAACGCAGAAAAGAAAATCTATGAACAATATTAACTCTGAACAGTCAGATAGCAAAGATAATGAAATACTCCCAGAATACGATTTTACAGGGGGTTTACGTGGGAAATATTACCAAGCTTATCGACAAGGACATACTGTTACTATTCATCAAGAGGATGGGAAAGAAATTGTCCAACATTTCACCCTTGAAGATGGGGCGATCATGCTTGATCCTGATGTGCGAGAATATTTTCGTGATGCAGAAACCGTCAACCAAGCTTTACGCACATTAATTAGTCTATTTCCCAAAACTCAACAATCAATAACACCTCAATAATCTGAAAATAGCCCATTTTAACGTAGAACAGATGGCACACTTGCTCTGTGGGAGGCAATTAGCAGGCAGTTTACCTGCTGTCCTATAATCCTGGCTGGTAGATGTGGTCTAGGTCATCTGGGAGGATGGGGGATTGCCAATTTGATTAAATCAACCTAACAATGAAGGGAAAAGTGCAAAAAAACTGTTACTTAATAACTAGTGACTTTTTGCCAAACATAATTCTGATTGCAGACGAATTGCGATGAATACAGTTAATTTCCCGTGGCTGACGATTATTATTTTGTTACCGATAGCCGCGTCGCTACTGATTCCGATCATCCCAGATAAAGACGGCAAAACAGTGCGCTGGTATTCCCTGATTGTGGGGTTAATAGATTTTGCACTAATTGTTTACGCTTTTTCTAATGCTTACGACTTCTCCAATCCAGATTTGCAAATGGTGGAGAGTTACCCCTGGGTGACTCAACTGGATTTGAATTGGTCAGTAGGGGCTGATGGCTTGTCCATGCCTCTGATTATTTTGACTGGGTTTATTTCCACTCTGGCGATTTTAGCAGCTTGGCCTGTCACGTTCAAGCCAAAACTATTTTATTTCTTGATTCTGGCGATGTATGGCGGTCAAATTGCCGTTTTCGCCGTTCAGGATATGCTGTTATTTTTCTTGGTGTGGGAACTGGAACTGGTCCCGATTTACTTTCTGCTATCGATTTGGGGAGGCAAAAAGCGACAATATGCAGCGACTAAATTTATTTTATACACTGCTGGTGGGTCGCTGTTTATTTTGCTGTCTGCCCTGACAATGGGATTTTACGGCGATACGGTGACTTTCGATATGCGATCGCTCGCTTTGAAAGATTTCGCCCTCAATTTTCAGTTAGCATTATATGCTGGCTTCCTAATTGCCTACGCAGTCAAGTTGCCGATTATTCCCCTGCATACGTGGCTACCAGATGCCCACGGTGAAGCTACAGCCCCCGTGCATATGTTGCTAGCTGGGATTTTGCTGAAAATGGGCGGTTACGCCTTAATTCGCATGAATGCCCAAATGCTGCCCGATGCCCATGCTTATTTTGCCCCTGTGTTAGTGGTTTTGGGGGTAGTGAATATCATCTACGCCGCCCTAACATCTTTCGCCCAGCGCAACCTGAAGCGAAAAATTGCCTACTCCTCAATTTCTCACATGGGGTTTGTCCTCATTGGTATTGCTTCGTTCACCGATTTAGGATTGAGTGGCGCAGTTTTACAAATGGTTTCTCACGGCTTGATTGGGGCGAGTTTGTTCTTCCTTGTCGGGGCGACTTATGACCGGACACACACCTTGATGTTGGATGAAATGGGTGGTGTCGGTAAGCGGATGAAGAAGATTTTCGCTATGTTCACTACCTGTTCAATGGCTTCTTTAGCATTGCCAGGAATGAGCGGTTTCGTAGCAGAATTAATGATCTTTGTCGGCTTTGCCACCAGCGATGCTTATAGCTCCACTTTTAAAGTTATCGTGGTGTTTTTGATGGCAGTTGGAGTAATTTTAACTCCAATTTATTTGCTGTCGATGTTGCGCGAAATTTTCTATGGTGAAGAAAACGAAGAGTTAGTTTCCCACCAAGCTTTGATTGATGCTGAACCCCGCGAAGTGTTTATCATTGCTTGTTTGTTAGTGCCAATTATTGGGATTGGGTTTTATCCCAAGTTACTAACTCAGATGTATGACGCGACAACTGTACAGTTAACAGAAAGATTGCGTGATTCTGTGCCGACTTTAGCACAGCAAAAAGAAATGCCTCAGATTTCTTTGAAAGCGCCAGAAATTGTTCGTTAAGTAGCAATTAGGAGTTTAATTTTATATTGTTTTGAGGGCGGGTAGTAGTATTACCTGCTCTTTTTTTATTAGCTCACGCACCAGGCGCAACGGCACAGACAGTAATACCATTTCTGTGTAAAGTTGCGCTAAATTTCTTTCTTTGTGTACTTCTCTCCAAGAGAGAAGAGGATACGCTACGCGAATGCGGTTTCTTCTATAATTTGGCGCATCCTCATAAAGAATTGGTATAAGAGGTGAAAATATTTTAAGTAAAAAAGTAGCCAAAGATAAACACAGATACACAAAGATAAATTATCTGTATGCATCTGTGGTTTCAGATCAAAAGATGAGATTATGGCATGAAGAATGGGATTACATTTTACCGTGCTGCATTACTTGTTGTAAGTGGTGGCGAATTTCTTGGGCTTGTTGTATTTCTGATTGCTGCAATTTTTGAAATAATTCTACACAGGGCTGAGAGTTCATTTCCTGTGCATCTTTGATGTAGGAGTCATAAGCCTTTACTGCTTCAGCTTTATTGTGCAGCACGGTAATGAAGTCATACTCTAGGTTACTAATTGCTTGTTGAGATTTTCCGTTACCTGTAGTCATAAATTTATACTCCTTGAGGTGACTAATTAATTTATACTCATCCTCAAGGAATTATTCATCTCCCCAAAAGCGCATCCTCATACGCCTAAGAAAACTTTAACACGGTGTTTTAGATTTTATAACTATCTCCCACCTAGCAGATGTAAAAAATTCGGTAAATGCTAGAAACCATCTTCATTTTGAATGTCTATACTTGCTTGATGGCGAATAGGGCAAAACTTGGTATTAGCACTCATGCAATCCATATGTGGTGTTTTGGCACATACCACCAGTAGACCACCCAACACAAACAGCAAGCCACAAATTGCAGCTGTCTTCACCCAAGAAATCTCCAATGCACCGTGAACTACTACTTCTCGCAAGAGAGATACAATTGTTACTTCAACTGCTACACCCACAGAAATACTATGTTCTTGCAAGTAGACCATTAGTAGCCGAAATAACTCGACCATAATCAACACAAATAGGAATTTTGCCGTCACAAGTTTATAGTCTAGTGACTGCGTGATGGCTATAAATATTCCCCACAACTGGATCAGCATGACGGCGAACAAACCAAAACATAAGAAAATCACAATCAAGTCTTGGAAAGCTTCCATGTTGCGAACAATTGTGTGTCTATCCAGCCAGCGATCGCAAAATAAAAATTGACTCTTGGAGCGCTTGTACATTTACTTTTCTATTCTTATTTGGTCAAGTTCAGACCACACCAGTTAGTCGACCCATTAATCTCATATTATGTAAATTTCAGCGATTACGCCTCAGCGAGGTTGGTAATTTAAATTTTGTGCCTGTTGCAACAATTGCTCGGCATTCTTAGCCCATTGGGGATTACCTTGAATATTATATAAATCTCTGGCATATTGCAAAACTTGCGTTGCTTCTGCATATTGCTTTTGCTGCATAAATACTAAGCCAGCACCATAATAAGCATTGGGATAATTAGAATTAGCTGCGGCTGATTTTCTAAACGCCTCTAATGCTTCTTTTAGTTTGCCCTGATTAAACCAAATTGTGCCGAGATTGTAATGAGCTTCGGGATATTTGGGATTAATTCTAAGTGCTTGGCGAAAGGCATCTCTAGCTTGATTTATTTTACCTTTCTGAAGATAAGATATTCCTAAATAATAGGAAGGTTCTGGGGCATTTTTACTATACTTCATCGCTTGTTTAAAAGATGCGATCGCTCTATCCCAATCTTGTTGCTGTTGTCGTAGCAACCCCAAGTTATAGTGAGCAAAACCTAGCTTGGGGTCGAGCTTTAATGCTCTTTCTAAGTAATCATTCGCTTGCTGTAAATTACTTCCTTCTAACAACGCCCCACCTAAATTAGCAAAGGCTGGGGCGAATTTTGGATCAGCTTGTGTTGCTTGATAAAAAGCATCAGCAGCCGGCTTTAGTTGTCCTGTTTGTCGCAATGCTAACCCTAAATTATAATGTGCTGCTGCCAAATTTGGATCTAGCTGAGTTGCTTGCTGAAAAGCTGCGATCGCATCTTGTACTCTTCCCGCCTGAATCGCCTGTAAACCTTGATTTAAAAAAGTGGTGGATGTTGGTAAACTATCTTGTGTTAGTAAGGGAATGGGGTAACTAGGTAGTGAAAAAAGCATACTTTCACCAAGTATGAGTAAACTCACTATCCCAACAAGAGGATATTTATAAAATGATAATTTCATTGATTTTTTAAGTTGAAAAACTAAAATATGGTTTGCGGAACTTGGTAATTATTGGTCTTGATTTAAGAGCAAAAACTACATTACTAAAAAGGTGACTATTGGTCAGTGGGGAAATTTATCATTAAGCAATGTTAAGAATAGTAACACAGTTGGATATAGTGAGGCCAAATGGCGCGATCGCCATAATATTCTGGAGCTAAGGTTTGACATCATGGTCACTCGAACTTTCTTTGGGCAAAATTTTTGGTCTTGAAACCGCGTCCTTACGCCTAAGTGTTTTTACTCGTAGTATATTTACGAAACTTTACTTGATACAATTCCAACAGTGTATAATATTTAGACTAATTTTAAATTTAGTAGTTCCTGTTCGTTTACCCTTAGCATTGATTCCTGACACCAGGAATAAAAGAATTTTCAGCCAATAGTGGCAGAACTTACTGAACTTTTTTTTGGTATTCACGTCAACTAAAAGTAAGTTGAAATTGATCTCATTTTCATGTCCTGTAATTAAAATTGCAGAGCAATTTTACAATGCCTATTTCATAATTTGCAGAGATGGTATGGGAATGATAACGCTCCCATCTTCTTTTGGAATTACGGCATTTTTTTACTTCCATCCTTTGAGTTTCCATCCATAAAAGAAGAATATGCTCAATAAAATTAGCCAGTTTTGGAGTCAATTTTTTAGGAAGTCGAGAAAAATCAATAATGAACCACTGAATAAAGTCAGTTTAGTGATCATTATTCTGATTGACATTTTTATATTGGTTAATGTTTTTACGGGATTAGATGACATCAGCAGATGGTACATGAGTCCATCACAGGCTTATCCATGTTATTCTGATTGGCAAAATTATAGAAGTCAAACTACTACAGGTAAAGATTATGAAATTCTGAAAGTTTCATTGTTTGAGGCTAATAATGAACTGACTCAAGAGCAAATTTACCAACAAACAGAAGCGAGACATTTGGGTAAATTTTCTCCAATTTGCTTGCAGTATGCCAAATCTCAAGATCAGATTAACATCCCTCCAAACCAGCAAATTATCCAAAATATTGACCAGAAACAAACTCAGATTAGTAATTTTGAAGAAAGCAATCGCAATATTCGTACTCAATATGATTCTAGCCTTTTAGAAAAAATTGCCGGTCAGTCTCGTCAAGAATCAATTAATCTAGTCGGTGCGGAAAAGGCTAAACAACAGTTAGATCAAAATAATCAGAAAGTTTCTACACTGAAACAAGAAATTACTAACTTAAAAAATCAACTGCTAACCAAACCAGAAAGCATTAAATTTTTAGGTTTACTTCAAGATGAAAATAAATTTAAGCAAGTTGAGGTAAATTACCAGCAAGCTTCATTTTGGTATCCCAGTATCCAAATGGCATTTCAGGCGCTCTTTCTGGTTCCACTGATTCTTCTCGCTTTGTCAGTTCACAACTTTACTCAACGCAGAGGATATGGACTCATTGCGCTCATTAGTTGGCATTTGTTGGGGATATTTTTTGTGCCACTAATTTTCAAAATCTTTGAATTTCTGCAAGTCGGCGTATTATTTACATTTATCTTTGATATCTTGAGCAGCATTTTCGGTGGTTTGCTGTTTTTGATCAGTTATGTTTATATCTTGCTGATTCCACTCGTTGGTTTTGTAATTATCCAACTTGTTCAAAAAATTATCTTGAATACTAAAGCACAAGCAGTGAGGAGAGTTCAAAACTCACGCTGTATTAACTGTGCTAAAAAAATTCGGCAGCATGATACATACTGTCCCCATTGTGGTTATTACCAATACATTGAATGCCCAAACTGTCATCATCTTACTTACAAGTATCTTTCCCACTGTCATCATTGTGGCACTTGCCAAGATTCTAATCACAATCACGTATAAATTGGTATGGCGATCGCTTGTCCAGAATTATCTCTGCGGGCGATCTTCATCATGAAGTCAGTAGTAAAAATTACGCTATCACTCTGGCGAAACTCTGATTTGTTATTGTCCTTCTCCCCCTGCGAGACGCTGCGCCCAAGCTACTGTCGCGTTTTTGCATATTTTTGGGTAAGTTTTGAGTAGGAATAAATTAAACTATGTTACATAATGTTAGATAATGTTAAATTAATTAAATAACATCGTATTAAAGGCTAAATTTTTGACTATGAACCTGGAATTATTTACGGTGTCTGACTTAATCAACTACAAAATCATGTTCTTCAATTCTCACAAACACATGATAAGATAATTGTCAAGAATAATTCAGAAATGATGGTGCAGTGGGGGATTTTTGCTTTTCAACGACAAGCGATCGCCTGTCAGAGCGGCTAGATTCAGAGATGGCAACTGCCAACCCCAATAAATGAAAGATGCCACTGTTAATTATCTGAATGAGTAAAAGTTATGTGTCTAATACTATACTTTTGCTGTTATTGAAATATTATTTATTGTAAGATCACTGATTCTATCATTCCCAGCGTAAATAAAATTTACCTGCAAGTGTTAGCACAACAGTTGTAACGGGAAAACTTAATATACAGCGACATCTGGTTTTTACAGCCATTTTGAGCGCTACATCTATTTATTAAACAGTTTTGGCAGGAGGTACAGGAAAATTTGGCAACCAATGATCAACTAGGTCACATAACATCTGAACTTGTGCAAATTGCAGTCCATTAGGGCAATCGGCATTAGCTATTGAGTCCAACCACTGCGAAAATATTTTGACCCTCAGCACTTTTATCGCCAAATAGCCTTATTCCTCGAAATGCTCTGCTATTACCTGACTCAGAAACATTCCCCCCTGATTCTATTCTTCTTTATCCGACTGCCGTTGCTCCAGGAAAGCAGTGCATGAAATCTCAAGTAAACAGTAAGCCGAAAATTTTAGTTGTTGACGACGAACCCGACAACCTTGACTTGCTTTACCGCACCTTTTGTCGTGAATATCAGGTGCTGAGAGCAATATCTGGCCCGGCGGCCCTGGATCTGTTAGCGCAAGAAGGGGATGTCTCAGTCATCATCTCAGATCAGCGAATGCCGATCATGAGCGGTACAGAATTCTTAAGCCTGACAGCAACTCAATATCCAGATATTATTCGCATTATTCTAACTGGTTACACTGATGTTGAAGACCTAGTTGAAGCAATCAACGCTGGTAAGGTGTTCAAATATGTCACCAAACCCTGGGAATCAGAGGAACTCAAAGCTTTAGTGCGGCAGGCTTTAGATACCCATAATGTCCTCAAAGCCCGCACCCGCGAACTGACTCGCACCCTGCGTCAGGAATCATTGCTGAACGGAGTCACAAATACCATCCGCAGCGCTCTAGATTATCGGCAAATTTTACAAGTCATTGTGGATACTGTCGGTCGGATGTTGGAAGTGGATGTTTGCCTGTTACGTCCGTTTCAAGATGGACAGCTGATAGATGAAGGATTCATTTACCGGAAAGTTGCTTCCACATCCCCCTCCTCGGTTTTGGCTCAAACTGTTTGGGAAACACGCGAAGTTCAGATTATTTATGATGTCGCAGGTGATGAGCGTATTCAGGGGGAAACACTCGCATTGTCTGAACGAGGCGTAGCTTTTGCTACAGCTAATATTTACTCTAGTTTGATTGTACCCCTGATTTGTCAGCAGGAATTGATGGCAGTGCTGGCACTACACCAATGCAATCAATCCCGCTTATGGGACAAGGATGAGGTACAGCTGGTATTAATGGTAGTTGATCAGGCTGCCTTGGCATTGTCTCAAGCTTATGCTTACGAGCAGGTACGCGCCCTGGCTAAGAAAGAAGCCTTAATTAATACAATTACGACGGCGATTCGCTCTAGCTTAGACCCTCAAGATATCTTTGCGGCTATTACTCAACAATTAGGACAAGCCTTACAAGTCAATGGCTCTATGTTGTCTTTATGGGCTGAGGAAGACGAGTTTGTCCATTGTGTGGGCTTGTATGACATTAGTCACCATCCTGAAAATTCCCCACACAAGCAAGTTTTAGATAGTCGTGTTTTAGGGAGCCTAGAATCACAAAAAGCACTAGCATCTATTCACAAGACTCCGATTCTGCAAGAAATTTTGCGGACACAGGAGCCAGTGGTAATTAATGATGTCAGCCATTGTGCTTTAGAAATCAAGGATGTGGATTTGCCTTTGAAAATTCCGGCGCGATCGCTTATGGTAGTTCCCCTGCTGGCTGACGGCAAATGTATCGGTAGTATTACGCTACAAGAAAGTAATAAAATACGCAAATGGTTAGCATCGGATATCGAACTAGCTAAAGCAGTAGCAGCCCAAGCGGCGATCGCAGTACAGCAATCACGCTTGTACCAAAAAACTCGTGAGCAAGCCGAGCGCTTATTACAACTAGACAAACAAAAAACCGAATTTTTCCAAAATATTTCCCATGAGTTCCGCACTCCCATCACCTTAATTCAAGGGCCTTTAGAGTCGGCGGTAGGTCTGGGAGAAGGATTAACTCATCAACAAAGTGTAGTCGCCCTGCGTAACTCCCGCCGCCTATTAAGACTTGTAAACCAACTATTAGACCTGCAACGCTTAGATGCAGGCAGAATGCAGCCCAGATTCCGTCCCTGTGATTTAGTTGAATTTGTCAGCCAAATTGTCGAGTCATTCCGTCCCTATGGTGAAAAGAAAGGATTAAATCTAGAGATAGAAATGAGTGAATGTCCTCAAGTCTATTTGGACATGGAAAAATTCGACAAAGTAATTTACAATCTCCTGTCAAATGCCATGAAGTTCACACCTGAAGGTGGGACAATCACCGTCACATTGCAATCAACAGACAATCATTGCAAATTGCAAGTACAAGACACAGGAATTGGCATTGCTCCCTCACAACTTCCCCAACTCTTTGAGCGCTTTCGCCAAGCCGAAGGCTCAGAAAATCGCTCCTATGAAGGTAGTGGATTGGGTTTAGCTTTAGTCAAAGAATTAGTGGAAATGCACGGAGGCAAAGTCACTGTAGACTCAACTTATAGAGAAGGTACAACCTTTACTCTCTGGCTGGTTACTGGTAATTCTCACTTACCCATAGAGCAAGTAGTAGAAACTCCTCTGGAATTAAATACGAATCGAGCCAAAGTAGAATTAGCTGATTTAGAACTGCTAGAAACAACCACAGAAAATATTGAAAATATTACACAAAACCAATTATCCGATTTTGACACACAACAATTAGAACTTCCTTCTACAGACGGGATAAATCGCGTCTCTACTCAGCACTCTATTTTGGTTGTAGACGATAATCCGGATTTGCGAACCTATGTATCTGATATACTGCGCCGCCGGGGTTATCAAGTGCAAACAGCTCGTAATGGTTATGAAGGCTTCAGTAAAACTCAAGAAACTTCACCCAGCTTGATAGTTACTGACTTAATGATGCCTATGGTAACAGGATTAGAAATGATTCAGATGATCCGCAATGAGGAGAATTTAAAAGGCACACCAATCATTTTACTCACAGCCAAAGTGGATGAAGAAACCCGCATCGAAAGTACAGAACATGGCGCGGATGCTTATTTAGCAAAACCATTCAATGATCGGGAACTCCTCGCAGAAGTCAGGAATCTCCTCGCATTGAAAGCCAATGAACGCCGAGTTGTAGAGCTAAATACTTACCTCACAGAATCTGTGCTTAAACGGTTTTTGCCGGCTGTATTAGTTAAAAAAGCCGCAGCCGGAACTTTAACCCTCGATTTGCGACCAGAACCGCGCTTGATCACAGTTTTATTTAGTGACATCGTAGGTTTTACCCAGCTATCAAATACCCTCAGATCCCGACGAGTAGCAGAGTTGCTGAATGAATATTTAGAAAGCATGA
This sequence comes from Nodularia sp. (in: cyanobacteria), assembly GCA_035638855.1. GTDB lineage: Bacteria > Cyanobacteriota > Cyanobacteriia > Cyanobacteriales > Nostocaceae > Nodularia. The sequence goes on along the minus strand of DASQZD010000006.1, from coordinate 97,879 downwards.
CCAAAGTTGTGTTTAATAATGGCGGCACCGTCGATAAATTTATGGGAGATGCCATTTTAGCTTTATACGGAGCGCCCGAAGAACTCACTCCCAACGAACAAGTACGTCGTGCTATCAGTACAGCTAGAGCCATGCAATCTTCCCTAGCTCAGTTAAACAAGCGCTGGCAAGACCAAGGTATATTTGACAATCACGAATATGCAGGCGTACAGTTTCGCTGTGGTATCCACCAAGGAACGGCAGTTGTGGGGATGTTTGGTAGCGCTGAACGTGCCGACTATACAGCTATTGGTCCGAGTGTGAATATTGCGGCTAGGTTGCAGGCTGCGGCTGTTCCCGGTACTATTCTGGTTTCTGCGGCTGTGGCTGATTATTTACAAGACGAAGAAATTACTAAAGGTAGTCCGTTAAAACTTAAAGGAATCGATGAAACAGTTCTAACTTTTGCTGTTAAACCAGAAATCATGGCAAATCGCTAAGATGGAAACTGGATTTTGCAGCATCAGCAATGAGCAAAAGCACCGAATCATCTTTGGGTTGAAATATGACATCATCGGTTAAGGACAAAACGCCAATTTTAGCCAATGAACGGAGAAGGCACGCAGATCCACCAAGTTTATGGATTGCGGTAGCTATAAGTTCAGTTTCCTTGCATTTGCTGGTTTTCTGGTTTATGCGCTCATCTAATGTCTTTCAACCGTGGTTTCCGGAGCAAGGGCAAACAGTTGTTCCCATTGAATTCATAGACATTGATCCTCCAGAAAATTCACTAGATAAATCTAAATTAGAAGCCGAGGCAGTCTCTCTTCAAAAGTCGGCATCAAAGCCTTCACCAGAAACTTCTGTACCAAGGACACCTACTAATCAGGATACTGAGGCGATAAATTCTGATGCTAGTCTCCTGAGTAAACGTGAAAGTCAAATAGAAGCTTCTCAACCTCAGACTCAACTCGTTCCTGATAAAAAAGTTTCAACGCCAACACCAACGCCGACACCAACACCGACACCAACACCAACGCCGACACCAACACCAACACCAACAATTCCAGTGGGTGATCTCCCTTGGAACCGTCGTCAGGAAGTTTTACTCGGACAAGGACAGTCACTACCCACAGATATTCCATCTATTCCTTCAGAATTACCAAAAGTTTCGGGAACTGAACCAGGTAAAACACTAAGCACTGGGGATCAAGAAACATTACCTACACCCACTGAGGAAGCTCCCAGCACTGGGGATCAAGAAACATTACCTACACCCACTGAGGAAGCTCCCAGCACTGCGGATGGAGAAGTAGGGACGGTTACATTTAGTCAAATAGATAAACCTGAAATAGAACAATTAATACAAGAGGGTAGATTAAGTTCAGATGGTCTACCCGATGTTCTAGCTATACACCAGGGAAGTAACACCAAGGATTTAGACTTAAATTATATTTCGGGCGATTCTGCACTTGAGCCTGCACAGTTACTGGTTAGCTTGGTAATTGATGAAAATGGCAACTTTCAACAAGCTAAAGTTTTAGAAATAGAACCAGCGAGACTACAAAGTAAAAAAAGCTTGTATGAGCCAGTTGTTAATGATCTTTTCCTCAACGATAGGTTTTTGCCGGCACAAAATAACGATGGTACAAAACCAGAGTTGAGTAATTTGTTTATCCGCATCAATATTCAGCTTTGATTGATAAATATTGGCTCAGGTCTCCGATTTCTTCAATTCATCGGGGATGTTTCTGGAAAACTATCAATCAGCCTGGGGATATTCATCCCATAAATTCGTAGTTTCACGTAAACTTTGGTGATTACCATTACCCAAAATTAAGTGATCTAATAAGGGGATGCCCAAAAGCTGCGCCCCGGATAACAATTGACGGGTTAATTCTATATCTTCTTGGCTGGGTTCTACGTTACCTGAAGGGTGATTATGAGCAATAATTGCCCGCGTTGCACCTTGACGAATGATTTCTCGAAAGATGTCACGGGGAGATGCTAAGGTTTCGGTGGCAGTACCAATGGTAATTACTTGGGTTCCCAATAAGCGATTTTTGACATCTAATAGCAACACTGCAAAACGTTCTTGTGTTTGCCACATCAGGTCTTGACTAAGTGCGGCCGCAGCTACAATCGGGTTATCAATAGGTGTAGTGTCTGAGGGACGAAATTGAAAAGCACGTTTCCCCAGTTCAATTGCAGCTAGGATAGTTGTGGCTTTTGCTGGACCAATACCAGGGATTTGCATTAATTCTGCCGGGGTGACTTCTCGCAGCACAGCTAAGGGGTCACGTTGGTGTTTACTCAGTTCCTGTAGCAAATACTGCCCTAATCCCACGGCTGAAAGTTTTCCCGGTCCTTGACCAGTACCTAAAAGAATTGCAATTAACTCAGCCGTAGCTAAAATTTTGGGGCCGTGGGTCATTAAACGCTCACGCGGACGCTCATCTGTGGGGATATCGGCAATTCTGAGACAATAGGTCATAGAATAACGAGGAGAATAATCACTTAGATTGCACTAACTCTAGTTATCCCTTGTTTACTCGACAAATCATCCCTAGATGAAACAATACTTTAATTTTTCATTGATGGCGGGTAGATGCGATCGCCTTATGCATGGCCTAGCTAGATTATACTGAAATTGGGTAGATTTTAAGTATATAAAAGAGCATTAATATGACAGAAAGTATTGATAAAACCACAGATTTAACCCAACAGTGGCTAACCGAAATTCAGTCCCTAAAGGAACAAATAGCAGAACAGCAGCGCGATCGCGATACAGCTTGGGAAAGCGCCCAAAAATGGCGTAAACTTTATAACACGGAAGCTGAACAACGCCGCACAGATGCAAATTTAGCCCAACAGGCGATCGCCTCCCTCAAAGCAGAGATCCAGCAAATCAAGGGACTAGAATCAGGTATACTCGTAGACGGCGAAGCCACAACAGCCGCCCAAGAAGAAATTCAACAAATCCAATCATTACCAGAATTGCAAGGCAGACTCATAGCCATGATCAAGGAACGCGATCGCCTGCTGCAAGCCTTAAAAACCGAGCAAGAAAACCACGCCCAAACCCGTAACAGCCTCACCACAGCCCTAGGTGATGCCATTGATGGCTTAACAAGGGAGAGAGATGGTGTAAGTGGGAAGTAGGAAGAAGCAAGGGGGCAGGGAGCAGAGGTAAAGATTGTGACTTACCAATAATATCAAGTCCGGTTGAATACTTACGAAACGCGCAAACCTGCCAAACCTTCGCTTTATCTCCCCTCCTCGCTTGCGGGCTACGGTGTACACACAAGTCGAAGTAAACTACTAGGGGAGGGGACTTTATGAGGCAAAAGAAAGTGGAAAATCCCATCAAAATACACGCGCAACAGTCGCAGGGAAAAGCATTTGGAGACCCGCGACTGATAAAAAGGGGGCAGCATTATACGAAGCAATGGGAAAACATCAATCAATCAGCATTTGACAAATAAGTAGAAATAGAGCCGAACAAGTGGCATACTACCGTTTTTTGGAGAATAAAAACGTGACAGTAGGGGAATTAGTCCAAAGCCTGTCAGACCACTGCGTGTCGCTCTTAAGTAGGTCAACCTAATTAGCTGTAATCTTGCCAATACCCACAGATAACTCTGCTTCTATGCCAATATCTAAGGGAGTTTGGAGAATATCGACAATTTCTTTAAATAAATTTTGAAAGTATCCCGGTTTGAGATTAATTGTAATTGCTTCCAGACTTAGACTGACTTGCCTGGCTATAGCCAATAAAATATCTGTAATATCCACATCTGCCATATCCAAGCTATGGCTAGATTCAAAATAAACTACATGAAACCCCTGCTGTTCCAACTCGGTTTTCAGTCGCAGCAATTCAGTAGACTTACCACAACCGATATGTCCTGTAAATAATTGACAGGTAGGTTTATCAGGTGACAGACGGGTAATAGTCCGCCCTAGTTCTTCAATAATCTTGGCACCACGTACCTCAGAAAAATCAATATAATACTGTCGGTCTTCAGGTTTACTTACTACCAGTGTTTTGCTGGGGTTGCACGCCTTAAAAAATTTATTTAAATTCAGTTTCATGACAAATTAGCCGAAACCAGCCTGATATTACTGCATTTGAAGTGATTATACAGTTCCTCAAGCCGATATTTCCGAATTTATGACCAAACCCGCAGATGTTAGCACCAAAAAGTTAATTAGCCTCGCACCCGACAACAGGGGGGACCAGTAGCCTGCCCCACAATATTATTTATGCACAAGATTAGCTGTGTCACGCCACGACTCAGGCTGAGAAGGAATTAGAAATTATTAAAATCCCATTGCTTTAGCTACTGCCCCTAATTCGGCATCAATGCCTTGTTTAAATTGGCTGTGACTGTGTTTAATAGCTGTATCTGGGTCTTTTAAACCATTCCCAGTGAGGACACAAACCACTGTCGCGCCTGTGGGAACTTGGTCTTTTACCTGCAATAAACCGGCTACAGAGGCAGCGCTGGCGGGTTCGCAGAAAATACCTTCTGATGATGCCAAAAGTCTATAAGCATCCAAAATTTCCTCGTCTGTAACGGCTTTGAAGCAGCCTTGACTGGCTGTTTGAGCTGCGATCGCTTTATCCCAACTAGCAGGGTTACCAATGCGGATAGCTGTGGCGATGGTTTCAGGATGGGAAACTGGCTGTCCATTCACTAGGGGGGCTGCACCTGCGGCTTGGAAGCCCATCATTCTCGGTAAGCGATCGCACTTTCCAGCTTGATGATATTGACAAAACCCCATCCAATATGCTGTGATATTTCCCGCATTTCCCACCGGGATACATAACCAATCTGGCGCATTACCCAAAGCATCGACAACTTCAAATGCTCCGGTTTTTTGCCCTTCCAAACGGTAGGGATTCACGGAATTAACTAAAGTTATCGGATAGCTTTCTGCCATTTCGCGGACAATTTCCAGCGCCCGGTCAAAGTTGCCTTTAATTGCTAAAACTTCCGCACCATACAACAAAGCCTGTGCTAACTTACCCAGCGCCACATAGCCATCGGGTATGAGTACAAAGGGCTTCATCCCGCCACGTTGAGCATAAGCCGCCGCCGCAGCTGAGGTGTTACCTGTACTGGCACAAATTACCGCTTTAGCCCCAGCTTCCTTGGCTTTGGAAATTGCCATAGTCATTCCCCGGTCTTTGAAGCTACCAGTAGGGTTAAGACCATCGTATTTCACAAACACTTTTACTTGTCTGCCGATACGTTCTGCGATCGCCGGCGCTGGAATTAAAGGAGTGTTACCCTCCAATAAGGTGACAACAGGCGTTTTTTCACTAACAGGCAAGTACTCGCGATAGGCTTCAATTAGTCCAGGCCAGGGTTGGCGATAAGATTTAGCAACAGACAAACTCACAGTCACAGGCTTTAAAAGTTTTTAACTAAGGATTGGGGATGAGGGAAAGCTGCATTGGCCAGGAAAAAACTTAATTTCTCCTTTTTAGGTCTATTTTCTAGATTTTTCATTCTAGAAGAATATCATCTATGTTTAGTGCCAACGTCTGACGGATAATTTTTATTTTATGTGGAATGCCAGTTTATCGACACTATCAAGAGGAATCGATGCTGGAAGACATAATAATATCATTCTCAGGTCAATTCACTGACTCTGACAACCTCACCCTGGGGTGGGAGGAAGCAAAGCATCAATTTCCGTTACTTATAGATCCACCAATAACTCATGAGGTTATATGATAAAAAGATACAAGTGTTTAACAAACCTTAAACTTACATTATTATAGTATTTACTGATGGTGTGAGTTGAGTTGTAGATTTTAGTTAACAATGCCTACCTATTCATCTAGTGTTTCTGAACGCCAATCCCAGACTCTCTGGGTTAGCGATTTAACCAAGTCTTATTATCAAGACGACCAGCAAGCTAAACTTAAGCACCTGCAAGCAGAGGTAGATTCTCTATTGCAGCAATTACAAAACCTCAAAGCACAGAAGCTATCGGATCATCAGCCAGAATGATCGACTAATTGACGTTCAGAGCGATCGCTTGTAGCTAATAATTGAGAAAAGCTATTACTCAAAGCGCTGATTTTTATCTGACCAACGTTTCAGGCTGTAGTTCTGGGCATTCTCTACTAACAATGCTAGAGATTGACTATTGGATAGCTTGGCGATCGCTGTCAAAGACTGTTGAGAACTATTAGTAAAATCTGTATAGATAACCTTACCAGTATCCGATAAAATTAGGGTACGAGGGCGGGACTGATTTTTCTGTGGTTTTGGGGTATTCAAGTTGATATCTTGCAAAGAAGCAATCGCATCGGCCGAGATAGTCAGCACCATTTCTAGCTTAGTATCATTTGTTAAATCAATCATTTGTAGCGGCCAATGACCCAGTTGTGCTTGAATTTGCAAGAAACTAGGAACATCACCAACAGGAATCTGACCCATTTCTTGTAAAGAACGCCACATAATCGGCAGCATAGACTCCACTGCTTGAGGATTTTGCTGATACAGTGTCGTCAGAGTAATCGGAGATGGTTGCACCCATTCCAAAGTCGCCTCAGTCAGGGCTAAAGGTTTGGGTAAGAGAGGATTATTTTGATCATTAGCAATTTCGTGTCCAGCAGCCAATAACTGCAAAACCCCATTTTGCCAGCGCACAGCTTTGATAGTCGCGGAAGTAATTTGCTGTTTGCCTTGTGAATCCCAGATCATAATCTGAATCACTGAGTTAAGATTAATTCCCAAAGTTGTCCCAAAAAACTCCCCTGGGGAATTTGTGGGCGGTTGCAAATCCCTAAAAGGAGAACTCAGCCAGCTTTTACCATCATGAAAAGCACTTACCTCGACCCGATACCAAATTTGGTTATCTGTGAGTTTGAGGTCGGCGCTTTTATCGAGTTGCAACCATTGAGAAGAATTAATTTGTGCGACAGGTTGCACCGCGCCCATGATTTGACTAGGACGATTAGTCGATATTTGCGGCTTGACCACCTCACCCTGGAGTTGTGATAACAGACCTTGAATATAGGTAACAGTGGCTGGGGTGATATTTGGTTGCGACTTTAACCAAGAATTAGCGCGTTTTTCGCCCTGCTGGGCTGCTAAAATTAAACTCGCCCAAGCTTGAACATCTTTTCTGATCGGATTAACTCGCAACGCCGCCACTGTCCGATTCCACAAACGCCCAGTATCAGCTTTCAGTAGGATAGCGATTTCTAAAGCATTCTGCGGCGATGCTTCCAATACCTGTAAAGCCTTTGCCCAACGACCATCAATTAACTGTGCCAATACTTGTTGACTAGGGCTAGCCCTAGTGATATCTGCTTGGGCTTTGGTTAATTGAGAATGCAAGCGAATCACATCGACTTGTGCTTGGGCGGCTGTGCTTAAACCTCCTTTTTGCTGTTTTTGGATAAACTGCAACCATTCAAAAGCTGGTGTCCATAATCCATTCCCAGCAATTAATAAGGCATCTGCGTAAGCAGAATTCTGAAATGCTGGTGATTTTAGAGATATTTCGCTCAATTGAATGGGATTGAGGTAAAAATTAGTAGATTCAACTTGGTAAACGCTTAATTGGGGTTCTAAACCGACTGTTTGATCAATAACTAACTCTTTTGCACCCCCACCAGTCACCTGCTGCCATTGGGGTACTTCTCCCTGGGGATTTTGCCAAGATAACAACTGTTGTAGATTCTGACGTTGAGGATTGTAATAGATAATATAACCGTAAGCGATCGCATCCGTTTCTTGTTGACGCTGACCCCACAAAGCCAACCAAAACCCTGGTGATACTGCGTCAGAACCTAAAGATTGAATTTTAGTTAAAGGGAGACGAGTATTCTGATCTCCGTCTTCTAATCCCGGATTAATCAAAGATTCGTCTGGCGCAGTGATAGGGAATTGAGTCGCTAGATCATAGTATTTTTCTGACCGTGATTGAAATTCTCGATCATTTGAACGCTGGTAAACTCTCAGTTCCACAATTTCTTGACAATCAGACTGGCAATTGACACGCTGCTGCAAAATTGGCAATAAAAATGAGTCTTCCTCTGCATCTAAAGGAAGGGATTTCCCGGCTATTTGTTCTTGACTCAGATCATCTTGAATTTGTTTGAGACTTTGGGGACGTTCCCTGGTATTTACCGGAATTTGTACCCCTGCGGGTAAAAATTCGTTTACCCAAGCTAACTGTGCAGGATTGAATATGAAGAGAATGCTCATCCAACTAAAAGCCACAACTAATCCAGCACTGCTCAACAACAGAGTTAGAGCTAGAGTTGACCACAGCCAACTTCGTTGAGACTTTTTTGGTTGTGAGGAGACAGGTTTTTTGCCATTGCCATGAGAAGATTTTGGTGTTGGCTTTCGCGACCGATGTGCCATTTTAGTTCTTAGTTAAACCAGACAGTAAGTTTGCTTTTGATCTTGTTTCTTTTATACTCCGGCTTTGGCAATGTTGCCTAAAACTTTTTAAGATCAAGCTTCCCTACCTGAATCCTTACAAGTCAACTTAGAAAAACACCTCTATCCTCTTTAAGATCGCTGATGGAGAAGTTTATCAGTCAAAAGACAAAATTAGGTTCTACCCTTTGATTTATGAATTGCTAAAAAGTTTTGCTTATAGTCAAAGAAAGGTGATGATCACCTGATTAAGTAAGTGAGGTAACTAATTATGTCAAAGCCAATAAGTACATTGGATTTACTTGTGGATTTATCCCTAGAAGAACAGCAGCTTTTATCTGGGGGACAAGACACTCCTGGAGGAGTTGATGAGGACTTAGAGGAGCCAGATGACAAACCATTTGAACCCGTAGTTCCATCACCTGATAAGCCACGCAGGAACCGATAATCAAGTCGAATTCCCCAATAATTGTAGTAATAGGAATAGGTATGTTTCTCACTTGGGGAATACTTGTGCATCAACTCTTCCTTCTAGGTGATCTTAGAGATCAAAAAACCTAGTGCAGTAACAAGGATAAAAGAAGAGCTATTTAGCTTATTCAAAAGCAACAAATTTTTGAGAAAGTTGAGTTAGTTTCTTCTACGTTTCGAGTCATTTAATATATTCCTAGCACAGGAGTTCTCAAAATGATTGCTAACTTGTCTTGCGTTGAAGAAATTTCTCCTAATCAAGCTGAAACTCTTTCGGGAGGGTATCGAGCAACTTGGGGAAAGAATCAATTCGATGTTGATCTTACTGACAAGGTTAAAGGTGATTGGACTGTTATCTGGGTAAGAACAAAACCATCTGGAAATAAACGCGATATCTTTACCTATTCAGCATCCAAAGATGATGATGATGATGGACCTAACTAATCGCTAACCTCTTGATTTTGTCAAAACCATCGCTTAACTATAGGACTACTATTTGATTTTTGTTGGCGTAGTCTGCGCTTTGCGCTTACACACCCTACAATACTGAATCTTTTTCATAAATCAAACCAGATTCCTATAGAAGCCTAAGTTAGGAACTTACCCTCCTGACTTAGGCTTTTAGCTGTGTTTTCCAGTCTTCTCAACACAGGCTCTTCGCCTGGATACTGTAAGCGAAATTCTTGAGCAAGCTGGGATTTGGCTGGATTGCCAATTGTGGCATAGAACGGGTTATTATCTGGCCAAGACAGGCACTGATACCCAAACAATTCAAAGTTACTCAAGGTATAACAAGATTCAGCACACTGTTGGTTACACCAAAGTTGGATTTGCTAGATTTGAATGTCTCTACTCTCTACCTCTCCTTTAATTTGGGAAAATATTTTTATCTACAAATAATAAAAGAGGTTTGGCTGATCACCAAACCTCACTATAAATCCAGTGCATAACAACATCCCGGATTAATATTCCTATTATTTTCGTACTTGGTCATCTTCCTATGGGATGTGTCCAAATGTCATAAAAGCTGATAAGGGTTTATCTTAATATTCTCAAATACATTGGCAAAATCATGTATATAAGAGCTTCGGACAGCTAAAAATGTTGATATTATCAGCAAAACTCTTGGACAAAGCACTGGGAACAAAGCATTTCTACAAAATGATTAGCAAAATAAAAGACGGGTTTTATCCCGTCGATATAGCTTGAAAGTGGCAATACACCTTGGTGTTTATAAAATAGCAACAATAAAATTTAATCGGTTGTTAGGAAAGTAAATTATATGAACAAAACGAACAGCTAATTATGCTGGATTCCGTGTTTTAATCAGAGTCAATTCTTGCACTACTTATGAATATATCACATCATAAATTTAATGAGTTGCCATTTTGGCAGATACTCAACAATCAAATTGACGATTTGGATCAGGTTCTAAGTATAACGATGAGAAGCCTTTTGATAATTTAGGCAATTTCAGTAAATCTTTTCGGAGAAAATTGCCTAAATCACATATTGTCAAAAATGTGACAAAATCATTGGCATATCTGCCGGATCATCCCAGTCAGAGGTATATGTATGAAAAAAAACGTAAATATAGTTATAATCTAGCTATAAAACGAATATAAGAACCGCACTTCCAGCGAAAGCTATTTTCTGGGCAAGACTATTAACTCGCATATTTCGGGTTTGTGCAGTTCCACTCTCTTTTTGTCAGTGAGTGGGAAAAAATTTGGCTATTTTACGCAAATTATTAATTTCAGGATGTTACCTAGAGAAAGTAACATCTATGTATTAATTCTTAGTTATCTTAAGGAGAACACATCAATAGTCACATTTTAATGATTATGTTAATATTTTTAGATGTTACAAGAGAAACATAAACGCGAAACAAAACTCGGTTGGTCTTTAGATGAACGAGATCCCCAGTTCATCAAATCTTTGATGCCCTTATTGAGCTTTTTGTATCATTATTACTTTCGAGTTCAAACGAGTGGTTGGCATCATATACCACCAGCAGGAAACGTCCTCTTTGTTGGTTCTCATAATGGAGGACTATCAGCGCCTGATATGTCGATGATGATGTACGACTGGTTCCGAAAATTTGGGTTTGAAAAACCTATCTACGGTCTGATGCATCCCCATGTGTGGCAATTTACCCCTGCAATAGCAAAAATGGCTGCGAAGAGTGGAGCAGTTATAGCTCATCCGAAAATGGCTTACGCTGCTTTGCGTTCTGGGGCTAGCGTACTGGTCTATCCTGGCGGAGCAGAAGACATCTTTCGACCGCATCATTTGCGTAATAAAATTTATTTTGCCGGACGGCAGGGATTTATTAAGCTAGCACTACGGGAAAATGTACCGATTGTACCTGTAATTTCTACTGGCGCTCATGATACTCTGATCGTCTTGGCCGACTTGTATAAAGTTTTACAGCAATTGCATGAATGGGGAATGCCGTGGTTATTTGGGATTGATCCGGTGGTTTTTCCGATTTATCTGGGATTACCGTGGGGATTAGCAATTGGACCGCTTCCGAATATCCCATTACCAGTGCATATTCACACGCGGGTGTGTAAACCAATTATATTTGAACGTTACGGTCGGGAAGCGGCAAGCGATCGCCACTATGTCAATGAATGCTATAAATTAGTTGTAAATCAGATGCAGCAAGAGTTAGACCAATTAGTTGCGCTCAGTGCTAAAAGCTGATTTACAAAAGCAATGGCGAAATTTTTGCTTGCACTTCTTCACTACACTGGCACTGCTTGGCGCATTTCTACGGGTTCACCTGTTAAACTAAAAGCGCGAACTTCAGTAATTTTTACCTTGACAATTTTTCCTTTTAGTTGCTTAATGTCGCCAGTGAAGAAAGTCAACCGATTACCGCCAGTGCGTCCCATGACTTGGGTGGGATCTTTGGAGTTTTGGTCTTCGACTAAGACATCTTCGATACGTCCCATGTAACGCTGCGATCGCTCGGATGCTTTGACGTTGACTAAATGGTTTAATCTTTGGAGGCGATCGCTCTTAACTTCTTCACTGAGTTGATTAGACCACAAAGCTGCGGGTGTACCTGGACGAGGTGAATATGCGGCTGTATTCAACAAATCAAAGCCGATATCTTCTACCAACTTCATGGTATTTTCAAACTGTGCTTCTGTCTCTCCAGGAAAGCCCACAATTGCATCGCCACTAATTGACGCATCGGGCATATACCGCCGAATGGTATCAATAATCCGGCGATATTTCTCCTGAGTATAACCCCGTGACATTGCCTTCAATAGCTCATTATCCCCTGATTGAAAGGGAATGTGAAAGTGTTCACACACCTTGGGTAACTCAGCACAAGCCTGAATTAATCTCTCAGTAAAATAACGTGGATGACTAGTAGCAAATCTTAATCTTTCAATGCCAGGAATATCATGCACATAATAAAGTAAATCTGTGAAATTATGCAGATGGCGACCTTCTGGAGTTGTCCCCGCCAAATCTCTACCGTAAGCGTCAATATTTTGACCCAGAAGGGTAATTTCTTTATAACCTTGTCGTCCCAGTTCTTCCATTTCTGCACGTATGGCTTCTGGCGTGCGAGATTGTTCTACACCACGGACATTAGGAACCACACAATAAGTGCAGCGTTCATTACAGCCATAAATGATATTCACCCAAGCAGTCACACTGCTATCTCGGCGGGGTTGGGTAATATCTTCCATGATGTGAACCGACTCAGTAGCCACAACTTGATTACCATCTAAAACAGATGTCAGCAAATCTTTGAGACGGTTGGCGTGTTGTGGTCCCATTACCAAGTCCAATTCCGGCACTCGTCGTAACAGGGCTTCTCCTTCCTGCTGGGCAACACAACCAGCAATAATCAATGTTAAATCAGGCTTTTCGTGTTTGCGTTTAGCTTGTCTACCGAGATAAGAATACACCTTGTGTTCGGCGTTATCCCGAATCGAGCAGGTATTGTAGAGAATCAAATCTGCATCATTGGGGTCTTCCGACCATTCAAAGCCCATGTCTTCTAAAATGCCAGCCATGCGCTCTGAGTCGGCTTTATTCATTTGGCAACCGAAAGTAATAATGTGGTAGTGGCGATTAGAAGTAGTCATGGGCGATTCTGCTGAGTTAACGTCACGTATATAAACTTTGTTTCTATTCTATTAGATATAATAACTAGGTAACTATTTAACGCTATTTCCCCAGGCTGCTCAGTTGAACCTGGGGAGTAATGTCCCAACCTTTGTATATTTACTCCTGACTTGCTGGCTCAGATGACGTTGCTGGCTGAGGTGGAGCCGCTTCACGACTACGCCGTAATGAATTCCGCAACTTATTTTGACTAGAAGATGGGGTATTGGCTGGAGTCGCCGCAGGTGGTGTACTTGCTGTGGGACGTGGCCGCCTCTTTCTACTAGGTTCCGCTGCTGCTGGTGCTGAATTAGGAGAGGTTGGCTGACGCTTGACTCTACGCAAAGAATTTCTGACACTTGACTGGCTAGAAGTAGGAGTTGTCCTTGTTCCCGATGATGAACCTGCGGCGGTGTTTTGTATAGGTTGGCGCGGTTTTCTAACTCGTATTGCTGCGGGTCTGGTGACTGGTGCTGCTGGCGCTGTCGGTGTAATTTCTCTTCTGGCTCTGATTATGGGTTCGCTGGTGGTTTTGGTAGGAGGAGTATTTGGACTCGGTGTGGGACTGGAACTAGATGCTGCTCTCTCGCGAGTTCTCTGTCTTGCTTGCTCTTGTTGTTGTTTCTTTCTCCGCTCTTGGACTTGGCGGTGTCGCTGTGAACCTTCTATCGCATATTCTGTGGCTATTGCTACTCCTTGTCTGCCACTGTCTGAGGGTTTCAATCTCCAGTTACGCGCTTGTCTCAAGGTTTCTTCGTCTAATTTGCTGTTACCACTAGAGTTAACAATCCGCGCTCCAGTGACATTGCCTTTGGAATCAGTATCAACAGCTACCTCTACTTTTCCTTCAATGCCTTGTCGTCTGGCAAACTCTGGATAGTTGGTACTGCACTGAGTACAAGCTGCACGACCATCACCTGAACCTCTGGAGTTACCACCACTATTATTATTTTGTGGACCTGTTTTAATTTGTGGAGTTTTAGGCGCAGTGGGTGCGACTGCTACTGATCGTTGTCTTCTTATATTATTAGTCGTAGTGGTACTTTCTCCGGTACCTGAACCTCCTGTATTACTGTTTTGATATCCTCTTGTATTATTAGTCGTAGTGGTACTTTCTCCGGTACCTGAACCTCCTGTATTACTGCTTTGAGTCACTCTGGAATCTCTTAATCCATTTAAAGTTCCTCTGAGTTGTTCACTGCCTTCATTTGTCTGACTCACCCCAATTGCTGATTCTGATGATGATGTTGAAGTCAAAACAGATTCTAACTTAGTTACTGATGCTTGCCTTGTGGGACTTACGAATTGAGCCTTTTCAGTGGTTACAGTAGTTGGTTGAGGTGGCTGGGAAATTGTTGGTTGCGGTGGCGGGGAAACTGTTGGTTGCAGTGGCTGAGAAACCGGAGGAGCTTTAAAACTCTCAACCTTTGGTGCTAGTGGAGTTACCCTCGGCGGCTGCTGTTGCGCCGCAACAGCAGGTTGAGTAATATTTGGCTCAATGTTCACCGGAGTTATTGGTGTCACTGTACTAGTAACAATCTTGGTAGGCTCAGGTATTTTAATTTTTTCGGGAATTATTTCGGGCGGTTTTTCTGGTTCTTCAAGGCTCGGATCTTCTATGGGATCGATAATTGCTAACTCTATTGGTTCATTTTGTTCCTTCGGCACTCTCACCAACAAACTACCTATACCCGAAGATAGTACGCCGATGTGTAGCGTTAACGAGCCAATCAGACTGTAAATCAAAAAAGTCTTGAGAGCCTCAACTTCTTGGGAACGATGTTCGACAATAATGCCGGAAAAGCTCATACTCTATTGCTACCTATTCTCACTTATTTAGTTATATTAGAACGCAAAGGCTGAAAATATCAAGTAAAAATTTAAAATTCCTTCGGTAATCCTACCAAGACCTGTTTTAGCCAAAGCTTCCCAGTCCATTGCTGATCATCAGGCTTATGTGCAGATAGAATTTTTTTAGTTTAAATTATTTGTCATACAACAGAATATATACAAAAATTCTTCTTTTTTAAAAGTTTGTATTTTATAGTTCAATTTTTGCTAAAAAATATCAATTATTTTGATACATACTAAAAACAAGAACTGTATCTTATATAACAAATTAACTTTAAGCTAATATTCAAATTTTAAGTAAAAATATATACGTGTAAAACGTCAGGAATTTATGTCAATCTGATTTAAAATCTTCCTTCTCCTGATCCACGAGGGCGGCTGGGGATGATGTTTGTGTCTTTAAATCACATCAGAGTCCTAATATATCTAAGCGCGTTAAGCCACGCCATTTTGACACATTAATATCTTTGGTATGCGCTATTTATCTTAAGATAAAAATACAGAAGCAATTTCAATTTCATTAGTAAACGTGAGTAGGTTTATCTAGCTGTTAATAGCTGGTTACAAAAAATTAGCACCACAAAAATCTGTGTTTGAAGTAGGCTTGTAGCATCTCAACGCTTGTAATATTTTTATGACTTCTTTGATTCGCTTCTTGATGTGCGCTCCTGACCACTACGATGTGGACTATGTGATTAATCCCTGGATGGAAGGGAATATTCATAAATCTTCGCGCGATCGCGCCGTGGAACAGTGGAAAAAACTCCACCACATCCTCAAACAACACGCCATTGTCGATTTAGTAACGCCCCAGATTGGTTGGCCTGACATGGTGTTTACCGCCAACGCTGGTTTAGTATTGGGGAAAAATGTTGTCCTGAGTCGATTTCTCCACAAAGAACGTCAAGGCGAAGAACCTTTCTTTCAAAACTGGTTTGAGGAAAACGGTTACACGGTTAATTTACTCCCGAAAGACTTACCCTTTGAAGGTGCTGGAGATGCACTTTTAGACCGGGAAGGACGTTGGTTATGGGCTGGTTATGGTTTTCGGTCAGAATTAGACTCTCACCCTTACTTAGCTAAATGGCTAGATATTGACGTGCTGTCTCTGCGACTAATTGATGAACGCTTCTATCACCTCGATACTTGCTTTTGTCCTTTAGCTAACGGCTATTTATTGTATTATCCCGGCGCTTTTGATGCTTATTCTAACCGCTTAATAGAAATGCGAGTCGCACCAGAAAAGCGCATCGCAATTACCGAAGCTGATGCTGTCAACTTTGCCTGTAATACGGTGAATGTGGAAAGCATCGTGATCATGAACAAAGCTAGCAATACTTTAAAAACACGTTTAGCAGATTTTGGTTTCCGAGTCATTGAAACTCCACTGACGGAATTCCTCAAAGCCGGGGGTGCTGCGAAGTGTCTCACACTCAGAGTCACAGAACCACTAGACACAGAAATTCATGCCAATGTCTCGGTAGAAAGCCGGGTGATTCGCATGGAAGGGCATTTGCTCGACTCTGGTTTGATTAACCGGGCTTTAGATTTGATTGTGGATGCTGGGGGAAGCTTCCAAGTCATGAATTTCAACTTGGGAGAACAACGCCAAAGTACATCTGCGGCCGAGGTGCGAGTTTCAGCGCCTTCTCATGAGGTGATGGAAGGAATTATCTCTCAGTTAATCGATTTGGGTGCTGTAAATTTACCCGAAGATGAACGAGATGCGAAACTACAGCCTGTAATTCAAGCTGGGGTGGCTCCTGATGATTTCTACGTCAGTACGATTTATCCTACGGAAGTGCGGATTAACGGTGGGTGGGTGCGGGTAGAAAATCAGCGCATGGATGGCGCGATCGCAATTACTCAAACTCCCAATGGTTTAGTCGCTAGCTGTAAACTGTTACGTGACTTAGAAGTGGGTGACAAAGTAATTGTTGATGTACTGGGCATCCGTACTATCCGCAAAACAGAATCGCGTGAACAACGTAATTCTCAAGAATTTAGCTTTATGTCATCTGGGGTTTCCAGCGAAAGACGTGTAGAACTTGTAGTGGAGCAAGTCGCTTGGGAATTACGTAAAATTAGGGATGCTGGTGGTAAAGTAGTTGTCACTGCTGGTCCTGTGGTCATTCACACAGGTGGCGGTGAACATTTGGCGCAACTGATTCGGGAAGGATATGTACAGGCGCTCTTGGGTGGTAATGCGATCGCAGTCCACGATATTGAGCAAAATATGATGGGTACTTCCCTTGGTGTTGACATGAAGAGGGGTGTAGCCGTTCGTGGTGGACATCGCCATCACCTCAAGGCCATTAATACTATCCGCCGTCATGGCAGCATTGCCAACGCTGTGGAAGCGGGAGTAATTCAAAGTGGCGTGATGTATGAGTGTGTCTCTAACAATGTGCCTTTTAGCCTCGCTGGTTCTATTCGGGATGATGGACCTCTGCCTGATACCCAAATGAATTTGATTAAGGCACAGGAAGAATACGCAAAACTGATTGAGGGCGCGGAGATGATCTTGATGCTGTCATCAATGTTACACTCCATTGGGGTGGGAAATATGACTCCGGCTGGGGTGAAAATGGTATGTGTGGATATTAATCCGGCTGTCGTGACTAAGTTAAGCGATCGCGGTTCTGTGGAATCTGTGGGTGTGGTGACAGATGTGGGTTTGTTCCTCAGTCTGTTGATTCAGCAGTTGGAGAAGTTGACAAATCCCTATGTTGCTAGTGTAGGTTAAGAAATATTGCACGCAGAGGCGCTCCAGGCGCAGAGAAGAATGAAGAGTGTAGCTTTTAAGGAAGGTTTGCAGGTTAATTGGGTGAGTTGGTTTGCTGATTTCCTGTTGATGGGGATGGTTTTTGGTCCACCGCTTGCTCCTTTTTTGGCTGCGTCTGATGTGTCTTTGCTGGGTAGGATTGCGGACATTATTTATTTCATGGGTAATCATGTCTGTCCGCAACCTGATCTGGGTTTGGATTTAGCACCCCCGTTTATTATGGCTGTTTGTATGCGTTGCTATGGTACTGTTACGGGGTTGCTAGTTACTCGGTTGTTGTATGGGGTGACTAGTGGTAAAGGTTTTTACTGGTTAAGTCAATATGGCTGGAATGGTGCAGCGATCGCTAGTGTGTTGATGATGGCTTATCCTTTGGAATTGGCGGCTCAGGTTTTCGGGTTATGGAACTTTAATAATTATTTGGTTACACCTTTTGGGTTAATTACGGGCTTGGCTTGGGGGTTATTTACTATGCCGATTTTGCATTCACAGCATGATCATTTTTATAAAAATTAACTGTATGTTCCTAAAATTTTGCTTTTATAGTAATCTTACGCAAAAAACTCTCATGACTCTGCGTACTCTGTGCCTCTGCGGTTCGTTAACTCCTGACTTAAGCGTAATTACTGATACAAATGATAGTATTTTCTGGGTAAACTAAGAATAATACTAATACACTGGTATTATCTGCTTGTAGCTGACCACAGTTAACTCAGAAAGCCTACCAAATGATTAATACCAGTTACGACTTTGACCAAGCTATCCTACCGACAGGATCTTCATTAAAGACAAATATTTTGCTACGTTTTCGGGCTGATATTGCGGAATCTCCCCGACGTAACCTGAATCTTTCTTTGGTAATTGACCGCTCTGGTTCTATGGCGGGTGGTGCTTTGCATCACGCACTCAAAGCGGCTGAGTCTGTGGTGGATCAACTTGAATCAAATGATATCCTCTCAGTGGTGGTTTACGATGACGAAGTAGATACCGTTATTTCACCTCAACCTGTAACTGACAAGCCTGAACTGAAAAAATCCATCCGCAAAGTTAGAGCCGGCGGTATTACCAACTTATCAGGGGGTTGGCTTAAAGGTTGCGAATATGTCAAAGCACAACTTGATCCGCAAAAAATCAACCGTGTGCTTCTACTTACCGATGGTCACGCCAATATGGGTATTATCGACCCCAAGTTACTCACGGCGACATCGGGAAAAAAAGCTGAGGAAGGTATCACTACAACCACTTTAGGTTTTGATCAAGGTTTCAATGAAGATTTGTTAATTGGTATGGCTAGAGCCGCCAATGGGAATTTCTACTTTATCCAAAGCATTGATGAAGCCACAGAAGTTTTTAGCATTGAGTTAGATAGTCTCAGAGCCGTGGTAGGTCAAAACCTGACAGTGACTCTGGAATTGGCTGATGGTGTTAGCGTCGTCGATACTTTAAGTTTATCTACCGTTACTCACAATCAAACTGGTCAAGCTGTGATTAGTTTGGGCGAGCTTTACGAAGGAGAAGATAAACTTTTGGGGTTGAGTCTGGATATATCCTCGGCGACAGTTGGTGATTTACCTGTGATGAAGCTGCATTACAGCGCTGATGTTGTCCAAAATAACCTGATTGAGAGTGTGTCAGGGACAGCCGATGTCTTCGCTAAAGTTGGTACTGTGGAGGAAGCTGCTGCTGCGTCTTCGAGCCATGTTATCCTGGAACTGAGTCGCCTCACGATTGCTAAAGCTAAAGAGATAGCCCTTGATTTAGCTGAACATGGCAGACATGAAGAAGCTGAACAAACCCTGCGAGTTTTAGTCAAAGACCTCCGCGATAGAGGTTTGAATGAAAATTTTGAAATTGCTGAAGAGATAGATCAACTAGAGTATTTCGCTGGTAGAATTGCTCAAAAAGCTTTGGGTAATGCTGGACGCAAAGAACTGCGAGATCAAAGTTACCAGACAATGACACGCAATCGCAGTGATTTGGCGGGTCGTGGTGTCACTGCTGGCGATGAAGTCTATGCAATGGCGGTTGTGAATGAAGTCGGTTCTGGGGTGGAACTGCACTGTGTTCGGGAAGGCGGTAAGTTGCGGGTTAAAGTTGTGTCAGAGGGTTATGATACCAGCAAAAATGTCCAGTTTCCGCGCGCGATTCGGGCTGAAGGCGCACGCTATGTGGTGGAAGGATTGGAATTATCGAGCGATCGCACTTTTTACCGTGTCTCTGGAGACATTACTCGTTTTGCTGAAGCTGGTGTCGTAGATACTTTTGTTAACAGTATAAATACGCAACGAATTAGCACAGGTAAAGCTTCCAAAGGTCCCGCCAGTGCTGCTGACTTGGAGACAACTGATACTGTGGATAATCAAGTTTTAGTGCAGTGTGTCAAAGATGGTAGTAAACTCAGGGCGAGGGTGGTTTCTGATGGTTATGAACCAGATTGGAATATGCGCTTTCCTCGTTCGGTGCGGGAGGAAGGTATGCTTTATGTTGTTGATGAGGTGAAAACAGCACCTGATGGTAAGTCTTATATTGCTTGTGGGGATATTAAGCGTTTTGTGCAACCCATTTAAGAAGCAGAGGGGCAGGGTGCAGGGTGCAGGGGGGAAGAGTTTAGGCTAAGTTTTCTAGGGTGGGTATAGCCCAAGGGACATGGCTGCGCTAAAGCGATCGCGTAACCCACTATTAATTATGCTTCAATTAAGGGATTATAGTCATCTGGGTTGTTAAAACCTGCAATCCAAGCTGCTGCTTGATGACAATTTCTCATGTGAGGGGGAACGCGGAGGATATGAGTGTGTCCTGTGGATGGACAGGTGACTTTTAAAACCATGAATGGTTCGTCATCTTCAAAGGGGATGTAAATCAGTTGACGTTCTCCGCCAGCATCTTGATCGCGATCGCGAACTAAGCCCCCCACTTGCTGCAATAATGTTTCATATCCCAAACGCTCAATCAGTACACGGCGTAACTCCACATTTTCGATATTGAGAATATCCTGTCCTGTGATCGAGTGTGATGCAAAAGCAATGTGATCATTTACCTCCACACCTCGCCAGCGCAAGACGAAACCATGTCCCGCAGGTAAACTTGTAATTCCGCTATTAGCTAACTCAATTCCATGAGTGACGTGCAGACCTTTGGGAAGGGTAGTTAAATTTACACAATCACTGATATCTAGGCTTTCACAGGTGAGATTTTCCGGTAAATTGTAAATATCCGAAGCGCCGCTTAAATTCAGATGACCCAAAACGCGCATCCCATCCCAGGCGCGATGTGCCAAAATGAGTTTTCTGGCAGTTTCACTAGATACAGGCTCATGGCTGGCTTGAGAGGGCTGTTTAACTGGCTTTTTGGGAATACGCCCCTTTGACATTATATTTAGCATTAGTCCTCCACCTCTACGTAAGCATCAGGACGGTATTCACGTTGTTTCCAGACTCGATAAAGCCCTTGGGGTAATTCAATGGCGCGATGCTCTTCATGAATTAAGGTAGCGCTTGGGGCTTTAACTTCCAAAAAAAGTTCACTACCATCTACCCACAATTGTACTGCTTGGGTTTGCTGAATGCGGTGGCTATGTCCAGTAATTTCACCATGTGCGAGAGTAGCACCTGTACGCTTTTGCACACTTACGGGTAAAGTAGAAATTCGTCTGATCAGAACGTCACCATGTCTGTAAAGCATATCAGTTTGGGATTGGTTGCGATCGCTATACATCTTCTGATTCTATGGTACTTTGGGCGTTGATTTCACGCAGAGGCGCAGAGTCGCAGAGAATTTGAGAGTCTGCTTGACTTGACATTACATTTATACGCGTTTAATTTTAAACCAACAAGCTCTATTAGCTACGTAAAATTGAGGAATCATGAATAATCCAGATTTTTTTAACGATGAACTTCTCGAAAAATTCATTGAAACATTTTATGGCTATGGTAATTTCCAAGGAAAGTATTGGTTTATTGGAATGGAAGAATCAGGAGGAGACTTTGAAAATATTCAAAAGAGAATCGATATATGGTCAAAGAGAGGAAAAAAGGAAATAGAAGATATTGCAGAATATCATGAAGCTCTCGGATATGGGGAAAGTTTTAAACCAGGTGCAAAATTAGATGTGCCAGTATGGAGGTCTATAATTCGCATTGTATTAAGTGCCGCAGGAAACGAAAATATTAATATAGAAGATGTACGTACATATCAAATAAATGAATTAGGTAGAATAGGTAAAGAAACTTGTTTATTAGAATTATTGCCTTTACCTTCACCCTCTCTCAAACATTGGATATATAAAGATCATTCTCGGCTGAGTTATTTATCTGATAGAGTTCATTATGAAAACCATTGTCTAGAAAACCGCATCAATGAAATTAGTGAGAAAATAAAAAAACATCAACCGAAAGCAGTTGTGTTTTATGGAATTGGATATGAATATTCTTGGAAAAAAATCACCAAAACAATAACAGACGTTGAATTTTTACCAACTTCAGAAGGTTTCTTAACCTGTAGAAACAGTCAAACTGTATTTGTGATATCTCAACATCCTGTAGCTAGAGGTTTAACCAACGAATACTTCCATAACATTGGTAAATTAATAGCTGCTAACCCAACGTAAAATCCCCTCTTCTCTTCCTCTCTGCGCCTCTGCGCCTTTGCGTGACAAAAATCATTTCTTAAACCACTCAACAACACCCTCAGCCAAAACCTTTGCTAACTTTTTCTGTTCTTGAAAATTTGTCACCCATTCAAACTCTTGGGGGTTAATCATAAAACCCAACTCCAATAAAACAGATGGTGCAGAATGGGGACGTGTGAGCGCTAGGTTGTTCCAAAATACCCCGTATGAAGGTCGATTTAGCTTTTTCACCAGATAATCTTGTATAAATATAGCTAGGCTATGAGCTTGGGGATGATACCAGAAAGTGCCGATTCCCTTGGTATTCTCCGCATCACCACCATCGGGTAAAGCATTGTAATGTACAGAAAGAGCGATCGCAGGTTCTTCTCGATCTATCATGGCCGTGCGATCGCTTAGAGAAACTTCAATATCAGTTTCCCTAGTCATGACTACTGTAGCCCCTAATTTCACCAATTCATCGCGGAATAACTTGGATACAACTAAATTAACTTGCTTTTCTGGATATCCAGTCGGACCCAGTGAACCAGATTCTTTGCCACCATGCCCTGGATCGAGTAGAATCTTAATACCAGATAGGGGTTTTCCTCTTTCCCGTCTCATTATTGGCGGATGACGTAAAGCCAAAACCAGGGTTGTATTATCGTATCTCAGCTTATAACCCCACTGTTGAGCTTTTTTGAGGTTAAAGGTGTATTGTGCCTGCTCTGGAGTCAGCTGCTGCCAATCTAGACGAGAAATTAAAGGGTCATCATCGAGGCGAATAGTGTCTGTTTGGGCAGTGGTGTTGTAAAGTGTGAGAGTAAAATTATCATCGCTCTGTTGCACACTCACGGGTACAGGAACTTGTAGCGGGAAAATTATTTCTGTTTTACTAGGAAGTTGACGATATCCCACACTGCGAATGGTTGTACGTGGCGCAATCGCACCTGGTAAAACGCGAGTCTCCTGACTATTAATCCAACCGCCATAGTCGAGGCGCAACCATTCACCTTCACGCCCTGTTACTGATGCTTGTGTGCCTTTCGGAAGTGGGGTGAGTCGGGAATAATCGGTACTGGGTCCTGTACGCGCTACTCCTGCATCTGCTACCACCTCCGCAACTTGTAAGTTTGCAGGTGAGAGAATTTGAATATTACCAGTTCCGGGTTGAGTTATGGTCTTCCCCTTGAGTGTCAGTTGAAATTCCGGTTTCCCCAAATCTACATTTTTACTGGTATCTGGAATAACAGCACCAGAAATGATGTTGTTACCGTAGATGAAGGAACCAAGTTGTTCAAGTAGGGAACCAGGTTGTTCAAGTGTAGTGCAACCTTCATACTTTCCTGGGGTAGACTGGGCAGTAGGCTGGTTATTTCCTGTGAGGGCGGCCGAATTACTTGGTAGTCTTACCTGCTGAGATTGGGGTGCAAGAGAAATAGTTTGATTTGCCAGATTGACAGATACACTGGCATTAGGGGGTGCGATGGCGCTAAAACAAATTAATTCTCCCGGTAGTCTGCCAATGTCGGCTGCTGGAATGAGAGAATCTTTGGCAAAGGCTAATCCTTGAGGTAACTCAGGCTGTGTCGTCAGCCTTGTAACTTGAATTTCTCGTTTTTGGTTTTGGTGACGTACAGTAAAGAGATTCTCTCCCAACTGCAAAGGAAAACTTGGAGCAAAATGGCCTGCTTGACTGCGGTTAATTGGCTTACCATTGATGAGAACCTGTCCATCCGGTGGCGCTGTACCAATCAAGAAGATTTTTTCCGCGCTTGTCTGGTGGTTGTTTGGGGGATAAACAACTAAAAGTGATGATACTGCCAATGCTACTACAGAGGAGGTAACAATAAACCCTAATATTAGTAATCCTAGAAGTTTTTTCACGAGAACAGTACAAAAGTTTTTACCACAGCCACTGTGGCACAATGGCCGGATGTTTTTTGAGAAGTTGCTAAAAATTCAAATTACTATACTATGACTAAATTTATTTTTGTAACTGGAGGTGTAGTTTCCAGTATTGGCAAAGGCATTGTAGCAGCAAGTCTGGGACGTTTACTCAAATCGCGGGATTATTCGGTGTCGATTTTAAAACTCGACCCTTATATTAATATCGATCCAGGTACAATGAGTCCTTTTCAGCATGGAGAAGTTTTTGTTACCGAAGATGGTGCTGAAACGGATTTAGACTTGGGACATTACGAACGCTTTACTGATACCTCAATGTCGCGGTTAAACAGTGTTACCACTGGCTCGATTTATCAAGCGGTAATTAATAAAGAGCGACGTGGAGACTACAATGGCGGTACTGTACAAGTTATACCCCATATTACCAATGAAATTAAAGAACGGATTGTAAAAGTTGCCCAGGATACGAATCCATCTGTATTAATTACGGAAATCGGCGGCACGGTGGGCGATATTGAATCATTGCCATTTTTGGAAGCTATTCGCCAGTTACGCAAGGAAGTAGGACGGCAAAATGTGTTGTATATGCACGTTACCCTGATTCCGTGGATAGCTTCGGCTGGAGAAATGAAAACCAAGCCCACACAGCATTCTGTCAAGGAATTGAGATCAATTGGTATTCAACCAGATATTTTAGTCTGTCGGTGCGATCGCGCCATACCTCTGGGATTCAAACGCAAGTTATCAGAATTTTGCGATGTTCCCCAAGAATGTGTGATCACTGCCCAAGATGCCAGCAGTATTTATGAAGTACCCCTGATTCTAGAACGGGAAGGACTGGCAGAGCAAGTTTTAGATTTGCTGCAAATGGAACAACGCCAACCGAATTTGGTCCAGTGGCAAACAATGGTGGAACGCTTATACAGTCCTAAGTATACTGTAGAAATTGCCATTGTTGGGAAATACGTGCGCTTAAGTGATGCTTATCTGTCTGTAGTTGAGGCGCTGCGTCATGCGGCTATTTCTACTTACGGCGATTTGCGCTTGCGGTGGGTGAACTCCGAAGATATAGAAAAGGAATCACCCGAAACTTATTTGGCAGGCGTTGATGGTATTTTAGTACCTGGAGGTTTTGGTGTTCGGGGGGTAGACGGCAAAATTGCCGCAATTAAATATGCACGCGATCGCCAAATACCCTTCTTAGGTTTATGCTTAGGAATGCAATGTTCAGTCATTGAATGGGCGAGAAACGTAGAAGGATTAATTGGTGCTAACAGTGCCGAATTTGATCCCGAAACCAAGTATCCAGTTATTAACTTGTTACCAGAACAGCAGGATGTAGTTGATTTGGGCGGAACAATGCGATTAGGACTTTATCCTTGTCATCTTCTCCCTAACACTTTAGCTGCTAATCTTTATCAAAAAGAAGTAGTTGACGAACGCCATCGTCATCGCTATGAGTTTAACAATAATTATCGCAATATGTTGTTGGAATCAGGCTATATAATTAGTGGAACTTCCCCCGATGGACGCTTAGTGGAAATTGTCGAATTTCCCCAACATCCTTTCTTCTTATCTTGTCAATTTCATCCAGAGTTTCATTCGCGTCCTAGCACTCCTCATCCTTTATTTAAAGGATTTATGGCAGCTGCTATTAACCGGACTCATCCGATGTCTAACTTACCAACACCCGTAGAGGTTTCTTAAATTATTCAAAACTCAAGAAAATAACTTTTTTGAGTTTTGAATCAGCCCATAGCAACATCCTTTTAGGACTTGAGGCTATTTTTCGTAGTATATAGGGTGCATCATTCAGAAAATTCAAACTCAAGGAGATGTTGTGGCGTACTGGGTGAAAATCCTTTACGATAGGAACAAATATGTAGTCAATTTTGACCGTGTTAACGCTTTTTGTCATGAAAAGAACGGCAGGATTACCTTTTGGTTACCTGATTGCGCTATTCCTATTGTGCTTAATTCGCAGAATAATTTAGAAGAATATCAAAAAGTTTTAGAATATATAAAATATGTTACAGGGTTAGAATTGGATAACGTCCAGTGGGTCAAAATTAATTATGAGCAAAAGGAATATATAATCAATCTCACCTGTATTAGTTCTTTTTGTCAAGAAGCTAATGGTAGGATAACATTTTGGTTACCTGATGTTACTACCCCTATTATTATTCATTCCTTGACTCATCCAGAATCATATCAAAAAATTTTAAACTTTGTCCAGAAATCAACCGGATATTCCTTGTTTTGAAACCGGGAATTTGGCGTAGGGTTGTTCGCGTCAGCGTTGTAAAGCAATGGGACAAAACCCAATCTACGTTCGCAAGCACCGGAGGGAACCTGATTTTACCCCTCCGGTGCTTGCGGGGTAAGGGGTGGGGTCGAAATTATATGCAGCCTCACAAATAATTGGTATAAAGTCATTTGTAGCAAACTCTAACAAATCAAATGATGATGCCAAGCTAATTTTGCAGCACCAACCATTCCAGCAGAATTGCCTAATTCTGCTGGTAATATTTGCAAGCCTGTGCGAGATGTAGCCATGACTCGCTGCTGAATTTCGGCTTGAAGGGCGGGGAAAAAAAACTCAAAGCTAGCACTGATACCGCCACCCAGAATAATCGCTTCTGGTGTTAAGACGTAAATCAAACTAGCTAAACCAATCCCCAAACTTCTACCATATTCTTGCCAAAAAGTCAATGCTGACTGATCTCCGGCTGCGGCGAGTGCGCCTAATTCGGCGGGTTCTTTCCCAGTGCGGCGACGAATTGCGGTAATTGAAGCATACTGTTCTAGAGAACCGGAATTGCCACTTTTACACAGAGGTCCATCCGGGTTAAAGGTAATTAAACCTAGTTCCCCGGCCGCGCCTTGATGTCCGACAAACAGTTTGCCATCTAAAATAATCGCACCACCAACTCCAGTCCCCAAGGTCAACAAAATCAGGTTGTGAAAGTGGCGACCAGCACCCAACCAAGCTTCTGCTAATCCCGCACAGTTGGCATCGTTAGCAATAACGGTGGGTTTACCTGTTTTGGCTTCTAACCAGTCGGCTAAAGGGACATTTTGCCATCCCGGTAAGTTGATGGCGATTTGGGCTATGCGTCCGGTTTTATCCGCCGGGCCTGGAGTACCGACACCAATAGCCACAGCTTGATTATATGGGTCAACTTGCGCGATCGCATCTACCATGACAGCTAAAACTGCTTCTGGTGTCGATGGTTGGGGAGTTGCTACAGTCAAAGATTGTAAGCAAGTGCCATCAGGGTTAAACCTTCCCAGCTTCATCGCTGTTCCCCCCACATCAATCCCAATTACTTGTGAATTAACCACCTGAAAAAATATAAGACAAATGTAGTAATTTAGCCTTTTTGGGTTTTATTGCCAAAAAAATTGCCGTTAGCTGATTTTTTGACAGACACTGGTGTAATCGTCACCATTGCCGAATGAAAACTTGATGGTTGTTGCCAAGCTGTCATAGGTGTACCCCGTAACAACCCGGACAGGGCGATGGATAACATAAACCCGCCAGTAGCAGCAGCAATTAAAGAAATATTATCTTTCACTTCACTCTCTCGGTAATAACTTCAAAGATATGTAGACGAGGAAACAGGGATTTAGATGCCATTAAAACTTAATTTTTTGACTATTTCCGCATTCTATTCTCGCGCCGTAATCGAGGATTAACAAATTCATTTAACCCCTCACCCAGTAATGATAACCCTACTACCATTAATGTCATTGCTAAACCGGGAAACAGGGTAGTCCACCAAATGCCTGTAGGTAAGGCTTCTAGGGCTTGTCTGAGGTCGTGTCCCCATTCTGGCACTTCTTCGGGAAGTCCCAGCCCCAAAAACCCTAAACCGCCTAATACTAAAATTGCATCGGCGGCGTTGAGGGTAAATAGTACGGGTACACTTTGAATAACGTTAAAAAATAGATAGCGAGATAGCACCACCCAAGTAGAAGCACCCATAGCTTGAGCCGCTTCAATAAATACCTCTGTTTTTACGCTCACTGTGTGATTACGGACAACGCGATAATATTGGGGAACGTAGGCAATGCTAATGGCGATCGCCGCATTGAAAATTCCCCGACCCACCACAAAAGCCAGTGTCACAGAAAGCAGTAGTCCCGGTAAGGTGTAGATACTGTCCATCAGAAACAGCAACAGCTTATCTAATTTACCGCCCAAATAACCACTCACCATTCCTAAAGGGACACCAATAAACATACTCAGGGCTGTAGCTAAAATCACTACTTGCAGTGCAGCCTGAACGCCAAACAATGTGCGGGAAAATACATCATGTCCCAGGCGACTTGTACCAAACCAATATTTGGCTGATGGTGGTTCTTGGATGGGGTTAGACAGGAACTCTCTAGGGTTTTGCAGCCATCCCCAAGCTTGTAAAACGGGAGCAAAAAATGCCAAAAAGAAGAAAAATAGAGTAATGGCGATCCCAATCAGCATTAATTTTTGGGAAAGGTTGGGATTTTGAGCAAAACGTAAAAAAGTCGGTAGCTGACGTTTAGTCATGGACATGAGCGATCGCCTGCATAAAGCAAGATACTATTTTACATATAAGATGTTCACGTTCCTTGAAACCATCCGGGGAATGCCTACCTAGAGATTCCACCTCTAGATAAAACATGAGTTATTACAGTTAATTTTTTAAGTCCAGGCGAATGGAATTCACTGCTACACAGACAAAACCCACCTACGTGGGTTTCAAATTCCTGGAGTCCGCACAGGCGGACTTTGTTTGTATAGACGCGATTTCTAATCGCCGGGTATATTTGCTCCCCAACCTCTAAACAGAACTCTCAATCATCTGACGATACTCGCTCTTTTGCTTCACACCTTTGACTTCCTGCAACAATTCCTTATCCTTAAAGAATTGCACCGTCGGTGTACCTACAATATTGGCATTTTTCGCAATATCTCGCTCTTTGTCGATGTCAATTTCTACAAAGTGGATTTTACCCTCAAATTCATCTACGACTTTATTTAATATCGGCTTCAGGGTATGACAAGGACCACAACCAGGGGAAATGTACTTGACTATAATTAGGCGATCGCTTTCATGGAATAATTTTCTTAAAGCATAACCCCCCTCATGGCGAGTCTCTTGCAAATTCAAACCAGCTTCCCCTTCAATTTTCTTCGCAGACTGGGTTTCCAATTCATTAACAGCAGTCAGCGACTGATGAAATTCAGTAATTAAACTCCTAACAGATAACCAACGTTCTGCTAACATCGCCGCCATACAGCCAGTACCAGCAGCCGTAATTGCTTGACGAAATTCATGGTCTTGCACGTCGCCAGCTGCAAACACACCTTCTACACTAGTTTCTACAGAACCGTTTTTGGTAACAATGTAACCCACCTCATCCAGTTCTAGTTGTCCTTTAAATAACGCAGTATTGGGAGTGTGTCCAACAGCATAAAATAAACCCTTGGCGTAAAGTTTACTTTCCTCACCAGTTTGATTATTACGCACCTTCACCCCAGCCATGTAACCATTACCGAAGATATCCACAGCTTCAGTATGCCAATGTACTTCAATTTTGGGATTACTCAAAACCCGGTCTTGCATAGCTTTAGAAGCCCGCATTTGATCAGAACGCACCAGCAGATTCACCTTAGAACCGTATTTGGTCAGGTAGATCGATTCTTCCGCTGCTGAGTCCCCAGCACCAATAACAGCTAATTCTGCACCGTGAAACATGGGAGTCGCACCATCGCAAATTGCACAAGCAGAGATACCCCGACTCCAGAATTGATGTTCACTGGGTAAACCCAAACGCTTCGCACTTGCACCAGTGGCTATAACTATACTATGGGTTTTGATTTCCCGTTCTTGCGATCGCACAATAAAAGGACACTGACTCAAATCAACAGAGATCACATCCTCAGTATATAACTCCGCCCCCCAGCGTTCAGCTTGCGCCTTCATGTTATCCATCAGTTCTGGTCCCGTAATACCTTGGGGAAACCCTGGAAAGTTTTCAACTTCCGTCGTTGTCATCAGTTGACCGCCCGGTAAACCGCCCATTTCAAACCCTTCAAACACCACCGGCTTTAAATTTGCTCGTCCCGCATAGATAGCCGCCGTGTAGCCAGCTGGGCCAGAACCAATAATTACTAAGTTTTCCACAGTTTGATTAGACATAATAAATAGATAAACTCATAACGACTACGTATAGTATAACATAATAGAGATGTGGTGATATAAATTTCTAATTTACGGGGATACTGATGTTAGGCTGTCTAGCATTGAGCAAAAATACAACCAAATATGTATAGATTTTGTATTAAATATCTGTACATCACTGATATGTATCAGCTAGTATCATAATCAACTACCTATTAAGAGCAATTACCAAACTTGTAGGACAAAGATTTTACAGTTTTTTAGCTAGAGTAAGTAAAATGACAGATATCAAACTTCACATTGGTGGAATAGAACCACATCCAGAATGGAAAATATTGGATGTAGAACCTCGTCCGGAGGTAGATTATATTGGCAACGCCTCTGATTTAAGTCAATTTGAGGATAATTCTATTGCTGCCATTTATGCCAGCCATGTTTTAGAACATTTTTACTATGGCATCGATAATGAGTTAATCAACACCCTCACAGAATGGTATCGGGTTCTCAAACCAGGTGGAAAACTGTTGATTAGTGTTCCTGATTTAAGAACATTATGTTGGTTGTATATGCATCCTAATATGACAGTTATGGATAGAATACACCTGATGCGGATTATATTTGGCGGACAAACTAATATATATGATGTTCATAAGGTAGGTTTTGATTCGGAGATACTGGCAGTTTACTTAGAAGAAGTAGGATTTACAGAATATGAACAGATCAGCGAGTTTAAGTTATTTAGCGATTGCAGTAAAATCCGCGTTGCAAATACACTCATTAGCCTCAATATAATTACTACCAAACCAAACCAATAAGTTAGCGAGAATCACCCCAGCGATGTAAAGCAATTTAAAATCTTGTAATTTAGCCCTTAGTACAGAACTAAAAGTCCCGACTCTTCGACTTCGTTAGTCGCTCTTGGGGTCTCCCCCAAGAGCGCGCTAACTCACTACAAACCTTTAATTATTTACGACGAATTACTTAGTTCATCAAAAATAGTGGGTTGGGTTCTCGCTTCACCCAACTTAGATTAATTTTTTATAGGTGTCTTTATTTATTGAGATAGGGACGAATATTATTGACTACAGGTAAAGAATCTAAATCAACATCAACTAATGTGGGTAATTGAGATAAACTCTTGATAATAATCTCAGCACAGTTGTATTGTGGATTTTCTCCATAATTAACAGTTAGATATTCTAATAACTCTAAAGCATAATCCAAAAAACCTAAAGCATCAGCTACACAAGCTAGTTTTAAGATTTTATCAGGTTGTTGGATCACAAGATTGAGATTTTGCCCGATGGGGTCTTGCAGATAAAAAGCATCTCCCCAGAGTATTTGTCCAGGGTGGTTGTTTGAGACTATTGGCGAACAAGCGCGAGGACGACGACCAAAACCTAAGTCAAGTAAGCTAAAACCAAGATTTCGCAGATAAATATCTACATCAGCAAATAAAGGTTGATTTAAATATAAAGGCGAAAACTCAACTTCAATCTGAACTCCCAGCACACCACGGTTTAACATCTCGGATGCACCTTGCAAAACTTGCAAGTCTGCACCTTGTACATCTATCTGTAAGAAATCTATATTATTAATTCCCTCACCTTGACAAAAAGCATCTAATGTAGTTGTTTCAATTTCTACAGTAAAATCCAAGTTAGATACTTCTGCCAGATTTGCAAATCTTGCTAGAAATGGCTCATTCGGCTCATACAATGAACTACACATAGGATGTTTAGTAACATACAGTGTTGCTTCACCTATAGACTTACCCAGAGCTAAGGGTATATGCTTTTCCGTCCAGTTGATTCCTCGTTCTTCCAAATCAGCTTCAGCCGCTTCACAAGCATCAGCATCCGCATCAAAACCGTAAATAGTCAAGTTAGGCGCAAAAATGTTCCAACCACCTGCACCATAGTCATCCTGGGATGATAATTTGCGAGAGCCTACATTGCAAATTGTTACATGAATATCGTCAAGGAAACCGTTTTGTTTCAGAGTTGGCAGAAAAACAGGCATATACTATCAAACCTATGTATACCTTATATGACCCAGTATCGATCGCAAGTACCAGACTGTCAATCATAAAAAGCTCGTAGTGAGGACTTTAGTCCTCAGCATCCCATATCACCCATATTCGGCGTAAACCTCACCCTCCCTGTTAGTGGTCTCCAAATTTTCCCTATTGTGACTCAATACAGGATTTAGGGGTGAACTTTGGTTTATGTTCTGTTATGAATGTGCAAAATAGGGAACGATAAAACTGGTATAACCACTTACCCCCACTGCAAAATTGATTATCAGGAGAAATTACAATGGTCAATATAGCATCTGACTTATTAGAAAAAATCCGCCAGCAATTTGATAGTTGTCCCTATCCCCGGATTCCTCTAGAAAAATCACCTAAGACCCAACCCAATATAGTTTATATTCATAGCTTAGTTACATCTTCTTACTTAAAAAATCAAAAAGTTATAGATACCAGGGATAAAGTAATTTTAGATGCGGGATGTGGAACTGGTTATAAATCTTTAATCTTAGCAGAAGCTAATCCAGGAGCAAAAATTGTCGGTGTGGATATATCGCCAGAATCAATTAAATTAGCGCAACAACGCCTAGAACATCACGAATTTAACAATGCAGAATTTCACGTTTTGCCTCTGGAAGATTTGCCAAGCCTAGATGATCAATTCGATTATATTAACTGTGATGAACTGCTGTATCTCTTTCCTGACTTGACTGTGGCCTTAAAAGCCATGAAAACAGTTTTAAAGCCAGACGGAATTATTCGCAGTAATCTACATAGCTCACTTCAGAGAGTCCATTTGTTCCGCGCCCAAAAAGTCTTCACCATGATGGGCTTAATGGAAGGAAACCCAGAAGACATGGAAATAGAAATTGTCAAAGAAACCATGAAGGCTTTGAAAGATCATGTCCAACTGAAAGCCATAACGTGGGATGGCGATTATGAGGGGGAAAAAGGAAAAGAAAGAATTTTAATGAATTACTTGTTTCAAGGAGATAAAGGTTACACCGTAACTGATATGTTCTCTGCTTTGCGAGACTCTGACCTAGACTTTATCAGTATGGTGAACTGGCGACAGTGGGAATTGCTGGATTTATTCCAAGAGCCAGATAATTTACCTACCTTTTTAGCCATGAGCTTACCAGATATATCTATAGAAGAGCGCCTACAGTTATGTGAACTGCTACATCCTGTGCATCGGTTGATTGACTTTTGGTGTGGTCATCCCCAGCCAGCCCAGGATATTCTACCAGTTGCAGAATGGACTGACTCTGATTGGCGAGTAGCTCAGGTGCATCTGTGTCCTCAGTTAAAAACTTCTAAGTTCAAGGAAGACCTCATAGCTTGTGTTAGAGAAATTCGACCATTTCCCATCAGTCAATATTTATCACCCACAGAAGGAATTAGGGAGCTAGAAAGCTCAAGAGCCAGTTGCTTAATACCTTTGTTAGACCAACCCCAGCCGATGATGTCTTTAGTAGAGCGCTGGAAACAACTCCGACCCATCGATCCTGTCACCTTAAAACCTACAGAGTCAGAACTACCATTCAATATGGTGAAACAGTTGCTCATCAGCCTGGAAAGTTTTGGTTACGTGATGCTGGAGCGTTAACTGACATCTTGCATTTAGCCCTGGCGATGAAAAATCGCAGCTATCTATATATACAAACCAAGTCGGCCTACTTGGACTCAGGGAAAATTAAGGGTTTCAAACCCGCCTAGGTGGGGTGAGTTCCTGGCTGCTAGTCGTCTCGTACTGTCTGTGGCTGTGCAGAACGTTGGTTTCTGGCAAATGATTGAGAATGAATTTGACTGCTTGGAATTTGAGCAAAAAAAATATTTTGCTGGGGGTGATATGAAATTGATCAAGTGTGGGTAAGTTATATCTAGAACGGGAAAACAGTTTAAATCACAGGGAAACTACTTATTATGAAAACCGAATTAAAAGCTAAGTTCATCCAACACATCCTCAACAAAAAGAAAAACGAGGAAGGTTTTACCCTCATTGAATTGTTGGTTGTTATCATCATCATCGGTATTCTGTCCGCTATTGCTCTGCCTTCCTTCTTGAACCAAGCTAACAAAGCCAAGCAGTCTGAAGCTAAAACCTATGTTGGTTCTATGAACAAAGGTCAACAAGCTTACTTCACAGAGAAAAGTGTATTTGGTTCACAAGTTGATGTTTTAGGCGTAGGCATTAATACTCAAACCGCTAATTATAGCTATACAACTGCAGCTACTAGTCTTGTACGTGCTGATAGTGTTGGTGAAAGTACAGTTGCAGTTCTTAGAGACTATTCAGGTGCTGTCACCATAACACAAGTTGGTCCTACCAGTGATGCTACTAGTGTAGCTATTCTTTGCGAAACAAATACTCCTGGTGCTGCTGCTATCGCTCCAACCAGTGGTACAACCTGTGCTGGTGGTAGTACCATAGTTGGTAGTTAGTTAGCTTACGTCTAATTTAACTTTTCTAACATTTCTAACATTAATTTAGTAATATAGATGAGGCACGATAAATCGTGCCTTTTCTATTAACAAATAATTCATTGTACCGAGAAAAAAGGGAATGCATAATCAGGCTATCAAAGTAGAAGAAGGCTATCAGTACATCATCCAAGGAGATTATCAAAAAGCAGCCAGTTATTTTGAACAAGCTATTGAAGCCGAACCAGAGGTAAAGGTTTATTACTGGTATTTGGGATTATGTCTACTATTACAGGGTGAGGAAGAAGAAGCACCCCTGACTTGGTTTTTAGGGATGGGCGCAACAGATGATTCTCAACAAATTGAGTTGTGGACAGGGGAATTAAGTCAAATATTGGAGTCAGAAGCACAACGCCAAGAACAATTACAGCAAAAACAATTAGCTTGGACAATTCGGCAACATTTAAAAAGCATCCATCCTACAGGTGTTAATAATTTATTACACAGTCTGCATTTAGCGATTCAATTACAAATCTTAGATAATGAATATTTTGAGGAATTAAATCTAATAGAAATACTGGAATCTGATTTTGATCATAGTTTAATTGACTCTGATTTAGTTTTGCAAGTCAGCCAAGAACTTCTAGACTTTACACCTTTGGAAAATTTTACTTTGGCGTTGATTAAATTATTTACTAAGATTATCTATAAACAGGAAAAAAATAGTCAAAATTTTATCAATATATTGATACCTGCTGCTGTAAAAATCATGAATTCTTTCAGGAATCCTGGTCATGCAGCAGAGATACTGGAAAATTTATTGTTAATCGCTCCTAAAAACCGTGAAATACTAATTCAATTAAGTATTGCGTATCAAGATTCTGGACAATATGGTAAAGGTATTGATGTGGCAAAAAAAATAAAATTAGTAGCTGATAATTTAACACAGAAAGTATTTAGTAACCATTTATTAATGAGGTCATTAATGCGAGCAACTGGTTATGGGGAAGAGACTTGTGCCGTATTAGAACAACAACAATCCTTAATTACTGCTCTCATTGATGAATCTCCTCGCATTACCAAGAATACTTTTATATTACGTTTATTCACTTCCATGTTTTTCTTTCCTTATATTAAAGATGAACCTGCAATAATCAGACCTCTCCAAAACCAACTTATGAGGTTGTGCGTCGAAAATATCGAGCATAATACTCAAGAAATTATTAAAGATTTTCGTTATATCGATCAAAGTCATACCCAAAAAAATAAAGTATTAAAAATAGGCTATATTTCTAATTCTCTCAGACAGCATTCAGTAGGTTGGATTACTCGATGGCTATTTAATTATCATAATCGCGAAAAATTTCAGATTTATTCCTATATTATTTTACCCACTGAAAACGATAATGGCTTACAACAGTGGTTTAGAGAAAAATCTGACCAATCCTACAGTTATGGCTCCCAGCAGAACTATAAAGTTGTGCAACAAATTCATGAAGATGGCATTGATATTTTAGTAGATTTGGATAGTTTAACTTTTGACCTTTCTGCTGAAATTTTAGCCATTAAACCTGCGCCAATTCAAGTGACTTGGTTAGGCTGGGATGCTTCGGGTTTATCCACTATTGATTATTTTATTGCTGACCCCTATGTGCTTCCCGAAAATGCTCAAGAATACTACCAAGAAAAAATTTGGCGTTTACCTCAAACCTATGTTGCTGTTGATGGCTTTGAGGTTCATGTCCCGACGCTAAGACGAGAACAACTAGAAATTCCTGAAGATGCGGTTGTTTATTTTGTGACTCAAAAAGGTTATAAACGTCATCTCGACCATGCTCAATTACAAATCGCAATTCTCCAGCAAGTACCCAATAGTTATTTGCTGATTAAAGGAGAAGCTGATGAAGATGCTGCTCAGAAATTTTATGGAGATTTGGCACAATCTAAAAATATTGATGTTAATCGCTTGAAGTTTCTGCCGTTTATGCCATCAGAAGCCATTCATCGAGCCAATCTGAGCTTGGCTGATGTGGTATTAGATACCTCTCCCTACAATGGAGCCACTACCACCTTAGAAACTTTGTGGCGAGAAATTCCCTTAGTCACGAAAGTGGGACAACAATTTGCAGCCCGCAATAGTTATACCATGATGATTAATGCTGGGATCACAGAAGGTATAGCTTGGAGTGATGAGGAATATGTGGAATGGGCGGTACGTTTAGGGAAAGATGAAAATTTACGACAACAAGTTTCCTGGAAATTAAGACAGGGTAAAAAGAATGCTCCGTTATGGAATGGGGAAAAGTTTACCCGTGAAATGGAGAAAGCTTATCAGCAGATGTGGGAAATATATGTTGATAACTTAGATTAGAGGATGTTTTAAAAGTAATGAATAATCAATGTGTGACAGTTAAAGAAGGTTACCAGTACATCATCCAAGGAGATTATCAAAAAGCATCCAGTTACTTTGAACAAGCAATTGAAACTGAACCAGAAATCAGGGTTAATTATTGGTATTTGGGATTATGTCTGCTCTTACAAGGTGAAGAGGAAGAAGCTCCCCTTACCTGGTTTTTAGGTATGGGTGAAACAGATGATGAGCAACAAATTGACCTGTGGACACTGGAATTAAGTCAAATATTGGAGTCAGAAGCATCCCGCCAAGAAGAATTAGAAGACAAACAATTAGCTTGGACAATTCGCCAACATCTGAGAACCATCAACCCCACAGATATTAATAATTTATTGTCCAGTTTTCATTTAGCACTGCAATTACAAATTTTAGATGATGAATATTGGCATGAATTGAATCTTATAGAAATTCTCGAATCACTTTCTGATTATAAACAAATTGAATCTAATTTTGTTTTAAAAGTCACTCAAGATATTTTAGAATTTACACCTTTTGCCGATTTTGCCTTAAATTTAATTAAAATCTTTACTAATATCATTAAAACTCAAGATGAGAATATCGGTGAGTTTACTTATATCATGATATCTGGTTCTGTGAAGATTATGAGTCTTTTTAAAAAAAACCGTTATGCAGCCCAGATTCTTGAGATTTTATTATTAATAGCTCCTGAAGAACCAGAGATCATCCTGCAACTAAGTACAGCATACCAAGATTCAGGTCAATATTCTGAAGGTATTAATCTTGCGAAAAAATTAATTTTATGTTCTGACAGCTTAACGCAAAAGATATTTGGTCATCTGATGTTAATCAGAGCATTACTGACTTCAACAGGTTATTGGGATGAAGCTTGTGCAGCTATCAACAGACAACAAGAATTAATCTCTGCCATCATTCAAGAATCTCCCATAATCAACAATGATGTATTTATATCACGCCTATTTGCTTCGATGTTCTTTTTTCCGTACTTTCAAGACGAACCTGCAACAATTCGTCCTCTTCAAAATGATTTGATGAGTTTGTGTCTGAAAAATATAGAAATCTCCGCTCAAAATCTTATCAAAGAATATCGTTATTTCCTAACTACCAGTAAAGTCAAAAAGAAAGTATTGAAAATCGGCTATATTTCCCATTCTCTCAAACAGCATTCAGTAGGTTGGATTGCTCGCTGGCTATTTATCCATCATAATCGGGAAGAATTTCAGATTTATTCTTATATTATTTTACCCACTAAAAACGAAAATGGATTACAGCAGTGGTTTATTGAAAAATCTGACAAATCATATAGTTTTGCCGCAAAGCAAAATCATAAAGTTGTAAAACAAATCCATGAAGATGGCATTGATATTTTAGTAGATTTGGATAGTTTAACTTTTGACATTTCTGCCGAAATATTAGCAATTAAACCTGCGCCAATTCAAGTTACTTGGCTAGGTTGGGACGCTTCAGGTTTATCAACCATTGATTATTTTATTGCTGATCCTTATGTGCTTCCCGAAAATGCCCAGGACTACTACCAAGAAAAAATCTGGCGTTTACCTCAAACCTACGTTGCTGTTGATGGCTTTGAGGTTGATGTTCCCACCCTCAGACGAGAACAACTAGATATTCCTGAAGATGCTGTTGTCTATTTTGTGACTCAAAAAGGTTATAAACGTCATCTCGACCATACTAAATTACAAATCGAAATTCTCAAGCAAGTACCCAATAGTTATTTACTGATTAAAGGAGATGCTGATGAAGATGCTTCTCGGAAATTTTACGGAGATTTAGCGAAATCTCACAATGTGGACATAAGTCGCTTTAAGTTTCTGCCTTATATGCCTACAGAAGCCATTCATAGAGCTAATTTGAGCCTGGCTGATGTGGTTTTAGATACTTCTCCCTACAATGGCGCAACCACAACCTTAGAAACGCTGTGGAGAGAAATTCCGTTAGTAACTAAAGTAGGACAACAATTTGCTGCCCGCAATAGTTATACGATGATGATTAATGCGGGGATTACAGAGGGTATTGCTTGGAGTGATGAAGAATATGTGGAATGGGCGGTACGTTTAGGGAAAGATGAAAATTTACGACAACAAGTTTCTTGGAAATTAAAACAAGGTAAAAAAACTGCACCTTTGTGGAATGGAGAACAGTTTACCCGTGAAATGGAGAAAGCATATCAGCAGATGTGGGGAATATATATTGACAAGTTACATTAATACAGGAATCGGGTTTGATCTCTGAAAAAATTCAGTATTCTAGGGTGCGCTATGATAAAATCTGTACCGCACCCTTATTAAGGCTTTGGTACGTTACCCCTAGCGTAACGCATCCTAAGTGTCTATTCACAAATCAAATAGTAGTAATATATAGCCATCCTATTTGATTTATGAATTTATCGAACCGCCAAGTCGCCTTGGCGCTAGCCTCTCCGTTTGGGAGAAGGTCGCCAAGTGAAGAAGTTCAGAAATGATTTAGGACTGCTATAGATTATCCATAACATAGAGAAGAAATGCAATGATTAATGACTATGTGAAACTTCAAGAAGGCTACCAGTACATCATTCAAGGAGATTATCACAAAGCAGCCAGTTACTATGAACACACTATTGAAGCTGAACCAGAAATCAGGGTTAATTACTGGTATTTGGGATTATGTATGCTCTTACAAGGTGAGGAAGAAGAAGCTTCCCTTACCTGGTTTTTAGGAATGGGTGAAACAGATGATGAGCAACAAATTGACCTATGGACAGGGCAACTAAGTCAAGTATTGGAGTCAGAAGCAGAACGCCAAGAACAATTAAATGAGAAACAATTAGCTTGGACAATTCGCCAACATCTGAGAATTATCAACCCCACAGATGTTAATAATTTATTGTCCAGTTTTGATTTAGCAGTGCAATTAAAAATTTTATCTAATGCATATTTGGATGAATTAAATATTATTGAAATTCTCGAATCAATCTCTGATTATAATACAATCGACTCTAATTTAGTTTTGAAAGTTACTGAAAATATTTTAGAATTGACACCTCTAGTGGGTTATACCTTAAAATTTATTAAAATCTTTACCAATATCATTAAATATCAAGGGCAGAATATCAGTGAGTTTAGATATATCGTGGTCTCTGGTGTTATAAAGATCATGACTTTTTTTAAAAGAAATCGTTATGCAGCCCAAATTTTAGAGATTTTATTATTAATAAGTCCTGAAAATCCAGATATACTCCTGCAATTAAGTACAGCATACCAAGATTCACGTCAATATGCTGAAGGAATTAATGCTGCAAAAAAGTTGCTTTTATGTTCGGAAACCTTAACGCAAAAAGTATATACTCATCTGACATTAATCCGAGCATTAATGACTTCAACAGGATATTGGGATGAGGCTTATGCAGCTATCAACAAACAAGAAGAATTAATCGCTGCGCTGATTCAAGAATCTCCCATAATCAAGAATAATGCATTGGTATCACGCCTATTTATGTCGATGTTCTTCTTTCCGTATTTCCAAGACGAACCTGCAAAAATTCGTCCTCTGCAAAATGATTTGATGAGTTTGTGTCTGCAAAATATAGAAATTTATGATCAAGATGTTATTCAACAATATCGTTATTCCCTGCCTACCAATAAATCAAAAAATAAAGTTTTAAAAATTGGCTACATTTCTAGTTTTCTCAAAGAGCATTCAGTGGGTTGGATTACTCGATGGCTCTTTACTCATCATAATCGCGAAAAATTTCAGATTTATTCCTATATGATGTTACCTACTGAAAACCACAATGGATTACAACAGTGGTTTATTGAAAAATCTGATCAATCATACAGTTATGGCACGAAGCAAAACCATGAAGCTGTTAAACAAATTCATGAAGATGGCATTGATATTTTAGTAGATTTGGATAGTTTAACTTTTGACCTTTCTGCGGAAATATTAGCCATTAAACCTGCGGCAATTCAAGTTACTTGGTTAGGTTGGGATGCTTCTGGCTTATCAACTATTGATTATTTTATTGCTGACCCCTATGTGCTTCCCGAAAATGCTCAAGACTACTACCAAGAAAAAATTTGGCGTTTACCTCAAACCTATGTTGCGGTGGATGGCTTTGAGGTGAATGTCCCGACCCTCAGACGAGAACAATTAGATATTCCTGATGATGCTGTTGTCTATTTTGTGATTCAAAGTGGTTATAAACGTCAGATCGAGCATAGTAAATTACAAATCGAAATTATTAAGCAAGTACCGAATAGTTATTTGCTGATTAAAGGACACGCTGATAAAGATGCTTCTGAGAAATTTTATGGAGATTTGGCAAAATCTCAAGATGTGGACATAAA
Organism: Nodularia sp. (in: cyanobacteria); assembly: GCA_035638855.1. Taxonomy (GTDB): domain Bacteria; phylum Cyanobacteriota; class Cyanobacteriia; order Cyanobacteriales; family Nostocaceae; genus Nodularia. The sequence goes on along the minus strand of DASQZD010000006.1, from coordinate 56,370 downwards.
TCGCTTGAAGTTTGTGCCTCTTATGCCTACAGAAGCCATTCATAGAGCTAATCTGAGCCTTGCTGATGTGGTGTTAGATACTTCTCCCTACAATGGCGCAACCACAACCTTAGAAACGCTGTGGAGAGAAATTCCGTTAGTAACTAAAGTAGGACAACAATTTGCTGCCCGCAATAGTTATACGATGATGATTAACGCTGGGATTACAGAGGGTATTGCTTGGAGTGATGAAGAATATGTGGAATGGGCGGTACGTTTAGGGAAAGATGAAAATTTACGACAACAAGTTTCTTGGAAATTAAAACAAGGTAAAAAAACTGCACCTTTATGGAATGGAGAACAGTTTACCCGTGAAATGGAGACAGCATATCAGCAGATGTGGGAAAAATATATTGATAATCTTCCTCTTAGCGACTAGAAGTCGCGGAATTAGACACATAAACTAACCTACAAATTTTTTAGATAAACTTTAACGGTTGACCCAAAAGACTAGTTAGTAGTATCTGGTGCAACCAAAAATTCAGTGTCTTTCATGCAGAGATAAATAATATTATCCTGAATTTACTTCTTTTCCTCTTTGTTAATCAAAAACCAAGGGATATTTTTGGAGTTTATCCATTGCGTTATTGACTGATTTATGCTGTGATCCCAGGTTGGCAATGAATCTCAGCTAAAAATCTTCAGGTTTTCATCAGTTGCCCAAAAATGAGACAATAGCAAGTTAAGCATTACAATTACAAAATTTTACATACACAGGTCATGGTCAAAATTCAGTTTTCTAAAGGTATTGACGAAGAAGTAACTCCAGAAGTCCGCTTGACGCGATCGCGCACTGGCGACAGTGGGACAGCAACCTTTATCTTTACAAATCCTCAAATATTGGCAGAAGGTAGTACCGAAGAAGTCACTGGGATGTACCTGATTGACGAAGAAGGAGAAATAGTTACCCGCGAAGTTAAGGGTAAATTTGTCAATGGTAAAGCAGAAGGACTAGAAGCAGTTTATGTGATGAAATCCGCCGAGGAATGGGAGCGCTTTATGCGCTTCATGGAACGGTATGCTGAAGAAAACGATTTGGGATTTAACAAAGCCGAATAGATATCGGCCGTATTCCAATATGCGTCTGAGATCACCGTTGTAGAGACGTTTTATACAACGTCTCTATATTCTTTGTCTTTCCCCCTCATCCCCCTCATCCTCGTGTCACAACCACATCCCGACTCACCAGGAAAAACCGTCACCTGTGCTGTGATTACAATCAGTGATACTCGTGACTCAGAAACCGATAAAAGTGGTCAGATGATCCAGCAATTGCTGGTTGCTGCTCACCATGTTGTGGAAGTATACAAAATCATCAAAGATGAACCAGCCCAGATTCAAGCACAAATAGAATTGCTGGGTAAAAATACAACTTTAGATGTAGTTATATTCAATGGTGGTACGGGGATTGCTCCCAGAGATACCACCTATGATGCGATTGAGAAATTATTAGAGAAAACCTTACCCGGATTTGGGGAGTTGTTTCGATTCTTAAGTTATCAAGAAATTGGTTCACGCGCGATCGCCTCTCGCGCTGTGGCTGGAGTTTATCAAAATAAATTAATCTTCTCTCTTCCCGGTTCTAGTAATGCGGTGCGATTGGGGATGGAAATGCTGATTTTGCCAGAAATGGCTCATTTGGTGAGTCAGATGCAGATGTAGGAAAAAAACCTCACCCTGGTTTTGCTATGCAAAACCTGTCCCTCTCCTAGGTAAAGAGAGGGTTTTGTGCAGATGTCTTTGGGTAATGCGATCGCTCTTTCTCCCCTCCTCGCTTGCGTTCAATTTCATCAAAAAACCCCCGTATATACGGAGGTGGGAGGTTGTTAAATGAGTTTTTCAAAAGTTCAAAAATTTTAAAAAGGTGATATTGCTAAACAAATAACGGACAAAATCGCAGCGATAATATAAAACACTGCTACTACCTGTAATTCTGACCAGCCGCTCAATTCTAGATGATGGTGTAAAGGAGCCATTTTCAATAAACGCTTGCCCTTACCATCAGGCCCTTTAGTCGCTTTATAATAACCTACCTGCGCTATCACTGAAAGGGTTTCGACAAAGAAGATCCCACTGAGAATAAACAGCGCTACTAAACTATTTGTTAATAATGCTACAGCAGCTAAAGCTCCTCCCAGCGCCAACGAACCTGTATCACCCATGAATACGCGGGCTGGGTTGCGGTTATGGGCTAAGAAACCTAAGCAACCGCCACTTAATGCGGCACAAAAAACCATCAATCCAGGGTAAGCGGGGGCGATGACAGCACCTAATCCTAGTAAGGCGATCGCCACTGTTCCAGCTGCTAAACCATCAATACCATCAGTTAAATTAGTTGCATTACTTTCTGCTACTAGCACAAAGCCAGCCAAAGGCCAGAATAAAAATCCTAAAGGCAGGGCAAAGCTCACCCAAGGTAAAGCTATATTTGTAATATGAGAATGTTCTGTAGTCATCAGCCATAGACAAAACAAGGACGCAAATCCAATTTGCAAAGCTAGTTTCATCTTCGGGGAGATGCCTTTATTTGATTTGCGGCGCAGAATTTGCCAATCGTCCAGCCAGCCCACAAATCCATAGCTGAGAGTTAAAGCGGAAACGGCAATAACTTCTGTGGCAAAATTAGACAATATACAGGCGATCGCCACAGCTACGGGGACAAAGAATATACCCCCCATCGTTGGTGTTCCAGCTTTTTTTAAATGGGCTTGGGGTCCATCCTCGCGGATGATTTGCCCGGTTTTGAGTGTTTGCAGCAATGGTATGACGACAACGCCCATAGCAGCTGCACTCACGGCGCATAGAACTAAGGGAAAAGTTAGTGACATCCCTTGCCAAGGCGTTCTATTCCCCAGCCAATCCAATATCAATGCTGCTACACTTAGTCCCGCGCCTAAACCAGCAGCTAATCCAATACCCGAAACGTTTGATTCTTCATTCGGAGATAATTTAGCGTCCACAAAAATTCCCTTCACTCCACACTTCTAAAATTTGACAATGAGGACAATAGGTATTGCCTAGTACAGAATTGCAAAAATCAACAGAAATTTCCACAGTTGAAAAGCTTTGTGACTTTTGACTCCACGGCTTTACTAGTCCCCAGCCTTTATAAGCTAATCTTCGTCTATGCTCACATCACCGTCATCATCCATATCGTAGTCTTCTATTCCGTCTTCTGAACTTAAGAACTCCGATATTTCTGCTTCTTGGTGTAAAAACTCTGTCTCTTGAATATTCCGCGCTATGAGACGACCTTGAAATTCCAACCAGTCCAACATAGACGACTCTTGTTTTGATGGGATTACCGGGGCGCGTTGGTTGCGGGGTTCTTGACTTATGACAGAATTCAACATATCTACGAAAACACAAAAAGGTTCATGTAACTAGACATTAAGAAGTCTATCACTCACTCGGGATAATTTAATTATTGATTCAAGTCTTGGGTTCATAAATCCGTAAGGTGATAGAAATATTTTATTTAAGAGTGGGAATACAACCACCGAATAGATTCTGAGTTTTTTGTCAGCCTCTATACATCCGATATTAATATCGACTTAAGGTGGATGAACCCTAATGATTTTTGAGGTAGTAGACGATGATCGGTAAAGCAAATCTCATTGATGCGATCGCTGGCACAAATCGCGGTTTACTCGCTAGTGAAGCACAAAAACAGGCTATCTTAGCGGCGATCGCTAACCTGGAAGACTTTAATCCTACCCCTCGTCCCGTAGAAGCCAGTCATCTGCTCAATGGTGATTGGCGCTTAATATATACAACCAGTAAAGCTCTTTTAAACCTGGATCGCATCCCTTTATGTAAACTTGGTCAAATTTATCAGTCTATCCGCGTTAACACTACCACCGTTTACAACATAGCCGAGATTTATGGCTTACCTTATCTCGAAGGTTTAGTTAGCGTAGCTGCGAAATTTGAACCTGTTTCTGAAAGACGTGTCCAAATAAAATTTCAGCGTTCTATAGTTGGTTTAAAACGTTTAATCGATTACAGTTCTCCCGCCGATTTTATCCAAGAAATTGAAACTGGTAAAAAATTTACGGCCATTGATACTGCTTTAAACGGTGATAAACAACAAGGCTGGCTGGACATTACTTATATAGATAGCGATTTGCGAATAAGCAGGGGTAACGAGGGTAGCGTGTTTGTTTTGAGTAAAACATAAATTTTTGCTAATTTGTGTATTTCCGAATGAAATTAAGCGATCATTGGGTTTTTGTCAAGGAGGGTGAGACACCTATTTTAATTTTAGGGTTTGAGATCAGTAAGTCCTTAAAGGAAGAGATCCGAGCAACTCCCCAGGATCAGCGTCTGGTGATAAATAACTTAACAAAGCCTCTTGGGGAGTCCTTGACGATGTACAGTGAAATCAAATAGCCCCATATATTGGCAATCAATAATCAAAAGGGAAGATAATCATGGTTCAACGTGGTTCTAAAGTACGTATTCTCCGCCCCGAATCCTACTGGTTTCAGGAGGTAGGCACTGTGGCTACTATCGACCAAAGCGGCATTAAATACTCAGCAATTGTCCGGTTTGATAAGGTCAATTACGCTGGTGTCAACACCAATAACTTTGCCATAGACGAATTACTTGAAGTAGAAGCACCAAAGGCTAAAGCAACAAAATAAGCGGCAGAGTTTCAAGAGGTAGGGGAGCAGGGAGCAGGGAGCGGGGGGGCAGTGGGAAATTACTTTACACTTCCAGCCAATTAACAACCGTTATTCTTCTCCTCTGCACTCTGCCCCCTTTCCTCTTATCTTCTCCCTTGCCTCTTTTTTGGCCATTTCATCCCCAATAGATAAAATTTGCCTGTTTTATCAGCTTAAATGCCTGAATTGCCTGAAGTCGAAACAGTCCGCAGGGGTTTAAATCAATTGACCCTGGATCGAGAAATTACGGGGGGGGATGTGTTGCTAAACCGCACCATCGCCTACCCCTTTTCTGTAGATGAGTTTATTCCTAAAATTATCGGCAGTGCGATCGCCTCTTGGCATCGTCGTGGTAAATATCTTTTAGCCCAACTCACCCCCTCACCCCAAACTCACTGGCTGGGTGTTCATCTGCGAATGACAGGACAACTACTGTGGTTACATCAAGATGAACCCTTACACAAGCACACCAGGGTGAGATTATATTTTAAAGATCAGCAAGAATTGCGCTTTGTGGATCAGCGCACCTTTGGTCAAATGTGGTGGGTTCCCCCAGCAGTAGCAGTAGAAAGTATCATTACTGGTTTAGCAAAACTGGCAGTAGACCCATTTTCACCAGAATTCACAGTTGATTACTTAGCGAATAAACTGCAAAAATCTCGCCGTCCCATTAAAACCGCCCTGTTAGACCAGTCGGTGGTAGCAGGATTAGGTAATATTTATGCTGATGAGGCTTTATTTAAAAGTGGTATTTTACCAACTACTCTCTGTACAAATTTACAAAGCCAAGAAATTGAACCTTTAAGAACAGCGATAATTCAAGTTTTATCAGCGAGTATTGCGGCGGGTGGGACAACTTTTAGTAATTTTCTCAACGTTAAAGGTGTAAATGGCAACTATGGCGGTGAGGCGTGGGTTTATAACCGTGCTGGGGAACCTTGTAAAGTCTGTGGTACACCCATACAGCGTATTAAATTAGCTGGGCGTTCCAGTCACTTCTGCCCTCAGTGTCAAAGTTGAGGAGACTGGGGACTAGGGAGAATATTGCCTTGTTCCTTTGTCGCCAAGATATTCTTAACGCGAGTTCGACAAGTCTTTTTTGACCTCTCCCCTAACCCCTCTCCGACGCAGAGAGGGGAGTAAGAAGCCGAATTTTCTGTTGCTCCTTCCTTTGCTTGCAGGAGAGGGAGGTTGGGACGGAAAGGTTCCGTCGAATTCAAGTTATTCTTAAGTGAAATTACATCTGGCTACAAGCTAAAATCCTCTTAAAACGATCTGCAAATTCAAGAGGCGATTTATGGCTGTTAAAAAGGGAGACATGGTTCGCGCTGTCCGCGAGAAGTTGGAAAACAGTCTGGAAGCAAAAGCCAGTGATTCTCGCTTTCCTTCGTATTTGTTTGACAGCAAAGGCGAAATTGTCGATGTCAAAGGTGATTATGCTCTGGTCAAATTCGGAAAAGTGCCAACACCAAATATTTGGTTACGCTCAGATCAACTAGAAGAGTTTAACTAACGTTCAGTGTAAAGTCTGAGTCTAGACAAACAAAACCTGCTTCCGCAGGTTTTAACATTGGATTTTATCCCGAATTCGGTTCACTGATATCATGTTCAGTTAATTACTTATAATTAAAGTTAGGTTGGGTAGAGGAACTAAACCCAACATTTTTACAAATGCGGAAGGTTTCACTTTGTACCCCTACGGGGAAGCAAGCTACAACCCAACCGACAAAAATATATTTTATTACAAGTATTTATGCGAACTTGATATGATAAATTTCTCTAGAATATCGACCAGAAAAAATTAATCAAAAATAGAAATTACTTTAATAGTAGATACTCTAAACATAGGCTTTGTTTTTTTCTCAGTTGTCACAAATTCCTCTGCACCAACGGAAAACGCCGCAGCTACATGAAGCGCGTCCATAGCTGCTAAACCATACTGAGCAGCAATTTCATAACCTTCTTCAACAATATGAGTCAAATCATTCGCCCAGTAGGTAACATCGCTAAAAAATTCTTCATAGAATTGAGCTTCTTCAGTTTGCTGGTTATAAACTGCTTTGGGACTTACCTCCAATTTGACAAATTGACTAGAAGCGAATTCCCGTTGGGAATCTCCTAATATTTCCAGAGCTTTCTCAGCAATTCTACCAACACCATTTGTTGCGCTGAGTAATACTCCTGAATCAATATAAGTTATTTTCATCCTTCTCTACCCTGTAGCCCACCTCTGCGACTGGCGAGTTCTTTTTCTATTTCATCTTCGTCTAATAAATGTTTACCAGAAGCAACAATTATAGAGCGAATTTGGCGTAACCTTTCTCCCAAGGGAGTTTTATTTACAGAGGTTTTCAAGCGAAGAAATTCAACAAAATCTAAAACTTCCTCTTGTTTGTCTTGTGGAAGGGAACGCCACTTGCTTAATAACTCTTGTTCTGCACTCATCTTGACTACCTACCTCTGATAATTTAGTCAAATTCATCTTAATCTATAATATGTCTGATGCTTCAAGGATTGGCTAAAGCCAGATAGAGTCTGACTTTTTTAATTACGAATTACGAATTACGAATTATTATGTTTTCTTCTCCTAATTCCCCTATTCTGTGCCGTTCACCTCTTGTCACTATTGTTGGTGCTGGTAAGGTTGGTAGTACTCTCGCCCAACGCATTGCTGAGAAAAATCTTGCAGATGTCGTACTGCTGGATATTGTGGAGGGAATGCCTCAAGGTTTAGCATTAGATTTGATGGAGGCTAGGGGTATTGAGTTACATCATCGGCAGATTATGGGGACGAATGATTATGCTGATACTTCTGATTCCCAAATTGTGGTGATTACTGCCGGAATTCCCCGTAAACCAGGGATGAGTCGCGATGATTTGCTGAAAATCAATGCCAAGATTGTGGTAGAAGCAGCTAAGAGTGCGATCGCCTATTCTCCCAATGCTATTTTTATAATAGTCACCAATCCTTTGGATGTGATGACATATCTAGCTTGGAAAGCTACAGGTTTACCACCTCACCGAGTTATGGGTATGGCTGGGGTGTTAGACTCAGCGAGATTTGAAACTTTCATTGCTTTAGAGTTAGGGGTATTACCGGCTGATGTGAAGGCGATGGTATTGGGTAGCCACGGTGATTTAATGGTTCCCTTGTCTCGTTATGCGACGGTTAACGGCATTCCCATCACCGAATTACTCGATTCAGCCACAATTGACCGCTTGGTGGAGAGAACCCGCAACGGGGGCGCGGAAATTGTGGAATTGATGCGGACTGGTGGGGCATTTTTTGCGCCTGCTTCGGCTGTGAGTGTGATGGTGGAATCAATTTTGTTGAATCAGTCGCGGTTGTTACCTGTGGCGACTTATTTACAAGGTGAATATGGTTTAGATAATGTTGTAATTGGTGTTCCCTGTCGTTTGGGTTGCGGTGGAGTTGAGAAGATTTTGGAATTGCATCTCAGCGATGGGGAAAGAGAAGCTTTGCAGATGTCGGCGCAATCTGTGCGGGATAATATTAATCGGGCGCAGGAAATTTTGGCGATGAAATAATCATTTAACTAACATCAAAACCTCAGAAACCTAACCCCCCTTCCCTACAAGGGAATGGGGGTTTCAATTCTAATTAATAAACTTAGCTATTTGTGGGAAATATCTAGTAAATAAACAATGATATTTCTGTAGCCAAGCGAAGCAAATAACATTATGATACTAATTATTATTAGTCTAATAGGACACATGGTATGGGTGCGGAACAAAATCTTTTACAGGCTACCCAAGCTAAAACACGTCTGCTGCTGGCTTTGTGGGATTTGGGAGGAACAAAGCAGGAAGTCAAAAAAGGTCAACTCACAAAGCGGATTATATCTAAGGGTAAGAAGGTAGCAGATTTTAAGGATATATTAGAGGAATTACAGGCAGAAGGGGCGATCGCAATTTCCAAAACTGGATACTCTCTTAACTCTCCCAAGGGTTTGGAGGTGCTAGGTGAGGGTTTGAGGAGTGGTGATTTTAAGTTTGAAGGGACTATTGTTGGTACTTGGGCGGCGAATGCGTTGGTGCGGTGGATTAGTCAGATAGATGTAAGTGTTGGTACATTTGCACCAGTGAATGGGGTGAAAAGTGCAAATATTGCTTCTTACGATGAGTTTAAGTCTGTCGCCTTGGAAGTCTACGGCAAGCTGAATTATGAATATAACTCTAATAATTTAGTACCTATTTATCGCATTAGAAGAACAATAGGCGAACGAGTTAATCGTACAGAATTTAATGATTTTCTCCTGGAAATGCAAGCTGATGATATTTTTCAACTGCAAGGGGGAACAGTAGAAGATAGCGCGCCCGACAAAATAGAAGATTCCATAACAACAGCACTTGATGGATTACGCTGCTATGCAAAGCGTATATAAACCTAAATTATTTATTCCTTCACAACTTCACATCAAATTACCATGATTGCTAACATATCTACCATTGATCAACTGATTAAAGAACACAATCCATTTGCAGGTCATATTGTTGTTAGACCTCCACAAATATGGGGTAAAAGTTTTCCTGATGTTCCCTCGATTAATGCTCATGCTTCAGATACAGTATTTACAGCAGTGGAAAAAATTCGCAAAAAAGACCGTGAAACTGTCGGTATTACGATTACAGCTGAAAAGGGGTTAGGCAAAAGCCATATTATTAGTCGTATTCGGCATCGTTTACAGACAGAAGAAGGTAATTTATTTATTTACATGAGTAAATATGATGACTTAAATAAAATTAAATCTCAAGTTTTACAAAATATTGCATCTAGTTTGAGAGCATTTGGTAGTCAAAATGTGATGCAGTGGCAAGAAATAGCAGCAGCGTTAATTAATCAATCGCAGAAATGGAACCATACGCCACAGAAATATATCAATCAATTCCCAAATTGGTTGAATAAATATTCAAATAAATTTGTTGAACAATTAACAAAAGTTATTCTGCAAGTTAAACCTGAAATTAGCAACCCTTACATAATTCAGGGTATTTTGTGGACACTTTCACCAGATCATGTTACTTATGCAAATCGCTGGTTGTCTGGCTTGGAATTAATACAGGAAGATGCTGAAGCAATGGGGCTACCAAATCGACGTAAAGAAGATAGAGAAGCTGAAGCCTTAAATAATATTCGCCAAATTCTAGACGTAGTTAGTGATTATAGAATTCCGGTGATTTGTTTTGATGAGTTAGATGTTGCTGACATTGCGGATAATGGTTTTACAGCAGCACAAGTTATTGCCAACTTGGTTAAGGATTTATATAACAATCTCAAACGAGGTGTTTTATTACTGGCAATGTATGAAGACACTTGGGAGTATCAAATCAAAATATTACCACAAGCCGAAGCCGTTATGGATAGATTAGCAAGTGAATCAAAGAGGAAGCCTATTCCTTTAAAATATCTCAATTCTGATGATATTGTTGCATTAGTTGGTCAATGGCTACAAGATTTTTATCAAGAACATCAACAAACACCGCCTCATCACCTTTACCCTTTTGAAGAAAATAAACTTAGAGAATTTGGTAAAAGTAGACCTACTGTGAGAGCAGTTTTAACGTGGTGTGCGGATAATTTTGCAGATACTAATTCCCAGGTTGAAAATAAAAATGATAAAAAAATAGACACAGTTAACAGAGATAGCCCTAATCCAGTTAAACCATATTTTAAGAGTGAATTAGTTCATTTAAAATATTCTATTAATTTACTGATAGATGATGAAGTGACAATTGCTCAAGCTTTGAAGTTTTCTTTTGAGAGGTTAATAGGAAAAACTCTTGAAGGAGTGACAATTGAAAAAATTGAAGAAGTACCCCAAGATAACCATATTGATTTTAAAATTATTGGAAATCAACAACAGCTAAAAATTGGCGTAGACATCGTACAGCAATCAGGCGGTGTTGGTGTCACAGCCGCTCTGAGTAAATTAATTGACTATGAAAAGTTTGATTTAACTCGTGGTTGTTTGGTGCGTTCTAAGGATATTAAGCCAGGTGCAATTCAAGCTAAAGAAAACCTGAGAATCTTATTAAAAGAGAAGAGTGGAGAATGGGTAGGCTTGCAAATTAAAGATATTGAACCGCTTTTAGCTATCTGGTTTGTTTACAATCATCGTAAAAACTATGAAATCACAGAAGAAGAAATATTTGGTTTTATTGAGCAGGAGCAACTAGCAATTAATAATCCTTTGATTCGAGAAATACTTAGTGATCCTTCTGGTCAAGAACCAAATAAGTTAGCCCCTGATGGGTTACCTAGCAACATTCCTGAGCCTATTATTACTAATTGAACTTAATCTATAGCTAAACCACATGAATCAAAGGGTTTCACTTCCAAGAGCGCTATGTTTACCCATCCCTGATATTGAAGCTTTAATACAGGGGCGAAGCATAGCAGCTTTACCCAGAATGTTTATTCATCGAGGACAGACATTTGCACTTTATCCTGCTGAGTTCCCATTTTTAATTAAAGCTTGGGCGAGATGTGAAATTTGCCAAATTTTAGATAACACTCAGCAATTAGAGATTTTATCTAAATTAACAATCTGGACACCAGAAACACTAAAGGAAAAACTACGACAAGAACAAAATATTTTTGTGGCTTACTTGCGAGTTTATCATTTACCTCCTTTCTGTCAAATTTCCGTTAATCCTGACATTAAAGAAAAAGTAGGTAAATTTATCGGTTTATCTAATATTACTGCTTCTGAAGCTAAACCAGTGTTAAGCGATCGCATCTTCGCGCAACGCCAACGCCAATTACAAAACCTAGAACCACCCGAACACCCAGAACTCGAAGAATTACAAAGTGCATTATCACAAATAGCCAGCAAATATCCAGCCGCACAGCAATTAGATAATGAAATTAAAATCTTTTTAGGTTGGAGTGATGACAGCCTAACTCAGTCTATTAATACAGATTTAGAGTGGATAAATAAAATTGCATCTTTAGGAAATCGAACTATAGAACGTGATAGAAGAAATAATTTTCAAGCTGGGACAAACTTTGAAAATATTGTACACAAAAGCCTTGGATTTTTAGGATTTACAGTTGATAAGGAACATAAAGGTGGTGCGGGAGGCTTAGATTTATATTGTTCACAACCTTATCCCCTAGTTTGCGAATGTAAAGCAGGTCAAATGATTCCTCACCGTACAGTAGAACAATTAGATAGAATTGGGAAAAGACATCTTAAAGAAAATTATCTGCAAGCGGTAAGGTTAATTATTGGTCCAGGTCAACCAAGTAGGAATTTACAAGAATCTGCTCAAATATCTAAAGTAAGTATTATTAATCCTATGACTTTACAAAAATTAGTTGAACTGAAAGCAAAATATCCCGGTGCAATTAACTTGATAGAATTGCAAAAATATTTAGAACCTGGACAAATAGACGGTAAAATTGATGAATATATTGATAAAATTGAAAAACAGATTCAATTGCGATCGCACATAATCCAGCTAGTAAAAAATTATCTACAAAACGCAGGGAAAGAATCTACAGGTGTAGAAACTTTACATGGTGCATATATTCAATCAAATCAGCCACAGCCCCTAGAAACACACGAAATGCACGAAATCTTAATAGAACTTTCCTCACCTCTTACAGGCTATTTAGGAAGAGAAAAAGGAAAATATTGGAAGAGCGATCGCTTTTACTTCTTACGCGACTTACCAACCACCCCCAAATAACACAATTCTCTTACCTCTGCGTTCTCTGCGCCTCTGCGGTTCGTTACTCCTCAACCCAAATTCAAAATACCCGCCTGAAAATTCACAACCAACGGTAAAATTTTCAGCCACTCTGAACCTAATAAGACCTCTGTTATTTCATCTCCAGCACAAACAGGAATCTCATACACATTTCCATCCAATAAAACCTTACCTAAATAAATATTAAATCTCGCTTCTCCCTGTGCAGTCCGCAGTGGTTCATTACCAAGATAAGACCAATTAAGACCATCTAAATCTTGTTTATTAATTGCCATAAAGCCTGTGAAACCCGTATCTAAAAGGGCATCTACAGGCAGATTTAATCCATCAAAATTAATCAAATTAATTTCAAAAAAAAGCTGCCCGCTACTGCCAAAAATACCCTGAATCATATTGTACCAGTTGTTCCTGTTTCATTCAGCCCAAAAACGTAATGTATAGCATCTGGGTACTTTTTCAAGGCTTTTTTATGAGCTTGTTCTTTATCTTCATCAATGAAATAATCACCACTATTTGGATCTATAGCAATATACCAGCCATAATGTTCTGAAATTAATTCAGGACACACGAGATCAAATACAGCGCGACAACGGCGATAAACTACTTCATCTTCAGCTTTACGCCTAGCCCGTTCCTCTGGTGTTGAAGTCAGTTCTGGAAAAATTCTTCCTCGCCTTGGCGATCGTTTCGGTGTTGATTGAGTCACATTATTAACCCTCATCATTAAGACTGCATTAACTCAATTTAACAGTATTTCTTCCTTTGCGCCTTTGCGCCTTTGCGTGAAACTAATCCATATTTTAATTTCTAATTTTAATAGATAATGGTGGGTTATGCGATCGCTAACCCACCCTACAAATTTGGGCTAAAATCTATTAACCCAAAGAAACTTTCAAACTACCGGGTTTACCCAGTTCACCTTGTAACACTACACCGCGCCCATTTGCGTGTAAATGGCGCAAAATCTTGTAAATTGCCTCAACTTCCTCAGCAGCACCCGCTTTTTGGGCGACTTCTTCCAGAGAAAGGGCGATTTTTTCCTTTTGCAATACAGCCATTACCTTAGATTGCAACTCCAGAATAACCGCAGCAGCTTTTTTACCAGCTTCCACCCCTGGTTGATGGTAGGCGTTGACATTCACCAAGCTGGCGTATAAACCCACAGCGCGTTCATACAAAGCAATTAACGCACCTACTGTTTGAGGATTGACTTGGGGAATAGTCACTGTAATCGAATCGCGCTGATTTTCGTAAAGCGCTTGTCGAGTTCCTAAGAGAAAACCAGAGAGAAAATCTCCTGATGTTACCCCAGGTTCGATTTCTAAGGATTTTCCCTCACGGTCTTCTAACACTTCAATGAAAGTAGCAAAGAAATTTGGTATACCTTCACGTAATTGCTGCACGTAAGCGTGTTGGTCTGTGGAACCTTTGTTACCGTAAACGGCGATACCTTGATAAACAGTATTTCCGTCTAAGTCTTTTTCTTTACCTAAAGATTCCATTACCAGCTGTTGCAAATACCGACTGAACAACAGCAAGCTGTCCTTGTAAGGTAGGACAACCATATCTTTTTCACCCTTACCATTACCGGAAAAATACCAAGCCAAAGCCAACAAAGCCGCCGGGTTATTTTCCAAATTGGGGACGCGGGTAGCATCATCCATTTCTTTCGCACCTGCTATCATGGCGCGAATGTCAATTCCTTGTAATGCGGCTGGTACTAGCCCCACAGCAGATAATTCTGAGGTGCGTCCTCCCACCCAGTCATACATGGGAAATCTGGCCAGCCAGCCTTCTTTTTGTGCGACTTTATCCAAGTTGCTATCAACGCTGGTAATAGCTACAGCTTGTTTAGCAAAGTCTAAATTTTTACTAGCGAAGGCTGCTTTAACTTCAATCATGCCATTACGTGGTTCTGGTGTGCCTCCAGATTTGGAGATGACTAAAACCAATGTGCTGGCTAGAGTGTCTTGCAGTTGATTGAGAATACGGTCAATTCCGGCGGGGTCACTATTATCGATAAAGTGAATTTTCAGGGAAGGGAAATCAGGACTGAGGGCTTCAGCAACAAATTCTGGACCCAGGGCAGAACCACCAATACCAATGGATATTATATCCGTAAAGCGGCTGGCTTTAGGTGCATGAATCCCACCTGTGTGGACTTTTTCGGCAAAGGCTTCGATTTGTTCTAGAGTTTGGACAATCTCTTGGGTGAGTTCTGGAGTCGGTGCTAAATCTGGATTTCGCAGCCAGTAATGTCCAACCATGCGGCCTTCGTCAGGATTTGCGATCGCACCCTTTTCTAATTCCGCCATATCCGCAAACGCTTTGTCAAACTTCGGCCGCAACGATTCCACGAAAGCGTGATCAAAACCCATCCGACTAACATCAAGGTAAAGTCCTAATCCCTCGTGGAAATATAACCAGTTTTGGTATCGTTGCCAAAGTGCCTTTGCATCCATAGGGAAATCTCAAATAAAGTATTGCTTCAAAAACCAGTTTAATGTATGGTTAGAGCCATCCCTGCCTAGCCTTATACAGTTTTAAGTGTTGGCTATTGAGCATCAGTCACAGACTGCCCATAATTTAACGGTTATCACTGATTTTAAACATCCGGCATAGGTATGACACGGAGAAATTTCACAATTTCACCCCTAATTTCAATCCCAACTAGATAATTATCGATGCTGAAACGGTGAAAAATTCCCTCAGTGTCAAGGCACCGTAGTTCTGGGAGACTATGCAGAGAGATATTTTCAGTAAACTCAAAAAACACAAAATCATATACCCGTTGGTAGACAACCGGTTCTAAGTTCTTCAGGTCTACCAAAAAAGACCTGGCATAGCGCAGTTCCAAACTCACTCTTCTGTTACCTTAACAAAATTTCAGGTCTATTGTGACATTACCTTGAAAGCGCTTCTAATTTAGAAATACACTAACATTCTCATCGCTTCTTTATAGGTTAAAATGTCCCACGGTTGCTGCAACTGCTTGGCTTGTTGTATAGCTTGTGACATATAAGTGTCGCAGTGCAAAGCATGGAGAGTATCCCAGGCACTTTGCAATTCTTCATCATTCAATTGCTCAATTAAATGATGGATTCTAATTCTTAGCAAATTCATAATAACGCTCACATTACCCAAAATACAAAATTATGGTTCCCAACAATCAACAATGGTTAACGGCAGGATAAGATAATCCTGAAGCTATACCTGCTTTTGTGGTAATGGTCTTAGTGTATACAGCAGTTTGCGATTGAGTGTAGTACATCAAAGCATAATCAACCACAGATGCAGACAGTGAAAAGTTTTGCGCTTTTCTTATCAGGACTCGCGAACTTTTCAAGACAGATGATGATGAATAAGTCTTTACCTCATCTAAGTGAAAACTTTTAGGTGTTGTACCCTTGGCGGGGTGGGTTCCCGGTGATGCTTTTTTCTTGAGAAGAGTTATGGATAACGCATATTTGAACTTAATTTAAATTGTTATGGTTGAATATCTCATATTTTTGGCAATTTCGACAACAATCTTTGCTCTGTTTAGTTTAGGACTGAATTTGCAGTGGGGCTATACAGGGTTAATTAACTTTGGTCATATTGCTTTTATGACTCTGGGGGCTTATACCACTGTGTTGTTAAGCTTTCAGGGAGTTCCCCTAATTGTTTCCGCAGTCGTTGGCGCAATGGTAGCTGCTTTGTTGGGTTTAATTATCGGTTTTGCAACTCTGCGCTTACGGGAAGATTATCTGGCTATTGTCACCATTGGCGTGGGTGAATTAATTCGGTTGGTGGTGAATAATCAAGAATTACCTGTGAAGGATACCTGGATATCTGGGGCTTTTGGTGTCCAAAGTTATCCGTTACCTTTATCTACAGCACCTAATTTGTTTTTCAGATTGGTGATGATAGGATTGCTGACTATGCTGGCTGCTATCACTTTATTTGCATTGTGGCGATGGGTTCGCACCGCCCAAAAGTCTCTGTTGGCTGATTCGGGTAAAAGAGTCAGCCGTAAGCAAGATTTAGCTTCGCGCTTGGGGGTGGGAATTATCTTCGCTTTATTGACAGCAGCAATTTATATTTCTGGTGTGATTAGCTTGTATGATTACAAACCCGCAGCAGGTTTGATGCTGTTGGCGCTGTTGGTTTTAGCAATCGTTTTCTGGCGGTTGGAAATTCTGGTGCGATCGCCTTGGGGTCGTGTGCTAAAAGCTATCCGTGAAGATGAAGAAGTACCCAGAGCTTTGGGTAAAAATGTTTTTTGGTATAAAGTACAATCACTGATGTTGGGAGGTGCGATCGCCGGGATAGCTGGGGCTTTCTTTGCTTGGCAACTAAGCGCCATTTATCCTGATAATTTCCAACCACAACTCACCTTCGATGCTTGGATTATGGTAATTTTAGGCGGTTCTGGGAATAACATTGGCACAATCTTAGGCGCGGTAATTTTCTTTACTTACGATGCTGCGACCAGAGAATTTTTACCGAAAATTTTTACAAATTTATCTTCTGATCAATTAGGTGCATTTCGGATCATGGTGATCGGTCTCATTTTAATGATCCTCATGGTTTGGCGACCTCAAGGCATTTTAGGTAAAAAGCAAGAACTTACTCTTGGTAAGTGATTAGTCATTAGTCATTGGTAAACGTAAAAACAGTTGTAATGAATTTTATGGTAAATAATCAGTCAACCCAACTTCCTTTGTTAGCCGCTAGTGGACTTTGTAAAAGTTTTGGTGGCATTAAAGCCGTCAAGGATGCCAAAATTGAGGTGAATAAAGGTAGTATTACTGGACTGATTGGCCCCAATGGTGCTGGTAAAACTACTTTATTTAATCTTCTCTCCAATTTCATTCACCCAGATCAGGGACGAGTGATTTTCGACGGTGAACCGATTCAGCAGTTACAATCATATCAAATTGCCCAACAAGGATTAGTACGCACCTTTCAAGTGGCGCGGACTCTCTCGCGGTTGTCGGTGTTAGATAATATGCTGCTGGCGGCGCAAAAACAAACGGGGGAAAATTTTTGGCAAGTACAGTTACAACCCCACATTGTAGCTCAGGAAGAAAGGCAATTAAAAGAACAAGCAATGTCTTTGTTAGAGTCTGTGGGATTGGCACAAAAAGCACAGGAATATGCTGGTGGTTTGTCTGGTGGACAACGCAAGTTATTGGAAATGGGGCGGGCGTTAATGACAAATCCCAAGTTAATTTTATTAGATGAACCAGCCGCCGGGGTGAATCCAAAATTGATTGATGATATATGCGATCGCATTCTCACCTGGAACCGCCAAGATGGCATGACTTTCCTGATTATCGAACATAACATGGATGTGATCATGTCTTTGTGCGATCGCGTCTGGGTCATGGCTGAGGGTAAGAATTTAGCTGAGGGAACTCCCGCAGAAATTCAACGCAATACCCAAGTTTTAGAAGCCTATTTGGGACAATAATACTCACCGGGCTAAAGCTTTAGTGATTTGTAGTTTAAAATATCCTAGTTTTTAAGCTCACGCAAAGGCGCAAAGGCGCAAAGGTGGAAAATTTTATTAAGTACATTTTTCACTATCCAAACCGCCATACTGCCAATAACGATTACTACTGCTTCCCCTGACCCTTCCTAAAACATTTCCCAACGCGTCATAACATTTATAACTGCTCTGGCTTAAAAAATTTACTGATTTATCTACCCTAACGGTTTCTGGGGCATATTTTTCAATTAACTGTTGAACATCAGGCTTGACATCAAACTTTTTAGTTTTTTGCTCTGCTGGAGGTGGTGCTTGAACACTTTCTAAGAGATAGTCTATAGTTTTGACACAATCCAGAAAGGAAGAGATATTATGAGCTAATGTTTCCCCTGTATGAATATTAACAATGGCATAATTTGTGCCTTGATTAATCACACCATAAAACCCCTTAACTGCTACATAGTCATTTTGAATGGGTTTAATGTCACTCATCTCGCGGTATCCCCATTACATAAAGTAATCTAGGTAATGCTAACACGGAACCACTGCCACCAATTGAACCGGAGTAGTCCGTGGAGGACAATGGGACAAAGAGATAATTTTATACCCCATGTCCCATGCCTGTATTTAGCTAAATTGCTCGCCTGCATCTAAATTAAACAACGTTTGCAGGGTTTGCATACAATGCCTTCTGGCCTCAACATCCTGCTGCGCTCGTAACTGCACCATCGGATCATGTAAAATTTTGTTAACAATTCCTCGTGTTAAAGCTTCGATGACTTCTTGATGTTTTTCGGCAAATTCCGAACCCAATCGCGACAACGCTTTTTCTAATTCTTGTTCGCGGATGGTTTCAACTTTATTTCTCAGACAATTAATCGTAGACACAGTTTCTAGCGATCGCCACCAAATATCAAAAGCTTCCACCTCTTCATCTAATAGCTTCTCTGCTTCCTGCGCCATCTTGCGGCGGCTTTCGTGGTTTTGCGCCACCACAGCCTTCAAATCATCCACATTAAAGGCTTGTACATTTGCCAATTCATTAACATCACTGTGGACATTACGTGGCACAGAAATATCAAATAACATCAAAGAGCGATTCAACTCTAAAACTGTTTCTAACTTGTTGCGATCAAGTATTGGCTCAGTTGCAGAAGTGCTAGTAAATACTAAATCGCTTTCAGTAATTACTGCCATCATTTCTGATAGAGTATGAGTATATATAGACTGGTCAGGATAAAGTTTTGCCAATTGCTGGGCGCGTTCTTGAGAGCGATTCACAATCCTAATTTGTGCAGCACCTTTAGAAATCAGGTGTTGTACCAACAACCGTGACATTTTGCCAGCACCGATAATTGCGACGCGACAAGCAGCTAAATTAGCCGCCTTCATTTGTGCCAACTCCACAGCCGCCGAACTGATAGAAACAGCACCAGTACCAATATTCGTTTCAGTCCGCACACGTTTACCGGCGGTCAGTGCTTGTTTAAATAATCGATTCAGAACAGTTTTTATACCATTATATTGCTGTCCGAGTTTGTGAGTATTTTTCACCTGAGCCAGAATTTGACCTTCTCCGAGGACTAAGCTATCTAACCCAGCCGCCACACGCATGATATGCATGACAGCATCATCATGGAGCAACATAAACAAGTGTTGACGCAAAGACTGGACAGGAAATTTACTGTGTTCCGAAAGAAACTGAGTAACTTCTCTGATGCCTTGCTCTGTTTCACTCGTAACAATGTAAATTTCTAGACGGTTGCAGGTACTAAGTATTGCTACTTCGTCAATATGGGGATAGCTGCTCAGATGAGCGATCGCACTTTCAGTTTGTGGTTCTGGAATACTCAGCTTTTCCCGGATTTCAACTGGGGCTGTTTTATGGCTTAACCCCACCACTGCAATATTCATTATTTATTGTTAATTGGTAATGGATTATCGATTATTGATTATTTTCGATAGGTATCAGGGATGAGGAAAATTATTCCCCAATCCCCAGAACAGGAGGGGGAGCATGGGAGCAACAAACAGGGGGAGAGTTGGAAAGGACTTTACACCTTTCTTCTTCCCACTCCCTACTCCCTACTCCCCACTCCCCACTCCTTTAAATTACTAATGCAATTGTAGATTTTTGGGGTCGTCAAACAAATGGATAGTATCAACAAAACGGGCTGTTTTGGACTGGTTGGAAATAACCAAACTTTGAGTCCTTGCACCACCACTAAAGAAGCGGACACCGTTCATGAGAGTGCCGGGGGTAATACCGCAAGCAGCAAATAAAACTGTTTCGCCAGAGGCTAATTCGTCGGCATTGTAAACCTTATCAGGGTCATTGATGCCCATTTCCTTCAACCGTGCCAAATTGCCTTCTCTGCTTTCGCCAATCAAGCCTGTTTGCACTACAGCTGGATCATAGATCAATTGCCCTTGGAAATGTCCTCCCAAGCAGCGCATAGCCGCAGCAGAAATGACTCCTTCAGGTGCAGCACCGATACCCATCAAAGCATGGATATTAGTACCACCAAAGGCGCAGGAGATGGCAGCAGAAACATCACCATCACTGATTAGTCGGACTCTCGCGCCGGCGGTGCGAATTTCCTTAATGAGTTCTTCGTGGCGGGGACGATCCATGACCACAACTACCAATTCTTCAATAGAACGGTTTAAGCACTCAGATAAGATTTTCAGGTTTTCAGTAGCAGACTTGTTAATGTCTACCAAACCTTTGGCTGGGGCTGGTGCTGCCAGTTTCTTCATGTAGAAGTCAGGCGCAGCAAATAAACCACCTTTTTCAGAAATTGCCAAAACTGCCATTGAGCCATTTTGACCGTAGGCAACCAAGTTTGTGCCTTCGCAAGGGTCAACAGCAATGTCAATTTCAATTAATTCATCAGGGTTACAGAAGTTTTTGGCATCTGGTTGAGTACAAATACCCACTTCTTCGCCAATGTAGAGCATCGGAGCTTCGTCGCGTTCGCCTTCACCAATCACAATGCGTCCGCGCATATAGATTTTGTTCATCCGCTCGCGCATGGCTTCCACTGCTACTTGGTCAGCAATGTTCTTTTCGCCTTTGCCCATCCACTTTGAGGAAGCGATCGCCGCTAGCTCAACTACTTCAATAATCTCTAATCCAAGTGTATTTTCCACAGAGTCACCCTCTAAACTGCTTGACTTATGTCTTTTTATCTGGCTATTTCAGTCTTCAAGTCTACCAAAGGGCGGATACACGTGGGAAATACTATCTACTAAGACAAGTGTTAAGTTTTGCTGCTTAATGCTAATTATTCCCGACATAATGACAATTAGAGTCAATTTTCCCCCATAAATACCGTCATACTTATATCTAGTTTACTAGTATCGCAATCGTGCGATCACCCCAGTGGGCTGATATCGGCATAGTTTGTTAACTTTATCCTTGATCATCTACCCTAGAAATAATTAACAAAACTCCATAAGAAAAAATATGCTGAATTTTCTCAATTCCCTTTTTGGTCGCCATCCAGAACGAGTCAAAGCCAACGTTGAAATTTACACATGGCAAACCTGCCCCTATTGCATCCGTGCCAAGATGTTGCTGGGGTGGAAAGGTGTAAAATTCACCGAGTACAAAATCGATGGTGACGAAGCAGCCAGAGCCAAAATGGCCGAACGCGCCAATAGTCGCCGTTCAGTACCACAAATTTTCATTAATAATCAACACATTGGTGGCTGTGATGACCTTTATCAGCTAGATAGAAAAGCTCAACTCGACACACTTTTAGCAAGTTCGTAGTTGTACTTTAGTGCCTAGAAAAATGTTAATTGAATATCCAGAATATCTAATCCATCGAGAATGGATGAGTCGCGCCATAGACCTAGCACAAATCGCCGGCGATGCAGGTGAAATTCCCGTCGGGGCTATGATTATTGATGCCAATGGAAATTTAATTGCATCAGGCGAAAATCGAAAAGAACGTGACAAAGATCCCACAGCCCATGCAGAAATCCTGGCTCTACGAGCAGCCGCTAAAAGTTTACATAACTGGCGCTTAAATCACTGTACCCTCTACGTTACTCTAGAACCTTGTCCCATGTGTGCAGGTGCTATTGTGCAGGCACGTTTAGGAATGCTTGTATATGGAGTAGACGATCCCAAAACTGGCGCAGTTCGTACTGTTACCAATATCCCTGATGGTGAGGCTTCTAACCATCGCCTACGAGTCATGGGAGGCATTTTAGAATCAACTTGTCGTCAGCAATTACAAACCTGGTTTGCAACTCGTCGTCAGAGAAATAACGGACAGAGATAAAACTGTCCAGTAGCGATAACACAATCCACAAAAGAAAAACTACGGTGTAACTAATTAAGGGTTCATTGTATTTTACGGGACAAGCAGCAGCTACCATCATTATGGAAATTTATACAAATGACGAGACCTCCCCACAAACACCAGCTAGTACCAAAGCAAATATTAAGGTAGCTCATACTACTTCGCGGGTGTCTCCTTGGTTAAGTCCTTTATTGTATCTATTAGGGCAGCATCTCCTTTTACCCGTATTCTTTGGACAAATTGAAATCACTGGACAGGAAAATATTCCCTTAACTGGCCCTGTAATCTTAGCTCCTACCCATCGATCACGCTGGGATTCATTACTTCTGCCCTATGCAACTGGTCGCTGTGTGACAGGGCGAGACCTGCGATTTATGGTAACTATCGATGAGTGCCAAGGATTACAAGGCTGGTTAGTTAAAAATATGGGCGGGTTTCCTGTAGATCCTCAACGTCCAGCCATTGCTACGCTCCGTCATGCTGTTGAATTACTTCAACAAGGTGAAATATTAGTTATCTATCCAGAAGGTAATATTTATCGTGATGGCAAACTTCACCCATTAAAACCGGGAATTGGTCGTCTGTCTTTGAGTGCTGAATCTAGCTATCCAGGACTGGACGTAAAGATTTTACCCATTAGTATCAGCTACAGCCAACCTTATCCTACATGGGGTACAGGTGTAAAAATTTCTATTGGCAACGCATTAAATGTCAAAAGATACGCTGTTGGCAATATCAAACAAAATGCCAAAAATATCACATCAGATTTAGCATTAGTTTTACAAGAATTAAGCCATCAAAAATCAGAAATTAGTAGTCAAACATTGCCAGAGATTTCTAACTCTTGATTCATTTTTATAGCATTTCCTAACCTAGTAAGGTAGGTATTTATCTATGCTTAAATAATTCTTGGCGTACCTCATTGATATGGGAATATCTATCAGTTATATAGCAGTCCTAAATCATTTCTGAACCTCTTCACTTGGCGACATTGGCGACTTGGCGGTTCGATAAATTCATAAATCAAATAGGATGGCTATATTCACTAATGACTAATGACTAATGACCAACTATTGAGTTTCCCTACATCTTCTGCGGCATAGTCGATTAACCATAACTGCCAACTTCCTTTAGCTGAGAGAGAAAGTAATTGTTTGAGCGATGGGTGCGACGCAATTGTGTATGTTGTTTGTAAATTAGTGCGGCGGCCTAAAGTGCGGTTTTGCAACAACACCTGTTGATTATTTGGGGCTATTAAATAAATTTCTAAATCGCCTAAGAAATCATGAGTGATATTAACTATTATTTGAATATTTTTAATAGTGCTGGATTCCTGAATGGCGATCGCACTTTTGATTCCGGCTTGATCATTATCTGGAATGCTTAACTGACGGGAATTCTCTACCCTCACTTCTTTACTTGCAGATGACACAGAACTAAGTAATTTCTGGGCTGCTTGCACAGCCTTAGCTGCATTGACTTTGCCATAACCGAACCATTGAGAATGTCCGTTACTGTTATAAGTACCTTCTCGCATACCCAACTGGAGGTCTGGTTCAGAATCTACAATTTTATCAGCAGATTCTTCCAGAATAAACTTTACCTGTTGAGATGTTAAGTTAGGATTTGCTGACAAAACCAAAGCTGCGGCACCTGCAACTAAAGGAGCCGCGCTGGAAGTACCACCGAAATTAGTCGTAAACTCACCAGGATCTAAACCAGCAGTTCCTACTTGGTCAGTCGTTAAAATTCCGCGTCCGAGAAGATTACTAGCGATCGCAGGTTGCGTATTTATAAAACCCTTACCCTCAAAAGACAATCCTGGTGGGGCATTGTTACTAGGCGCACACAAAGCAATATTAGTTCCCCAATTACTATAAGCAGCCTTCTTATTCAAGCTCGTAGAAGCAGCAACAGCAATCACATCTGGATGTACTGGAAATCCACTTAACCAATTCGTATTTCCTTGTAATAAATTTCCAGGCCAATTCCGCTCAAACACAGTACCGTTAATCGGGCGGTTAGCATTTCCCGCAGCAAACAAAACCACACAACCTTTACCATTGCGTCCTGTATTCACAGCACGAGCAATAGCAGCCCGTTGGCGCAGAGATAAGGGAAAATATACCGCAGAAGCTCCCCAGCTACAAGAAATCACACTAGCTCCCTGATCAACAGCATGGTTGAAGATATTCTCAATAGATTCATCATCCAAAAAACCAGTACTACGAATCGGCATCAATGCACAACCAGGAGCAACTCCCACAATTCCCGTGCCATTTTCTTCAGCCACAGCCAACCCAGCACAAGCCGTCCCATGACTGGTTTCTCGCTCCCCAGGAATAGGTAAAAAGCCATTTTTCCTCAAGTCTCTAGGGGCAACAATTTTGCCACTACCTTGCAAATCTGGATGGTTTAAATCAAAAGAATCATCCACCACAGCCACAACCACAGAACGCACACCGCGAGTAATATCCCAAGCTTGTTCCACAGAAATATGAGAACCTGCAACCAACTGGTTCCCGCCCTTGTGATCCAGA
Source organism: Nodularia sp. (in: cyanobacteria) (assembly GCA_035638855.1). GTDB lineage: Bacteria > Cyanobacteriota > Cyanobacteriia > Cyanobacteriales > Nostocaceae > Nodularia. Next base: position 31,598 of record DASQZD010000006.1, on the reverse strand, counting down.
TACCATTGCTGAGAATACAGCGTATCACGGGGTCTATAATGTGAATCGCTTTTAACCAGGATATTAGGTTCAGCCCCTAAAACCTCAGATAACCCCTGCAACTGATTAGTGATTTTCAAGGGATTTTCTCTAGCTTGTTTGCTAACCAGAAACACAAAAGTGTCAGCAAGACCCTGGACGGATTTTTGTTTAACTAAGCCAAATCTTGACGCGATCGCCTCAATGATCGCAGAATCGACACCAGAAGCAAATTGAATAGTAATTTGGTCACTCAGGTACACGAAAGTGCCAGGATCATCTTTCATTCTATAAACATGACCAGCAAAAGCCACATTTTCAGCCCCCCTTGCTTCAGACATCGCCGACTCCAACTGGCTGGGTACAACTGTGAACAGTTCTAAATTTGCTTGGGGAATACTACGTTGCCAAAAACCCCAAAGAACCTGAGATAATTGTTGGGTCGTAAATTCGGTTCTCGGCCGGACGGTGAAGCGGTCTAAAACCTTTTCTAAAATTAATTCTTCACCACCGCGTTGTAAAATCATTCCCAAACTGCTTGCTGGTACACCTGTATTGGCAAAATCAGAGGAATTAGCGTTATCGTTCATCATGGGCCATTTTAGTTAATTGATATGCACAAGCAATGGGAACTCCATTCAACCGATTTTCAGTCTAAATCAGGGAAACCTCAGTATGAAACTTTCTTTTGTCAAAGACGAAAACAGAGTTAAGATACCCGAAGTTTCCATTCCTTTTTTATATAGTTGTCGCACTACTTGACCCCATGAAATCTGCCGCCGTTCCTCCTTTCATTAGCCTTCCTTCGTTATCATGCATAGCAGTTCTCAGCCTGCTATCACCTGTCAATGCTCAAGTACAAAAGCTACCCATTATTTATAGTCAAGTACAAATCATTGACCCCAACGATCCCAACACTCTCCGTCCTACAGCCCAAAATAATAGCGTTTTGAGTATGGCAGGAGGTCAACGGCTGATGGAAGAGGCAGATAAAGCCGTTTCTGCTCAAAACTACCCTTTAGCGGCTCAAAAACTCCAAGATGCACGTCAAGTTTATAATCAATTATCTAATTTCTATCAAGAATTAAACGCTAGCTTTACAGGAATTGATACGAGAGTTTCCGATTCCCAGCGTCAAAAAGCTTTAGAAACAGCCCAAAAGCGCGACGAAGCCACCTATCAGTTAGCACTGGTACATCGCGCCCAAAATCAGCCCGAATTAGCCGTACCGTTGTTAATTCAGATTATTAAGAGTCAAAACCCCACACGGGATTTAGGCAAAAAAGCCTATCAGCAGTTATTTGAATTGGGTTTTGTGGATGCACCTTTTCCCCGACCAAGTAGTAATTCATCCCCAAAGTGATAAATTCTACACATCTACCTGGTAAAGCCAAATGCTAAGATAGAAGCAGCTACCAAAGGTTGGTTTGACCTAGCTATCTACTAAAAAAATCCTCAAAGGCGCGTTTACCGTTAGCCTGTCCCAAACCTGAAGTTAGCAAGGGCGGGAAACGGCATACGTTCCATAGGGGTATCTGTTAATAATAGAAAAGTAAGTTTTTTCACGAATTGCGGTAAGCAACCCACGGCTTTCAGTCGTGGGCTTCAACATTTGCTGAAGCCCCAGCTTACCAGACTCAGTACAAAACATACTACGTTAACGGCAAGAGTTAAAGACCTACCCTGGGATGCGTAGCCAGTTCCAGGCACTAGAACTGGAGGATTAAACAGGTTTATGGGTTAAGCCAGTGTCTTCTAGATAGTTACCGACCGTTAACATTGTCGAGGCTAACATTACCGGAGTAGCGAGGCGATTCCCCGCATCAAGGGAAGTGGGCAAGCATTACTCCTCTACTTGCCCAACCCCGAAAGGGAAACGGCATGAAAAGTGCCGAGTTGTGTTTCCTCCCACCGCTTAAAGTTGTGGGTTTCCATATTACGCGCAAGGTTTTTATGATTAATCCGCAGCAGGTTGAGGCAATGATTAAGGCGGAACTCCCAGATGCCCAAATTCAGGTGCAAGACTTGACTGGTGGTGGTGACCACTATCAAGTGACAGTAGTTTCATCGCAGTTTGCCGATAAGGGACTGGTACAACAACACCAGTTAGTTTATGGTGCTTTGCGGCAAGCTATGTCAACTGAAGCGATTCATGCCTTGGCTGTCAAAACGTATACCCCCGAAGCTTGGCAAGCCACAGCAGCTTCTTAAAAATCAATCAGTCTCAAGTTCAACTCAAAAACTGACTATTGATATCTTGGCTATTAGCAACATAGGAAACAAAAAGTCCATGACTCCAGAAACCAAAGAAAAAATTAATAATTTGTTACAACAAAACAAAATCATGGTTTTCATGAAGGGAAACAAGCTGATGCCTCAGTGTGGTTTCTCTAACAACGTTGTACAGATTCTGAACACGTTAGCAGTTCCTTTTGAAACAGTTGACGTTCTCGCCGACTCTGAAATTCGTCAGGGTATTAAAGAATATTCCAACTGGCCGACAATTCCCCAAGTGTATATTGACGGCCAATTTATTGGCGGTTCAGATATCCTGATTGAACTTTACCAACAAGGTGAATTGCAGCAATTAGTAGAAGTGGCACTGGCTTCCTAATATCCGCTTGTAATAGACGCGATGAATCGCGTCTATTGAAATTCAAAAATCCCCTCATCCGAGTTGGCAAAACCAAAACCGGGCAGAGGGGATACTCTTATAAATAAAATATCTCCAAATTTCACACCACTAAACCCTTGACCAGGGCAAATGATATGCTATGATCATCAGCGTTGACCTAATGGTTACTGTAGATTAATGACTAAGTAAATGGCATTAATAGTAATCCAGTTGTACCTCTGGTTGAGTCATAACAAAATTTGATGAATCGTACAGGTAGCGGCCAGCTTCCTCTTCTAGTCGATGAATCAGTATAGGTTCAATAGCGTTACTTTGTCGCAGCGCGGCTAAATACCCATCCAAATACATCCGCATATCGTCCGTCCGATAACCGCGATTCCATAACTCGATGAAGGCATCAGTAATTCGTTGGTAATAGCGGATGGTTTGTGTGTCTTGGAGCATAACTGCTATATTAATCTCTTTAGAATCAGAATTGTAAATGATTCACGCTCAGATGTGAAGTGTTACTTTCACCTTCTTCGCTTCAACTTAAGGACAAAAATCTGTCGTAGGCTAGATCCTCCTAAAGCTACAACGTGATTCTATCCTATTCCATAAAATTGGGAATATGATGGTTTGGTAAGATAGTTTTATGATTATTTGTGTAAACTGCGCGAATTTATTGGCGGATACGGTCATAAATTTTTCCCAAATTTAATCCGATGGCACAATAAAGCTGAAGTAAAGCTTACCCTGACTAGCGATAGTTTATTGGTTAGCGACAACCTTCTGAGGGAAGATGTTTAACCAAATAGACCTTTACATAAGTATAACAAAAATTTAAGAATATATTAAAGAATATTACTAATTCAGCTTTGGGTAAGGCATCAGTGCAGGATTCTGCTGCTTTTCCTATGAGGTAATGTATGGCTAATAGCAATGGAAGTAACAAAGGCTACAAAACCTTGAGCATGGGCTTGTTACTTTAAAATTCATCGACGCTAAGGGGTTTTGCCACTGTGGGTTCGGTTTGTATTGAAATCGTTGAGGGAAATCCCCATCTAAGGTCGTTGCTGGGATGGCACTTGCAGCAGTTGGAATACCGTGTGCATCAAGCCGCCAGCATTTATCAAGCAAGGGAAGTGTTTTTGAGTCAACAACCAACACTGGTGATTCTTGATGCTGATTTGCCAGATGGTGATGGAATTGAGTTTTGCCGTTGGTTGCATCGTCAGCAACAGCCTTTAATTTTGATGCTATCAGCTCGTACTAATGAAGCTGATATTGTCGCAGGTTTAAAGGCGGGGGCTGATGACTATTTAAGCAAGCCTTTTGGAATGCAAGAGTTTCTGGCTAGGGTAGAAGCACTAATTCGCCGCAGGCGCACGCCTACTGCACCGGCTTATTTGGATTATGGCAGTTTGCAAATTGATTTAGTACAGCGCCGGGTTCGATTCCAAGGCGAGTTCATTGATTTAACGCCGCAAGAGTTCAGCTTACTTTATGTTTTAGCACAAGCTGGCGGAGTGCCTCTAAGTCGGTCGGAATTACTGCGTCGTGCTTGGCCTGATGCAATTGATAATCCCCGCACTATTGATACTCATGTTTTATCACTACGAAAAAAAGTTGAACTTGATCCTCGTCAACCTAGTTTGATTCAGACTATCCGGAATGTGGGATATCGATTTAACATGGAAAGTTTGAAACCCAATGTTCCGCAGTCACCAGCCAAGTTAACGAAGGAAAAAATCAGTCATCAACGTTCTACAGTTAGCACTCACAGGACTTAAAAGGAGAAAAATTAATAACATTCAACATTGAAAATGCCAAATTCACGCACTAAATCCATTCTGCGGTGGCTTGGGTTTGGGCTTGTATCAAGCGTTCTCGCAAGTTAATCCAATTGATTTCGGAAGCGGGTTGAGTTGTCAATAACTGACCTTGTTGTAAATATAATAACCGGGTGCAGAATTCCTGGGCTAAGTCAAGCTGGTTATTTACCATCAAAATTGTGATTTGATGGGTTTGAGTTAGCTGAGTTAAAACTTGCATGACATTGGCAGATGTTCCAGCATCTAAGGCAGATGTTGGCTCATCTAATAATAAAACTTTTGGTTGGATAATTAAAGCACGAGCGATCGCTACTAATTGTCGCTGTCCAACAGAAAGTTGTAATTCAGTTCTTCCCAACCATTCACTAGGAATGTGCAGTTTTTCTATCCAGTGGTCAATTCTTTGTTGAATTGTCTGTTCAGGCAAACCACGCAACACTAAAGGATAAGCTAAAGCTTGCTGGACTGTCATTCCTAACAGCTTGGATTCTTGTAATACCAGTGTTATCTCCTGACGTAGCTGTATAGTCGGAATTTGGCTATACTGCTGATTTTCCAGATAAATTTTGCCTCTGGTGGGTTCACTGAGGCGGTTAATCAGGCGTAGTAATGAGGTTTTACCAGCACCAGATGGTCCGACTATGGCAATGCGATCGCCTGGAAATACCTCAAAGGAGATATCCTGTAATATAGGATATCCCTGAAGCTGGGCTTTCAGTTTGGCGGACAAGTTAACTTGTTCTAGTCTGAGTTGGGCTGTTGTTGTGTGATTCTCCAAGTTCAAGTTTTATAGAGGAACGAACCGCAAAGTACGCAAAGTACACAAAGGAAGAAAGAAGGAAGGAAGAAAGGAAATGGTATTGTTGGTTATTTTACGTCTGAGAAATCCCTAATGCTGTAGTGATAGTCCAAGCATCTACTAATAACAGCAGCAGGGTTAATGCTAACAAAATTAAGTACATCCACGGTTGTGCTAATGGGCGTACATCTGAAGTGTTAATTCCTGTTTTTGTTTCGACTATTTTCACTAATCGGGAAAATCCGGCTACCCGCATTGGTAATAAATACGCTTTGCCATCTTGACTGAGAAAATAATACACCAGTCCTCCTTGACCAGTGGAACGCGGTTTTATTTCTTTGACATCTAACCAAGGTAATGTCCAACCTTTCCGAAAAAAGCCGGGAACCCAGGCTGGGTAAGTAACTTGAATGCTTTGGTCATCGACAATTACTCGCTCGGTTAAGACTGCATATAACCCGACAAAGCCTATACAAATTCCTATCCACAACAATTTCGGCGGTACTGGTGCGTCTGTTGCTTGGGCTAAAAATGGTAATGGGACTGTGAGTGCTATATATAGGCTCAGTAGTGTAATCCGAATTAACGGAGACAGACGAAAAACCGATTTGGAAATGTTGGTTGATGTTGCTGTCACGGCTGAAGTATGGGTTTTTTTTGGTTTAGGGAAAACGAACCGCAGAGGCGCAGAGGACGCAGAGGCTTATGGCGTTTTTTTGTGGAAGCGCTTTATGCAAAGCTAGAGTCTAAATTGGGGGGAATGTCTTGAATGCGTCCGGGTCCAATGGCGCTGAGTGCTTCTCTGAGGGAAATATCGCCAGTATATAAAGCCCGTCCGACAATTACACCTTTTACTCCTTGCATTTCTAAGCCTAATAAACTCAATAAATCGGTAACGGAACTAACTCCCCCAGAGGCTATGATGGGTATGGATATTGCACTTGCAAGTTCTCTTAAGGCTTCTAAGTTGGGACCGATGAGTGTACCATCACGGTGAATATCTGTGTAAATGATGGCTGCTGCACCTAATTCTTGCATTTGTACGGCTAGTTGAGTTGCTAAAACTTCTGAGGTTTCTAACCAACCACGAGTTGCTACTAGTCCGTTACGCGCATCTATCCCAATGATAATCTTTTGGGGAAATTCTTGACAGAGTTCTTGGACGAGTTGGGGTTGTTCTACGGCTACAGTACCAAGAATTGCCCACTGTACTCCTAAATTAAACACTTGTTCTACGCTGGTGCGATCGCGCAATCCTCCACCAATTTCTATTGGTATTGAGATAGCCCCAGCGATCGCTTCAATTGCTTTGAGGTTTACTACTTTACCTGCTTTTGCACCATCTAGATCAACTAAATGTAATCTGGTAGCACCTTGATCAACCCACTCTTTGGCAATTTCTACTGGATTTTCGCTAAAAACTTGCGATCGCTCATAGTCTCCTTGATAAAGTCTGACACAGCGACCTTCTAATAAATCAATTGCTGGAATGACATCCATTTATTTATTCCCTTTACTACAAAATCTCAAAAAAGTCAACTAAAATAATTAAACATCTAAATTTATCGGCGTTTAATACTCTTACACAGAAACATAGAAATTTAATTTTTCATTTTTAATTCTCTAATGGCTTGAGCGAAACCCACCACGAGAAAAATGTTAGCAAAGGTTAAAAAAACTTCTGCACCCCCATGTAACCAATCGATGTCAGCCAAGGAAGAACCATAATGCAATTGAGCGTAAATTGCCGCCGGGATGGTAATGCCAACAAATACGAGTGTGCCATAAAATCCATATAGGGCTAAACGTGGCATTTGTGGACTACGGCTAATAAACCACAAGAAACCCAAATAGGGAAATAAGGAAAGGACAAATAGGGTTTCTTTAGATATCATGATTTTGATTCCATAGCTTGGGCTGTAACTGTCTTGGTTGTAGTATCCTCTGGTTTAGTAGAACGCCAAATCAATACCGCAGCTGCCCAAAGTGTAAAATTACCAATTAATGTCATCGCTGCTTGGAGCGTTACCAGCCATTCTAGAGATGCAGGATTATCGAAATAATGCCAGGTACAGGCACACATGGCACTAACTAAAGCTGGTAACATGGCTAGAGATAATCCCCACCATGTGCGGTTACCAGTGAGTTCGCCGTAAGTCCAGATTAACCAAATGGCAACAATCCACTCAATAACGCTAGAAACGTGAATAATCCAGGTGGGAATGGAAAGGGCGTGCATAAGTAAATAAGAATTCAGTAATTTAAAATTATCAATTTAACATGGCAAAGATGCGGGCATTATTGTCTGGATATTACGGTAAAGGTAATGGTGGTGACGAGGCTTTATTGGCGACGCTTTTGCAAATGTTACCACCTGATGTGACTCCTGTGGTGCTTTCTGGCAATCCAGAACAAACGCGCGATCGCTATGGTGTGGAATCTCACAATCGCATGGCTATTTTACCTGTACTCCAAGCTCTGCGTTCTTGCGATGCTTTCATCTGGGGCGGTGGAAGTTTAATTCAAGATGTCACCAGCACCATGAGTCCATTTTATTATGGGGGGCTGATGGTATTGGCTCAGAAAATGGGCTTAAAAACTATCGCTTGGGCGCAAGGTATTGGTCCGTTAGTTCGTCCCCAAACTCGCTTTTTGGCAAAACACTCCTTTGGATATTGTAGCAGAGTTAGTGTGCGCGATCGCGCCAGTGCAGCTTTATTAACTGATTGGCAAATTCCTTGTTTGCTTGCGCCTGATCCAGTTTGGGCGTTAGAAAGCAAGCCAGTACCAGGACTTTGGGATTTACCAGCGCCGAGAGTTGCAGTGACTTTAAGAAATCATCCCCAACTAACTCCCCAACGTTTAGCTAACTTGACTCGCGCCTTAGTAGACTTTCAGAAAGCCACCCAAGCCTTTATTTTGCTGTTGCCATTTCAGAAAAGTGAAGATTTAGCGATCGCCGAAGCGATTCAACCCCAATTAAAAGATGTCAGTAAAATTCTGCTTTTAGAAAACCCGCAATTATTAAAAGGTGTCTATAAAGGTGTGGAAATGGCAATTGGGATGCGTCTGCACAGCTTAATTATGGCTGCGGCTGAAGGCTGTCGCTGTTTTGCCCTCAGTTATGACCCCAAAGTAAATCGTCTCATGGAAGAATTAGAAATGCCTGGGTGGGATTTGGCAAGTTTACCAGATGACCCTAATATCATTAGTAGAACTTGGATCGAACATTATGCCAATGGAGATCCGCTATCATCTGAGCAAATTCAGTCTTTAGTAGATCGCGCCTTCATGCACAGAGATATTTTGAGTATAGAGTAGTCACTTTGCCTCTAAATCTGTAGTTCATTATTTCGGCGTTGCTAAATTAAGATATGAATTTGTTTCACGCAAAGGCGCAAAGGCGCAAAGAAGAAGAAAGGTAATTTTGGCATTTCATACTCTGATTCAGCAACGTCATTATTTCTATGGCTACGAAGACTATCACTAGGAAATCAGTCATGATAACTCAGAGAAAGCCAAAACATCCTGGAGCATTAATTAAGCGACAATACTTAAAGCCATTAAATATGACGAATACTCAGCTTGCTGATATTTTAGGCGTGTCACGTAAAACAATTTCAGAAATTGTGAATGAGCAAGCAGGTATTTCTCCTAATATGGCGCTTCGTTTAGCGAAAGCTTTTCAGACTACTCCAGAACTTTGGCTGAATCTTCAACAAAAGTTTGACCTTTGGAATGCTGCACAAGATTCTGAAAGTTTGAAAGAAATATCTCCTATTAATTTACAGGCTGTCTAAAGTTTAGCGATACGCGGCTATACAAACCAAGTTTGCCTACGCGGACTAAGAAAAATCAAGAGTTTTAAACCCGCGTAGGTGGGTTTTGTCTGGATGGTTCGGTGACTTCTAGTCGCCAGGATCATACAATTTAAAAAGCCCGCTAATCTTTGATTTAAAGACTAGCAGGCAGGGTCTTTTGTCTATCGGAGCGGCGGGATTCGAACCCACGACCTCCACTACCCCAAAGTGGCGCGCTACCAAGCTGCGCTACGCCCCGGTCAGAATTATTATTGTACTGCAAAGCTTTAAAATAATCAAGGGGTTAATTTAAAAAACTTTCAACATCCCAGATGCTTGTAGTAACTCTGGCACTGCGGCGCTATCCCATTTAGCTTCTACACCCCTTCCGGTATTCAGAATCAAGCGCAAACTGTAGGCGTGAGGATAACCTTCTACTTCTAGCCATAATAAATCGCTTTCGGCTTCACAGGCAATTTTCTCTTCTTCCATTAATTCAGCTGCGAACTGTTTCATGGTGTCTGCTAACTGTGCCAGGAGTCTGCAAAAATCATTTAACTCGGCTTCTGTTAATTCTATTGCCCAATCTTCTGTACCTACTAATCCTTTAAATGCTGGTGCGTTGGGGTTCCAGCCAATTCGCCAACCAATTCCGCTTTTGATTAACTGTTCCATTTTAAACGCAGAGGGGCGCAAAGAGGTTTTTTATCTGAGAAGTTCAGCGCCGCCTCTTTGGGGTAGCTGTGGTGTGCTGGGTGTGGGTGTTGTGTCGCGCCTGGGTGTTTGGGTGTTCTGAGGGTTGGGGTTGAAGATATCGGCTAAAACTTGTACTAGGGCGTTTCTTTGCTGGCGGTTGAGGCGGGAAATTGCAGCGCGATCGCCTTCTAGAGGATTCTGCCTTAATGTATCATTACCAGGATAGGACTCATCATATATAACTTCGTTCGCGTCTAAATAATCAGCCAGAGTCAGTTTCCAATCTAGGCGATAATTGGGGGCGCGTCCTTTTCTATAAATGTGATAAGTAATTAGGCGACTGGCTAAGGTGTCGTTTTCGGCAATTTTTCCCGTATCTTTACTGAGATATTGATTTTCTTTGGGCAGATCGGGCAATTGCTGATATACTTTTTGCCAAATGTCTCCAGGGCTAATTCGTTGCGCTAATGCAGGTTGAATGCCAAATAAGTTTGTTTGTATTAATTTATCTGCCCCTGAACTTAAAACCAGTACACCCACTACCATACAAGCAGTGAGTGTTTGCCAAGGCTTGAGTAGGGGTTGAATGAACGATAAATTTTTGCTCATTCTCACCTTCGCAAAAGTTTGATTATAGTTCGCCAATGATTTCTGGTTGAGTCAGTTCATCAGACATTTCAATAATTGCCCTCAGCACTGGCTTCATCATCACATCTTCCGACGGATTATCAAAGTCTTCATAACGCCGACGCTTGGCACGGTTTGCCACCTGAACCGTAATGCGGTAGCGATTTGAAGCTGCACTAATCAAATCCTCAGCACGGTACATGATTTGAGATTGAGTCGTCTCGAACTTAGAACGCTTTAGCATAGTTACTGGTTCATGATATCATTCCCCAGTTTAGCAGCACTGAGAATTTATTGCTTGGTATTTTTGTCTCTGTTGATAGAGGCTAGCAGTTTTGCTTGACTTTATAACTGTGGTGTGTACAGCAATTCATTAATCAACCCAAATTTATGGCTGATATTGTAGAAACTGCTATTAATGCCGGAAATTTCAAGACTCTACTTCAGGCTGCTACTACCGCAGAAATCATCGAAACTCTGAAAAGTCCGGGTTCTATGACACTTTTTGCACCCACTGATGATGCTTTTGCACAATTACCACAGGATTCTTTAGCTTCACTATTGCAAGACATCCCCAAGCTACAAAAAATATTAATGTATCATGTCGCTTTTGGGGATGTCAGGTTTGAAGATTTGCAGCAGATTTCAGAAGCACCAACTCTGGAAGGATCAGTGGTGGCGATTGATTCTGATCAAGGTGTGATTAAGGTGAATGATGCTCATGTTCTCATAACGGATATAATTGCCGACAATGGCGTAATTCATGCGATTGATCAGGTGTTGATGCCAGCAATGGTTGCTGGGGGATATAAGCCTAACTGATAATACAGCCAGCGCGTGGGGGAAGAGTTAAGGAAAGCTGCGTACCACACCATTCAAATTCGGCAGCGCCATATAATAGCTTCTGGGGTTGAGTCTGCAAACTTGGCGCGTCTATATTTGCTTTAGCTGTGGCTGTACCAGCGTTAACGGCAATAATCAATTCTTCTGTATCTAAAGTGCGGGAAAAAATATACAATTCTCCCTGGGCGAACAGAACTTGGTAATTTCCTGTACGCAAAGCTGGGTATTTGTGGCGCAGAGTAATTAATTGACGGTGAATGTTAAGGATGTGTTGATTCCAATTCGCTTCTGTGGGAAAGCCACGCCGGGAGTCGGGATCTATCGCCCCAGGTAAACCAACTTCGTCACCATAGTAGATACTGGGCGCACCGGGAAAGGTGAGTAACAGTAAAGTTGCTAATTCTACACTAGGTTGATCGCCGCCAGCAATGGTAATTAATCGAGCTGTATCGTGACTGGCGAGTAAATTGAGTTGGGTTAGTTGAATTTCCCACGGGTACAGTTCGAGTAATTCCTGGATTTTGACAGCGTATTCGGTAGCAAATAAAGGTGGGTAGGGTTGATAGTCGCGGGTTTGCACTTGTTCTAAGACTACGCGATCGCCTGCGGTAAAGGCAATGGTTAGTCCGGCAAATAAGTAATTCATCACGCCATCAAATTGCGTACCATCTAGCCATTCGCGTGAATCTCCCCAAACTTCTCCCACTATATAAGCTTCGGGGTTAATGGCTTTGATGCGATCGCGAAATTCTTGCCAAAAACCCGGTGTTTTAATTTCAAACGGCACATCTAACCGCCAACCATCAATGCCAAATTTCAGCCAATATTCGCCAATTTCCATGATATATTCCCGCACTTCCGGATGATCATGGTTAAACACTGGCAAAGCCCGATTGTCTGCCCAACCTTCGTAGTTGGCGGGTAACTCCCCGGAGTAAGGCGCAAGCGGCCAATCTGTAATTTTGAACCAGTCCACCCAAGGAGAACGAGCGCCATTTTCTAAAATATCATGGAAAAAGAAAATGCCCCGACTCGCGTGGTTAAACACCCCATCCAGCACAACTTTGATATTCCTTTCATGGGCTGCGTCGAGGAATTCCTTAAAAGCCTCATTACCTCCCAACAATGGATCAACCTGATAATAATCGTGGGTGTGATAGCGGTGATTACTTGCCGATTGAAAAATGGGAGTGAAGTAAATTGCATTAATCCCTAAACCCTGGATATAGTCTAATTCCTCGATAATTCCCCATAAATCGCCGCCTTTGTAACCTTGGAGTGTGGGCATAGCGTCCCAATCTTCCCAACGCGCATCATGTAACAGTCGTTTGTGAGGCTGTTTGCTTCTAGCAAAGCGATCTGGGAAAATTTGGTAGAAAATAGCGTGTTTAACCCAGTCTGGTGTTTGAATTTGCATGAATTAATTTTTATACCTTAACCAGTGATTGTGGCAAATATTTGCTAATTTACATCTCTCACTGATGATAGAAAATTTTTTCCTATTCCTGATTTTTTCGACGTTTTTGGCGTATTTGGCAGTATCCGCTACGCTAATGTCAAAAAAAATACTATGTATAAAGATAGGTAATCAAAAGTCAAAAATTTGATAATTTAATTGTGGGCTGGCTGAAAAATTGTCTCTGAGTGGAGTCTCAGTTAAATGTCTCCAAAATCAGTTGTAGCTATTTTTACTCACGAAATAATGAGCAACTTTTGTCTAAAGACTCTGTGCGTATGTACTGAAGAATAACAGTATCAACGATACTGCTGAAATAAAAGTTAAATTTGCTACGTTTATCCCAGAAATTTATCCGTTAGTAACAGCATTCTCTAAACTTGGCTAATTATTAATCTGTGATCCCCCCTTACCAGTAGTCTCAGACAGTCCTAAACTGAAGGTGAGAGTTGAAAGGCAGTTGGGAGAAATCTTGTGAAAAAAGTATTAGCAATCATTCTCGGTGGTGGCGCGGGTACTCGTTTGTATCCGCTGACCAAATTACGTGCTAAACCAGCCGTACCAGTGGCAGGAAAGTACCGTTTAATAGATATTCCTGTCAGTAACTGTATCAATTCAGAGATATTTAAAATCTATGTCCTGACACAATTTAACTCAGCGTCTCTGAATCGCCATATCGCCCGTACCTATAATTTTACTGGATTCAGCGAGGGATTTGTGGAAGTGCTAGCTGCACAGCAAACACCAGAAAATCCTAATTGGTTCCAAGGTACGGCTGATGCTGTGCGTCAGTACCTATGGTTATTAAACGAATGGGATGCGGAGGAGTACTTGATTCTCTCCGGAGACCATTTATACCGCATGGATTACCGCCAGTTTATCCAGCGCCATCGGGAAACAGGTGCTGATATTACGCTTTCGGTTATCCCCATAGATAAAAGTCGGGCTTCGGATTTTGGTTTAATGAAAATAGACCAGTCCGGTAGGGTGATTGACTTTAGCGAAAAGCCCAAAGGCGATGAATTAGATCGGATGCAGGTTGATACTACTGTACTGGGATTATCGCCAGAACAAGCGAAATCGCAGCCCTACATCGCTTCAATGGGGATTTATGTCTTTAAAAAAGATGTTTTGATCAAGTTGTTGAAGGAATCTTTAGACAGTACTGATTTTGGTAAAGAAATTATTCCAGATGCGAGCAAAGATTATAACGTCCAAGCGTACTTATTTGATGATTACTGGGAAGACATTGGGACAATTGAAGCTTTTTATCATGCCAATTTAGCTTTAACTAAACAACCTTTACCTCCTTTTAGTTTCTACGATGAAAAAGCACCAATTTATACTCGTGCGCGTTATTTACCACCGAGTAAACTTTTAAGTTGTCATGTGACAGAATCGATTATTGGCGAAGGTTGTATTTTGAAAGATTGCCGGATTCAGCATTCGGTTTTGGGAGTGCGATCGCGCATTGAAGCTGGTTGTGTGATCGAAGAATCTCTCCTCATGGGGGCGGACTTTTATCAACCTTTTGTGGAACGTCAATGTAACTTAGAAAAAGCTGACATTCCTGTAGGTATTGGTACGGATACAATTATTCGCCGTGCCATCATCGATAAAAATGCCTGCATCGGTCATGATGTGAAAATTATCAATAAAGATAACGTGCAAGAAGCCGAACGCGAAAATCAAGGCTTCTACATCCGCAGTGGTATTGTTGTTGTGATGAAAAATGCAGTAATTGCTGACGGAACTATAATTTAGTTATTGGTCATTGGTCATTGGTTATTGGTCATTGGTTAATAATCATTAAAAACTGACAGATGGCACATGACTAAACTTCAGTTACTAATTGGTCTTCCTGGTAGCGGTAAGTCAACTTTGGCGCAACAATTAGTCTCAGAATGCCCCCAAATGCTGCTGATTTCAACGGATGCCATTCGGGGGCAACTTTTTGGTTCGGAAGCAACTCAGGGACCTTGGCCGCTGATTTGGCGAGAAATAGCAGGGCAGTTTCAACAAGCAGTAGCCGCAGATCAAACAACTATTTTTGATGCTACCAATGCCCAAAGGAGCCAGCGCCGTGAAATTATCGCCTTAGCCCGCGAGGTGGGTTTTACACAGATTACAGGGCTGTGGGTGAGAACGCCTGTTTGGTTGTGTTTAGCACGCAATCAAATGCGTCAGCGCCAAGTTCCCCAAGAAATCATCTTGCGGATGCATCGTCAACTCCGGGATGCTCCCCCTAGTCTAGAAGAAGGAATAGACTACCTGGTTGGTTTTCCAGAAAAGAGGAAGTACGGAAATTGCGCTGGCGCAGTAAGCGGGAACCACACTTGAATTAGTGTAATGTCTGTTAATTTAAAATCAGAGTTTTTTATGTTGGGAATTTAAACCAGCAAAAACCAAGCTCACATTTTACGAAAAAACATAACATAAATTTTTATAGGAGGCTGGTAGATGGCTGCAACCGACTTCAAAGACTATTACGCAATTTTGGGAATTAGTAAAACTGCCACTCCAGAAGAAATTAAACAAGCTTTTCGGAAACTAGCCCGCAAGTATCATCCTGATGTTAACCCAAATAACAAGCAAGCTGAGGCTACCTTTAAAGAGGTGAATGAAGCCTACGAGGTTTTGTCAGATGTCGATAAGCGCAAGAAGTATGATCAATTCGGTCAATACTGGAAACAAGCTGGCGAAGGTTTCCCATCGGGCGGTGCTGGTGTGGATATGGGTGGCTTTGACTTCAGTCAATACGGCAGTTTTGATGAATTTGTCAATCAGTTATTAGGGCGCGTTGGTGGTCCTAGTCCTCGTGGTGGACGACAAAGCTATTCTTATAATCGTACTTCCACAGCTAGACCGAGTGGTTATGGTGGTTTTAATGATTATGGTTTTCCAGATGTCAGTACGGGTACTGCTCCAGACACTGAAGCTGCGATCGCTTTAACTTTTAGCGAAGCCTTTGCTGGTGTCAAAAAGCGCTTTAGTTTAGGTAATGAAACCATTGAAGTTAGCATTCCATCTGGTGCTAAAACTGGTACTCGCCTGCGGGTGCGTGGTAAAGGTCAATTGAACCCCATGACTCAACAACGGGGTGATTTATATTTAAAAGTTGAGCTTCAGCCACATTCATTCTTCCAATTTGAAGGTGATAATCTGGTCTGTGAAGTTCCCATTACCCCAGATGAAGCTACCTTGGGAGCCTCAATTGATGTCCCCACACTCGATGGATCAGTGAATGTGAAGTTACCTGCGGGAGTGCGTTCTGGTCAATCTTTACGGTTGCGGGGTAAAGGCTGGCCTTTAGCTAAGGGTGGACGTAGTGATCAGTTGGTGAAAGTGGCGATTGTTCCACCAAAAGACCTCAGCCCACAGGAGCGAGAATACTATGAGAAAATTCGGGCTATACGTACCTATAATCCCCGCAGTCATTTACAGTAGTTTAAACTTTAAAATCTGCTTTTAAAGCAGACACAGAACTGCTGAATGTATATTTAATATCAAATCCGGTTAATTAGTGACAATTACCACCATTTAGTACCCACTCCGCCGCCAGCCCAGAAGGGAAATAGAGCTTCGATTTGGCGGGGTTTCAGGTTTAATAAGTGAAGTGGTCAAACGGATTTGATATTACTCCTTTGTGCAACAGGTAGCCCGATTTTGAGCATAAAAACTATAATTAATTTGCGGAAATAATCTTTCCACAGTTGGATCTATCAGGGAATGGTATCCACATAATTGCTTAAAAGAAGTTAATAATGGCAGTTCACCCTAAACAAATTCAAAAATTGATTGTCAAATCAGTTCCTATAATTGTTGTAGCAGCAATCGCAATTATAGGTCAAAGTTCATCTTTGGTAATTGATTCATCAACAAAAGCAACATCTATTCATGAGGTTGCTGCTTCACCACGACCGACTCCAACATCACCTGCTCGAAACCAAACCCGTTACCGCAGTCAGCGCCTGGGCTTTGAGTTCCAATACTCCGGTAAAGACTTTGTTGTTAATGATGCGGTAAGTTTGAAGAATAGTTCTAATTCTATCTTGGCAATAATTGATATTTGGACTCAGGAACACGCTCAAAAGATTCGTGCCGGAGCTTATGAAGGAGGTACAGAATACCCAGCAAATGTAAATATTACAATATACAAAAATCCTAAACGTCTACCCTTACAACGATGGCTTCAGCAAAGCCAAGAGTTTGTAGCAGCTAGCAAATTAAAAAATACAAAAGTTGCTGGTCAAAATGCTGTTCAATTTGAATCGACTGGCTTATATGAACACAAGAAAGTTGCTTTTTTGCATCCTAAAAATGCCAATGTTATTGTTTTCAATTTAGCTCAAGATGGCAATAAAAAGAATGAAGCTAAATACCAGGCATTATACAAACAGATGATTTCATCATTTACCTTCAACAGATAGAAAATTAATTATAGGAATCCGGGTCGTGAAGTGATACAGTATGCGCCAGATTGTATAGTGATTATGCCAGAAAATGTGCGCGATCGCCTGAAACAAAAACTTCTCACCCTATGCCAGTTGTACGATATAAAAACCAGGGAGTCAGGTAATGCCAATTAGAATAAATCATGCTCAAAGATATCATTGCAGTTCAACCGAGAGAAAACTATCAACTTCACATCTGCTTTGAAGATGGCGTAGCAGGAGTAATTGATATTAGTAAAATTGTTGAAATTACAGGTGTGTTTGCGCCTTTGCAAGATCAAGAATACTTTGCGACAGTTCAAGTTAACCTTGAATATGGGACAATTCAATGGGAATCGGGAGCCGACTTAGACCCAGATGTGATTTATGCCTTGATTACAAAACAGCCGATTCCAGAATATCAGCTAAGTTCTATTTCAGCTAATTCTACTAAATTTCAACCACAAAAATAAAAGCTAAATTTTTAGCCATCATCGCTTGCAGTTTGGATGTCACTGCAAAATTTGATCAATCATCCGGTTGGCTTGGGAACTATAACCACCGCCAAATAAATTGAAGTGATTGAGAATCTGATACAGGTTATAGAGGGTTTTTCTTTGCTCATAACCTGTATCTAAAGGAAAAACCTCGTTATAACCTTGGTAAAAATCGGCTGGAAACCCACCAAATAATTCTGTCATCGCAATATCAACTTCTCTGTCCCCAAAATAAGTAGCTGGGTCAAATATCACTGGTTCTCCTGACACTGTACACCCAGCATTTCCACCCCATAAATCACCATGCACTAAGGATGGTTGCACTTGATGATTTGCCAATAATTCAGGAATAGCCCCAAGTAATTTATCTTGTTTCGGAAAACTACCCCCCCGTCGCTTGGCTAACTGAAACTGATAACTCAGGCGATATTGAGCGTAAAATTCTGCCCAATCTGCTGTCCAGGTATTAATCTGGGGTGTGGAACCAATCGTATTATTAATTTTCCATCCAAAACCTTTGCTGCTAGTAGCTTTGTGCATAGCCGCCAACTTGCGTCCCATATCTTGCGAAGATTTGCTGTTACCGCTTCCCATTTCTAGCCATTCCAACACGATATAGCCAGAATTACCAGCAGTACCCCAACAAATCGGTTTAGGAACACGAATGCTATCTGTAGCCAGCATTTCTTTTAAACCCAGCGCCTCGGCTTCAAACATCGCAACTTGAGATGGTTGATTGAGCTTGACAAAGTAAGTCAAATCACCATCAGCAACAGCATAACCTTGATTAATACAGCCACCACTCACACTGCGCTGGTGCTGAGTTTGAAATTTTGTGCCAGTTACTTGGCTAATATGAGTATCGATTTCAGTCCACATTTTTAAATTGGGAAATAGGGATGAGGATTTGTCTGTATTTTCTCATGCCCCACTCCCTACTCCCTACTCCCTTATTTAGGGTTTCAACACAACTACACCATAAGCATCGGGAGAGAGATATTGTTGTGCTGCTTGCATTAAGTGTGTTGCTTCTTGGCTTTGAATATGATCTGGGTAGTTAAAGGCAGGTTCTAAATCTCCTACCATAGATTGATAATAACCGTATAAACCAGCGCGATCGCTTGGGGTTTCGTTACCAAATATATACCTGTTGGCTACCTTTCGCCGCACACGAGCAATTTCTGTTTCTGAAACCAACTCTGTATGTAGTATACGGATATGTTGGGCGATCGCCTCCTCCACAGCCTGTAAATTTTCCACAGCACATTTAGCAGAAATATAAAACGTTCCTTGTAACTGATTAGTCATATTACTCACACCAATAGAAGTCACCAGCCCCCGTTCTTCCCGCAAGTCCCGAACAAATCGCGAAGTCCGTCCGTGTCCCAAAATTCCTGCTAAAACATCCAACCCATAAATATCATTTAGTTGTCCCAATCCTGGAACCCGCCAAACCATCACTAAACGCGCTTGCTGAAGACTATCATCGATAAATTCCCGACGCACAATTTCTGTAAACGCAGGTTCAGGATGAATCGCCGATGGTTGACTGTTAACTGTTAACTGTTGACTGTGACTAAATCCCTCAGCCACAGTTGCAATTAATTCTTCTACAGGTAAATTACCCACAGCTACAGCCGTAATTGACTGCGGTTGATACCAAGTAGCATGAAAATCGCGCATTTGCTGGGCTTGGAGTTGAGAAATTACCGCTTCTGGCCCCAACACTGCACGCCGATAAGGTAGATGTTCAAAAGCTGTCTCCATTGACCTTCTAAACGTCCGTCGCTGGGGGTTATCGTCAGAACGGCGAATTTCTTCCAAAACTACCAAACGTTCCCGTTCAAAGGCATCATCAGGAATTATCGCATTACATACTACATCTATTTGCAGTGGGGCGAGGGCGGCAAAATCCTTGGGAGCCGTATTTATATAGTATTGAGTATAGTCTTGGCTAGTAGCAGCATTGGTAACAGCACCTCGTTCTTCAATTTGACGTTCAAACTCACCGCTTGCTAAACGCTCGGTTCCTTTAAAAATCATGTGTTCTAAAAAATGAGCCATGCCATTAATAGCATCAGATTCTACCGCCGAGCCAACTTTGATCCACAAGCTGAGATTCACCGCTTCAACTGGCATTTGCTCTGCGACTATGGTTAAACCATTGGGTAACTTGTGCAGCGTGGGGGTATTAATTCGAGGGAATTTTAACAGAGTTGAGGTCATGGGTAGTGGGGAGTGAAAAGCTTTGTTACTCTTTTATCTTATCTAGCAATTCAAATCAGCATCTTCAAGTTGTGAATATCACACGGCCTTTTCTTGGCAGATAACGTAAAATTATGAGTAGTAATATTAAAAATTGTAAAGATAAATATCAATGTCCAATATTTCTACTCACAAGACCAAATCCCGTGTTGCTGTCATCGGTGCGGGGATAGGCGGACTGACGGCGGCGGCTTTATTAGCCCATCGAGGTTACAGCGTTTTAGTCTTAGACCAAGCCCTGGTTCCGGGGGGTTGTGCTTCTACATTTAAACGTCGCGGATTTACCTTTGATGTGGGGGCGACTCAGGTAGCAGGATTAGAACCAGGGGGAATCCATCACCGCATATTCTCAGAATTAGGCATAGATTTACCAGCAGCGACACCTTGTGACCCGGCTTGTGCTGTGTATTTACCCGGAGAAAATACACCGATTAATGTTTGGCGTGACCCACAAAAATGGCGAGAGGAACGCCAACGCCAATTTCCTGGGAGTGAACCTTTTTGGCAGATGATGGCGGTGTTATTTGAGGCGAGTTGGCAATTTCAAGGACGTGACCCGGTATTACCTCCTCGTAGTTTGTGGGATTTATGGCAACTAACTCAAGCGGTACGCCCTAGTACATTAATTACCGTACCCTATACATTATTTACTGTGGGGGATGCTTTACGGTTTTACGGACTGGGTAACGACCATCGTCTGAAAACGTTTTTGGATTTGCAATTAAAGTTATATTCTCAGGTGGATACTGAGGAGACAGCTTTGCTCTATGCTGCAACGGCGTTGAGTGTATCCCAATTACCCCAAGGTTTATTTCACCTCCAGGGTAGTATGCAGGTACTAAGCGATCGCCTAGTAGAATCCTTAACAAGAGATGGTGGTAAATTATTAATGCGCCACACTGTGGAACAAATCCAGGTAGAAAATAACCAAGCTACGGCTGTAGTAATTAGAAATCAGCAAACAGGCGAAATCTGCACAGAAGCCGTAGACCATGTAGTTGCTAATGTCACCGTACAGAACTTAGTGCAACTATTAGGAGAAAAAACTCCATCTGGGTATAAAAATCGGGTGGAAAAATTACCCCAAGCTTCGGGTGCATTTGTGGTGTATTTAGGGGTAGATATCAGCGCCATTCCCCCAGATTGTCCGCCGCACTTACAATTTCTCTATGATGTCGATGGACCGATTGGGGAAAATAATTCTCTATTTGTTTCCGTCAGTCATCAAGGAGATGGACGCGCCCCAGTGGGAAAAGCCACAATTATCGCTTCATCCTTTGTCGATCCTGCACCGTGGTGGGAAACTAATAATTATCAAGGACTTAAACAGAAGTATACAGAAGATGCGATCGCACGTCTTTCCCAATACTTCTACCTCAAACCAGAAACCATCATTCATCAAGAAGCCGCCACACCTCGTAGCTTTGCTCATTACACAGGACGCGATCGCGGTATAGTTGGAGGTATTGGTCAAAGAATACCCACCTTTGGCCCCTTTGGATTTGCCAATCGTACACCCATCAACCACTTATGGTTAGTCGGCGACTCAACTCATCCCGGAGAAGGTACAGCTGGAGTTAGTTACTCAGCCCTGACAGTTGTCAGACAAATTGAGGCGAAATCTCAGCGTAAATCAGCAAAAAAAGTCACACCAGATCAATACCCATAAACCATCTGTGTTCATCGTCTTGAAAAGTTTTGCGCCGGGAAACCAGGACGCGCAAACTTTTCGCTGTGTGCATCTGTGGTTAAATCTCAAAAATATTGACCATAACAAGATATCTAGTAAAATTACATCCTCATAGTAATTTGTATGTAATTACTCTTGCTGTGATATCAACTAAGATAAGCTGGATACATGAATTACGAAACAGCTCGCAAACTCCTCGTAGCCCAGACACTAACAACTGATGAATACCCAGATGCTTTGTTAATGCGGATGAAGCTAGGAAAACCACCAATACCCGGTCAGATCACCTCGATTTTGTTAGCGTTGAAAGTGGTATTTGAAGCCATGAAAGATGCACCCAACCTCGACCGAGAATTAGCCTTTGCTCTTTATCAGTTGGGTGTAAAGGCGCAACAAATATTTGTAGCGGGACGCAAAGCTGGGGTTGATTGGCCGCCTCTACTCAAAGAAGATTTGCTGAGAATTTCCTTAGCAACTGAAAGCATATTTTCTGGTATTTGGCAAACCCCATCTCCTGTAGGATTAGGGGGATTATAGGGGCGAGTTGCAGCAGGCTGGCTTAAACCAAACCCACAGCAAACGCCAACCATTAACGATTTCGCAATTCAGATTCCAACTTATCGAGGTCAGCTTTGAGTAAAACCGTCATCTGACCTGTGAAAGCTTTACTTCCTTGGGGTTGGGCAATTTCCAGCCAATATACATAGCGATCGCCTACACGTAATTCTCCCCGTAAAGCCTCCCTGATCGGCGTTTTAGCCATCCGAGCCGAGTTAATCGCACTCTGGTTAGGATACTCATATACTACTGGAGCGCGATTAAAATCTTGATAGATATCTAACCCATAAATCACCCGCAATGATTCCTGGAGACGCTGAAAACTCATACCATTAACAGCATCATACATAGCTAGTCGCTCACTACGAATCCGGCCTCTGTCTTGGGCTAATCTCACCCTACCAGGAGGTAACACCGATGCTTGAAAAGTGAATCGCTGGGCTGCTGTATCACTTTTTTGGATAAATAAACGTTCTCCAGGTCTAGGGCGAAGTGTAGGATGTGCTTTTATCCAGGTAGTTACTTCTTCTGTAGTTTCCCCTGGTAACGCATCAGCATGGGAATCAAACAGCATTCCCATCCCCAGCCAGGGAACCACAGAAAAGGGCAAAATCAAGAAGTTAAGCAGATATTTTTTCAGCATTTTCCTATTCGGGACTTACATGGAAATTTCCCCAACAGGGGATAAACATAGTTTTCCCGTTTTGGAGAAAGATTCTTCCATGAGATTATAGGTACTCTAGGTGCTATAAAATCTTACTCATCCCATTTATTGATAAAAATTTAGCCAATTAGCCACGATAGGCAATATATAAACGATATGACTACCTGCTTATTTTGATCACCCAGATTTTTGATAGCAGACTGCTATAGTAATTTCATCATATTTCTGACACCACTTATGGCAGCAAATAAATTATTCAAAAATCTCATTATTAAACTACTGACTTGGGGAGCGGAACCTGACTATGCTGCGCTGGCTAGTCAACTAACTTTAGCCGATGCGATCGCCCAAATTGACTGGCTGTTTGGTTGCGAATCCATCTTAAAAGAATTTGATTCAGATTTTACCATATCTTACTACACCCAAAGCGAGTGGGGTTATCAAATCTATCACTCTGGAAAAGATGCGATCCACATGGCGTTAAACTTTGATGGTGTATTTGATCCAGATGGTTATTATGCTCAACCGCGAGTAGTTGCCGAACAAATTAGTAAACTTGATGCCAAGACTGTTTTAGAATTAGGATGCGGCAAAGGATTTAATAGCTGTTTTTTAGCCGAGCAGTATCCAGAAGTAAGCTTCACAGGAATTGATTTAACTCCATCGCATATTAAAATAGCAAATAAAAAAGCAGATAATTTTTCTAACTTATCTTTTCAAGAAGGCAACTTTAATCAATTAAACTTTTTAGATCAATCCTTTGATGTTGTTTTTGCTTTTGAGTGTTTATGTCATGCATCTCCAGTAGAAATTCCCCTAGCAGAGATTTTCCGAGTGCTGCGCCCTGGGGGAAAATTAATTGTGTTCGATGGCTATCGTAAAATCAAGCTTGAACAACTACCTGAGTTACTTCAAACCGCCAGTCTACTTGTAGAAGTTTCAATGGCTGTTCAGCAGGGATTTTCGCAAATTGATGATTGGAATGTGATCGCACAATCAATTGGCTTTCAAATCCAAGCCATTGAAGATGTTTCCTTGGCAATTCAGCCTACTTTATCAAAATTACAAAAATTGTCTTTGACACTTTTTTCCTTGTCTTGGAAAGCCAAAATACTAGCTTATCTGTTACCTAAATATTTAATTAGAAATTCAATTGCCGGTCTTTTAATGCCTTTCACTGTCAGCCCTAAATCAGAAGCCTTCGGATATTACAAATTAATCTTAGAACGCCCCTTGGAAGCATAAAAGCTCTCTTCTGCCTCAATTAAGGCTGTCAAGTTTAAGCTATTTAAGATGCTGGACTTAATTGGGCGCTTTTCATCCCAAAATATTAGAGATGAATAAAAATTTATTGCTGATGGAGAGAATTACTATATTCTAGATATAATTACAACAGAGCATAACTAATTGACAATCATGCATGACTCTGCAACTCAACCTCAAATCTTACGTGAAACATGGGAGCAAGGTTTGCAGCAAGGGTTAACCCAAGTTGCAGTCAATATGCTCGAAGAAGGTATTGATTTAGCTCTTGTAGCAAAGCTAACGGGATTATCATTGGTAAGAGTCAAAAATTTGCAAGCTAACGATGCTGATAATTCCCAAATATTACTCAAAGATTTTTTGGAATTGAGTGAGTCATCACTGAACAAAGTTTGGCTGGATTCAGAGGAAGACGAAGCTTGGAAGGATCTATAGTTTGATAATTGCCCTGAGAGAGCCTTAAAGTAGTACAATTAAACTAAAGAGAGCAGAAAATTCTCCATAGCTTTTCTTGCGATAACTCTGTAGACTGATGTATTGAGAGAGATAAAGGCTAGCTATTGTGTAGCAGGCTGAAGAGGTGATTATAGTGTTGTCATGTTTTAACGTAGCAAATTACTTTATCAGGCTGGCAAATGAAACAGGCTCTTTTATCAGTAATCTAAAGCTGCAAAAGCTTGTGTACTATTCTCAAGCTTGGCATCTTGCAATCTATGAAACTCCTCTCTTCCCAGAAGATTTTCAAGCATGGATACATGGGCCTGTGATACCTGTGTTGTACCAGAAGTACAAGCCTTTTGGATGGCAACCTATTTTACAGGATGCTAACCCAGAACTAGAATTACCTGATGAGGTTCGAGAGTTTCTGGATGAACTTGCAGAAGAATACTTTGCCTGCGATGCTTATGAACTTGAGCAGATGACTCATGATGAGGCTCCCTGGAAGTGGGCTAGAGGAGATATAGCATCTGATGCACCTTCCAACGAAATCATTAAAAAGGATTGGATGAAGGAGTACTACGCATCTCGTGCCGAAGAAGATTAAGAAGACTGATATTACCAAAGATAGCAAATCAGGTATTAAACCAACGAAGCTGAAGTCATCTCAAGGCATCAGCTTTTCGTTTAAATATTATCAAGATGACCACAAAAAATTTTTTTGTACCGAAAAAGATGTAATTTACTGGCGAACCCTACTTGATCGGTTAAAAGCGTTATCTAGCTTGACGGCGCAAGATTTGTTAATAAATCGCAGTAGTAGCCTCAGATGTCATCCTATAAAATGGGAAGATACCAGCGAAAGCGGATTTGGTTTGCCCAACGAAGAACAATTGGTTGATACACCTTATCAATTTTCCCTGTCCTCAAATAAACACGGTAGAGTTCATGGATTTTTTATTGACGAGATTTTTTATATTGTTTGGCTAGACCCAGATCATCTGCTTTACTCTGCAAAAAACTAAGGAATCATCGCTACTTTAATCACCTTACGTGCCTTCATATCAGAAAATACCTGTTCTAAATCCTGTAGCGATCGCGCTTCGCTAATCAATAACTCAAAAGGTATTTTACCACTAGCTATCAATGCCAGCGCTGCCCGTACATATTCGGGTGTATTATGAAACACACCTTTTAAAGTCAGTTCACTGTAATGTAACTGTTCTGTATTCACAGTAATCGTCGTATCTCGTGGACAACCACCGAATAAATTCACAGTTCCACCAGGACGGGCGCAAGCGATCGCAGTTTCCCAAACACTAGGTACACCAGTCGCTTCAATCACCACATCTGCACCCCATCCCTGAGTTAATTCTTTCACCACACCGGGAATATCTGGGATTTGATGATAATTAAAAGTCTTCGCAGCACCAAGTTTTTCACCAATTTCTAGCCTGTGATCATTACCTCCCCACAGCAAAACTTCAGCCACATCAGCTAAAGCCGCTACAAACATCAACCCAATCGCCCCATCTCCCAAGACAACTACTCTGTCTTGACTTTTAATCTCAGAACGAGCGACACCATGCAAAACACAAGCTAAAGGTTCTGTCATTGATGCCAATTGCCACGGTAACTCATCCGGAACTCTTAACATATTATGCTGCACTATTGCTGCCGGAATCTTCAGATATTCTGCAAAAGTGCCATTATTCCATGTAATGTTCGGACACAAAGAATATTCTTGACGTTGACAAAAAAAGCATTTCATGCAGGGTGCAGAATTATTAGCGACGATGCGATCGCCTATCTGCCAATTTGTCACCCCAGCACCCACAGCCAAAATTTCCCCGGCCGCCTCATGACCAAACAGCGTGGGTAGTTTCAGCATTTTCGCATGACCACCACGCCGCCACACCTTCAAATCTGTACCACAAGTTGTCGCTGCACCAACTTGGATCACAACTTCACCAACTCCCGGAGTGGGATCAGCTACCTGCTCTAAGCGTAAATCTTCCTGACCGTAAAGTAACGCTGCTAACACAGCTTTCGACCTAATTAATTAGCTTCACCCGATTTTATCAGATTGTAGAATACAAACTTCCTTGTCCAGACGCGATTCATCGCATCTTTTCCTACTCCTTTAATGTTGTCTGAGGAAGGACTGCTGTATTCGGAGTTTCCCCACGAGGATTAGACACACGAATCACCGACAACAGAGGTACTTCTTGCCTACAAGACTGGCAAAACCAATACAATTCACCATGACGGACATGACGCAGGAGGGAACCACCGCAACACAGACAGGTGTTGACTCTCATATTCTTCATATCACTACTATGCCCCTAAAAAAAATTGGTTGTTAAAATGTTGAAAAAAGTTGTTAATTAAAACCGGACTTTAGTCGCATCTAAATAATCATTTAAATGAATGCGGTTATTGATAATTTGTTGGTAACCTGCTTCATAACCGTTAACCATTTGGTTAACACTAAAATTGTTTTCTATATGTTTTCGACAGGCTTGACGAACGAGTTCATCGGTTAAGTGACTCACTACCAGTTCAATTCCTCCATAACTAGGAGGCGGAACTCGTTCCCATAAAGGGGCGACTTCAGCGATCTTCATAAAGTTGTTTCGGTTCAATCGAGAAAATATCCTGCCAAGCAAGTAATATTTTCATATGTAAAACCAGAGGATTTATGCTTACTTTGTTCAGATTTTAATTAACCTCATTTACTCTGAGGATGGCAATTTTGGTTAATCATACCTTCCTCCACCACCAATACATTTTAAAACATCAAAAATGGCTACTAAGCAGCTACACTTTTAAAGTATAGCTTAGGCTGTAGTGGTTCCATCTACCTTGGGGATCATTCGACCAGGAGGATTTTTGGTAGCTAAACTGACAAAACTATAAATTTTGTAGTTGAGAATACTAAAATAATGAGACAATAGCAATTTTCCTTAAGGTCAAGTGAACAAAAATTGCTAAATCAGGTCAATGTTAAATAATTGTTCACACATAAATAATTAAAAATTAATCTTTATTTTCAATAGTCAAAACTAAAAAATGAAAATTGCCACTTGGAATGTCAACTCAATTCGGACTCGCCTAGAACAGGTGATATTTTGGTTAAGCGAAAATCCCATTGATGTCCTCTGTTTGCAGGAAACAAAAGTTGTAGACGCGGATTTTCCGCGATCGCCTTTTGAAGAATTAGGCTATCATGTTTATTTTTCCGGGCAGAAAGCTTATAACGGCGTAGCCCTGATTAGTCGCCAACCACTCCTGGATGTCAGCGCTGGTTTCAGCCCCATTTTACCCAATATCGATCCAGCATGGGATGTACAGAAGCGCGTGATCACAGGCGTAATTGATGGCATTCGCATTGTAAATTTGTATGTCCCGAATGGTTCCGCCATAGGCAGCGAAAAATACGAATTCAAGCTAGGCTGGCTCACAGTGCTAAAAGAGTATTTACAAACCCTTTTACTTTCACAACCTGGAATTTGTATGTGTGGTGACTTCAACATCGCCCTAGCAGCCGAAGACATACACGAAAACGCGAATCCAGACAATCATATAATGTCATCCGAACCAGAACGCCAAGGCTTACGAGATATCCTAGAATTGGGATTTGCTGATGCCTTTCGCAAATTTACCAGCGAAGGTGGACACTACAGCTGGTGGGACTATCGCGCCGCCGCTTTTAGACGCAATCGGGGTTGGCGCATTGACCATCATTATCTCACCCCAATCCTTTACGAAGGCGCTAAAAGCTGCATGATTGACGTTACTCCCAGAAAATTACCCCAACCCAGCGACCATACCCTAGTAATCGTCGAATTTTAGATTAGTGTGTAAATGGAATTCATCACTCAAAATCCTTATGTTTCTGGTAACTGGAGCAACGGGAGGAATTGGTCGCCGAGTCGTGCGACTCCTACGCCTAGAGGAAAAGTCAGTGAGGACATTTGTCCGCCTCACTTCGGGTTATAACGAGTTAGAACACCGAGGAGCAGAAATCTTCATCGGTGATTTGCGAAGAGACAAGGATATTGAAAAAGCTTGTCGGGGTGTCGAGTACATTATCAGCGCCCACGGTTCTGATGGTGACTCCTTATCTCTCGATTATCGCGCCAATATTGAACTCATCGATCAGGCTAAAGCTAATGCAGTCAAGCATTTTGTCTTTATTTCTGTACTGGGAGCCGAACGGGGCTATGAAGATGCGCCCGTATTCAAAGCCAAACGAGCAGTAGAACAATATTTAGAGGCTAGTGGCTTGAATTACACAATTTTACGCCCAGCTGGATTAGCATCTAATTTACTGTCATTGGCAGAACAGTTTCGTGAAACAAATTTGTATTTGCTCATTGGTGATCCCAAAAATCGGACTTCGGTTGTCAGTACAGATGATTTAGCAAAAATAATAGTCGATTCAATCACAGTTGAAGGCGCACGCAACCAAATATTACCAGTGGGAGGTCCGGAGATTTTATTGCGTGAGGATATTCCCCAAATTTTTAGTCGCATCTTCAATAAAGAAGCGATATTAATTAATCCACCTTTGTTTGTTGTCGATGGTTTACGCAGTGCATTGGGTTTATTTAACCCCCAAGCAGAAAAAGCTTTCGGAACCTATAGAACATTACTGTCCAATGAATTTTTCTGTAGAAAAGAGGAAATAGCCAACTTAGAAAGAATCTTCAATTTTCACTTGGAAACTTTAGAAAACTTTCTGCGGCGATATCTCGCGGTTTGAATTAGGTAGTGGAAGGGAAAATTTTCTTCTAGACATCTGGTGACAAAGAATCTAGAGACGTGACATGGAACGTCTCTACAAGGGTTGGCTATTATCCCTTTTCCTCTTCTCCCCTGCACCCTGCCCCCTGCACCTCTGCCTCTTCCCACTCCCCCAATAATCTAAAATTATATGAAATCTTCCTTAGTTGCAAATGCTGCTCAAGCTCGTCAAACAAAACAACAATTTGCCAAACCAGAGGATCAATTATCTTATGAACTGGGTAAGGCTGTACAGGAATTACCGCCACTGTATACCAGAGTTTTAGCAGGAACACTGAGCTTAGTGGTATTTGGAGCGATCGCCTGGGCAAATTTTTCTCAAATCGATGAAGTAGCGATCGCACCTGGGGAATTAATCGCCTCTACACAAGTGCGACCAGTCACATCCTTGGGCGGTGGTTCTATTTTGAAAGTGAATGTCAAAGAAGGCGATCATGTCACTAAAGATCAAGTTTTAATTCAACGCGACCCAGACTTGAAACAAACAGATGTGACTCGCCTCGCCCAATCTGCTAAATTAATCAGCGAAGACTTAGGGCGTTTGCAAGCAGAACGCATCGGGACTAAAAAATCTGGGACAAAACTACAAGATGAACTTTTAGAATCACGCCTCTCAGATTACCAAGCACGTCAAGCTGTAACCGAAGCCGAAGCAAATCGCCAACTAGCAATTATTGAACAAGTCAAACAACGCCAGCAACGCTTACAAGAAAACCTCGTCAATGCTCAAAGCAGCTTTAAAAATGCCCAAGCCAATGTAGTCAACGCCGAAAATATCGTTGTAGAAATTGAAAAAAATATTGCGATCGCGCAACAAAGAGAAAAAAATCTCCGCACCCTGATTGCGCCTGGCGCATTACCGAGAATTGATTACCTAGAAGCCCAAGAAAGATTAAATCGCGCCAACACAGAAATGACCAGAGCGAAAGATGAGGTAATTAACGCCAAGAATAGAGTCACAGAGTCTCAAGACAGAATAGCATCCTTAACCAGAGAGATTGCAGCCCAAGCCCAAGACATTCGCCAAGCAGAACAAGCCCATCAAGGAGTTCGCCAGCAAGCACAGCGTTTAGTATCTGAGCGCCAGAGCGAGATTTTAACCCAGATCAAACAGCGCCAAGAAGAACTCACCAATATTAACGGTCAACTAGAACAAGCCAGAAAACAGCAAGCTGGGGAAACAATCACAGCCCCAGTCGCAGGCACAATTTACAAAATTAAAGCCACCCAAGGACCCGTCCAAGCAGGTGAAGAATTGCTGTCAATTTTGCCTGCTGGAGAAGAAATCTTATTAGAAGTGAAAATCCTCAACCGTGATATTGGATTTATTCGTCCAGGGATGACAGCAAAAGTAAAAATGGCAACCTTTCCCTTTCAAGAATTTGGCACAATTGACGGTAAAGTTGTGCAAATTAGTCCTAATGCAGTCGTCGATAAAGACTTGGGTTTAGTCTTCCCCACCAGAATACAACTAAGTCAACACTCAATGAAAGTCCGGGGAGAAGAAGTAGCATTTACTCCCGGAATGTCAGCTAACGGGGAAATAGTCACGCGTCAAAAGTCAGTTTTAACCTTCATCATCGAGCCTGTAACCCGTAGATTTAGCGAAGCCTTTTCAGTCAGGTAACGAAGAAGCAAGGAGGATTTAGAACTTCCCTACCAAATTAGAAACCAGGGAAAAACCTTCTAAATTCTTCTACCTGCTGCTGCAATTGATTGAGAATTGTGGCGATATCTGTAGGATCTTCGTTCTTTTTGTCACCCTCATCGGCATTGAAGATATTATTACTGATGCGATCGTAATACCACGTCATGTTTCCTAGATTCATTGATGAGCCTCTGGTGACAAATGAAGACATGGGAGGCAAATTAGAAACGGCTGTATTACTATCAGTTAACATTGTCACTTGTAATTCAACCTTAACAGTAGTAGGGGATGTACTATTACCTACCATATCTGCAATCGTCCGAGAAATTTCTGGGCTGATACTCAAGGAGTTAGAACTTGCGGCTGGTGTACTATTTCCTGATGTTTCGATGATCAGTTGCCGGATTTGAGCATCAGTCAAACTCGGATTAGCACTCAGCATCAAAGCCACCACACCAACAACGTGGGGAGTAGCCATAGATGTACCGCTATATGTAGCATACTGATTACCAGGAACCGACGAATAAATGTCAACTCCTGGTGCAGTCACATAGGGAAACGCATTCATCCCCGCTTGGTTAGAGAAGTTAGCCATCTTATTGTCGCTATCAACTGCCCCTACTGCCAATCCCCAGTTGTTGGCAT
>DASQZD010000005.1:0-25366 GCA_035638855.1 Nodularia sp. (in: cyanobacteria) | reverse complement strand
GAACTTCACAGAATTTCAAATAGTCAGCCCGCCAATGAAAATTATTGATAGCAGTAGTAAAATTTTCTGCGGTTTCTAGTGCTTCTGGGGATATCTCTGGTTCTTCTGTCTGGTTGTCTTGGATTTGTGCTTCTGTCATGCGGATTTCTCCTGTTTCTCTTTATCCTGTGCTGCTTTAGCGAGTAAGGTAGCTGCAAGATTGCTAGCACTTCTGTTTTCTTCTTTTGCCCATTCCTCAAGCTTCTTGAGAGTGGTTTCATCTGAGAAATAAACAGTCAATCTATATCGGGTAGCCATTTCAGCAAACATAAATCTATTAGTCCATAATGCCTTACCTGACAATTAAATACTCTATAAGACTTTACAAGATTGTTTACTACCTTACTTGACAGTATTGTACCGTCATGTACTACTATATCAATAAGAAAGCAATCGATCAACAACAAATCACTAATTAGCGTCCTACGAGTACCCCAGAGACTTACACAGCGAGGGGTTTAGCGATTAGACGCTACATTTTGCTGCTTAGTTTATCGATTGATAGCCAATTAACCATTAATTCACATTGATTACTGTAGTAAACCCATGAAACCTAGACGGAGTAAACATTCTACAGATTTAGATTCATTCCTCGATTTCCCATCTACCAAGACATATTTAGCTGAGGTCTTGGGTGTTAGCCGTTCTACCCTTTGCACTTGGGAGAATTTAGCTTTTTGGAGAATCCCCAGTTTCAGAGATGCGTACCCAAAAACCCACGATGGCAGTTACGACCGGGAATCACCTTTATCACCCTATCAAGCATGGGTTTTGAGCCGTGTTGGTCGCCTCATGGCACAGCTACGACGCGGCGAACGGGTCAAAGGTTATATCGCCAAAAACCCGAATGATTTTTCTAGATACCGCTATCAGCAAGCATTCAGCCAAGTTCAAAAAATCCAAAAGGGAGCGTAAATCATGGCAACACGAAAAAAAGCCACTGCACCAATAGAAGACACAATCAACATTCATGATGCCTGTTTAAAGTACATGACCACGGAACAGAGTTTAAGACTTGCTTTAAGCCATGTTCGCCCCGATGATTTCGATACTGTAAAGGCAGTTTCAGAAGCGGATTTAGAAGCGATCGCTTCACACTTCCAGGCAAAATTACCAACTGTGGCTAGCAACATCCTAGAGTTACCCGAAACTTCTCCACAGCAAACATCGGAACCAGCCCCAGAACAGTCACAGAATGCCCTTTCCTTGCCCCAGCAACATCAACATCTAACATCTGCTACTCAATCCCCAATACCTAACGCCCAACTAACGCTAATTGACCAGCTAGCTCGGCAGGCATCTGAGGAGATAGCAGCAGTGGATGCTATAGCCCAAGTCAAAAACCAACTGATTCTAAATAACTTAGCTGTGAGAGATGCCGAACTAGTAGAGGGAATTAATCAGCGCTGGCAGCACCAAAAGCAGGGATATTTGGGAACGATTAGAGATTTGGCCAGTTTGGCCAAGGAACCTGTAGCAATTACAACAGACACTACAGACTTACCCGCAGAAGTTGACCAAATCATCGCCGAACTGGGAAAAAAGCTAATCGTGTGAGAGGGATCAACATTCTGTTATCTCCTCTCGACTTCATGAACTGGCTACTAGAAAAAATATTTGGTGAGTTTGCACCGTGACCCAACAACCGCAACAGCTGCTCCAACTACTCAATCAGTCTCACGCACTTTTAGACCAAGCATTAGATCATCCGCAGTACCAAAGGCTTTTAAAGCGAGGGTTTACACCAGAAAATACAATTTTCAATGCTCAAAGATTAATAGTTTCTCTCGACCAAGAAATCAAAGATTTCACTCAAAAATCTATGGTTGGGCAACTGATAGATGTGATTGCTGACGCAAGACTCCAAGCCTCAAAAAAGATTGCTGAATATATAGTTTCTGAGACAGAAAAGCAAGATGTTAGCTTGGCTGATTTATTGTTTGGCTTTGCTCAAGTAGCTTTTGATCGCGGACTAGAAGAATCTGCAAAATTTTTGGAGGATGCCAGCGAAAAATGTAGATCATGAAAAATTCTCCAACATTGAAGCCAGAGGTAAACATGAATACTCAACCACTGCCAGAACTAATCGCCCAATCGCAACAGCTGCTTGCAGAAATTAGAAACCATCCACAGTTTAAAGCCTTGCGTTTTGACTGCGATGTAGCGCTCGGTGACGTAAAGCAGTATTTCAATTATCTAGAATATGCTGCCACTACTGACTTAGATATTTCTAAGTTTGAAGGTTTTACAGAATGATTTTCACTCCCAATTTAAAAGCGATCGCCCTACCGTCCAAGTTAAGCGATCGCCCGGTTATAAACCTCTATCAAGATTGACAACCAATGAAATTCTACTCTGCATTGCTAGCCATTTGCGTTGTGGCTGGATCTATCATGCCTAACCTGCCTAACCTGCCTAGCCTTGCCAGCTTTAAAAGCAATCTACTAGCGGCAACAGAACAAGAGAACCCACCACCAAAACCGCATAGAGGGCAAGGTAGGCGCGAATCAAACGGGTAATAAAAAAGGGATGTTTGCCAGCATCCCCCCGCTCACACTTGTAAAATCCCATTCTGGGGATGTGTCTTAATTACACAGCAATTATGCCATATAGCACCCATATCAAAAAAGCTTTATGGATGACTTAAACAGCCAAATTCAGGATGCAAAGACGGACGAAACAGAGCTAAATATTGTCCTTAAAAAATATGACTTAGATGAGGAATTGGCGCTTGAATTTAGCGAAATCGACAAAGCATTTAGGCAATTAGAGATTAAATACCAATCCCTACTTAACACTAGAAAATTTTTCAATAATGGCTAAGATTGACACCACAAAAGCAGCCGCCAAAGCTGTAGCAGAAAAGTTGGCAAGAGGTAAACAAAACTCGGCATCTAGCACTAATCCCACATCTGCTAATTCTGCCACCATTCCAATAGATAGCCGCATCCCTGGCTTACTAACTGTTACCCCGGATTTAATACCGGGAATGATGCCACCATTCCAGCCTAATCAGTACCATATTTCAGATCCGCTTAATCCTCCTGAAAATCTTCCCCAGGCAACTCAAAGCCAATTTGATAAGGGAATGAAAATTTACGAAGGTGCAGCGCGATCGCTTAAGCTAACAGGCGCAGCGCTCGACCTGACACGCGAGAAATTTACTGTCATTGGTAAACACTCAAAGGCTTTTGGTGCTGGCATCCAAGCAGCTACCGAGATTGAGAAAGTCAAAGGTAATTATCTTGACTATTTGAATCAAAAAGAGGTCACTACCCAAAAATCAGTTGCTTTAGATGTCAGCCAAGTTAAGACAATCGCTGATACGAATATCTCGGTTTATAGCAAAGACGAACTCAATCAAAAACTACTACAAGCACAAATAAAAGCTGAGGAATTGCGCTTAAAAACTGTTGAGTCGCAGGGGAACTTGGCAAGCTTTAAAGCCCAACTAGGTGACTATCTAGAGGTGAAGCAATGAAACTATCTCACAGTTTGGGGCTAAGTGCTTTTAGCTTATGTGCGGGGTTAGCGATCGCTTCTGGAGGGTTTACCAACGGTACAGCCAAACTAATCTCTATGCTTGGTTTGGGAGCGTTGCCAGCAAGTTTCATTACTTATCTAGTGGCGGATACTAAATCACAAAGACTATTAAACCATGCTGAAAATAAGAATGAACAAGCAGGTCAAACGCTGCATAAAATCATCAGGGAATTTGATAACTGCAAGTCCAAATTAGCCACTGTTAGCAGCCAGCTAGAATCTTTGAAAGATGAACTCAAAGAAGCGAGAAATACCATCAACTCGTTAGGTCATAACAAACTAGAAAGCACGGCTCTCATTGCCCAACTGAAAGCCAAATTAAATCAATTATCTACACAGACTCAAAAAGATACCCAGCGTATTGAATATCTGGAAAGTGAGACTGAGCAATGGGAATTTAACTTTAAAACTCAAGTAGAAACGGAAGCCAACAAACGCTTTCAACTTGCCAAGTCACAGGAATTAGAAAAGATTTATCATGAACACGATTCTATTACCTCTGAAGCTATGCAGCTATTCAGAAGGTTGCAAACCTGGGGTGAGAAGGTAGCACATGGTCATCAAAGTAAAGCCGAAATTATCAAGAGTTTGGCAAGTAGCTACAACGAAAATTTAGATGAGGTTGGGGAAGCGATCGCACATGAGCGCCAAAACTATCTTTTGCAAATTGAGCTACTAAACGAGCGTGTAGGACAGTTACAGCAGCAATTGCAAGGCGATTTATTAGAACCCGTGTATGGTGACTTTGGCTTTGATATCAACGGGAAAATTGCCAATGAGATAGCGCGTACTTTGTTTACCGATATCAGGTTAGCTTTGAGTGTTAAAGGCTTTCAGGTGAAGCCTGACGGCGTTGTAGATGTGGGTTATGGATATTCGCGCTCTGTTCAGACCTTAGCGATTGTAGAGGCGATTTTAAAGCACTCTGGGATAATTGCTAAAAAGTTAGGGCTATTCAAAATTACTTCTGTCAGAAAGTTAGAAGTAACTGACTGTATTGTGGTTAGTTACCGGATGGAGCCAGCTATCAAAGCAGATGAAATTAAGTTGATGGTTGGGACTGCTGACGAATTTATCAACTATGTAGTCAGCCATCCTATCCGCTATCGGCTGATAGCAGATCCGGGTGTTGGTAAAACCCCAACCACTGCGGTAATGATTAGCGAAATCGTCAAAGCTGGATGCACTCGCGGCAATACCGGGAAGGGTGAGAAAGTACCTCACACTCTGGTTACGGTATCTTACCCCGGTGCGATCGCTTCACTGAAAGATAGCAATTACCCATTAGAGCATTTTCTTAAATATGGCGATACCACAGCCGCGATTAAGTCCTTTGATGATTGCCTAGACGACGGAAATTTTAGAGTTCAAAACCCCACATTCGCTGCTAACTTCTTTCAAATTTGGGCATGGGATGAACTTGATAACACTCTAAATTCTTGCAGTGAACCATACAAGGCAGGAGAAAACCTTAAGAAGATTTTTAAACAGTTTGGACACAATAACATCGGTTGGATTGTGTCGGGTCAATCAGTGATGACCAAACAAATCCCAGGTTTTACCAATGATGATCGCTCACTCTTTACCGAGATAATCATTGGCATTCCCAAAATTAGACATTATCTAAATACCTACGGCAAGGGGAAAAACAGCGAGTCTAACTTGGCTAAGTTGACTCGTAATTTAGACGCTATCGAAGAATATATCGACCAGAAAAATGGTTTAGTTACCGACGATGCCAGATTGTTAAGAGTAGCCTTAGTAGTCGATTCTCGTTCACCTAAGCTTTATTTTTTACCTAATTTAGATAGAGTCAGTTTTAACTATGAAGAGATAGAAGAGACAAAGCGGCTGGCAAGGCTTACCAAGTCTTCTGGCACGACTGGTAATGAACTGGTAAGCAAAAGCTCAAAGCCTTACACAGAAAGCGCTGGCACAATAGCAGGGTTGCCACCAATTTCGACTATAGGGGGTAGTCACCAATCTGGCACAAGTCCCCACTGTCCCCACTGTGGAAGCGCAAATTTAAAGCTACAGAATGATGATAGATATCGCTGTCTAGACTGCAAAAAGCGCACAGTTAGCAATAAGATAATCTGGAAATAAATATATGAACTTGGACGAGATTTCAACGATTGTCTATCAGCCCAAAAATGACCATGAGCCGGGATTTATTTATCTAATGGAAGCAGAGGGTTATCACGGCTTAATCCCTGGTGCGTGGTTGCGTAGATGCAAAATTGGGTTATCTCGCAATCCAGAAGCAAGACTTGATAACTTTCACCGAAATCAACCACCTTGCAACGTGAAGATTCTCAAGACTATTTATGTAGAGGATATGGCAGAGGTAGAGAGTAAATTACATCAACAATTTAGCCAATGCAATGTTGAGTTAATTAAAAGTCAAGAGTGGTTTGATTTTAATGCAGTGCAATTTCTAATGGTTAATTGGGAGTTTGAGAAGCGATCGCTGTATGTTTTCAGTTTCAGTGAATTGCCAATTAAGTTAATCATTTTCAGCATGATCGGGCTTGTGGGAGTAGGAACCGTAGCAGGAAGATTGACAAGTCAACCAGCTAACTCTGTGATACAGCCACAAAAACAATTGACAAAGTAAGCAAAAGTTAAGGGAGGTTGTTAGCCTCCCTTTGGGTTTTAGAACGGTGTGTTACCAGTTTCGTTTACCTTGGCGAGATATCCGCGCCAGTAATCGCCCTCAGTTGTTTTCGGTGGTAGTGAGATCGCCGCGTCGAATTCTCCATCAAAGTAGTCATTAGTAGTTTGGGATTGTTGAGGTTTAGCAATTGTGAGTAACATAAGAGATCCTATTTATTTTTTAAGCGCGGGTTATCAGCCCGCTTTTTCTGTGGTTTCTTAAACCTGTTATTAGCGTAGCTTAACCTGTTATAACATGTCAATAACTTGTCAGATACTTTTAACAGGTTATTGACGCTAGCTAACTTGTTAGTTAAACTAGTAACAGCTTAGAAGTAAAGAGGAGTCAACCAGATGTCAAAGGCAGTTCAGGAGCAAGTAGATCAACTTTTTATTGCGGTCAAAGATTTGCAAAGCCTTGAGGAAATCAAGCCACACTGCGAAGCATTTAACGAGTTTATTAATACCAACACCAACTACAGCATTAAAAGTTTAGGCACTGTGTTGAGTCGGGCTGGCTTCTACAAAAAATTTAAGTCACTGCCATTAGAGCAGGGTAAAAACGCCGAATCTGTACCCAAACATGATGCAATCGGCAACGTTACAGGAAACGAGTTAAAGCACTATGTTTTACTGCTGTGTGGTCTGGATAAGAAGGATTGGGAGGAGCGTAACGAAACCGCGCGAGTTAGCGATCGCCTAACGAATGCTGGTGAAGATGACAATACAGGCATTGAGGTTGATCCAGATACCTATTTAGAAGTTACGGAAAAACTGCTTGCTAGCGTTGATCCTCACGAATTAGCTGTGGGCTTGATAGCTGCTACAGGCCGCCGTCCTCATGAGATTTTAGCCAGAGGGAAATTTACATCGATTGATGGTGAATTCTATCAAGTTAATTTTGAAGGTCAAGGTAAGAAACGCGGTGAGAAACCAGTATTTAAAATTTCTACTTTATTCCCTGCTAGTTACATCATTGAGCGATTAAATCACTTACGGAATGATGCCAGCATTAAAGAATTAATCAAGCAAGTTTCTAACGAGTTTTCCGGTGATGTAGCAGCACAAAATAAAGCTATTGAAGATAGACGCGGTAATTCATTACGTCGGGTAGTTCAAGAATATTTTGGTGGGAGAGGCAATGAAGAACCGCTTTTAAACTTCCGTCATGGTCAAGAACAGAATGACTGTAAAGCGCTAAGGGCAGCTTGTGCGTGTCTCGTTACTGAGCGTGATTGCAGGGGTTCGCTAGGAGCAAAAATGTACTTCGCTGCTTGTTTTTTGGGTCATATTACCCCAGGTGAAAAAATTAGCGATAGCGATTTAAAGCACATCACTACTACCCTTGGATATTCGGATTATTACGTTACAAAACCTGTAGGTTTCCCAGATGGGCCAGGGAAGCCAAAGCTTTCTAATATTCGAGTAAATGCCTCAGATTTAGAAGAAATTCGCCACTTACAAGAGAAGCTAGAAGCACCTAACCATCAATCGGTAATCCGAGAGTTGATTGCCTCATACAGCAACCGAAAAGACATTGCAAAACAATTACAGTCAGCCCAGCAAAAAGTATCCCAATTAGAAGCACAGGTTAAACAGTCACAGGAAAACAATAACCAGTTAGAAGCACAAGTTAAAAAGCTACAAGAAATTAATAACCAGTTAGAAACCACTAAGAACCAACTACAACAGGAGAAAGATGTAATGGAAACCACAGCACAGCAACCCCAAACAGTTACTCTGAATGTCACCGAGTTAGACTCTTGGCTAGAAAAAAAAGTTGTTGAGATGGTAAATAAGTTAGCTCTTGGGGGAACTATCGCACCTGCTACCATTGCCACACCTGCCAAGGTTGCACCCATTAAAGAAGAGATTGACTGGCAAGCTAAAACTGATGCTGAGGTGTGGGGAAGCAAAGCAACCTTAGCAGCTTTAGAAAAAATTCGTAGGTCTTATCAGGCTATCTGTTTTTACAACGATACTGTGGCGACTGGAGAGGGCGATCGCTTGGCAGTGACTAACCAAGCACTTAGGGATTTGTCGGGCTGTAACGGTTTGCTAGTGCGTGACTGGATTGAAGCCCATAAAGATGAAGTGATTAGCCATAACGCGAAATTCGGTATGGAGAACAAGAAAGACCCCAGTAACCCTGCCAGCTATGCCAACAAGGGCAAGGACACAGATAAAATTCTGTTGCTGATAAATGAAGAATTTCTAAGTGGGGAAGGCTTTAAGGCAGGGAGAAACTAAAACGGCGTTATTGGGCTGAATGCTTTACTGTAGAGGCAATTTGTGTGATGTCGGGAAAATCCCATTTCCCGACATTTTCCCCAACCTATATGTCTGTCTATTTTTCTGTAAAGCTGCTGAGTCGATATACCTACTAAGTGTTTTGTCTTTTTAACTCTTGTATCAATAATTGGCAACGTTTACTAGCTTCTTTGGCTCGTTGCATTAAAGTTTTACTTTGCTCACGGTTGCTTTGGCTAATATCAACTGCTTGCTGACTGAACTGTGCAGCTTGTTTACCAAGTTCTTGAATACGAGTTTTTAATTGCTCTACAGTTTTCATTCTCCCTCCAGTTCAATTATCAAAGCATCCAGATTTTCAGCCTCTTCATAAATTTTATCTGCTCTACTCTGAAGCAAGCTAGCATCGTCAAAATCATCGTTTTGCAGTGCTACTTCTGCGGCTGTGTACAATTGTGCTGCAATCTGCTGTAGCTGTGTGTACACATTCGACAAAATAGTGAACGTTTCTTGTTTCATTTTTCCCTCGTAAATCTGTTTGCTGATGCTTTTAACGAAACCTCCTCTACTGTTAATAACGATTCCCCAACTGGTGACAGCATAGCCAAACTCGCCGCCGCTCCCAGTACTTGATTATCAGTCACTTCTAGATATCTCTGTAGCTGTTCTAAATTCCGATGCCCTGAGATTTCCTGAATAACTCGCAGTGGTATACCAGCATTACTCATCTGAGTTAAAGCTGTACGCCTGAAGCTATGGCTACTCACTCCAAAAATATCTACTTGCTGACAAGCTGTTTTTAAAATCCTAGCGGCTGAGTCTTCGCTGATGTGTCCATCACTGCGACCGGGAAACAGGTAAACATCCCCTCTTTGTGGGTAGTATTCAACCAACAACCGTCGTAAGTCTTCAATCACCGGGATTGACCTAGTAGCCAGCTTCCCCTTCGTGTTTGACTTTCTAATAATCAGCCGGGGTCTAACGTTACCCTTGGGCGTGTAAATGTCTGTGGTCAACAGGGTACAGCATTCGCGGATACGGCAAGCACTAAACAGACAGACACCGAACAAAGCGCGATCGCGGTCATTGTCTAAGCCATCACTGAAAATTAGCTGTATCTCTGACTGCGTTAGAACTTTGGCGCGTCCATGCCGATTGATTTTCATCGCGCTTCTGTAGACCCTGTAATCTACAGCCTACAACGATCTGACCCCTGATCAGTCAGAATTCATTTTTGGATAAGTAAAGTGGGAACACTAAGGTCAAATCATTGAGGCAATAAGCATGATGTCTTTTATAAACACTAGTTTTTTATTAAACCAAACATTTGAACAAGGTGAAGAATATATAAAAAAGACCGGAGGATTTAAATTATTACAAATCCGAGAAGGGGAAAAAATTATAAATTACGATGAAAAAACAGTTTATGTCATAGTCGAAAAAGGAATAATAATAAAGATTGCAAGAGAGCCAAAATCATTTTCATAACGCCTAAGACTCTTAATCCCCAATGCTTGACTGCGGGTAGTGGCTTTGCTGTGGTCATCTAGCATCGCTGGAAGTGCGATCGCCAAAAGTGAAAATAGTTCATGAAATATTGGAGTAGCTTCTATCTTAAAGTAATGCTAGTAAATTTCTTACTTATTAAAAATTACCTGTGCATAGTAAAAACTAAGTTTAATAATCGATACAGACAACTAGTAGGAGTTTTTTTATTAAGTTTTTTGCTTATTGCTGGAGTATTTACTATCTTTCCAGTTATTGGAAATAAAGCTAAAACTCTTAAGTGGGCAGAGTGGACTGGATTTGGTGAAGACACAACGCGATCGGAAAGTGTAGAAACAAAAACGGACACAGGTAAAAAGACTGTTACTACACAATTTCAGTCAGGAAAAACACTTTGGGATGTATTAGAGCTAGCTGGTACGCTTGCAATTCCAGTTTTGCTAACTATCTTGGGTATCTGGTTTCAGCAAAAGGAACAAGAACGGGCTGAAAAAAAGGCTCAAATTGAAAAAGATATAGCAAACGAAAATCTACGTGATGAGGCGCTACAAGTTTACATTGATCGTCTGTCAGAGCTATTACTTGATCGGAATTTAATACTTTCCAAGGGTGATGACCCTGTGCGAGATGTGGCAAGGACAAGGACATTAACAATACTACGAAGGTTAGGGAATGATGCGGAACGGAAGGCAAGAGTATTGCATTTCTTATATGATGCAGGACTTTTGGAAATTAAATCAGTACCTTTAATTAACTTAAAAGATGCAGATTTTAGAGCAGCTGACCTCAACAGTGCCAATCTCAACGATTCCGACCTCAACAGTGCCAACCTCAACAGTGCCAACCTCATTGATGCCGACCTCAGCGGTGCCAACCTCAACAGTGCCGACCTCAACAGTGCCAACCTCAGAGATGCCGTCCTCGTCAATGCCAACCTCATTGATGCCGACCTCAGCAGTGCCCATCTCAACAGTGCCAACCTC
The DNA here is from genome assembly GCA_035638855.1 of Nodularia sp. (in: cyanobacteria). GTDB lineage: Bacteria > Cyanobacteriota > Cyanobacteriia > Cyanobacteriales > Nostocaceae > Nodularia. Next base: position 14,390 of record DASQZD010000005.1, on the reverse strand, counting down.
AACAGTGCCGACCTCAGAGGTGCCGTCCTCTTCAATGCCGACCTCATCGATACCGACCTTAGCTTTGCCAACCTCAGCGGTGCCGTTCTCATCAATGCTGTTCTCATCAATGCCGTTCTCATCAATGCCGACCTTAGCCTTGCCGACCTTAGCTTTGCCAACCTCAGAGGTGCCGACCTCAGAGGTGCCAACCTCAGCGGTGCCTACCTCACTGATGCCGACCTCACTTATGCCGACCTCACCAATGCCGTCCTCGTCAATGCCGACCTCAGCAGTGCTGATCTTACTGATACTAAAAGCTTAACTCCTGAACAAGTTGAAAAAGCAATGAATTGGAAGAAAGCAAACTACAGCGAAAAGTTTCGTATCCAGTTAGGTTTACCACCAGGACTCACTAAGTAATACAGTAGCAAAGGCTGCGATCGCCCTCCCTCCCCTCTCCCCTCATTTCCCCAATGCCCCACTTAAATCACGAGTGGGGTTGATTTTGGGATTCTAGGGGTGTGTATGGTGTTGGCTGTGGATTCTACCCGAAAACTGGTGTAGGCGATTGTGGCGGCGGTGGAAGTGCGATTGGGAGGAGTGCGATCGCCCCCGCCTCCCTCCCCTCTCCCCTCTCTCCTCTGCCCCCAATCTCCAATGCCCAATGCCCAATGCCTAACGTACTACAAAGTCTGATTTTTTGGGGTAAAGCTATCTAAGTATAAAAAGCCAAGGATGTATAAGATTTTGGACACCCCCCCCTTTAAATTTAAGTAGTCAGTATATATTTAGGGGGGGGTGATTGGCAACTAGCATTTTTTTTTCGCATTAAGCAAAATGCGGTTTTGTAGCATAACTGTAGTACAAAGGTGAGGATTTTAGTCTAGCCAGAGGGTAATGTCAGGAGACACGGCAACGCTAACCATAGATTGACTTAAGCCAATTACTCAACTTACTTCTAAAAATCCAATGAGTGAAAACTGAGGCTAGGGATGGGAGCGATCGCAGACCTAGAAAATTTTGGTGATGAATTGGTGGCGATCGCTAACCTGGGGAATTTTCGCGGCGGTTAAAAGTTGGAAGTTAGTCAGCGCTAACCTGTTGAGAATGTTAAAACTGGTTATTAAAATGTCTAACCAGATAGAACAATAGCGATCGCGTAATCGCTCGATGTTAGCCTAGCTAGGGAGACGCGGCGACAGCCGCCGTCGTTCGGCAACGCAGTTGCCAGTCAAACCCATCACGCCGGATAACCGCGCTGGCAATTGGGAGCGATCGCCCACAGGAGACGCGGCAACGCCGCCGTCGTTCGGCAACGCAGTTGCCAGTCTAAGACTACGCGACTGGGGAGAATTGCCAGCCGTGTTATAGTCAGGCTGTCAGGGAAGAGAGGCGCGGCTACGCTATCGTACCAACAAGCTAACCTGTTAAGCATTAAAAGCTGTTATAACACCCATGCAAGTAGTTAGATGACTTAATATAACTGGTAACAAGTTAATTAACAGTTAGATAACCAGTTAATGCAGATATCACAAGATAAAATAACCAGTTATACAATAATGTATAACTAATACGTGAAAGCCTTGCTGTACAAGGATTGTAGATATGTGCAATACTAACAGGTTAACGCAGACATGAGCAAGTTAAATAACCAGTTAATGCAGATATCACAGGATGCCTCAACCAGCTACTTAACAGGTTATACCCGTTATTGTCCGTTAATTTAAATTAACGGACAATAACGGGTATAACCTGTTAAGTAGCTGGTTGAGGCATCCTGTGATATCTGCATTAACTGGTTATTTAACTTGCTCATGTCTGCGTTAACCTGTTAGTATTGCACATATCTACAATCCTTGTACAGCAAGGCTTTCACGTATTAGTTATACATTATTGTATAACTGGTTATTTTATCTTGTGATATCTGCATTAACTGGTTATCTAACTGTTAATTAACTTGTTACCAGTTATATTAAGTCATCTAACTACTTGCATGGGTGTTATAACAGCTTTTAATGCTTAACAGGTTAGCTTGTTGGTACGATAGCGTAGCCGCGCCTCTCTTCCCTGACAGCCTGACTATAACACGGCTGGCAATTCTCCCCAGTCGCGTAGTCTTAGACTGGCAACTGCGTTGCCGAACGACGGCGGCGTTGCCGCGTCTCCTGTGGGCGATCGCTCCCAATTGCCAGCGCGGTTATCCGGCGTGATGGGTTTGACTGGCAACTGCGTTGCCGAACGACGGCGGCTGTCGCCGCGTCTCCCTAGCTAGGCTAACATCGAGCGATTACGCGATCGCTATTGTTCTATCTGGTTAGACATTTTAATAACCAGTTTTAACATTCTCAACAGGTTAGCGCTGACTAACTTCCAACTTTTAACCGCCGCGAAAATTCCCCAGGTTAGCGATCGCCACCAATTCATCACCAAAATTTTCTAGGTCTGCGATCGCTCCCATCCCTAGCCTCAGTTTTCACTCATTGGATTTTTAGAAGTAAGTTGAGTAATTGGCTTAAGTCAATCTATGGTTAGCGTTGCCGTGTCTCCTGACATTACCCTCTGGCTAGACTAAAATCCTCACCTTTGTACTACAGTTATGCTACAAAACCGCATTTTGCTTAATGCGAAAAAAAAATGCTAGTTGCCAATCACCCCCCCCTAAATATATACTGACTACTTAAATTTAAAGGGGGGGGTGTCCAAAATCTTATACATCCTTGGCTTTTTATACTTAGATAGCTTTACCCCAAAAAATCAGACTTTGTAGTACGTTAGGCATTGGGCATTGGGCATTGGAGATTGGGGGCAGAGGAGAGAGGGGAGAGGGGAGGGAGGCGGGGGCGATCGCACTCCTCCCAATCGCACTTCCACCGCCGCCACAATCGCCTACACCAGTTTTCGGGTAGAATCCACAGCCAACACCATACACACCCCTAGAATCCCAAAATCAACCCCACTCGTGATTTAAGTGGGGCATTGGGGAAATGAGGGGAGAGGGGAGGGAGGGCGATCGCAGCCTTTGCTACTGTATTACTTAGTGAGTCCTGGTGGTAAACCTAACTGGATACGAAACTTTTCGCTGTAGTTTGCTTTCTTCCAATTCATTGCTTTTTCAACTTGTTCAGGAGTTAAGCTTTTAGTATCAGTAAGATCAGCACTGCTGAGGTCGGCATTGACGAGGACGGCATTGGTGAGGTCGGCATAAGTGAGGTCGGCATCAGTGAGGTAGGCACCGCTGAGGTTGGCACCTCTGAGGTCGGCACCTCTGAGGTTGGCAAAGCTAAGGTCGGCAAGGCTAAGGTCGGCATTGATGAGAACGGCATTGATGAGAACAGCATTGATGAGAACGGCACCGCTGAGGTTGGCAAAGCTAAGGTCGGTATCGATGAGGTCGGCATTGAAGAGGACGGCACCTCTGAGGTCGGCACTGTTGAGGTTGGCACTGTTGAGATGGGCACTGCTGAGGTCGGCATCAATGAGGTTGGCATTGACGAGGACGGCATCTCTGAGGTTGGCACTGTTGAGGTCGGCACTGTTGAGGTTGGCACCGCTGAGGTCGGCATCAATGAGGTTGGCACTGTTGAGGTTGGCACTGTTGAGGTCGGAATCGTTGAGATTGGCACTGTTGAGGTCAGCTGCTCTAAAATCTGCATCTTTTAAGTTAATTAAAGGTACTGATTTAATTTCCAAAAGTCCTGCATCATATAAGAAATGCAATACTCTTGCCTTCCGTTCCGCATCATTCCCTAACCTTCGTAGTATTGTTAATGTCCTTGTCCTTGCCACATCTCGCACAGGGTCATCACCCTTGGAAAGTATTAAATTCCGATCAAGTAATAGCTCTGACAGACGATCAATGTAAACTTGTAGCGCCTCATCACGTAGATTTTCGTTTGCTATATCTTTTTCAATTTGAGCCTTTTTTTCAGCCCGTTCTTGTTCCTTTTGCTGAAACCAGATACCCAAGATAGTTAGCAAAACTGGAATTGCAAGCGTACCAGCTAGCTCTAATACATCCCAAAGTGTTTTTCCTGACTGAAATTGTGTAGTAACAGTCTTTTTACCTGTGTCCGTTTTTGTTTCTACACTTTCCGATCGCGTTGTGTCTTCACCAAATCCAGTCCACTCTGCCCACTTAAGAGTTTTAGCTTTATTTCCAATAACTGGAAAGATAGTAAATACTCCAGCAATAAGCAAAAAACTTAATAAAAAAACTCCTACTAGTTGTCTGTATCGATTATTAAACTTAGTTTTTACTATGCACAGGTAATTTTTAATAAGTAAGAAATTTACTAGCATTACTTTAAGATAGAAGCTACTCCAATATTTCATGAACTATTTTCACTTTTGGCGATCGCACTTCCAGCGATGCTAGATGACCACAGCAAAGCCACTACCCGCAGTCAAGCATTGGGGATTAAGAGTCTTAGGCGTTATGAAAATGATTTTGGCTCTCTTGCAATCTTTATTATTATTCCTTTTTCGACTATGACATAAACTGTTTTTTCATCGTAATTTATAATTTTTTCCCCTTCTCGGATTTGTAATAATTTAAATCCTCCGGTCTTTTTTATATATTCTTCACCTTGTTCAAATGTTTGGTTTAATAAAAAACTAGTGTTTATAAAAGACATCATGCTTATTGCCTCAATGATTTGACCTTAGTGTTCCCACTTTACTTATCCAAAAATGAATTCTGACTGATCAGGGGTCAGATCGTTGTAGGCTGTAGATTACAGGGTCTACAGAAGCGCGATGAAAATCAATCGGCATGGACGCGCCAAAGTTCTAACGCAGTCAGAGATACAGCTAATTTTCAGTGATGGCTTAGACAATGACCGCGATCGCGCTTTGTTCGGTGTCTGTCTGTTTAGTGCTTGCCGTATCCGCGAATGCTGTACCCTGTTGACCACAGACATTTACACGCCCAAGGGTAACGTTAGACCCCGGCTGATTATTAGAAAGTCAAACACGAAGGGGAAGCTGGCTACTAGGTCAATCCCGGTGATTGAAGACTTACGACGGTTGTTGGTTGAATACTACCCACAAAGAGGGGATGTTTACCTGTTTCCCGGTCGCAGTGATGGACACATCAGCGAAGACTCAGCCGCTAGGATTTTAAAAACAGCTTGTCAGCAAGTAGATATTTTTGGAGTGAGTAGCCATAGCTTCAGGCGTACAGCTTTAACTCAGATGAGTAATGCTGGTATACCACTGCGAGTTATTCAGGAAATCTCAGGGCATCGGAATTTAGAACAGCTACAGAGATATCTAGAAGTGACTGATAATCAAGTACTGGGAGCGGCGGCGAGTTTGGCTATGCTGTCACCAGTTGGGGAATCGTTATTAACAGTAGAGGAGGTTTCGTTAAAAGCATCAGCAAACAGATTTACGAGGGAAAAATGAAACAAGAAACGTTCACTATTTTGTCGAATGTGTACACACAGCTACAGCAGATTGCAGCACAATTGTACACAGCCGCAGAAGTAGCACTGCAAAACGATGATTTTGACGATGCTAGCTTGCTTCAGAGTAGAGCAGATAAAATTTATGAAGAGGCTGAAAATCTGGATGCTTTGATAATTGAACTGGAGGGAGAATGAAAACTGTAGAGCAATTAAAAACTCGTATTCAAGAACTTGGTAAACAAGCTGCACAGTTCAGTCAGCAAGCAGTTGATATTAGCCAAAGCAACCGTGAGCAAAGTAAAACTTTAATGCAACGAGCCAAAGAAGCTAGTAAACGTTGCCAATTATTGATACAAGAGTTAAAAAGACAAAACACTTAGTAGGTATATCGACTCAGCAGCTTTACAGAAAAATAGACAGACATATAGGTTGGGGAAAATGTCGGGAAATGGGATTTTCCCGACATCACACAAATTGCCTCTACAGTAAAGCATTCAGCCCAATAACGCCGTTTTAGTTTCTCCCTGCCTTAAAGCCTTCCCCACTTAGAAATTCTTCATTTATCAGCAACAGAATTTTATCTGTGTCCTTGCCCTTGTTGGCATAGCTGGCAGGGTTACTGGGGTCTTTCTTGTTCTCCATACCGAATTTCGCGTTATGGCTAATCACTTCATCTTTATGGGCTTCAATCCAGTCACGCACTAGCAAACCGTTACAGCCCGACAAATCCCTAAGTGCTTGGTTAGTCACTGCCAAGCGATCGCCCTCTCCAGTCGCCACAGTATCGTTGTAAAAACAGATAGCCTGATAAGACCTACGAATTTTTTCTAAAGCTGCTAAGGTTGCTTTGCTTCCCCACACCTCAGCATCAGTTTTAGCTTGCCAGTCAATCTCTTCTTTAATGGGTGCAACCTTGGCAGGTGTGGCAATGGTAGCAGGTGCGATAGTTCCCCCAAGAGCTAACTTATTTACCATCTCAACAACTTTTTTTTCTAGCCAAGAGTCTAACTCGGTGACATTCAGAGTAACTGTTTGGGGTTGCTGTGCTGTGGTTTCCATTACATCTTTCTCCTGTTGTAGTTGGTTCTTAGTGGTTTCTAACTGGTTATTAATTTCTTGTAGCTTTTTAACTTGTGCTTCTAACTGGTTATTGTTTTCCTGTGACTGTTTAACCTGTGCTTCTAATTGGGATACTTTTTGCTGGGCTGACTGTAATTGTTTTGCAATGTCTTTTCGGTTGCTGTATGAGGCAATCAACTCTCGGATTACCGATTGATGGTTAGGTGCTTCTAGCTTCTCTTGTAAGTGGCGAATTTCTTCTAAATCTGAGGCATTTACTCGAATATTAGAAAGCTTTGGCTTCCCTGGCCCATCTGGGAAACCTACAGGTTTTGTAACGTAATAATCCGAATATCCAAGGGTAGTAGTGATGTGCTTTAAATCGCTATCGCTAATTTTTTCACCTGGGGTAATATGACCCAAAAAACAAGCAGCGAAGTACATTTTTGCTCCTAGCGAACCCCTGCAATCACGCTCAGTAACGAGACACGCACAAGCTGCCCTTAGCGCTTTACAGTCATTCTGTTCTTGACCATGACGGAAGTTTAAAAGCGGTTCTTCATTGCCTCTCCCACCAAAATATTCTTGAACTACCCGACGTAATGAATTACCGCGTCTATCTTCAATAGCTTTATTTTGTGCTGCTACATCACCGGAAAACTCGTTAGAAACTTGCTTGATTAATTCTTTAATGCTGGCATCATTCCGTAAGTGATTTAATCGCTCAATGATGTAACTAGCAGGGAATAAAGTAGAAATTTTAAATACTGGTTTCTCACCGCGTTTCTTACCTTGACCTTCAAAATTAACTTGATAGAATTCACCATCAATCGATGTAAATTTCCCTCTGGCTAAAATCTCATGAGGACGGCGGCCTGTAGCAGCTATCAAGCCCACAGCTAATTCGTGAGGATCAACGCTAGCAAGCAGTTTTTCCGTAACTTCTAAATAGGTATCTGGATCAACCTCAATGCCTGTATTGTCATCTTCACCAGCATTCGTTAGGCGATCGCTAACTCGCGCGGTTTCGTTACGCTCCTCCCAATCCTTCTTATCCAGACCACACAGCAGTAAAACATAGTGCTTTAACTCGTTTCCTGTAACGTTGCCGATTGCATCATGTTTGGGTACAGATTCGGCGTTTTTACCCTGCTCTAATGGCAGTGACTTAAATTTTTTGTAGAAGCCAGCCCGACTCAACACAGTGCCTAAACTTTTAATGCTGTAGTTGGTGTTGGTATTAATAAACTCGTTAAATGCTTCGCAGTGTGGCTTGATTTCCTCAAGGCTTTGCAAATCTTTGACCGCAATAAAAAGTTGATCTACTTGCTCCTGAACTGCCTTTGACATCTGGTTGACTCCTCTTTACTTCTAAGCTGTTACTAGTTTAACTAACAAGTTAGCTAGCGTCAATAACCTGTTAAAAGTATCTGACAAGTTATTGACATGTTATAACAGGTTAAGCTACGCTAATAACAGGTTTAAGAAACCACAGAAAAAGCGGGCTGATAACCCGCGCTTAAAAAATAAATAGGATCTCTTATGTTACTCACAATTGCTAAACCTCAACAATCCCAAACTACTAATGACTACTTTGATGGAGAATTCGACGCGGCGATCTCACTACCACCGAAAACAACTGAGGGCGATTACTGGCGCGGATATCTCGCCAAGGTAAACGAAACTGGTAACACACCGTTCTAAAACCCAAAGGGAGGCTAACAACCTCCCTTAACTTTTGCTTACTTTGTCAATTGTTTTTGTGGCTGTATCACAGAGTTAGCTGGTTGACTTGTCAATCTTCCTGCTACGGTTCCTACTCCCACAAGCCCGATCATGCTGAAAATGATTAACTTAATTGGCAATTCACTGAAACTGAAAACATACAGCGATCGCTTCTCAAACTCCCAATTAACCATTAGAAATTGCACTGCATTAAAATCAAACCACTCTTGACTTTTAATTAACTCAACATTGCATTGGCTAAATTGTTGATGTAATTTACTCTCTACCTCTGCCATATCCTCTACATAAATAGTCTTGAGAATCTTCACGTTGCAAGGTGGTTGATTTCGGTGAAAGTTATCAAGTCTTGCTTCTGGATTGCGAGATAACCCAATTTTGCATCTACGCAACCACGCACCAGGGATTAAGCCGTGATAACCCTCTGCTTCCATTAGATAAATAAATCCCGGCTCATGGTCATTTTTGGGCTGATAGACAATCGTTGAAATCTCGTCCAAGTTCATATATTTATTTCCAGATTATCTTATTGCTAACTGTGCGCTTTTTGCAGTCTAGACAGCGATATCTATCATCATTCTGTAGCTTTAAATTTGCGCTTCCACAGTGGGGACAGTGGGGACTTGTGCCAGATTGGTGACTACCCCCTATAGTCGAAATTGGTGGCAACCCTGCTATTGTGCCAGCGCTTTCTGTGTAAGGCTTTGAGCTTTTGCTTACCAGTTCATTACCAGTCGTGCCAGAAGACTTGGTAAGCCTTGCCAGCCGCTTTGTCTCTTCTATCTCTTCATAGTTAAAACTGACTCTATCTAAATTAGGTAAAAAATAAAGCTTAGGTGAACGAGAATCGACTACTAAGGCTACTCTTAACAATCTGGCATCGTCGGTAACTAAACCATTTTTCTGGTCGATATATTCTTCGATAGCGTCTAAATTACGAGTCAACTTAGCCAAGTTAGACTCGCTGTTTTTCCCCTTGCCGTAGGTATTTAGATAATGTCTAATTTTGGGAATGCCAATGATTATCTCGGTAAAGAGTGAGCGATCATCATTGGTAAAACCTGGGATTTGTTTGGTCATCACTGATTGACCCGACACAATCCAACCGATGTTATTGTGTCCAAACTGTTTAAAAATCTTCTTAAGGTTTTCTCCTGCCTTGTATGGTTCACTGCAAGAATTTAGAGTGTTATCAAGTTCATCCCATGCCCAAATTTGAAAGAAGTTAGCAGCGAATGTGGGGTTTTGAACTCTAAAATTTCCGTCGTCTAGGCAATCATCAAAGGACTTAATCGCGGCTGTGGTATCGCCATATTTAAGAAAATGCTCTAATGGGTAATTGCTATCTTTCAGTGAAGCGATCGCACCGGGGTAAGATACCGTAACCAGAGTGTGAGGTACTTTCTCACCCTTCCCGGTATTGCCGCGAGTGCATCCAGCTTTGACGATTTCGCTAATCATTACCGCAGTGGTTGGGGTTTTACCAACACCCGGATCTGCTATCAGCCGATAGCGGATAGGATGGCTGACTACATAGTTGATAAATTCGTCAGCAGTCCCAACCATCAACTTAATTTCATCTGCTTTGATAGCTGGCTCCATCCGGTAACTAACCACAATACAGTCAGTTACTTCTAACTTTCTGACAGAAGTAATTTTGAATAGCCCTAACTTTTTAGCAATTATCCCAGAGTGCTTTAAAATCGCCTCTACAATCGCTAAGGTCTGAACAGAGCGCGAATATCCATAACCCACATCTACAACGCCGTCAGGCTTCACCTGAAAGCCTTTAACACTCAAAGCTAACCTGATATCGGTAAACAAAGTACGCGCTATCTCATTGGCAATTTTCCCGTTGATATCAAAGCCAAAGTCACCATACACGGGTTCTAATAAATCGCCTTGCAATTGCTGCTGTAACTGTCCTACACGCTCGTTTAGTAGCTCAATTTGCAAAAGATAGTTTTGGCGCTCATGTGCGATCGCTTCCCCAACCTCATCTAAATTTTCGTTGTAGCTACTTGCCAAACTCTTGATAATTTCGGCTTTACTTTGATGACCATGTGCTACCTTCTCACCCCAGGTTTGCAACCTTCTGAATAGCTGCATAGCTTCAGAGGTAATAGAATCGTGTTCATGATAAATCTTTTCTAATTCCTGTGACTTGGCAAGTTGAAAGCGTTTGTTGGCTTCCGTTTCTACTTGAGTTTTAAAGTTAAATTCCCATTGCTCAGTCTCACTTTCCAGATATTCAATACGCTGGGTATCTTTTTGAGTCTGTGTAGATAATTGATTTAATTTGGCTTTCAGTTGGGCAATGAGAGCCGTGCTTTCTAGTTTGTTATGACCTAACGAGTTGATGGTATTTCTCGCTTCTTTGAGTTCATCTTTCAAAGATTCTAGCTGGCTGCTAACAGTGGCTAATTTGGACTTGCAGTTATCAAATTCCCTGATGATTTTATGCAGCGTTTGACCTGCTTGTTCATTCTTATTTTCAGCATGGTTTAATAGTCTTTGTGATTTAGTATCCGCCACTAGATAAGTAATGAAACTTGCTGGCAACGCTCCCAAACCAAGCATAGAGATTAGTTTGGCTGTACCGTTGGTAAACCCTCCAGAAGCGATCGCTAACCCCGCACATAAGCTAAAAGCACTTAGCCCCAAACTGTGAGATAGTTTCATTGCTTCACCTCTAGATAGTCACCTAGTTGGGCTTTAAAGCTTGCCAAGTTCCCCTGCGACTCAACAGTTTTTAAGCGCAATTCCTCAGCTTTTATTTGTGCTTGTAGTAGTTTTTGATTGAGTTCGTCTTTGCTATAAACCGAGATATTCGTATCAGCGATTGTCTTAACTTGGCTGACATCTAAAGCAACTGATTTTTGGGTAGTGACCTCTTTTTGATTCAAATAGTCAAGATAATTACCTTTGACTTTCTCAATCTCGGTAGCTGCTTGGATGCCAGCACCAAAAGCCTTTGAGTGTTTACCAATGACAGTAAATTTCTCGCGTGTCAGGTCGAGCGCTGCGCCTGTTAGCTTAAGCGATCGCGCTGCACCTTCGTAAATTTTCATTCCCTTATCAAATTGGCTTTGAGTTGCCTGGGGAAGATTTTCAGGAGGATTAAGCGGATCTGAAATATGGTACTGATTAGGCTGGAATGGTGGCATCATTCCCGGTATTAAATCCGGGGTAACAGTTAGTAAGCCAGGGATGCGGCTATCTATTGGAATGGTGGCAGAATTAGCAGATGTGGGATTAGTGCTAGATGCCGAGTTTTGTTTACCTCTTGCCAACTTTTCTGCTACAGCTTTGGCGGCTGCTTTTGTGGTGTCAATCTTAGCCATTATTGAAAAATTTTCTAGTGTTAAGTAGGGATTGGTATTTAATCTCTAATTGCCTAAATGCTTTGTCGATTTCGCTAAATTCAAGCGCCAATTCCTCATCTAAGTCATATTTTTTAAGGACAATATTTAGCTCTGTTTCGTCCGTCTTTGCATCCTGAATTTGGCTGTTTAAGTCATCCATAAAGCTTTTTTGATATGGGTGCTATATGGCATAATTGCTGTGTAATTAAGACACATCCCCAGAATGGGATTTTACAAGTGTGAGCGGGGGGATGCTGGCAAACATCCCTTTTTTATTACCCGTTTGATTCGCGCCTACCTTGCCCTCTATGCGGTTTTGGTGGTGGGTTCTCTTGTTCTGTTGCCGCTAGTAGATTGCTTTTAAAGCTGGCAAGGCTAGGCAGGTTAGGCAGGTTAGGCATGATAGATCCAGCCACAACGCAAATGGCTAGCAATGCAGAGTAGAATTTCATTGGTTGTCAATCTTGATAGAGGTTTATAACCGGGCGATCGCTTAACTTGGACGGTAGGGCGATCGCTTTTAAATTGGGAGTGAAAATCATTCTGTAAAACCTTCAAACTTAGAAATATCTAAGTCAGTAGTGGCAGCATATTCTAGATAATTGAAATACTGCTTTACGTCACCGAGCGCTACATCGCAGTCAAAACGCAAGGCTTTAAACTGTGGATGGTTTCTAATTTCTGCAAGCAGCTGTTGCGATTGGGCGATTAGTTCTGGCAGTGGTTGAGTATTCATGTTTACCTCTGGCTTCAATGTTGGAGAATTTTTCATGATCTACATTTTTCGCTGGCATCCTCCAAAAATTTTGCAGATTCTTCTAGTCCGCGATCAAAAGCTACTTGAGCAAAGCCAAACAATAAATCAGCCAAGCTAACATCTTGCTTTTCTGTCTCAGAAACTATATATTCAGCAATCTTTTTTGAGGCTTGGAGTCTTGCGTCAGCAATCACATCTATCAGTTGCCCAACCATAGATTTTTGAGTGAAATCTTTGATTTCTTGGTCGAGAGAAACTATTAATCTTTGAGCATTGAAAATTGTATTTTCTGGTGTAAACCCTCGCTTTAAAAGCCTTTGGTACTGCGGATGATCTAATGCTTGGTCTAAAAGTGCGTGAGACTGATTGAGTAGTTGGAGCAGCTGTTGCGGTTGTTGGGTCACGGTGCAAACTCACCAAATATTTTTTCTAGTAGCCAGTTCATGAAGTCGAGAGGAGATAACAGAATGTTGATCCCTCTCACACGATTAGCTTTTTTCCCAGTTCGGCGATGATTTGGTCAACTTCTGCGGGTAAGTCTGTAGTGTCTGTTGTAATTGCTACAGGTTCCTTGGCCAAACTGGCCAAATCTCTAATCGTTCCCAAATATCCCTGCTTTTGGTGCTGCCAGCGCTGATTAATTCCCTCTACTAGTTCGGCATCTCTCACAGCTAAGTTATTTAGAATCAGTTGGTTTTTGACTTGGGCTATAGCATCCACTGCTGCTATCTCCTCAGATGCCTGCCGAGCTAGCTGGTCAATTAGCGTTAGTTGGGCGTTAGGTATTGGGGATTGAGTAGCAGATGTTAGATGTTGATGTTGCTGGGGCAAGGAAAGGGCATTCTGTGACTGTTCTGGGGCTGGTTCCGATGTTTGCTGTGGAGAAGTTTCGGGTAACTCTAGGATGTTGCTAGCCACAGTTGGTAATTTTGCCTGGAAGTGTGAAGCGATCGCTTCTAAATCCGCTTCTGAAACTGCCTTTACAGTATCGAAATCATCGGGGCGAACATGGCTTAAAGCAAGTCTTAAACTCTGTTCCGTGGTCATGTACTTTAAACAGGCATCATGAATGTTGATTGTGTCTTCTATTGGTGCAGTGGCTTTTTTTCGTGTTGCCATGATTTACGCTCCCTTTTGGATTTTTTGAACTTGGCTGAATGCTTGCTGATAGCGGTATCTAGAAAAATCATTCGGGTTTTTGGCGATATAACCTTTGACCCGTTCGCCGCGTCGTAGCTGTGCCATGAGGCGACCAACACGGCTCAAAACCCATGCTTGATAGGGTGATAAAGGTGATTCCCGGTCGTAACTGCCATCGTGGGTTTTTGGGTACGCATCTCTGAAACTGGGGATTCTCCAAAAAGCTAAATTCTCCCAAGTGCAAAGGGTAGAACGGCTAACACCCAAGACCTCAGCTAAATATGTCTTGGTAGATGGGAAATCGAGGAATGAATCTAAATCTGTAGAATGTTTACTCCGTCTAGGTTTCATGGGTTTACTACAGTAATCAATGTGAATTAATGGTTAATTGGCTATCAATCGATAAACTAAGCAGCAAAATGTAGCGTCTAATCGCTAAACCCCTCGCTGTGTAAGTCTCTGGGGTACTCGTAGGACGCTAATTAGTGATTTGTTGTTGATCGATTGCTTTCTTATTGATATAGTAGTACATGACGGTACAATACTGTCAAGTAAGGTAGTAAACAATCTTGTAAAGTCTTATAGAGTATTTAATTGTCAGGTAAGGCATTATGGACTAATAGATTTATGTTTGCTGAAATGGCTACCCGATATAGATTGACTGTTTATTTCTCAGATGAAACCACTCTCAAGAAGCTTGAGGAATGGGCAAAAGAAGAAAACAGAAGTGCTAGCAATCTTGCAGCTACCTTACTCGCTAAAGCAGCACAGGATAAAGAGAAACAGGAGAAATCCGCATGACAGAAGCACAAATCCAAGACAACCAGACAGAAGAACCAGAGATATCCCCAGAAGCACTAGAAACCGCAGAAAATTTTACTACTGCTATCAATAATTTTCATTGGCGGGCTGACTATTTGAAATTCTGTGAAGTTC
>DASQZD010000004.1:0-3584 GCA_035638855.1 Nodularia sp. (in: cyanobacteria) | reverse complement strand
CGATCGTATTTTAACCGGGGTGCAAATGGCATTGATGGCACATTATCTACAGCTTTAGGAATTGCCCATCGCCAGCAAAGTAGTGTGATGTTAACGGGAGATTTAGCTTTGTTGCATGACACAAATGGTTTTTTAATTCGCAATAAATTTGTCGGACATCTGACGATTGTGTTAATCAATAACAATGGCGGTGGTATTTTTGAAATGTTACCCATTGCCAAATTTGACCCACCATTTGAAGAGTTTTTCGGCACTCCCCAGGATATTGATTTTGCTCAGTTGTGCGTTACTTATAATGTGCAGCATGAATTAATTACTTCTTGGGAGCAATTACAGCAAAGATTAAACCCACTTCCAACTAAAGGTATTCGGGTTCTGGAGTTGCAGACAAATCGTAAAAAAGATGCTCATTGGCGACAGGATAATTTGAGGAGGTTTGCCGCAGATATTGTAATTTGACTATCTCATTAGTTAAAAGTCCTTTGACACAAGTTTTACAAGCGCTGACGAAGTAGTGACAAACTCTTGATGTTTAGTGAATTTAAATATTGTCTCGATATAGAGAAAAATTATGTACTTCTCTCAAAATTAATAATTCATTTTCTTCAATTAACTGACCATCGCATATTACTGGTATCTGCTCTAAATTAGCTTGAAATGCAATTAGATATTCGTCACGATTAACTTCAATAATAACTTCTTTCTCTTCATTTTCTATATTTATAGTTATAACAGTAACTTTTGCTTTTTCATTTCCACCAAACCATTCAAGCTTAATTACTAAACCTTTAATTTTTGAGTGGAATAGTTCTGGATTAGAAGATGAAGGAAATGCTAAAGTATATACTAATTCTTTAGTATCTATTTGGATAATACTTTTTTGGTTTCTACCCAGAGTATTTTTGCGAGATTTTAGTTTATTTTTAACTTCTGTAATAACAGATAGAACTTGTTTGTTTATTTTTATCTCTAAAGGAATATTAGATGGATGATCTAGTGTTTTTGAACAAGTTAAATTAAAACTCAAGTTTGGATCATTATCATTATTTATCATGTGTGATAATGCCTCACATAGATTAGCACTTACTCCTTCTTCTATGGCTTCATTTAAAACACTTTCTCTTTCAGAAAGTTTTTGCTCGTGAGCTAAACTAATAATATTTAAAGCTTGAAATAGAGTTCTAGTAACCTTTCTTTCAAAGCAATCTGAAGATTGATAATTGTCAACTTTTAATGGAGAAATAATGGTTAAAACATAGCTACCCTCTTTAGTATGTCCTAAACGTAATTTTTGCATATAGTCAGTTACTTCACTAAACGAACCTCCTTTAAAGTAAGGTTTAGGTTGTACAGCAGATGAAGCAGCAGACCACATTAGCTTTTTAGCTGATTCAAATAATTGAACTCCTTGAGATATAGGAATGCTCCCATTTATAATTTCTGAATGATTCACTGAAATTTGTACAATTTCTGCTAGTGGAGTCTTAAGATTAGTTATTATTTCTAACTGAGAACGATTTTCTACAATTTCAAGGTTTTGTAAAACTTCTCTCATGCGAGCAGAAAAATCTCGAAATTCAGCATTCAGAGGTAATAATATTTCAACATTGCCTCCTTGAGCTATTTCTAATGTCCAAACAGATGCAATATCGTTTATTTGCTTTTGTTCCTTCCAACCTTGAATTTGCAAATAGCTAGCGACTTCTAGTGGATTTATGGATTTAAGAACGTCAATATCTCGTATAGTTGCTTTCATGGATTACCTCCATTTGAGATTATATCCATCAATTTTTGTAGAGTTTCTACATTAAATATTTTATCTTTTGATAAACGCACTGACTTAGTTTCTTGACCAAGAGGTAATTCTTTTTCACCTCGCAGTGATGTCCAGTAAGCACAATGTTTAATAACTAATTGTTCTTCGCACTGATACAACCAACTATTTAGATCGTCAGCCAAGACAACAACAACTAAAATGCGTGGAACATAGACATTAGTATATCTTAAATCGTCATAGTTTTTTTTCTTTAAGGGATAACTCATACTTGTAGCACCAACTACATTCCTCTTAAAAGGGGCTTTTAGCTGTAATTCTAAATGTGGGGAGCGAGTAGTTCCAATAGCTCCTTTGGCTGCAATACCCAAGTCAATGCTGTCATCATCTACGGGTAGTGGATAAAGAGTATAACCTGCTACTGCTGCAACAGCACCAATGTAAGCGTTACCAAATTGCTCTTGACGCTGAGTAATATGCATGGACATTTAACTAAATAATTAAGATTTCGGGCTGTTCAAAAGATAATGACTAAGTTCTGTTTTCAGGAAAATTAGGCTTAATGTAACTTTCTGCACGGTTACTTATTTCATCCCTAATGATGATTGTGGCCGAGTATGAACAGCTTCTTCTGTTTTATATAGTCGCAGGATGAGCGATCGCACTTTTTCTTCCACTGCTTCCTGATATACGCGCGTGTCTTCCAGGCTTAGATTTAGCTATGAGAATTTTGCCGGGTGCGATCGCCCTCTCCTCTACTTCTCTGGGTAAAATTTACCCTGTTGCTTGATCTTGTAACCACCTTTCCAAATCAGCAAGAGTAGAGAAATCCAACAAAGCATCACCTAAAGCTTCCAACTGTTGCACCGATAACCCTTGAATCTGTGACAGAAGCGCATCAGGAATATTACCCACGCGCCGATTTAATAGTCGTAAAACGATCGTTCTTTCGCCTTCCTCTCGCCCTTCAACCTTTCCTTCTTCTCGTCCTTCAACCTTTCCTTCCTCTCGCCCTTGTTCCTTCGCTTCCAGAATAGCCCGTGGTTCTTCCAAATTCAGTCCTAACATCGCTTGAATCTCCTCTCGACTTAAGGTAGAAAACTTGTAGACGATAATCGTCGTCACCAAATCAATTATCGCTTGCTCCGATTGTTGCCGTGCTTGTTCCAGTAAAAACCGCGCCCCTTCCACTGCTTCTATTTCTGAAGTAACATTTGTTAGCAACATCAAACCCAATCCCAAAGGTTGCTGTCGCAAATCTCCCAACTCATCTAGATAAACCCGTCTGACTTGACCACTTTCCAATAAAGCGCGGTGAATCGAAGAGGAAGAAGGTTCCAGACTGCGAGAAGCAAAAATTATGACCCCAAACCAGTCATCGTAACGAATAGAGTTGCGGTAGAGAAACAAAAACAACTCACTAAAAAAGCGGTGATATAAGTCTTCGTCCTTCTGAAACTGCACTTCTGCAAAAAAGACAGTTTTGGAAACTGCATTCGCCGGAGGTAAAAATACTCCATCAATCCGAAATGCCGTTTCTTTCACTTCAACTGATTCAAACTGGTAGTTTTCCGCTTCTGCGGGTGGTTCATCTACTAATTCAAACAGCAAACCCGGAATATTGCTTAAATAATTTATAGAAGATGGTGTCACGTCGCATTTTTATCCCTCAGCACCCAGACAATTACCAGATTGTAAAGGCTTGAGACAACAATTTTAGCGTAGGCGTAGTCCACACTTCTCTACGAGACGCTGCGCGTAGCTTGCTTCCACGTTCGCGTAGCGTCCCGTAGGGAAGTGGTACGACTTA
>DASQZD010000003.1:0-23603 GCA_035638855.1 Nodularia sp. (in: cyanobacteria) | reverse complement strand
ACAAAGCACTGAACCTTGATAATTGAACGGCAGTTGCTCTAATTGGGGAAACCCCAAGACCGCACTGCCTCATCTATGCGGTTCTACTGCATTATTCTAGTTTCCTCCTAGCAGTAGGTAAAAGATTTATAGGGGCTAGACAAATCAGCATTTTGAAACAAATTGTTTCAAACCAAACAGGACTTGCACTCATGCAAATAGGGTAGGGCATACCCGAATTAACGCTTGGGGAGAATCCCACCTCTGGTTTAGACGACGCAAGGACTCTAGGTTAAGTGGTTTCATTGAACTAAGAATCCCCGTCGATTTATCGCAGGGAGTGTCAATTAGCACCACATTGGAGAGTCATTATGTCCAAGGAAAGAAAAAGCAACAAAGAAGTGAAAAAACCCAAAAAAGACGCTGACAAAAAAAAGGATAAAAAAGATTCCAATAATTCGGGTGGGTTAAATAAATAACTGTAACAGGTAGCAATTTTGACTGGGCTGCAATTTGATACTAGTTTAACTAGGAAATTTCAGCAAAAGCCGTCATAACGTTACTGAAATCACTGTTTAATTATTCCGAAATTATAAAAAAGAATGCTATCTGTACTGTAAGTTTTATAAATTTATTAGTGTAGGTAGCTTTTTGTATTTCAATTAAAATAGACGGATTACTAGGATTAATAATTGATTTTCGATAAGAAGGCTATCGCTATAATGCCAGTGGTTAGAAGAAAAATCTCAAATTTAGGCTAATTTGAGGAGTTAATTAAGATATCACCACCAAATAACTAGGCGCTGAATATGACCTAGTATATTGCCGGTGTAGTAGCGATGGGCGTTTCCGGAGCGTTTCTTTGGAAAGCCTCGAACGGCATAGCAGCGCTTACCGCGTAGCCTGTGCTTTGCACTCAGCGCTGTGAACTAATCGATCTACAATTTTGATTTGATCTATCAGAGTATATCTGCACAGTCGAAACTAATTAAATCGTGTTTCATCTATCACAATGATTAGAGATTATGGTATTAAACGCGATCGCATCCAGAATATAATCAACGAATAAGTTTAGTTGGAATGGCGTAGCCACACAGGTAGGTGAACTCTACACCGAAATTTTGCAGCCATCGGTTAAAGAAACGGCATTAGTCAAACAATTTTGGATTTTGGATTTTGGATTGATTCCACAGATAAATCACGGTGCTTGTACTATTAAAGAACTATTGGTTAGTAATACGTAAAATTAATTCTTGTGCAACCAGTTGACTATACTACTCTCACTGCTGCTTGTAGCGAACTACGCGCTCACTGGCTGCCATCTCGATTAGAACAAGTTTATCAGCGCGATCGCTATACTATTGCTGTGGCATTACGCACCCTCAAACAAAGGGATTGGCTAGAGATTTCTTGGCATCCCCAAGGGGCGCGTATTTGTATTGGCGAACCACCACCACGATTACCAGATACCTTCACCTTTAGCCAACAATTAGTACATCAATTGGGTGGTTTGGCCTTGGTGGACATTCAAGCGATCGCACCTTGGGAGCGTGTTGTGGATTTGCAATTTGCCCGCCGTCCCGGAGAAGAGGCACTGTACCATATATATGTGGAAGTGATGGGCAAATACAGCAACGCCATCCTCACCGATGCCAGTAATATGATTATCACAGCTGCCCATCAAGTTGGTCAGCATCAGTCTAGCGTCCGTCCCATCCAAACCGGACAATCTTATGAAACCCCACCAAAACTAACTGGCCCTGTTCCCAGTTTGAGTGAAACCCCAGAACGCTGGCAAGAACGGGTAAGCTTAGTCCCAGGAGCAATCAAGCGTCAGTTATTAAAAAGTTATAGCGGACTGAGTTCTGCACTGGTAGAGTCGATGGTAATTGCAGCAGATTTAGCCCCAGAAACTACCACAGATCAGCTCAAAGCTGAAGACTGGGAAAGACTATTTGCAAGATGGCAAGAATGGCTCCATGCTTTGAAGTTAAGTAAATTTCAGCCAGCTTGGACAGCAAATGGTTATACCGTCATGGGTTGGGGCGCAGTAGCACCAGAAAAAGACATCCAAACCTTAATTAACAGGTATTACACTGACGAATCAAATCAGCAAGTATTTGCTCAGTTACGGCATCAATTAAACCAGAAATTACATAATATTTTACTAAAATTACGTAATAAAGGGCAAACTTTTTCGGAACGCTTGCAGCAATCAGATCAAGCTGATGAATACCGAGCCAAAGCTGATTTGTTGATGTCTAACCTGCAAAAATGGCAACCAGGGATGAAAGAAATTATCCTAGCTGATTTTGAGACAGATCAGCCCATTGCGATCGCCCTGCTACCAGATAAAAACGCTGTCCAAAATGCTCAACGCCTTTACAAACAACACCAAAAACTCAAACGCGCTCGTGCGGCCGTGGAACCCTTACTTTTGGATGTACAGTCAGAAATTAGCTATTTAGAACAAGTAGAAGCTGCGATATCTCAGATAGAAAACTACCAAACATCCGCAGATTTGCAGGCTTTAGAAGAAATCCGCGACGAGTTAATTGGACAAAAATATTTAGAAGATCCAGGATACCGCAGCCGCAGTAGTAGCGAAACAGCCAGCACAAACTTTCATCGTTACCGTACCCCTAACAACTTTGAAGTCTTAATTGGTCGCAACAATCGCCAAAATGACCACTTGAGCTTTCGTGTAGCTGGAGATTATGATTTGTGGTTCCACGCTCAAGAAATTCCTGGAAGCCATCTGCTACTGCGTTTAGAACCTGGTACAGTTCCAGAAGCAGCCGATTTGCAATTTGTAGCTAATCTCGCCGCCTACTACAGTCGTGCGCGTCAGAGCGAACAAGTACCAGTCGTTTATACTCAGCCCAAGCACGTTTACAAACCCAAAGGAGCCAAGCCAGGTATTGCTATTTACAAGCAAGAACGTATCCTCTGGGGTCAGCCGCAATTAGTCATTGGTCATTAGTCATTATACTCTCCCCTCTTCTTGGTAAGGAGAGGGGCTGGGGGTGAGGTTAGTATTTTATTCAATCCTCACTCATTAGTCATTGGGAAAAACGTTCACCCCGGCTCCCGGCTCTACCTCCCAGTATTTTTATTTATTCTCAAAGATAGAGGCTGGTTTTCTTCCGGCACATCTTTTTTTGATTTATTTTTATAAAAAAACTGTGTGAACTGTTACAATCTTGTTAAGAAAGGTTGCCCGTTAGTTTTGGGAACGCGCAATTTAATTTTCACCTCTAATGAGAAGACAACGCGCATATTTGAGGCCAGCTGTGCAATGCTGGTCTTTTTTGTATCATCTGAAAAACAGAAGAGACGCAAAAAATCATTTTTTACGTCTCCTTTGCAAATTTGCTGACATCTAGAAACTAAATTTAGTTCTGAGCGCACCAATCACAACATCATCGTTGTCACTGTTATGATCCGGGGATGTCAACCAAATAACACCAGGAGTAATGGTAATGTTGTCAGTTAGTTGATACTGGTAGAAAGCCTCAAGGTGATAGGACGTGTCCCTATCTCTATCCACTCCTGAGATGTTGGAACTTGTGACTCTAGGTTCTACACCAGCAATAATCCCAGCTAAGTTACCTCTTTTACCCAAGTCGGGAAAGCCCAGGGTAACGGCATAATTCCAAATTTCAGCTTCTCCGCGATCGCCTGTCAAGGTACGGCTGTTAGTGTATCCTGCCCAACCACCTACAACCAATTTTTCACTGACACCGATGGATGCTTGAACACCGTAGGAATTGCTAGAAAAGGCTGGATCGCCTTCTGTTAATAAATTTTGGAAGGTCGCTGCATTGCTACCAGTAAGTAGGGGCTGTTTGTAGGAATTGATATAAGTTAAACCTACCGCAATGCGATCGCTTGGTCTGAGTGTTAATTGTGCCAAAGCCCCGTAAGCACCATCAAACAAACCATTCTTAGGTGAGGGATCACTAGCAGTCCCAGTTAAATACCCTAAGCTGAGTGCTAATTTATCACCCAATTCCTGGGTTACTCCCAAACCCGCACCACCGATCTGGCTATAAATTGGGTTGCGCGTACCAAAGGTAGACAAAGCACCACTACCACCATCACCATCAAATAGATTCACTGTACTAGTGAGGTCATCTGCTGCACCAGCATTAGCGATCGCGATTACCTGTGTTTTTTCACCCAGGGGAAATTTGTAAAACAGTGCATCTATCGCCGCATTGTTAGTACCATCCGGACCAGCGAAAAATAAGTTACCCTCTGGTGTCCCAATATTAGGACCTAAAATATTATTAGTTTGGATTCTCGTAAACAGGGTATCTTTCCCCGTAAAACTGGTGACCAATTGAATCCGTGTTCGCGCTCCCAGAGTTGTATTCTTATCTGTGATATCTTGGTTATTAACACTGTCACCTCCCAAAACATCACTCATAACTGCGACGACTTCCCCTTGTAATTTGGTTGTAGTCGAAAACTGATTCGCTTCCAATTCCGATGTGCGTGCTTCTAGTGAATCCACGCGACCCCGTAATGTTGCGAGTTCTGCGGAAAACTCCTCTTGCAGTCTTTGTAATGTGCCTAAATCTTGTTTTGTCACCATATCGCTAGTAGCGGTAGCGATTAGTTCATTCACCCGATCCAGACAAGCATTCAAACCAGCCGCAAATTCATATCGAGTCATCGCCCGATTACCGCGATAAGTACTATTGGGATAACCAGCAATACAACCGTAACGTTCTACCAACGATTGCAATGATTGAAAAGCCCAATCAGTAGGTTGCACATCCGATAACTGAGAAACTGAGGTAATTTGCGCCATTACCTGATCTTTTGTGAGATTCTCAGCTTTTATTTCGGAATTATTTATTACTGATGTAGTGGGCATTTCCCCTGCATAGACGGCATTACTAAAAAATAGTATTGCACCGCCAAATACGGGACTAAACAGTAAGTATTTCCAGAATTCTCGCATTTCCTTCCTCACACTCATTGATGGTTGATTGCACTCACACCAGCCTTTTGAGAGAATACTTTTTTAGCAAAAGCATTTTCCAAACATTAACAGAAGTTTAAGAATTTACCTAACATTATCACTCACAAACCGATCTTTTCTACTTAGTAGAGGAATATTAAAAGGCAGTATCTTCTGAAACAACTATTAATTCTGTAGTTTTTTATACAGAAACTTTTGAGGCTGTATTGTGCGAGAATGAGACTTATTCTATAATAAAAAATGAATTTCATTCTCAATAGAAAATTTGACAAAAGTCAAGCAATTATGACTTTATAGGGGAAAAAGCGTGATTTGGAATCGTTTGGGGCGTAGAACCAGTCAAAAAAACCGAGGTATCCTATCTTTAATGGCTGTCCTCACGTTGTCAGTCACCGTTGGCTGTAACCAATCAAACACAGATATAGGAGAAACTTCAGAACAGACACCCCCAGCACAGGAAGCAGCAGCGACTCCAGCAGCAACAGAAAAAATTAAAGTTGTCGCTACAATTTTGCCCATGTATTTGTTTACTAAGGCTGTAGCTGGAGATGCAGCAGATGTATCAATTCTTGTGCCACCGACTACGGAAGTTCATGATTACCAATCAACACCGGATAATGTAAAAGCGATTTCTACAGCCAGGATTTTAGTAAAAAATGGTTTGGGATTAGAGGAATTTCTCGACAACACTGTAAAAAATGCCGAAAATCCTAAATTGCTTGAAATTGATGCTAGTAAAGGTATCAAAATCTTAGATAAAATTTCGCCAGTTGATGAAACAGTAATACAAGATGCACATGATCATGATCATGCTGAGGGAAATCCTCACGTTTGGTTAGATCCAGTTTTAGTAAAACAGCAGCTAACAAATATTCGGGATGGATTAATTGCTGCTGATCCTGCTAGCAAAGCTACCTATGAAGCTAATGCTGCGGCTTATATTCAAGAATTAGACAATTTAGATCGAGAATTTCAGCAAACTTTGCAGAAAACTCCTAACTGCACCTTTATCACCTTTCATGATGCTTTTCCATATTTAGCTCAACGCTATAATCTCAAACAAGTTGCTGTGGTGCAAATTCCTGAAGACCAACTTTCGCCAGCAGATGTGCAGAAAGCTGTTAAGGCTGTGAAAAATTATAACGCTAAAGCTTTATTTAGCGAAGCTGGAGTAGATAATAAATTATTAACCAGTCTTGCCCAAGACTTGAATATAACTGTACGTAATTTGGATTCTTTAGAAACTACTGGCGGCGATACAAATCCGCAGTATTACTTCCAAGCAATGAAAACTAACTTGCAAACCCTGGAAGCTGGGTGTAAGTAATTGGATGGACAAGACAGCGATACCTGATCATCGTTTGTCTTGATGTCATGATCAATTTAATAATTAATTACCCATAATCCAGAATAATGGCATCTTCTATTTTAAAAGTTGAAGGATTAAATGTATATCAAGGCAGTTATTTGGCTGTGCGAGATGTGACCTTTGAATTACTACCAGGAACAGATACAGCTATTGTTGGTCCCAATGGTGCGGGTAAAAGTACTTTGGTGAAAGCAATTTTAAATTTAATTTCTCACAGTGCTGGTAAGATTGAAATTTTTGGTCGCCCAATTACCAACTTAGGAAATTTGCGTCATCGATTGGGTTATATGCCCCAAAATTTCATCTTTGACCGCAGTTTCCCGATTTCTGTAGGCGAATTAGTTGGACTGGGATGGGCGAATGAAAGCAAAAATCAAAATTCATTTTTGAGTAAGTTGTGGAAAAAAGATAAAAGAAAATCTGTAGCGATCGCAGAGGCTTTGCGGCGAACTGATGCTTATCATCTCAAGCATCAAGCTATTGGAACTCTTAGCGGTGGTCAACTGAAGCGGGTATTGTTGGCTTATTGTTTAGTTGTTCCTCGAAAACTTTTGGTATTAGATGAAGCTTTTGCTGGCGTTGATGTCCAAGGTACAACAGATTTCTACGCTTTGTTAAATGAATTAAAGCGGGAAGAAGGTTGGACAGTGTTGCAGGTTTCCCATGATATTGATATGGTCAGCCGTCATTGCGATCGCGTTCTTTGCTTTAACCAAACAGTTGTTTGCACTGGTCAACCCGAAATTGCTCTTTCACCCCAAAATCTTTTAGCAACCTATGGACTGGGATTCAGTCCCTACAAGCATCACCATTAAAATTTACAATAATACCCTTGATGTTTTAATTTCATAATTCAGCAGGTTCATCTAAATGTTCAGCAACAGCCTGATAAAGATGAAAAATATGATGATCGTGGAGATGATAGAATACATTACGTCCTTGCTTACGATAGCCAACCAAGCGCATAGCTCGCAAGTTTCGCAGTTGATGGGATACAGCAGATTCACTCATGTTTAGTAATCCTGCCAAATCACTCACACACAGTTCTTTGTTAGCCAAAAAAGAAAGAATTCGCAGGCGATTTGGATCTCCTAAAAAGCTGAAAAATTCTGCCATTTGTTGAGCTTTTTCGGTGCTGATAACTTCTTCTGCTACGTGTTGCACAATATAAATATCTATAGTAATCTATCTTAAATTATACTCAATATTTTACAGTTTTAAATTCAAATCGAATTATAACAATCCTATTTGATTGACATTGTGATAATTTTGCCTGTGAGCAATACAATCAGGCTAAAAAGATATATAGATTATGCTTATGTATTTATCCTCTGTTTGCCAAATCAACTTGCTAGCGATCGCCTCTTATTTGGACTTTGTAAATTTGTTACAATTTCCTTTCATGCAGCGAGCGATCGCAGGCGCTGTGTTAATGGGAATCCTGGGAGGATTACTAGGTACTTTTACTACATTACGCCAGCTATCCTTTTTTAGCCATGCTGTTGGTCATGCAGCATTAATCGGCGTAGTTTTAGGAGTATTGCTACAGTTAAACCCAACTTGGATGCTGTTGCCTTTTACCTTAGTATTTGGCGTAGTTGTCCTCTACTTCATCGACAAAACCGATTTAGGCAGCGACAGCGTTCTTAGTATAGTGCTATCAGGGTCATTAGCCATTGGCGTAATCCTGACCAGCTTCGTTCCAGGTTATCGTGGCAATTTAATGCGAGTATTGTTCGGCGATATTCTGGCGATCAACAATACAGATTTAATTTTGACCTTACTTTTGCTCATAGCCAGTAGCATATTTTTATTTTCCACCCTGCAACAGCAAATTTTGTTAACCCTGAACCCGGATGTAGCCCAAGTTCAAGGTGTTCCAGTTCAACTGTATCGCTATGGCTTTGTTATTTTACTTTCCCTGGCTGTTGCCGTAGCGATTACAGCCGTCGGTGTTTTGCTAGTCAATGCCTTTTTAGTGATTCCCGCTTCCACAGCCAAGCTGATGAGTCATCACTTTAACCGTTTTTTGGTTTTATCAATCATCGTCGGTTCGACTACAAGCCTTACTGGTATTATGGTTTCCGGTATTTTGAACCTGCCATCAGGACCTAGTATTGTGCTTGTGCAGTTTTTGTTTTTTGTCGCTGTTTTCTTTAGCGTTAAGTTGAAGTTCAAAGCCGGTTAAACTTTTTTTCTTCAACCCCTTGCCAAGCAATTATTGTTGTGCTACTTTTATTAAGCGTGGGTCAAATAAATAACCCCGCCGGGATAGCTCAGTTGGTAGAGCAGAGGACTGAAAATCCTCGTGTCACCGGTTCAAGTCCGGTTCCTGGCATATAAATAAAACACCCTAGAAAACAATGAGTTTCAGGGTGATTTTGGTTTTTAATGACTGATTTGATAGAACAAATGTTCTATTTTTGAGAGAAATTTTGGACGTTTTGGATAACTTGAAACAAAAAAGTCGTTTTGAAGGCAAAAATAACTTGATACAGATCCAGGAGATCGCTTGCAATTATAGTTTTGTCAGGAGTGTTTATAATTACAAAAACATATAAATATTATTCCTAAGTTAATTAATTGCTGGCTGAGATTGGGCGATCGCATTCGGGGAACGTGTGCCAAAACTCAGCGCAATTTAAGAATCGCATCTCAAACAATCCATTCTGAGGCGCGTTCACCTAAATCCAGAGGAATACTCACAGCTTTACCCAATCGGGGGCGATCGCGTGTTTGGGCAATAAATGTTTCTACTTGCACAACGCCACCCAAAGCCTGAAGATAATTAGCAATACCGTCAAGATGCTCTTGGTACTCTGCCTCACTCAAAGGAAAAGAAGCTTGCTCAAGATACTTCCACATCACTTGCAGAAATATCTTCCCCTTGGTGCGCCGGAACTGGATATCGTAAGAATATCCCCATTTGTCAAGCAATAATTTCCGTAATTCCTGTCCTGTCATAGCTTTTCTCCATTAGATTTTACATTTAGTTATGATGTTACGTTCGGTAACTCAAGTATGATAGAGATATAAAGAAATGTAATGCTAACAGAAGAGATGCTCAATATATCTTGGAATAAAGAAAATTAGCATCGTTGTAGGCGTTGGCATTTCCACTCAAACAGGAGTTGCTCAAGTACTGGTACTCTTGTAAGAATGCTTAACAAAATACACAAAGAGCGCGTAGAATATGGCTCAATTTTCTGAATCAACAGACGTGCCAGATATGAGCCGTCGTCAGTTCATGAATTTGCTGACTTTTGGAACTGTAACTGGTGTGGCTCTGGGTGCATTGTATCCCGTAGTCAAGTACTTTATTCCACCTGCTAGCGGTGGCGCTGGTGGCGGTACAACAGCAAAAGACGAGCTGGGTAACGATGTTAGTGTCAGTGGCTTTCTAGCAAGCCACAACGTAGGCGATCGCGCCCTAGTTCAAGGACTAAAGGGCGACCCCACCTACATGGTCGTAGAAAGCAAAGAAGCAATTGGCGATTACGGCATTAATGCTATCTGCACACACTTAGGTTGTGTTGTTCCCTGGAATGTAGCAGAGAACAAGTTCAAATGTCCTTGTCACGGTTCCCAGTACGATGCAACTGGTAAGGTGGTCAGAGGTCCAGCACCTTTGTCTTTGGCTCTCGCACACACCAAAACCGAAAATGACAAAATCGTTTTGACCCCTTGGACTGAAACCGACTTCCGCACCCAAGAAGAACCTTGGTGGTCTTAATTAAGTGCTTTTGTGAGTGCTGAGTTCAAAGTCTCAGAAGATGACTCTTGACTAATGACTAATGACCAATGACCCATGACCAGTTAACCAGAGAATAGTTGTCCTGATAGAGATGAGAAATGCCCGTATCACAGCGAGTTTAACTCGCACTGCTAGAGCAATTATGAAAACATTGCTCATAGCGATCGCTACTTTGACATTTTATTGTACTAGCGATCTAGCCCTGCCCCAAAGCGCGGCTGCTTATCCCTTCTGGGCGCAACAAACCTATCCTGAAACCCCCCGCGAACCGACCGGACGGATTGTTTGCGCCAACTGTCACTTAGCGGCTAAACCAGCAGAAGTGGAAGTTCCCCAATCAGTTTTACCTGATACCGTATTTAAAGCGGTGGTGAAAATTCCTTACGATACCAACATCCAACAAGTTGGTGCTGATGGGTCTAAAGTTGGCTTAAACGTCGGCGCTGTGTTGATGTTACCAGAAGGTTTCAAAATTGCACCAGCAGACCGCATTTCTGAAGAACTGAAAGAAGAAGTAGGCGATGTTTACTTCCAACCCTACAGTGACGAAAAAGATAATGTTCTTCTTGTTGGTCCCATACCCGGTGAACAGTATCAAGAAATTGTCTTCCCAGTTCTTTCTCCCAACCCCGCCACAGATAAAAATATTCACTTCGGTAAATATTCAGTTCACTTAGGTGCAAACCGGGGACGTGGACAAGTTTATCCTACTGGTGAAAAGAGCAATAATACCATTTACAATGCTTCCGCTACTGGCACAATCAGCAAGATTTCCAAAGAGGAAGATGAATCTGGTAATGCTAAATATCTAGTAAATATCCAAACAGAATCTGGCGCTACTACTATTGATACCATTCCCGCAGGTCCAGAATTGATTGTTTCGGAAGGACAATCTGTAACTGCTGGTGATGCTTTGACCAATAACCCCAATGTCGGTGGATTTGGTCAAAAAGATGTAGAAATTGTATTACAAGACTCATCTAGAGTTCAAGGCATGATTGCCTTTATTGCTCTTGTAATGTTAGCTCAAGTTATGCTCGTGCTGAAGAAGAAGCAGGTTGAAAAAGTTCAAGCTGCTGAACTTAATTTCTAAATTCTTGGTTAAATAAATATTTTTGAGGACAGGCGAAAAGTCTGTCTTTTTTTATAGCGCTTTGCAACTGGGTGAGGTATGCGTACACGTAAGAAATCGCGGAACTATAGATAAATTTGTACTCAATGCAGTACGGTTCAGTTAAGGCTAACTTTATTTTTTTTAACGAACCGCAGAGGCGCAGAGGACACAGAGAGAAAAGAAAGAGAAGGAAAATATTGCTTAACTGAACTGTCGTGAAAGTGTTTTAAGAAATCTGTTTGCTGGAACTTGTAGCTAAAACTTGTGATCTTTGAATCAACAGTTACCGGGAAATCAACATCAATGTCAGTCAATCAATCTCACAATAAATTACCTAAAACTATATTTTTACTTCTATTTGGACTTGCGATCGCTCCCATAGTGGGATGTACAATTTTTAACTTAAATCTTCGTGGTGATGATTCAGTAGTAGCCCAAAGTTCACCAAAGCCAACACCCCAAGAAATAGTGCCAGCAGGGGAAGTACGTGCTTTACCTGGTAAGTTGGATACAATACCTGTATTTAATAGTAATAGTCCAGAATGGATCAAAACCGAGGGCATTCTACTTTCTACATTTCCTGCAAATGGGAAAAAAGTACCAGCCGCACACCTCAATTTTCCTTTTCAGGGACGCTTTGACTTATTTGCCCATCACTACACCCATACTCCCAAGGATTTACAAACGCTTTATCTAGGGGTAATTCTGCATAACTCTGGTAAAAAATCGGTAACAGTGGATGTATTACAGGCAGCAAGTTATTTGATGGAAGATGCACCCTTTGTTACTTTACCCCCTTATGTGGAAAATAATGATGGTAAAGCCTACTCAGGGCCAGGCAATCGCGCTGTCAGTGACGTACTTCGAGGGATTCGCCAAGCTGATTTTCCCGCCAAATTGGTAATTCCCCCCGGAAAAAGTCGAATGTTACTCAATCATCCTGTTGCAGTGCGACATTTAGAAAAGCCTGTCAATGGTCGCTCTAGCTTCATGCGTCTGCGTAGTAATGGCAAAATTTATGTAGCTAGTTTGGCTACTTTTGCTAAAAAAAATGCTGATGATAGCGATCGCGCGCCCACTCTTGCAGAATGGCAAGCATTACTGGATACTGGAAACTTCGCCGGACCAAGGGATAAAACCCCCACTCCTCCAGATGCTACCAGTGGACAACTGATTTATGGGCGTGTAGCTGGTGTATCCCAAGGTTCTCAGTGGCAAGCAAAGCTGGTGGATAACCCTAAAGCCACTTATTTGACCATTCCTCAGCCAGGTAAAGGAATTTCCTATGCTTTAGACACGCTGAGGAGTGGTCGATTAGGTACTGCACAAAATCAAACTGCGAAAATGCTGGCACGCTATGCCGATACAGCTTATGAAGCGCATGGTAATTATGGGGTGGAATATAACCTCAACTTGCCCCTAAACAACAACACTAACGAAATTCACAAGGTTACTCTTACTTTAGAAACTCCTTTGAAGGAAGATAAGTTATCTCAAGGTGGTGTGCGTTTTCGCAAGCCATCCCTAGATTTTCCATTTTTTCGAGGTACAGTCCGATTGCGTTATGTTGATGACCAGGGACAAGAAAAAACACGCTACGTGCATCTATGGCACAGAACTGGGCAAGTTTTAGAACCATTATTGCAAGTTACACTGCCACCCTCAGCTAACCGCAATATACAGTTAGATTTGATTTATCCACCCGATTCTACTCCGCCGCAAGTAGTGACTGTGAGAACTGTACCAAAATAAGGATCTCATTTACCGCCATAGAAAAAGGCAACTTCTTTCTCTTTTAGGGCTGCAAAACCTGCTTCTACAAGGAATTGATCGAGTTCTGCTTGAGGAATGTGTTTTGCGCCAATTCGCACAATGCGCGATCGCATGGTATTTGATACACCACTACGCTGTCTATTTCCCTCTAGTGCCATGACTTTGCTATACAGTTCTAGCTTTGCAGTGGGAATAGCAGAACCATCAAAATCGATTCCCTCGGCGATCGCTGCGTCGATAGCATCAGCACCCTTGGTTGTGGTATTTACTTCATTAGTGTCAGCAGGCATGGCAATTTATTCTCAAGGCTATAGGTAAATTTTACCAGTCTTGCTGACACCAAAAAACTATGGAAAAAAGAAGTTCCCCCTAATCATTCTGGGCGTGTGATTGAACCGCCAACAAATGCTCCTAAAATTGGTTAATTAAGACTTGCTGGTTATGCTTAGGAATGAGTGTAACTTTAAACGCCCAGAAATCAACATACGGGAAATTAACATCAACGTTAGTTAATAAATCTCAAAATAAATTACCTAAAATTATATTTTTACTTCTATTTGGACTGGCGATCGCTCCCATCGTGTCAGACCCAAACTCAAACAATTAATCACTAGTTAAAACTGAGGCAAGAAGGTTAGGACTAGACAGATGCGGGCAATGTCCAGAAACTAGCTCGATGGCATCGACTCCTAAACGCTGGCGTGCGGCGTAGCGTGACCATGCAGGAGATAGTATTCGGTCGTTGGTACAAACAATATATTTAGGCTCAACCTTTGGCAAAGCTTTTAGAGGATTCATTTCATAAATATATGCCATAGATTGTTGCAAACGATTTTTCGAGATTGCCCACTTTGCTACATCCGGTTGACAATCATGCAAGAAAAAATCCATTAATACGGCTGTGTCTGAAAAATCTTTCCCTAGTGAAGCTAGTTCAAACATACCAGGCTCTGAGTGAAATTGTTCGAGTTGACTTAAGTTGTTTGGCTGATAATTTAATGATTTGAGCGTATCAGAATCAAGAGAATGAGAAAATTGGTCGAGTGTACTGATTCCCGGATATGGGAGCAGCGCCGCCACAAACACTAGTTGACGCACTTGTACCGCTTCTGCAACCAGGGGAATTATAGTACCAGCCATTGAGTGACCAACTAGCACAATATCATCATCAGTTTTTGGAATCACTTGAATTACTGCATCGGCAAATTGGGATAAAGTAGCAGATGTATTTTCAATTGGCAAATCCATTGCTACAGTTTTATGACCCTGTGCTTCTAAGTAGGGAATTAGCAAATCCCAGCACCAACTGCCTTGGAAAGCACCGTGAACTAGACAAAAAAGACTCATATCAATTGAATGGTAAGTAATTATGGGGTGGAATATAACTTCAACTGTCTTGCTGACACCAAAAAACTATGGAAAAAAGAAGTTCCCCTTAATCATTCTGGGCGTGTGATTGAACCGCCAACAAATGCTCCTAAAATTGTACCTGTCCATAATCCAGTTGTACTACCTTGCCAAGTAGCTCCAGGCGTTACCCAAACATTACACATCACCTTTAAACCCCAAGCTTGGTTTTGACATTTCTGGTTATGCAGTATCGATGTCATTTGTCCACCGATATAACCACCAAAAAATCCTGATGTTAAAGCTAAAAATGTGCAAATTAAAAATCTATTTTTAACCATGAGTTGATTGAATTCAGCTGCTTCTAGCAATGGTGGGTTAGCGCAGCGTAACCCACCATACGGTTTTTGGGTAATTTATTTTGGTGTTACCTAATCAACCTGTATTTCTCATCCCGGCTGCAATACCGTTAATTGTTAACAGTGCGCCTCGCAGTAACTCACCTTTGCTGTAACGAGAATGAATCACGCCAGAGGTAGCGGTAATATTCCGGGACTGTCGTAAACGTTTGAGCAGGGAAACTTGGATGAATCCTAAAGGTACAATTGTTCCATTGCGTAACTGTACTGAACGTTGCAATACAGGATCACCATCCAAAAGCCGACTGTGACCAGTAATTTTTAGGACTAAATCCCTGGTGAGATAAAATTCGTTGGCAATTTGTTGAAAAACTTTTTCTAGCCGCTCTTTATCTTCAGGGTTCGAGAGTTCTTGGACGTAGTGATGCGCCATTTGCATATCTACTTTGGCTAGAGTCATTTCTGCCTTGGAAATCACCATTTTGAAGAATGGCCATTTCATGTAAAAGTAGCGTAGCAATTTCAGGTGTTCTTCTGATTCTTCTTCCTCATTCAAGAATCCCTGTAAAGCTGTGCCAATACCATACCAAGAAGGCAGCAAAAATCTGGTCTGTGTC
Source organism: Nodularia sp. (in: cyanobacteria) (assembly GCA_035638855.1). Lineage (GTDB taxonomy): Bacteria > Cyanobacteriota > Cyanobacteriia > Cyanobacteriales > Nostocaceae > Nodularia. The sequence continues at coordinate 8,298 of DASQZD010000003.1, read as the reverse complement.
CAGCTAAATACCCAAGGAATAGCTCGCAGACTGCTTAAATCTTTCTTTCCAGAGGGTCGCCGTGCTGGACGAGAACTAATTTGTAACTGGCTAATTTCTTCAATGGGGGTAACTTGGTGGAAAAAGTCGATAAAATCTGGTTGCTCGTAAATTAGTGCGCGATAATGTTGACGCGATCGCACTGCTAATTCTTCCATAATCTCATTCCAAGGTTCGATATCATCAAACCCGGTTCGCAGCAGGCTGGCTTGAATTACAGCCGTGGTAATGGTTTCCAGATTATACAGAGCTAAATCCAGCAAGGAATATTTAGAAGCTAATACTTCCCCTTGTTCAGTAATCTTGATCCGCCCATTAATACTGTGTCCTGGTTGAGCCAAAATCGCCTCATAAGCTGGGCCGCCGCCTCGTCCCACAGAACCCCCGCGTCCGTGGAAAATCCGCAAACTCAGACCATATCCTTCGGCGATAGTCTGGAGTGATTTTTGGGCTTTATGAATTTCCCAGTTGCTACTTAAAAAACCAGAGTCTTTATTGCTATCAGAATACCCCAGCATGACTTCTTGTAAGTTAGGGGTGAGGGGAGAAGCCGTAGTGGGGACAATCGGTAATGAAGAGCCTTCTTCTTTACTGGCTTTGAGTGCTTCATAGCCACCTGCTAATAAAGCCCGATATAGGGGGAGTTGAAATAACTCCCGCATGACGCTTCTGGAGCGTTGTAGGTCTTCTACTGTCTCAAATAAGGGAACAACTTGAATAGTCCCCACAGCCACCACAGGGTCAAAAAGTCGGGATTCTTTGGCTAATAGCAAAACTTCCAAGACATCGCTCACTTCCCGACACATACTAATAATGTAAGTTTGGCAGATGTTGACACCAAACTCTTGCTGTAGCGATCGCAAGATTCGGAAAGTTTCAATCACATCATTGGTTTTTTCCGAAAATGGCAATTCTGCCGGAATTAATGGACGACGGGTTTGCAGTTCCCCAGTTAGCCAAGCAACTCGCTGGTCTTCCGATAGCTCGTTATAGGGTTGGGGTAAAATTTGCAGATATTCCAGAATCTCATTTAAAGCATCAGAGTGTCGCGTTGATTCTTGGCGGATATCCAACTGAGTCAAGTTAAAGTCAAAAATTTCGACTTGACAAATCAGAGTTTCTAACTCCCGACAGCTTAAACCAGTTTCCGTCAAGTTACGTTCCACTAACCGCAGTTCTGCCAAAAACTCTGACCCCGAACGATACATGGGCGAGTCTTCATTGGTTGACTTTTCGCGGTTATATAAAGCTATATTGCGATCGCGGCTATTTTCCAACCGTCTGAGTACATAAGCCAGTTTCAAGCGATAAGGTTCTTGGCGATAGCGCAACGCCAACGCATCATACACATCACTTAACTGCGACTGGTCAATCTCCAAAGATTCCAACAACTCTGGTAAAACATCGCTCCAGTGCATCGACACACTCAATAATTCAATCAGCTGCTTCACTGATTTAATATATCGTTCCAACACCATTTTGCGCTGATAGCAAGCTGTCTGCCAAGTGATTTCTGGTGTAACTGATGGATTTCCATCCCGATCTGAACCTACCCAGGAACCAAAAGAGCAAAAGTTTTTATGCGGCGGTTCTAGCCAAGTAAATGTCTTACCCAGAGCATATTTTAACCGCTTATAGAGTTGAGGAATACCATCAAATAACACTTCTTGGAAATAGTGTAAGGCATAATCAACTTCATCCAGCACAGTGGGTTTGAACTGGTGGAGTTCATCTGTGCGCCACCACAGGCGAATTTCTTCGAGCAATTGTTCTCGCAAATCAGCCGCTTCCCACGGATATCCCCCCAGGGTGCTTTCAGTGCGGTTTTCCACTACATCCAGTTTTTGCAGCAGGTCTACCACCTGTCTTTGTTTATCGCGGATGGTGTGACGCACTATTTCCGTGGGGTGAGCTGTAAACACCAAACGCACATCCAGGTGTGAAATCAGGCGTTGAATTTGCTGGGGTGGCACATTCAGCTTGAATAAATGGGGAAACAAAGTAGCAAAAGTACCTTTTTGTTTTCCGATTGATTTGCTAACCCAACTGTTTGATAGTAGGTCGATTTCCATGCCTTTGTTCACAGGAACGGCATCATCTTCTTTTTGGTTGGAGGAGTAGGAAGCGTTTGATAACGTCTCCTCCTGAATTACCGTTTCTGCTTCTCCCTCAGAATAGCGGGTTAATTGCTGACGTTGTTCATATTCCTGCTCTATGATGTTAATCAACTGGAAATACAACGCAAAGGCACGAGCTGCTCGAATTGCCTCATTAATGTTCAGTTGTTCAATCAACTTAACGGCAGATGAGGCTTGGTCATTTGTTGCTTGTCCTTCTGGCGAACACAAATCGCGTAATTGCCGCAATAAATCCACCATCGTTTGACCGCATTCTTGCCGGAGTACCGATTCCCACAATTCCTCTACTACTTGGAGACGATGACGCAAAAATAATTCCGACGCAGGGTAGAAATTCGCTGCATGAGACAAACTGTATAAAAGAGAACCCATAATTTCTGCTCTTGTAAGCTGATTACTGTTTACATCCTAGAGACGCGATGACTCGCGGCTGTGCAAGGCAATTAATTCTCAAGGTAAAACCATGAATATTTTAGGATTTAAGTATATTTTTTTAACCTGTTTCCCCGCCTCTGGCGCTTGTATGCGAAATGTTGTCATCTGGGAATGGGAGAATGGGCAAGCGATCGCCTCGAAATAATTCTTCACTGGCTTGCCCCATAGATTCTAGAGCTTTTACAGTGGCCTTTTCTGTGGTCAGCAGCAGTAGTATAGACGCTGTACCTATTTGTAAGAGGAAAGATTGAGGAATGGTCAACAAAGGTAGATGGAATCCGGTATTATCTGCGGAATTTTGGGTAGTAGGAGTCATTGCTAATTCTTGGTTGTTGGCAAATGAGTAAAAAGAAACGCGTGCATTCAACGTTTGTGCGACTTCCAGACCTACTTGTCTATTTTGGCCGATTTTGTAAGCCCACAAAGTAACAAAATTGTTAAAAAAAAACGGCAAAGTGTGATAGACCTATGTTTCTAGTTTACAAGTACAGGCAGTACCCTTTCCAACTCCTGAACAGAAACACAATTAAATGCGTCTTTACAAAAAACTGCTGAGTTCATGTTTTATTTAACCAATGACCAATGACCAATGACCAATAACCAATGACCAATGACCAATAAACTAATGACTAAAGTTAACTGCCAATGAAAACAGTATTACTAGATAGTCAGAAATCAATAGTGCAGTGGGTAAGCCAAGCAACAGGAATCAACTCTTTTGGGGTAAAAGTCCGGCTGCGGGGCAATGACTTACACATTCTTTGTGAAGGTTCAGACTTTCCTGAACGCTGGCGCACTCTGTCTGACTTGCTTCACGCGCTACAGCAAACAGATTTGGATCTTTTAACCAATAACGAACAACCCTCAATATACCAAGTATTTGTCTATGGGCGGAAAAAAGGAGAATATCGACCCAAATGGTGTCATCGGGTTTATTTAAACCAACTTGAACGACATCTAGAACAGGTAGAACAAGTCCTGGAAGACTCGGAAAAATCCGCTTCTGTGAGTGGATCTCTGATTCTCTCAAATGAAAGTTTGGCACGTCGGGGAGACCCCAATGCCATTGCGCGCTATCTCAGCGAAACTCTCAGTCCTTTAGGTGTATCGGTACAGGTAAAAATCCAGGAGTACCAGCCAAAAGATCGCAATCAAGCGGTAGTTTATCGCCTGTGGATCTTTTGTCAGTCCAGCTATAGCCCCGATTCATCGTTATTAGCTGAACCAGTAGCCCAGCAGTTACGAGATTTGAAACTGGTAGGCTACCAAGATGCAGTGATTGTTTCCCAAGTCAGTGGTGAAGCAGTATCTGATTGGCTGCTGAAAGTGGATCTGCGACCTCCAGAAATGATGCTCAAGGAGTGGGCTAGGTGGGGAGATGTGCAGGCGATCACAAGGCTGTTAAGCTCGATATTGTCAGAGTTAAAGGTTGCCGTACAAGTTTCTCTCAAAGAATCAACTCTACATATCTTTTGTACGCCGGCTGTTGATCCCTCAAAAACTGCCCCAGCGCCAGATAAAGCCCCATGTTTAGAGATAATTTCACGCCATTTAGAAGCGATCGCACCCCAAGGGATTTTAGCAGCCACTGTTTACGGAAAAAAAACTTCTGATCAGCAACCAGCTTGGATTGACTGGTTAACTTTACCTGCTACAGAACATCCAGCCCTCGCCCCATTACCCCTGGAGTTGGCCAGTGATGGTGATCAACCAGCAATTACTTTTTTACTAGAGCGCTTACTCAATCTTGATCTCGATTGGCGTTTAAAGACAGGTGGTATTCGTGTACTGCTGCTACGCAAAGGTGACTTGTTGCATATTATGTGTGATGCACCCATTTGCCCAGCTCGTTCACAAGTAGCCCATAAAGTTACCCAGTTTTTGCAGCAGTTAAAAATGCCAGGTATTGCTGGGGTGCGTGTCTACGGTCGCCGTGCTGGTAATAAGGAACCATCTTGGCATGATGGTGTAGATTTATTACCACGCCAACGTTTCGTTCCAGAAGCCACCCCAGAATTTGCTGCAACTGCGGAATATGTGAATGAGCTGTTAACCATTGAAAATAACGAACCAGTTTTACGTAATGATTTAACCTCAGAAGAAGTTCAAAATTTTGTTACCGAAGTAGCACGAGATTGGACAACAACGGCTATTACCACAGCCAAAAAGTGGCTCATAGGAACGCAGATATTTACAGAAAGTGGTCAGTCATTACTACAAAACCCTGATAGTCAAGGGCTGAAGGTAGCGCTCGTTTGGGGTACGTTGGGTTTATTGCTGACTCTGCAAACTGATTGGATTTTGAGTTACATAATTACTCGCTCTACACTAAGTTCAGCACAAGTAACTACTGTTTCACCCTCATTATCGGCCCGCCAAGAGCCATCATTGAGTTCTCAAGCCAACGAGAATCAGAAACCAGGATTTTTGACTAGCAGCCCTGGGAAGCAATCTCCTCAGAGTCAAAAAGATGTCTTTAATGATTCTGGGTTTACCCAAGGTGATGATGTCCAAGACAGGATTTTAAAAGCGGCTCCATTGAAAGAAAAAGCCAACGCCACAGCGATTTTATTAGCAGCGCGAAGCAATAAGGCGGGAGCTTCGCTAACGCAAATACCCAGTTTCAATTCTCGGCAATTAAACGAACAACTAGCATTGTATAAACAGCGCATTGCTAAAAACGGTAAAGCAGCAGATGTCTTAATTATTGGTTCCTCCCGCGCCTTGAGAGGAATTGACCCGGTAGTACTTTCTCAGACTTTAGCAAATCAAGGATATCCCAATATTGACGTATTCAATTTTGGCATGAATGGTGCGACAGCAAAAATTGTCAACTTGATTATTCGTCAGGTGCTAGAGCCATCGGAACTACCAAAATTAATTCTTTGGGCAGATGGTTCCCGTGCTTTCAATAGCAATCGGGAAGATATGACTTTTAAGGCGATCGCCGAATCTGAGGGTTATAAACAAGTATTGCAGAAAGCCTTCACAGCCACCAATAGCGATGAAAACCTCCAAAATATAGACAATGCTGCTAGTCAACCGCAAGTATCACAAAAACCAAAAAAAGTCAACAGTTATCAAGCCGTAAATGAGTGGTTAAATCAGGTCTTATCTGGCGTTTCTTTCAGCCACCAAAATCGCGCTCAACTTCAAGCTTTATTGCAGAAACAACTGCTTTCATTGCCTTTAGTCAGACACACTCAGACTATGGATTCACAGGCACAAAATTCCAATAATTCCGAACTAGATGCTAGCGAGCAGGCAGTAGATTTTGATGGATTTTTACCTCTATCCGTCCGCTTCAATCCTACAATACACTATCAAAAGCACCCTAGAGTTACAGGCAATTACGACAACGATTATCGAGATTTCCAGATAGCAGGTGAACAAGATGCTGCCTTTCAAGAAATTTTAGAGTTTACCCAGACTAAAAATATTTCTTTAGTATTTGTTAATATGCCTCTGACCTCCGATTATTTAGATCCAGCCCGCACAAAATATGAGCAAGAATTTCAGCAACATATGTTATCCCTATCAACCAAACCCAAATTTATCTATAGAGACTTAAGTCAACTTTGGCCACAAACCAATGATTACTTTTCTGACCCCAGTCACCTCAACCGCTTTGGGGCATACGAAGTATCAACAAGATTGGCTAATGATCCGATGATCGCTTGGCCGACAAAGTAAGAAATAGGGAGATGAACAGATCGAGTAAATAACCCATACCCCATGACGAATGACTAATAACTAATGACTAAAATATGAACTTTATATCAATTCTCTATGGAGTGTTTTTGCTGAGTGTACTGGGAATTTACTGGTCTGTATCTAACCAGAGGTTGCGGATGTGGACGTTGCTGATTGCTAGTCTTGTTTTTTATGGGTCTTTAAATGTTCAGTACATTCCTTTATTATTAGTACTGACTTTCATTAACTTTCGTGTGGGGCTGGAGATTGGTCAAAATACCACACATGGACAATATGCTGTTGACTGGCAACTTTCTAACGAAGACTGGCAGTTTGCCCAAAATGATTGGAATCGTCGGCGGCTAAAGTTGTTGTGGCTGGGTGTAAGTTTAAATGTTTTATTGTTACTAGGATTTAAATATCTGCCCAATTTGTTGGAATATGTTTTTAATTGGCAAATCAATTCATCAGATTCTGCCTTTAAATTAATTGCACCTTTGGGGATTTCTTTTTTTACTTTTGAGTGCATTGCTTATTTAGTAGATGTTTATCGCGGTGCGCCAGCTACTAAACATTTTCTCAAATTTGCTACGTATAAATTATTCTTTGCCAAACTGATTTCCGGGCCAATTACTCGTTATCACAGCCTATCATCTCAATTGCAAAAACCATACTTTCCCTCTGCCGAGGGGGTGATAGACGCAATGTGGTTAATTTCTCAGGGTGCAGTCAAAAAAGGGATTTTGGCAGATAATTTGGGAATTTTCGTTGATTTATGTTTTGGCAATCTACAACGGTCTGGTAGTGCTGATTTGTGGTTGGCTACCTTTGCCTATGGCTTACAGTTGTATTTGGATTTCAGTGGTTATGTAGACATCGCCCGTGGGAGTGCTTTACTCTTTGGTTTAGGTTTACCTGAAAATTTTAACTTTCCTTATTTCAGTACCAGCATTGCTGAATTTTGGCGGCGCTGGCATATGACTTTAGGCGATTGGTTACGAAACTACGTCTACTTTCCTTTGGGTGGTTCCCGTCAAGGCTTGACTCGCACCTGCTGGAATTTATTTATTGTGATGCTAATCGCTGGTATCTGGCACGGTTCAGCCTGGGGTTTTATTGTTTGGGGCGTATTCCACGGTTTAGCATTGGGGCTTCATCGACTCACAGATGTGATGAGCGATCGCTTTGAAAATTTGGCACATTTCTGGCAAAATCCTCTAGGTATAGTTGTGGCTTGGTTTTTAACCCAACTGATGGTTTTTACCTCTTGGATTTGGTTCCGCCTCCCCAACCTCCAGGATTCTTCTTGGGTAATTCAGAACCTCTGGGGTCATTCGGCCGATGCACAGTTTGTACAAAAAGTTTATGTAGAAGCCCTGAATATGAACCAATATCAACTTACTGCGTTGTTGGTAATTTTAGCTCTATTTATGAGTATAATTTATGCCTTTAATGGCAAGCTGAAGTTAGAGTTTAACTGGCCTGTTAAGCTTGTCTTCGTACCGCTCTGCCTCTACGCCGTGTGGTTATTAGCTCCTGAAGGCAGCTTACCTTATATTTACTTTGATTTTTAAGGATCAAAAAAGAGGAAAGAGCAGTTATTGAGCCTTTGCTTACAATTTATATATAAGTAAATGTAATGTTTATAGCAAGTTTCATAACAAAATTAATACTTTACAGTAAACGTAAATAGATGTTAAGTTTATGAATACAGACAAGCAAACGATGCGTCTGATTCATTAAAAATACACATCGCAATCATAGAAATATGACTACTACCTTACAACAGCGTCAAAGCGCTAACGTATGGGATCGCTTCTGCGAATGGATCACCAGCACCGACAACCGCATATACATCGGTTGGTTCGGAGTTCTAATGATTCCAACCCTATTAGCTGCTACCACCTGCTTCATCATCGCCTTCGTAGCTGCACCTCCAGTAGACATCGACGGTATCCGTGAACCAGTAGCTGGTTCATTGATTTACGGAAAC
>DASQZD010000002.1:0-15438 GCA_035638855.1 Nodularia sp. (in: cyanobacteria) | reverse complement strand
ATCTCTTGTATATTCACCATAAATTGGAACCATTAATTAACAATTACAAATTATTGATATGCCTTTTACTCTAGAACAAAGATATCAAATCCTCACCGCCCTCAATGAAGCGTACTTGAGAACTGACCAAATGCGATCGCAATACGCCGATGCCCCCAATGACTTCTACCGCTTTGATGCTACCCTCACCCCCACTGAATACCAGAAAAACCGCCCAGTACCTTTGCTTTTTCAAGAGGATGATATCTGGCAAAGGTTGGACAAGATTGAGCAGAAATCTGAATTTCTGGTTAATCAAGTCTTACAGATTATGGCTGATTTACAAATGATTGAAAGGGCGATTTTTAGTGAACGAAGTTCTGTTAATAGTGCTTTGAAACGCGCCGATGTGCTTGAGTGGGAGACGAGTTCAAGAAGTGCCGGGATGTTTACCCAAAGGGATGACTTGATTGAGAAACTGCGCTATCAATTGGGTTTCCCGCCATCACCAGATCCGATGGGTGGTGGGGGGATGTTATTAAGGAGTTAATATGACAATTGCGCTTTCTGTATGCCTTGAAGCTGCTGTCATGCTGAGAGTCATAGAAATCAAACAGTCTGGATATATATCAGATTATTTATTAGAATCAGCAAGAGAGACTGCTGATTTAATTGCCTACTCTGGCGATACTTTGTTATTTGATAATAAAAAAGCCGCACCTATTTTTAATAAGTTAGCAATAGGCATTGCTGTTCTATCTTTCCAACCTGGAGGGGTAGAAATATTTGGTTTTAAATTTGAGTCACAGTTTGCACCATGAGTTGCTTTACCAAATGGTAAAGCAAAATGTAGAAACATTTGGTTTTAAATTTGAGTCACAGTTTGAGCAAATTAATCCAAAAAGGGGAACCATAGCCCTTGATGTTAATGCCAAGAACTCCTAAATCATGAGTGGATCGCTGTCAGATTTTGCAGAAGCCCAGCTACTCAATCAACTATTCGGTGGCGTACCCTACGGCACACCCAACATATTATATTTCGGCTACATGGTAGGCGTTGCCGGCGAAACTGGCCCTGGTGCTGAACCAAATTCAGGTGGTTATCAACGGATCGCCGTCACCAACAACACCACAAACTTTGCTGTCACTTCCAATCAAATTAAGTCCAACGCCACAGAAATTCAGTTTGCTGAGGCAACCTCGAATCATGGACTAGTACAAGCGATCGCAGTTTTCGACTCTCCCACCAGTGGCAATATGCTGGTGTATTTTCCCTTAAGCAGCCCCATCAACATCACTGTGGGCGATGCCATGCGGATTCCAGTTGGTTCCCTAACGGTGCAGTTTGCAGTCGGGGGTTTGAGCAACTACGTGAAAAATGCTCTGCTTAACCAGCTATTCGGCAATGTGCCATTCAACGTGATTACGGCGCTGTACGCCGCCTACGCCACCAGCAGCCCTACAGATGCCCTAGCTGGCACAGAACCCAGTGGCAACGGATACGCAAGGACTAGCGTAACTAACAACACCAATAATTTCCCGATCGCCACAGTTGGCTCTAAAACCAACGCCACAGAAATAGCATGGGGTGAAGCTACAGGTTCTCAAGGAACTGCTACCTATGTTCAGTTATTTGATGCTTCTAGTGGCGGCAATTACCTTGGGCGTTATGCACTATCCCCCACTCAGGTAATATCAGCAGGTACAATTCCAACTATTCCTGCTAATACTTTCATTGCCACACTTGATTAATGAAGCAAAAGAAAAAACATACCCGACATCAAAAACAATTGTGTCCGAAATGTGATTATCAACTAGATGCAGCAACAGGTCTTACTGAAGAAGATATCACGCCGAGGGAAGGCGATTTTTCTGTGTGCCTTAACTGTTGTTCGGTACTTCGCTTTGGCAATAATTTACAGCTTTATCAATCAACTCTTGAAGAAGCTCAGAAATTTGGATTAGATAAACAGCTACGAGAAGGTATTGCCGCTATAAAGTCATTCAGAAATGACAGCAAGAAGGATTTTAATTAATGGTCAATTTTCCAATAGGTGCGATCGCATCGGCTACCACCGCCGACATCGCCACAATCAAAATTCGCAAGAACTTGGGTAGACCTGGCACAGTTACCACCGTATTATCTGCCAGTGTGGGGGCATTGGGCAAAAAGCGCTCTGTCAAGCTGTCCCCAGTTAATTTCACTTCCAACCTTGCTGGGACACTCAAGCGGAAGCTGAATTTTCCCAGTGGAGCGATCGCATCTACTACCAATTCTCAAGTCAAATTCTTCCTCAATGTCTCCCCCGCAGCGCCTCCCAAAGGGACATTGCATCGGGCTGATTTGAGTACTCTGTTGCAACCTGGATCGTCAGCACCCGCGTTTAGTGGCTCCAGGCTGGTGAAAGGAGACTTAACCGCTTTATCCTTCAAGATTCAAGGACAGAAGCTGGAGGGACTCAACGCCGAATTTACCGCCAAGCGCAAAGACGATTTACTCGCCACGCCAATCGTAAAATCGGGATCTGCTGTTCATCAAAGCGATCCGGCGGTGGATACCCAAACCAAAATTGAAACTGCGATGGGTAGCTTTAGCCTCGACCCTGGCGACACAGAAAGTTTCCCTGACTCAGAAGTGGAATTGAGCTACACACTCAAATTTACTGATGGATTAGGAAGAGTTTACACTGTGGCATCGGGCAACTTCACTGTTTACTCTGCGGGGTAAACAAGTGAGTAAATTACCTCCGATTGAAAGCGACGGACAAATAGTCGGCTACTTCTTTGATTGCCCTGGCTGTGGCATGGCTCATGCTCCTTATATTCGCCCTCATAAAAACGAGGTTGGAGCAAGCTGGACTTTCAACGGAGATTTAGACAAGCCAACTTTTATCCCAAGCATCCTGGCTAAAGTTGAGCGAACAGACGACAAGGTGATGGTATGCCACAGTTTTGTAACTGATGGAAAAATTCAGTTCCTTGGTGACTGTACCCATGCATTAGCAGGACAGACAGTTGATATACCCGAACAAAATTAACAAAAATCGATATTAAATTATGAGCAATAACCGAGTAACACCAGAGCAAATCTCTTCACTTTTGGATAGCGCAGAAACGCAAGAAGCCATATTTTGGGAGAAAGAATTGGTAGTCAGTTTCAAGCTACCTTCAGGTTTTACAATTTGTGGTCGCGGTGCGTGTGTAGATCCTGCAAATTTTGATATTGAGATTGGGCGACGAGTTGCTAAAGAGGACGCTGAAAATCAACTGTGGCAACTCGAAGGATACTTGCTACAAAATAGACTGCATGAACAAGGACTGCTTTAGTTGATGACCTCGCCCTTTTCTGGCTTTGAAAATACCACACTCACATTTCAGGTTGCTGACGGTACTTACACCATCAACGCCGTCGGCAATCGTTCTCTTAACTACCAGACCCTCGTAATCAAAGTAGTCTTAAAACCTACAACCGACACCAGCACAGTCAACCGCTATGCTAACGAAATTCAACAATTCGCTGGCGCTGACGGTCATGCCGTGCTGCTAGAAGGGTATTTAGTCGATCCGCAAATTTACCCCCAAGGGATTGAATTTTTAGCAGAAGCTGATATTGAAATTGTGGTGGTAATTGGGAAGCCAGAGACAGGGAGATTTAAGCTATTACCCGTGGTGCAATCTCCTTATGTGGTGGCGATGGGGATTGATGCGATTACACCTATTCGAGGGATATTTAGGAGGAATTGATGTCAGCCGTCAAAATCAAAGTTATCCCCGCAAAATACAACCCATTTATCAAAGACTTTCGCCACTACTATCACGTTCATATCTTTGAAGCTAGAGCCACAATGTGGGATGCTGGGGCAAAGTTATCGCCTTGGGATAAAGATAAAATCGGCGGATATGGGGCGCTCACAATTCCTCTGTGGAGAGAGAGGTATGAAGGGGATAAGCGAATCACAGCACCCAAAATAGGGAATGTGCTGTTTTGCAAGGAAATACTTGGGAGCGAGTGCATCTCCCATGAAGCCGTTCACATGGCAACCAGTTATCTTCGATTGACTCAGCAGTTGCAATTGACTGGACAGATTGATGAAAATGAGGAAAAATTGGCGTACTGTATTGGCAGTTGTACACGTCAGATTGTGGATAATTTATATAAATTGAAGATTTTATAAGCAAATACATAACGTAGGCGCAGCCCGCCGTAGGCATCGCTTTTGAATATAACCTGAAAACTGATCGAGATCCCGCCCGTACCCCAAAGCGCTGACCCAACCTATTAGAGTTTTGCCTAAATATTCTGGCTTGCAGTCATAAATATCAAGCTTATACTTTTTGCCGTCTTTGTCCTCCAAATAATATTCGGTTACAAGTATTTTAACTCCATTAAAAGTATCGTCGTATTGCAATTTTTGGATTTGTCCTGTGACTTCCATAATTTATAAAAATGGGTAAAATTAATATCGACTTAAACAAATTAAACTCAGCTATCAACCGTGCTTTTGATCTGGCAGTCGAGGCACAAGGCGAGGCATTTCAAAATGCTCTTGCCTCCGACATCTGGGAATGGCCCCGTGAAACTCTCCGCCAGAATTCCGACTTGGTATCGTCTCCAAGGGACATTTACGATACAGGAGAACTCTACGATTCACTGGTAATTAGCCGTACTGCTAATGCCGCAGAGTATACTTGGGAAGCTGATTATGCTGCGATCGTCCATGATGGCGCAACTACTAAAAGTGGCACAGAATTACCAGCTAGACCTTGGACTAAAGTCGGGCTTGAAGAGTGCGACGCAGTAGGAATTATGCAGCAGCAACTCAATAAATATCTGTGAAATATCAACTTGACCTAGAACGACTGTCCAAACTAATAAGCTATGAGCATATTTGGGCATCTTGGGGTTAGTTATTATTAGATACTATCGTGATAGAAGCTATAACACTAAGAAATGATGTACTAGCAATACTAGCCAATAAACTCGGCAATTATCGTTTTCCAGATGGCAGCACAGATAAAGCGATCGCCTGTCTCCCCGACCCAGATAAAGGTTGGAATTATCCTGAAAACGGCACAAAAGTTTCGGGACTAGAGGTGGTAATTAAGCAGCCGTACCCAGAAGTTAGTGCGAATATTGGAGGCGATCGCACTTTTCAAAACTTATGGGAAATTCACCTCAAGCAGTGGGATACGAATAAAAGCTTGGTGGAAGTAATCGGGCTATTGAGTGGTGAATTACCTGCTGATTACTTGATAGAAAGAGTTAGCCCAATGCCAGCTTCTGATAAATTGCTAACAGTCGAACAATGTAAGATTTTTATCAAAGATTGGCAAGTGAGGGAACTCTGATTCCGATTTAATCGGAGATTCAGATGAGCAAGACTTTCCAAGTCGGCGCAGGCAACAAGGTAAAGCTATTTGTGGCTTTGCTTCCCTTGGGCGATCGCACCGAACCAGTAGATGTAGAAGTTACCGCCGCTAGCGGCATTACTTTAGCAGCAACAAGCGTAACCGTAACTGCCTTAGATGGGCCTATTGCAGGTGGCACGCCACTAACTTTTGATAACGGCACAGCAAAGCTGACTGTTTACCTTTCCAAAGATGCCAAAGTAGGAGCTACTACCCTCACAATCGAACCTGCGGCCGCTGCATTAACAGGTAGTTCCACTGCTGAATATGTGGCGAAATTGAGACTACTTGGTGGTACTCAATTAAACGCGAATATCAATAGCGACAGAACTGACGTACTCGTTTTTGAAGACCCACTCGGCTACAAAGATGGCGCAGTAACTGGACAATCATGGGAACTTCCTTGGACTGCGAATTTACTTTCTGATGATGAAGCTTTCCGACGAGTATTTTTTGCGGCTTCTCAAGCTGTTTCGGGCAGAGAAGTTTTTGTTTGGCAAGAGGACGCACCACCCGCAGGTTTTGCAGTAGGCGATGGCTTAAAAGGCGCAACCGTAGTGATGAATATGCAAAAGTCGCTCACCAGCACAGCAATTTTGACCTTTACTTGCACCTTTATGGGCCAAGGCTCTCCCACGATTACACGCTATTCACTGGCATAAGATAGCGATCGCCACTCGATTCTGTACAAAATCAATTAACGCCGCATCTTACGCTGATGGGGCGTTTGTTTTTATCTGGGGAATTTTGAGCTAGTACCTCACGCAAAGCCAACAGAAATGGCGATCGCTCCCCCCAAAAATGACTCTCGCCTCGGCAAAGGATATTCCTATCTATTTGCGCTTTTTTTGACGGCTTTAATTGGGAGCCAGTCGATAGATGTCTCCTTCAAAATTGAAACCAAAGGGGAGTTTAAGTTTGCGATCGCCTCCCGCGAATTAAATCCCCAAGTCTTTTATCCCTGTGTCGCTCTGATTGCTGCAATTTTAGGATTACCAACAGATGCGATCGCAATGTCCGTGGGGCAAATCCTTACAAAGGGGCGCGAGTGATGTGGCAGACAACTGGTTTTCAAAAGTCCAACGCTGGATTAAGCAATTATTCAAACCCAAGAAAAAACGCCGTACTTACCCGAAAATCATCAAAAGATGGTACGGGACAGATTGCGCCGTTTTGCGAATTGAACGCGACACCCCAGGCGAAAGAGCAACCTATCGCATCACCTCAATCCACGGGCAATGTGATTACCTCATCACCCTTGATTATCTCCGAGAATTGCATACAGAATTGGTTGGGACTTTCCAAGGAACCCCTATCCGCATCCCAACGCTGGAGTATCAACGCAATTCTATACTCACGCATCGCTTTGCGGTCTGGCGCGTCTGGCGTAATGGTACTAGCGATCCTCTTGGCATTTGGGATGTCGATCTTGAGGGTAGCGCCAACAACAGCTTTGCACTTGCAGAACTTGCACCACGTCGTGCAGTTAAGATGGTCGCGTTGAGTGCGCTAGTGCTAGGGAATGTGCCACAAATCCCCTTTCTACATTGGGAAGCCCAGATGGAGCGAATTGATTGGCTTGCCCTGCTGGAAGAGAGAATTAGAAAGGAATTGTCAAACGAGAAACACAATCTGAGAGCTTGCGTTATTTTACCACAGGGTTAGAGTGCTGTTTTTGGGTGCTTGCATTTGTTGCGATCGCCCATATTTAGTTGTTGGTTTTTTCTGTACAAAGTTTTAAGATTTCTTGAGAAATACTGAAATCAATATCACAAACTTGAACGAAGAATAGTTGCAAGTGGTGAATAGGAAGCTCCAACAAATCTTCTTGAAATTTTCTTAAATCCCACAGCAATCTGATAAGCAAAGGAATTTCACCATCACCAATTAAATGATGCTGTTCGCTCAAATCTTCTAACTGCGAATTGGTTAGCAACCTTTGTGCCATACAAGTGTTCATAGAGCCTCGCGGGATGCACACAGTACGAATACCGAAATTGTAACACTTGACAACTCCCACAGAAAATACTTAAAAGCAGGGAAATAGCTTGTTTTAAGTATTCAGTGGCAATGCTGCTGCATCATGTGACTTGTCCAGTTACCATAGAAACCAGGTAATTATCGATGTATTTCTTACTACTATCCCCGCCGACAAATTTTATGAGAAGTGAAAATATTCAAGCAGTCACGCCGCTCGTTCTGGGAGCGATCGCTGGCTTCATTGCCATTGCCATTGTTTTTGCACCCAATATGTCTGATGCCCGTGCGGCCGCAGGGTTCGGGCTGGCGGGAACGGCGATCGGTACTGCTGGCGGACTCGCTCAAAGCAAGGGGATAAATTTGGACAAAGGCGATACTTGAAATTGCAACTGCGATCGCTTGGCATTGGTAGAGAAGATCCAATGCAATCCACCTGAACCAAGACCCTGCGGGAAATCTCCCACAGGGTACTTTTGGGTGCTTGTATTTCTTGCGATCGCTTGACTACTCACTCACGGGTTTGCTGACTTTACTACGCAAACTCCGGTTAACCAGTCGCTTGTTACTTCCTTCTGCATACGCATTGAAGCCCAATACCCAAACAACTCTGTGTAGCTCTGCTGGTTTCCATCCTTCCGCGTTCGCTAAATCAAGTATTTGTTGAAGAAGCTCCTCTGGCACAGCAAAAGTTATTTTGGCCATCTTGGGGGCGTTCGTTTCTGGCATGGTATCCACTTCATATACGGCTGGTTGTTCCATAATTTTCGCCTTAGTGGTAGCTACTTGGTAGGTCAATTTAAAATTTAGTCTACCATAAAGCTACCTAGTGGTAGTCACTAGGGGAACTTTATTGTACAATGCTTACAAAAGTTAAAAGCGATCGCACAACTTGACGGAACTGCGATCGCTCCCTGCCCGAAGACAGTAACCCCAAAACAGCTTGGAGCTACCAAATTATGACACCTCAAGAGTATGCTTTGAAGCATAAATTAAAGCCAATAGTGGCAGCTTACGAGCATTGCATCAGCGAAAACGCATACCGCAAGCAGACTTTAGCGACTGAAAATAGAACAAAACCATCTGCTACAACGTGCCGAATATCGCAGCTGCTCGATTTCATTCGGCAAACTGGACACGAACCGCCACAGCCCATTTTTTTTGATTAATTATTGAGCAATTTCAAAATCATTGATTCGCTCAATTGCCCGCCGTGTGCGGGTTTTTTAGTATGTATATATGTTCAACAGTTCGACATTAGCACCAGAAAAAATAAGTGTCCGAGAATGTCGCTTTCTCTTAGATATCCAGTCTAGGGACACAATCAATGAATACCTCAAAACTCTAGACTTATTTGGCATCAGAGAGCTTTCATGGCAACAATTCCGTCGCGTCGTAGAGCTTCAGACTTTCTTGGGGCTAAAGCATGGATGTAACAGTAAAGATGATTTCAAGAAACTTAATAGCTCAGAATTATCTGCTATGTTTTCCGCCCACGGAATCGACATTGAATCAAAAATCTCTGCTCTAAGGAATCCAAATAAAGGCATACATAGAGTGGCGGTAGACCTGATTTTAGATGCTGACTAAAATTCAAAAAATCTTGGACTACACTACTTTGATGTAATACAAGCATCAATCAACCAGTCTGCAAAACCATTGCCTCACTTTTTCTCCACTTACTAACTACATTTTCTTTACAAAGTTTCTATAAATCAGACCTCAGTTATACAGCAGGTAAATGATAGGGGAAGGGCAGGGGAAAAGTAGAAGGCTCAGTTGGAAGGATTCACTCTCGGTTTTGGGAGTGTCAGGAAGGGAACGCGATTTTGAAAGGCTTGTAAATCCTGGGGAATAGCCGCGCATTTCTGCCATTAAGTAAACAGCATCCCATTGAACTATAGGTATCAAGGATAACTCATGTACAAGGAGGAGCGATACAGCAGAACATTACCTGACGGAACGAGTGAATCGAGAATTTTGATTGAGCGGCAAGGATCGGGACTTGGTGAGTGTTGTGCCGTGATGATTTTGATTGCAATTTTGGGAACTTACTTAGCCATAATTTTGAATCATGGAAATCGACAAGGAAATTCGCCGTCGCGCTCAACTGAAGAAGTTGTGCGAGATTATCAGAGGAAAGCCAATTAGTGATTGGGCGTGGATCGATTGGGAAGCGTTAGCGGGGGCCTGTTATGCGAAGGGCAAGAGAAGACGCGATCGCATTTACACGCCAGAGCAGGCCCAAATGTTATTGTGCTTGGGCCATCTTAGAAAGCATTTCCCCACACGCCTAGTTACCTATCGCAGCTTACGGGAGTATTGGCAGGCGAACATTTACAAAATTGAAGAGGCACTAGATAAAGCTTGCAACGATGAACCGATTACTAAACCGGAATTCGTAGAACTTATTCCTCTGCTGCAAGTGAAGAAATGCTGTGACGAGATTATGGGGCGATCGCTCTCACGAGAGACTTGGAGCAATTGGAAACAGCATATCGGCATTCCCAAAAATTCCAAGGGAGTAGAATCCGGTAAGGCAGCACTCCTTGTATATATGGCTTGCTGGAGACAAGACCATTGGACAACGGAATTTCCCAGCATGAAACAGCTGCTATGGATGATGGGTGAAGCGACGCGGCTTGGAATGACGATTGACACCTTTTCCAGTGGCAAGATGCAGCATCAATGGGAGATGCAGGGGTGCAAGGGTGAAGAGTTGCCCAGGTATCTTGCTGCCCACGGTTATCGAATTTCAGTTTTCACTCTTTACAAGTGGGGGGAAGGGACTTTCTCTAAGAAAAAACATTATTCAGTTTCCGAACTGGGTGAATGGAAACGCAGGGCCAGTAAATGTAGGAAATACGCAGCATAAAAAATATGTCACGAAACGGAACACTCGCGGTTCAACCAGAATCTGCTGAGATAGAACCCCAGATTAAAACTCTGACTCGCAGTAAGAAATCTGAAACTACAGCACCGATAGAACCATCAACTGCGATCGCAATTGAGGAGCTAGATATTGCTTTTGATGCCGA
This sequence comes from Nodularia sp. (in: cyanobacteria), assembly GCA_035638855.1. Classification (GTDB taxonomy): domain Bacteria; phylum Cyanobacteriota; class Cyanobacteriia; order Cyanobacteriales; family Nostocaceae; genus Nodularia. The sequence goes on along the minus strand of DASQZD010000002.1, from coordinate 5,035 downwards.
TTTGAGAGCGTCGATTATTCAGGGTTTAATCAGAAACAAGGACTTAATTTTGCAAGAGTCGAAGATGCATCGACAAACTGCAAAAGCTGTAGAACTTGGTAGATTAGAGGCAATAGAAAAAGCAAAACTTCAAGGACGAACTGAAGCCCAACAAGAAATGCTCGCCAAGAGAAAACGGCAGCAATCTGATATACAAAAGCGGTTTATTGAGGTGGAACTACCGCAGTTGCTAGATAGCTGCGAACATTTTGCTTATGAATCGCTTAAGGAAATGGTGAATACTTTTGCTGCTGGTGTAGGTGTGCAATTGGAGTGGAAGGAATTAGAAAATGGACAGTTTCAATGCACCCCAAGACTGGGTTGAGTCGAAAGTTTATCAAGATTCGGCTTCACCCACCGTCGGCGGTAGTCCCAATGCGTTGGGACAACAAGACCGGGCCACCGATCTTGTTGTCCAAGACATTCTTGCCACAGTTCAGCAATCAAAAGCGATCGCAGGCATTACCCAAGTAGTCAGCCATGAGGTACAACGCCAACTGGAACAACAATTAACAGACTTCCAGCAATTGGTTGAACAATCTAACCTTGCTGTAATTGACTTGATGCAGGAGGAGCTATCAAAACTCAAAGAGGAATCTGCCACAGTCAAGGGAGCGATGAGTAGGTTAAAAACTGCGATCGCACCTGATATCCCAACGAGTGAAGAAGTTGTAAGTTTCCGACAAGCAATTAACAACTTAGAAAAATACGGCAGCATTATTCCCTCAAGCGAGGACATAGCTCACGCCCAACTAAGGTTACAGCAAAATCATGTTTGGTCGCTGTTTAGGCAGGCGATCGCTCGGTTATTAATTACAAAAATGGAGAAAATACTTGAAAACCGCTCAAATTCATAGAGCCTACTGGAGCTATGAAAATAACTTGGGAATTGCCAAAATTCATCATCCTAATTTAGGGATTTTTGCAATGCTCTTTGAGAATAATACCCCAGTCATCAATGTGAATTTCTTAGAGAAAGAGCAATTCACTTACTACTACCAGCAATACAGAAAAGCGGGAGTAAAGCTTAGTCTAGGTGTACAAATAGATAGAGATGTGGATGTAATCAGGGTATTTGAGGCAGAAAACCTATTTAGGTTCCCTGAAATTAGTCTTGAGGTCAAGCTAGAAAATAATGCTCGTTACTTCCGCCCCTTGGATGGGGAATGGCAGCAGTTTGAAGACGATAAGTTTGTCGAATATAAACCCTGTAAATCATTAATTGACGTGAGATGAGAACTCCAGAGGAACAAATCAAAGCCTTAAAGCATGAAGAATCTGTTGTCATTCAAGCTCAAGAGATGCCAAACAACATCAAAGATATCGAAGAAAGTATGGAAAAGGAAGGGAAAGTATTGAATTGGACAACTGATTTTGACAGCGATGGTAATGCAAAATCAATAAATTTATTTCTTTACTAAGACAGGTTATGCCAGCAAAAACAACTCCGGCACAATCCCAAAAAGATAACGGATTAGCTCTTTCCGATCTAAACGGTAATATTAGTAATGCCTTAGTCTTCCCTGATTCGCATTTCGGACTAGAATCAGCAGTCTGGGAAAATGCCCAACGCATTGCTGATATGCTTCCTGTGGATTTTAAAGTATTTGGCGACCTGACGGCAGAAGATGTGGAATTTTCTGTTGAGAAAGCTAAAGGTGCTGAACTACAAGTAAAACATTGGGCAGAGCAATCAACCGCGATCACAAGATATCTTAAAGCTTTACAAAAAGTGCGAGAAACCCAAGCAACAGTTAGCGAAAATATTGCTGAATCTAGGGTTGCTACTGCTCAAATTGAGAAAGACTTAAAAACAAGTCTAGCTAATTTAGAGTCGAAGTTTAGGCAAATTGTAGGTGGTTCTCGCTCTGCTGTTGCTGGGGTACAGGATGATTTAAATATTAGCTTGAATCGCATTGCTTCTCAGTATTCTGAATCTATTGCTAAGAAGCAAGAAAAGCTAACTACTGAGTCAACAAAAAAAGAGCCGACCGACTACGAAATCCAAGGAAGTTCTCTAGTTGACAAATTCCGCCAACTCAGAGAAGCGCGGTATTCAGGTGCGATGGTTGGGCTAACACAAAGGATTAAAGCTTCATGAAACTTAAAGTTACAGCATTTTTAGTTATTTGTTTCTGTATTGGTTATTTCGGCGTACAAAAGTTCGACGCGAAAAAGTTAATCGTGCTTGGTAGTGGATTATTTACTGCTGGTGCGTTAACTGCATTAGTTCAATCTTTAGACCCCAAAAAGAAAACCGTCAAAAGGAAACTTAACTAATGTCACAAGTTTGTAAACTTTTGCAATGGATGTGTGGATTCGTACTTTGTACTGCGATCGCACAACTACTATCTCTTTTACCTTGGTCACAAGTAATCATCGGCATAGCTGCCACAGTCCTTTACACCTACGGGCAACAAAGTAATTTAATGGTGCTGCAAGTTGCATCAATCGGTTTAGCTTTTGGATGGGCAAAATGTTTCTTCGCTGGTTAACGGTTGGGGGTACGAGTGCTGTCGCGTTGATATTAACAATGAGCGCAAGTAAACAAAATCCTTGGCTATTTGTGCCTCGGAACATCACTGCGATCGCACTTATCGGTTGTGCTGCTGCTGAGTTTCGGAAGATGGAGAAGGAATACGAAGATATTGAGCGCAAGGAAGATGTGTTACGTGTTCTCAAAGATACTCAGGCAGAGGAGCAACTACAATATCTAGAGTCTGCTGCTGAGAGAAAGCGCACTAATGAAGAAGCAGATTCAAATATAGAGCGTCAACTTAAGAGATTAGGGCAAACAGCACCATTACTCAGTGATGTCTTGGGAGTTACTGGACAGAGAGGCCCAATCATCAGAATGGCATTAGGAATGATCGAAAATGGCTCGACTATTGGAGAAGCAATTTTGGCAACATCTGAAGCTGAGATGCAGATGGAACAAATGAAGGCGGCTCAAGCAATTGCGCTGCAACAAAGACAAGTAGAGGTGGTGCAGTACCAACAACAAGCAGTTGGGCAAGCGGTTGCCGTTGTTGCTCCACCTGAAATCAAAAGCGATATAGCAAGTGAAATTCTTCGTGCTGCTGCAATCGCTGGAATCAAAACCCAGTGTATTCAAACAGATGTAGCGCCAAGTTACAAACGTCTCGTTTTTAAAGTGAGAACTGAAGATTTTGCATCTTTAACCAAGTGGGAATCGGCAACTAAGTTAGCCCTTGGTGAAAAGAATAAGTTGCCGATGTATGTCCACGGGCCAGAATTAGTTGCAGTGGAAGTTTCCTTAAAATCAGAGGAGCGTAAATTTTATGATTTCCCCAAACGGGATTGGATTGAGGGGGGGCGGTTAATTGTTCTTGGGCAGTCGCTTGAAGGTGAGGTTGTAATCGATTTAGCGAATGAAGACACGCCGCAGCTACTAATAGTTGGGACAACCGGATCGGGGAAATCTAACTTTCTTCGCTCTGCTGCTTACTGTTTGCTGATGCAAGAGGCACGGGTAGACATTTGTGGGGGTAAAATCAGTGACTATGAAGATTTCCCCGCCAGATTCCCAAACATCAGAATGAGTGACATGGGGCGAACCCATGAAATTATTCAAGAATATTACCAAGAGTGCGATCGCCGTAATTCCATGTCTAAATCCCAACTACTTGAGCAACAACCTTGGGTAGCGATGATTGATGAGTACAAAGGGACGGTTCCCTTAGATGACAAAGAACGCAAAACTTACGATGGGCAAACTTGCGAAGTAGGGAGGCGGGGAAGAGGGTTAGGGCTTCACCTATTAATTGGCTTACAACGTGGTTCAAAGCGTAACAAAGAAGACCCCCAAGGATTACCCGTTGACTTGCGCGGCAACCTCCCCGGTCGAATTGCTTTTAGATGCACAGAAGCATTGGACGGAAGACTCGTATTGCACCGTCGCGGTGAGGTTGTCACTTCACTTTTGGGTAGGGGTGACGGTATTGTACAATCCGGGCTAATCGATACTCGTTTCCAGTCTTACAGATTTGATAAAATTCCTGATTAATTATGCTGCCATCTAAATTTTGTGAGCTTGCCAACTTTCCAGATCGCTGGCAAGAAAAACATTTGCAGTATTATTTAGGGGAACGACTTAAACAATTTGGCTACAGCGTAAAACTGGAAGTTGGGGCGAATGGGGGGAGGGCGGATATTGTCACCAATTGGCAAGGTGGTGCAATTGTCGAAGTGAAAAAATATCTTGACCGCAATACCATCTACCAAGCGGTTGGACAGCTAAACTTATACGGACTAAACAATAGGCATAAATTAATAGTAATGGGATTCTTGTCACCCGATGCGCGGGAGCAACCATCGGCGCTAAAGACAGCATCAATGATTGAGCAGGATTCTCGAATTAAAGTAGTTTTTGTAAATCTTGAAGATGAATGGCTTCCTGGAAATAAAATTCTCCGCACTTGGTTTAACTTTAAGCTCCCCTCATTCCTATGCCTACCTAAGTTCAATGACTGGCATTGGTGGTTAAATTTAGTAAAGCACCATCCAATGGTTATAATTTTTGCGATCGCCCTTATCTTAGGGACACTCCCAAATCTGCAAAATAACCCTATTCCTACCCAAAAAATTGAGTATCGGCACAACCATTAAAAGTTCAAAGGCGATCGCCTGTTTACACTCCTCTTTGACCTGCCGCAAAAGTCGGCTTCCTGAATAATTTTTCATGATCTCAATTAGCACAAAATTAGCTCAACTTTTTTTGCTATACACCAAAGCTCCTTTGCCGCAAAGCTTTTATCTTTTAACACTACTGCCTTACAAGCAGGATGTCATCAGTTCGAGTCTGGTACTGCCCATTAACTCAAAAGCCGCCACATGGCGGCTTTTTTGTGACTTTACCCATAACTTTGCCGCAGCTGCAAGCTTATGCTTCCAATAAAGGGTGGCAAGATTATGGTTCCAGTTGTGTAACAGGAGATAGCTGGTATTCAGGAGTAGAAAATTTAAAATTTCTAAA
>DASQZD010000001.1:0-1937 GCA_035638855.1 Nodularia sp. (in: cyanobacteria) | reverse complement strand
CAAACCGAGAACCTCTATCTTCACCTGTATCTCTCAGCAAGGCTTCAAAGGTTTCCCAGCTAATGTTATGCAGCACTGTTCTTTGTTCAGCAGAGGTTGACTTGACAAGCATATTAAAATAATTCGTAATTCGTAATTCGTAATTAAGATTTCTAACGGGATTTAGACGCTACCACAAAACTTGTTAAATCTCCAGAATTAGTTAAAATACTTCTTCTGTCAGGATATTAGATAAAATCCCGATAATTTTACCTATGTCATTAATATAATACTCACTCAAGTCAATTTCAATCACTTGCCCAATAAGTTTTAAAAACTTCCAGTTAGTTCCAGTGGTGACAGTTCCATAAATTGCCTGAATGTTATTACCCTCACGTTCATTAAACAATTTAGCTGCTAACATCTCTGCTACACACTGACCTAATCCTGCATTGATATTTTCTTTCTTAGCTTCTACAATTGTGACAACTGGTGCATTCAGAATTAGTAACTCTGGTGAACGGCTAATAATAAAATCGCAATTTCCATTTAAACCTTGTGCTGAATCAACTGTAAAATCAATACCAGAAAATAAACTTATTTGATTATTTAAATATTTCCTTACAGCAATTAAAATAGGCGCAATAATCATCTCTGAACGGGATTTTTCAGTATTACTAGCAAGAGCTAAAGGTACATTTTCCCGCAATACTTCTGCAAGCAATGGTGGACACTCTACTTCTTGTACAGATGCAAATATATCAACTTTATCAGAAATAGTTAAACCAAAGGTTTTTCTAACTCTATCTAAAGTAAAGTCACTATATGACACTTTTGTTGCTCCTGTAAATAATCCAGATAATTAAATTGTGCCAACTATTAGCAAGATATGTTGCTGATATTTGGCACAATTACTGTCTGAATATTTTGTAACTTTAAGCAAGGAAACCTGCAAAAAAGTCCAGAGTTTCTTTCAGTGCTTTGATGAAAATATCAATTTCCTCGCGGGTGTTGTAGAAAGATAGACTCGCTCGTGCGGTTGCAGCAAGTCCTAAGTGACGGTGTAATGGTTGAGTACAGTGGTGTCCAGAACGGATGGCAACGCCTTCTTGATCTAATAATGTAGATAAGTCGTTAGCGTGGACTTCTCCGGCTGTGAACGACGCAAGAGCGGCTCTACCTTCACCTTTCGCATTTGGTTTGGGGCCGTAAATTCTAATTTGGGGAATTTGCTCTAATTGTTTGAACAAATAAGCTATTAATTCTGCTTCGTAGGCGTGGATTTTATCCATGCCGATACTGTTAAGATAATCTATCGCAGCACCAAGTGCGATCGCTTCCCCAATTGCAGGTGTACCAGCTTCAAATTTATGGGGTAATTCTGCATAAGTTGAATGGTCTAAATACACCTCTGCAATCATCTCACCACCACCAAAAAATGGCGGCATTGATTCTAACAATTCCAACTTGCCATACAGAAATCCTATCCCAGTTGGCGCACACATTTTATGGCCGGAAGCTACCAACCAGTCACAATCTATCTGCTGCACATCGACAGGATAGTGAGGAACACTTTGGCAAGCGTCAACTAAGAATTTAGCACCGTAACTGTGAGCGATCGCACCAATTTCTTCTACTGGGTTAATACAACCCAAAGTATTAGAAATATGCACCACTGACACTAACTTTGTTTTTTCAGAAATCAGTTTTTTAAACTGTTCCAAATCAAAAGTTTCTTCTGGTGTTAATTCCACAAATTTAAGTACTGCACCCGTTTTTTGTGCAATCAATTGCCAAGGTACAATATTACTGTGGTGTTCCATCACCGACAGAATAATTTCATCTCCCGGCTGCAAATTATTCATTCCCCAACTGTAGGCTACTAGGTTAATAGCCTCACTTGCGTTGCGGGTGTAAACAATTTCCTGACGCGATGCAGCATTGATGAATTTGGCAAT